>NZ_CAXTHT010000004.1:0-442662 GCF_964244285.1 uncultured Friedmanniella sp.
CTCCGAGCGGACGACGGGATTCGAACCCGCGACCCTCACCTTGGCAAGGTGATGCGCTACCACTGCGCCACGTCCGCATGCCCCGGGCTTGAGAACCTCATCCCCCGGTGCGAGGAGAAACACTAGCCGAGGCCGTCGCGGGAGTCCAAACGGATCGGCTCCCGCGGGTCCCGGCTCGCGGACACTACCCTGGCCAGATGCCGCTTGCCACGTCTGACCGTCCGTCCCAGACCACGGGGCTGCGGGTCTGGGCCAACGGGCGGCTCTTCGCCGATCCGGAGGAGGCGCGGGTCGCGGTCACCGACCACGGCCTGGTCGTCGGGGACGGCGTCTTCGAGGCGCTCAAGGTCACTCCCGCCGGGGCGTTCGCCACCCGGCGACACCTGGCGCGGCTGGACCGGTCGTGCGCCGCGATGGGTCTCCCGGCAGCCGACCACCAGGTCATCCGGGCGGCGATCGACGAGCTGCTGGACGGCCGACGCGTCGAGCTCGGCAAGCTCCGGATCACCTACACCGCAGGTCGCGGGCCGCTAGGCTCCGGCGCCGCGTACGGGCCGCAGACCCTGGTGGTCGCGCTCGACCGCAGCCAGCCGGCGAACCCGAGGACCACCGTGGTCACCGCCCCGTGGACCCGCAACGAGCACGGCGCCCTCGCGGGAGTGAAGTCGACGTCCTACGCCGAGAACGTCCGGGTCCTCGCCGACGCCGTGGCCCGGGGCGGCAGCGAGGGGCTGCTGCTGAACACCGCCGGCCACGTCTGCGAGGGGACCGGCTCGAACCTGTTCGTCGTCCAGGGCGGCACGGTGGTCACCCCGCCGCTGAGCGCGGGCGCGCTGGCGGGGATCACGCGCGAGCTCCTGATGGAGTGGTGGCCCGTCGAGGAGCGCAACCTCACCCTGGCCGAGGCCCAGGCCGCGGACGAGGTCTTCCTGACCAGTTCGCTGCGCGACATCCAGGGGGTCATGGCCTGGGACGACGTGAGCTTCGGTGCCCACCCCGTGACCGACCAGGTCGCGGCCACCTTCGCCGAGCGCTCCGGAGCCGACCAGGACCCGTAGCGGCCGCCGGCCCGGATGAATTCGGCAGCACGGGACGCCGTGGGCTAAGGTTGTCGACGCCCCGCGAGGGGCCGCAGGGGCGATTGGCGCAGTGGTAGCGCGCTTCGTTCACACCGAAGAGGTCACTGGTTCGAACCCAGTATCGCCCACCCCTGACCCGTGTCCGACGCTCGACTTCCTCGCCGCAAACGAGCCGAAAGACCCGCCGCGAACCCCTGCTGCCGGTACCGTTTCGGCGAGCCGCGAGGAGGTCGGACGTGGTCAGCTCCGGCGCTGCCGTACCCCGCCGCACATCGTGGGTGGTGGCGTTCGTCGTGCCCGCGCTCCTGGTCTGGTTCGGCGCCGCGGTCCACCGTCCCCTGCAGGCCGCTGAGCCGGTGCGGTCGACGGCCGCCTCGTTCCTGCCGGCCGATGCCACTCGGCAGTCGGTCGAGGTGACCCAGCAGGGCCGGACGACTCCCGCGATGGAGGAGTCGGCGCGCTTCTCGGGCAGCGTCATCACCTCGGCCATGTCGCCGGCGGCCTTCACCTCCCTGGACCCGCCGGCCGAGGGCCTGGCGGCCGCGTCCTGGTGGCGTGAGGCGCTCGTCCCCGCGGGGGTCGACTCGCCGAGCCGGTACCGGATCCGCTCGGTCGGGACCGACGGCGTCTGGCTGAAGGTGCAGGACTGGGAGGACCTCGGCATCAGCTTCCAGCGCTTCCTCGAGCTGCCGGCGGACGTGGCGGTCGGCCGTACCTGGTCGAGCGCGGGCTCTGCGGTGGCCCGGCCGGTGACCCGGCAGCTGACCTACCGCAACACCTCGCGAGCCGTCGCCCCGAGCGACCCGGGCCGAGCCTCGCAGGGGTGCCTGCAGGTCGAGTCGACCACCTCGCTGACGGGTGGGAAGATGCCGGAGGCCTGGAACGAGACCAATCTGTGGTGCCCGGGACTCGGCGTGGTCGACAGCCGGGGCAGCTTCCGGGGCGAGGCCTACGTGGTGGCTCCGGCCGGCAGCAGCCCGGCCGTGACGGACCTGGACCTGCGGCAGCCGGCGCTCGACCTGAGCGGGCTGGACCGGTGGACGGTGCGTCCTGAGAAGCTCCTCGCCGGTGACGCCACCTTCGGCGGTGACACGGCCACCGTGTTCACCGGAACCCGGCCCGTGGTCGCCGCCAACGGGGAGATCAGCTACGCCCCGTACGGAGCCGGCGACCTGAGCGGTCTCACCCCGCTCGGTCCCGGAAACCTGTGGGCGCACTGGTGGGCGCGCCCGGGCGGGGCGGTGGTGGCCGTGACGAGCATCGGCTCGCTGGTACTGGTCACCACGACCGATCGCCGGCTGACGGCCTACGGGGCCGGGGGCAGCTTCCGGTGGAGCGTCGCTCTGGACGACGTGGCCGTCGTCGCCCCCGTCGTCGCCGGTCGGGACCGGGTCGCGGTCGGCACCGTGAGCGGCGAGGTGGCCGTGTTCGACCTGCGCAGCGGCGTCCGGCTGTGGCGTGACCAGCTGGCGCACGGCGTCCACCAGGCCCTGGCCGCCGACGGCTCGGTGCTGGTGGCGGTCGATGCTGGTCCCACCCTCACCGCCTGGGACCTCGGGACAGGCCGCCGGCGCTGGCAGTTCGACGCCCCGTCGGTCTACGTCACCGGGCTGGTCGTCGGGTCCGGCGCGGTCGTGCTGGGCACCAACGGCTCCCTGCTGGCCTACGACCCGGCGACCGGGCGCCGCCGCTGGGAGCGACCGGTCGGGTTCGGGCTGAGTGGGGTGGTCGCCGCGTCCGGTCAGGTGTGGGTCGAGGTCGGCGACGCCCTGCAGGCCAGATCGACCACCTCCGGGGACGTCCTCTGGAGTCTGCCGGGAACCAGCGCGGCGGCCACCGACTGCACCGCGGCCGGACCCGACTCGGCCACGGCGTTCGCCTTCAGCGGGACCGACCTGGTGGCGCTCGACGACGCCGGTACGGTCCGGGACCGATGGCCGCTGCGGGCTCCGGCCACTGACGTCCGCGTCGCCGGCTGCGGTCTGGGCCGGGTCTGGGTGACGTCCTACGCCGCGGACGACGCGACGTTGCAGGTCGAGTCGGTCGGTCCCTCGTGAGCACCTCGACGACCGACACCACCCCGGCGGTCAGCGCTGGCCTGCGCCGCCACCCCGTCCGACGGCTGGCGCCGCTCGTCCGGCTCGTCCGCTTCGTGCTGGTCAAGACCCTCGTCGACCCGGTCCGCACGGGTCGGTTGCGCAGCTCGGGCTGGCCGCCCGGGCTGCGGGTGGTCGCGACCGTCGTGGTCGTTCTGTACGTGCTGCTGATGCTCTCGGCCGTCTTCGCCGGGGCGTTCCGACGGTCTGACCGGCTGCTTTTCTCCCCGCCGGACGAGAGCTTGCCCAGCTGGGGGCTGCCCCTGCTGCTGTTGGGCACGATCCTGGCCCTCAGCTGCCTGTTCACCGCCGGCCTGCACCTGTGGGTGCCGGCGCGGATCGCCGTCACCGGGATCACGATGGCCGTCCTGCTCTACCCGGTGGAGTGGGACGACCTCGCCCCCGCCGACGCGGTGATCATCGGCCTGACCGCGGTGCTGCCGCTGCTGGTCGGGCTGCGCTGGCGCTCGCCGTTCCACTGGGGCGAGCTGGTGGTCAGCCTCGTCGTGATCGGGCACGCGCTGGTGGTGTTCCAGACCTGGGGACTGGCCTCCCTGCGAGCCGGCACGCCGGACATCCAGCTCAGCCAGCTCAGCCGCGTCACCGCACCGCTGTGGGCGCTGGCCGTCCCGGTCGCCGTGCTGGCCGGGGCCGCACTCATCGAGATCACCACAGCGGCCGCCACCTGGACCGCCACCGGGGTCTGGCAGCGGGTCGACCGGCACCGCACGCGCCGCACCGCCCGTTGGAGCGGGTCGGTGCTCGTCCTGCTCGCCCTCGCCCGGGTGGTCCAGGAGGGACGGCGGCTGCGCGACCCGGGTGACCCCGTCCAGGTCCGCGAGCTGCTCGTCGGCCTGGTCGTCGCCGTGCTGGTGCTGGGGGCCTGCGCCGGGGTGACCGCCATCGCTGACCGGGTGCCGCGGGGGGACGCGGCCCGCCGCCCGGATCCTGAGGAGCTGCTGGAGGTGTGGTCGCGCTACGGGTGGGTGCTGGCCCTGGTCGTCGGCCTGGGCATCAGCGGGCAGCTGCTGGCCTCGGTCGTGGTCCGCGCCTGCGGACAGGTCGCGCTGGCCCGACAGGTCCTCGACTTCGGCGGCACCTGGATCACCCTGGCGTCGGCCGTGCTGAGCAGCCTGCTCGCGCTGGTCGCCGCCCTGGTCCAGGCCGGCCGGGGCCGCCGCCTCGCGCCCGTCCTGCTGATCACGTTCGCCCTGTTCTTCGGCACGGCGTCGATGCTGGACTACCTCCACGTCGTCACCCGGACCGAGGACATCCTGACCGCGGTGACGGCGGCCACGGTGCTGCTGCTCGGCTGGCTGGCACTCCGTCGCCGGCTGACGCTGGAGGCCCAGGTGGCCCTGTCCGGGGTGCTGCTGGTGACCCTGGTCTACCCGTACCGGTCCTGGCTGACCGAGCCCGTGGTCGCGCTGGTGTCGCTGACCGGCGTCAGTGCGGCCCTGCTGGCGGGTCTGCTGTGGCGGCTGCTGACCGACCTGGGCTACGCCAGGGACGACTCGGCCGGCTTCCCGCAACCCAGCCGGGTGCTGCTGGGACTGGCCAGCAGCCTGGTCGGCGTGACCTCTGCGGCCCAGGTCGCCCTGCTGGGCGGACGCGCCGACCTCGACCTCGCCGTCGCCGAGCAGGTGGGGGACAGCTTCCTCGGCTTCCCGCTGGTGCTCGCGGTCTCGTTCACCGGTCTGGCCCTGGCCGCCCACGGACGCGACGTGCGCTGACCGGCGGGGCAGTTCTTCAGCCCTCAGCGCGACCGGTTGTCGAGAGTGCGCCGGAACGAGAGCAGGAGCCGACGGCCCACACCGGCGCCATCCGCGCCGTCGGAGTCCCCGTCCGCGTGGAGCAGGCGGGACTCCTCCGCCAGGGCGCTGAGACTGCCGCTCAGGTCGGAGTAGGCCATCGACCACTCGCCGAACTGCCGTTCGGCGGTGGTGCCCCGAACCAGGACGATGACCTGGCGATGCCGGGGGTCGATGGCGATGCGGTTGTAGAGGTCCTCGACCACGCTCTGCTCGCCCTCGAGGACCTGGATGAAGTTCCCGTCCTGGTAGAGCAGCGCGCCGGTCAACCCGCGCGCTTCGTTGTTGCGCCGGGACGTCACCAGGAGCTCCTCCAGCTGCTCGGTCGTGAGCAGCTGCGAGGCCGAGCTGACGTAGGCGACGAAATAGGGCACACGAACACGCTAGCGGCCCGGCATTAACACCTGGAAATCAACGCGCGCTTCGGGTCCTTCGGCCAACGGAAACGGTTCCTTCGCCCTTTCCCGACGGACCGGAATACCCGGTTTGTGTTGATCTTTCACGAGATACTCGACCGGGCGACCGGAGCGGCGCCGCGACCGGAGATGGAAGGTCCGGCCGTGGCGTCCGCGTCGGTCTGGCGGGTCAGCTCAAGCCGTGGGCGTTGAAGTACTGCACGCTCTCGGCGATGCCGTCGAAGATGTCGCCGCCGGCGTAGTGGTCGAACTCGATCACGCCGTACTCGGTCTCCGGGGCGGCGGCCAGATAGTCCAGCAGGGGCAGGTCGCCCTTGCCCGCCGGGCGCTGGTCCAGCGTCGAGGCATCCATCCGGGGCGCCCCCGGCCGGAAGGGGTTGTCACCGATGACGCCGTCCTTCAGGTGCAGCGCCTTGACCTTGTCGCCCACCCGGCCGAGCAGGGCCGTGATGTCCTGGCCGCCGGTGGCGGCCCAGTAGAGGTCGACTTCGAGCACCACGTCGTCGCGCAGCTTGGAGGCGAAGAACTCATAAGCCGAAACGCCACCGAAGCTGGCGTTGAACTCCTGCGCGTGGTTGTGGTAACCCACACGGAGACCGTGGTCGGCGGCTTTTTCGGCGGCGGCGTTGAGCCGCAGGGCGTTGTCGAGCACGGCCTCCTCGGTGAGCCAGCGCTCGGGTGCGACGAAGGGGTCGATGACGATCTCGAGCCCGAGGACCTTGGCTGCCTCGAAGACGGTGTCCTGGGTCGGGGGTGCCGGGGCCTTGCCGCTGGCGAAGGCCGGGTCGTCGAGCTCGAGCCCCTCCGACATCAGCGACGCGTGGCCGGTACGGGCGCGCAGGCCGTTCTGGGCGAAGGACTCGGCCAGCGCCGGCGCCTTGTCGATGAAGTCGAACGCCTCGACGTCGCGCAGGCCCATGGCGGCGAGCCGGGCGAGGGTGCCGTCGAGGTCGGTGCTGAGGCCGTCACGAACGGCGTAGAGCTGGACGGAGAGAACGGGGCTGGTCAACGGTGAGAGCCTTCCTCGGGTGGCGTCCCGGCCGTGGTGGCGGGCACGTCTGCCATGGTTTCACGCAGTTCGACGTCCTCGCCACGCCGCCCCCGAGGCGGGCGGCTGCCCGCTGCGGTCAGCCGAAGACCTCGGCGACGATGGCGGCCGCGTCCTCCAGCCGGTTCCACTCGTCCGGGTCGGCGCCGTCGTAGACCAGGGCCAGCGGACCGTCGTAGCCGGCGTCGCGGAGCACGCCCAGGCAGGCGCGGTAGTCCTCGGCGTCGACCTCGCCCGACGCGCTGGTGCGGACCTTGGCCTGGCAGGTCTCGGCGCGGGCGGCCACGGCGGCGAGCTCGGCGTACTTGCCGGGGCCCTTCCAGTTGCCGAGGTCGACGAGAAGGCCGACCTCGCCCGCGGTCCGGTCCAGCAGCTCGTTGACGCTGGCGGCGTCCGGTAACAGGGCGTGCCAGTTCTCGGTGACCACGCGGACCGCCGGGTGCCGCCGGGCCAGCTCGCGCAGCTGGTCGGCGCTGTGGGCCAGGGTCGTCGCGTCCGGTGCCTGCTTCCCGGCGACGACCCGGGCGCGCGCGGGCGCCAGCGTGGCCGCCACGTCCAGCCATCCGGAGACCCACTCCAGCTGGGCCGGGCCCTCGACCGGGTGGGTGAGGTCGCCGTCGTCGACCAGGAAGCACTCCAGCTCCACCCCGGCCTCGACGAACGCCGCCCGCAGCTCCTCCAGGTACCCGGTCTCGAGCGAGGGCAGGTAGAAGTGGCAGAGCTGGGTGCTGGTGTAGCCGTGCCGGGCCAGCTCGGCGGGCAGCTCGAGCAGCGGTAGCCCGCCCTCCTGCCGCTCCTCGATGGCCCCCGACGGCATCGAGCCGAGCGCGACGTAGCGACCCAGGGTGCGGAACAGCGACCAGGAGTGCACGGCCTTCGCCGTGGGCGTCGGACGGGTCGCTCGGGTCTGGTCGAGGGTGCTCACGGGCCTCACGGTACTCAGAACGACGTCGAGCGCGCGGGGCCCGGCGGTCTAGTCTTGACCTCTGTCCCCGCCCCTGCCGGAAGGTCCGCCGAACGTGCCGAGCATGTCGATCACCCTCGTCCGCTCCGACGTCTCCCAGACGCGGGTGGTCGAGACCGGCACCACTGCGCTGGACCTCTGGGGTGACGACAAGACCGTCGTCGCCACCCGGGTCGACGGCGAGCTGCGCGACCTGACCCGCGAGCTGTCCGACGGTGAGGTCGTCGAGGCGGTCCTGGTCGACTCCCCAGCCGGGCTGGACGTGCTGCGGCACTCCACCGCTCACGTCGCCGCCCAGGCGGTGCAGTCGCTGCACCCGGAGGCGAAGCTCGGCATCGGCCCGCCGATCGTCGACGGCTTCTACTACGACTTCGACGTGGCCGAGCCGTTCACCCCTGAGGACCTGCGGGAGCTGGAGAAGGTGATGAACCGCATCGTGAAGGAACGGCAGCGGTTCCGCCGGCGCGAGGTGAGCGACGACGAGGCGCGCGCCGAGATGGCCGGTGAGCCGTACAAGCTGGAGCTGATCGCCGACAAGGGGTCCGCCGGCCCGTCAACAGGTGCGGGGGACGAAGGCGTCGAGGTCGGCGCCGGCCAGCTGACCATCTATGACAACCTGCGTCGCGACGACTCCGCTGCCTGGAAGGACCTCTGCCGCGGCCCGCACGTGCCGCACACCGGCTACATCCCCGCCTTCGCCCTGACCCGCAACTCCGCCGCCTACTGGCGCGGCGACCAGGCGAACGCCCAGCTGCAGCGGCTCTACGGCACCGCCTGGCCGAGCCGCGACGCGCTCAAGGCCTACCAGACCCGGCTCGAGGAGGCTGCGCGACGCGACCACCGCACGCTGGGCCGTGAGCTGGACCTGTTCTCCTTCCCCGACGAGATCGGCTCGGGGCTGGCCCTCTTCCACCCCAAGGGCGGCATCCTGCGCAAGGTGATGGAGGACTACTCGCGGTCCCGGCACGTCGACGCGGGATATGAGTTCGTCAACACCCCGCACATCACCAAGGCGGAGCTGTTCGACATCTCCGGCCACCTCGGCTTCTACGCCGAGGGCATGTTCCCGCCGATGCACGTCGACGAGGAGCTGCACGCCGACGGCACCGTCAAGCGGCAGGGCCAGGACTACTACCTGAAGCCGATGAACTGCCCCATGCACTGCCTGATCTTCCGGGCCCGGGGCCGTTCCTACCGCGAGCTGCCGCTGCGGCTCTTCGAGTTCGGCAGCGTCTACCGCTACGAGATGTCCGGCGTGGTCCACGGACTGACGCGCGTCCGCGGCATGACCCAGGACGATGCGCACATCTACTGCACGCCGGACCAGCTGCAGGACGAGATCCTCAGCCTGCTGCAGTTCGTGCTCGACCTGCTGGCCGACTACGGCCTCAGCGACTTCTACCTCGAGCTGTCCACCCGTAACCCGGAGAAGTCGATCGGCAGCGACGAGGAGTGGGAGCGGGCAACCCAGGCGCTGCGCGACGCCGCCGAGAGCACCGGGCTGGACCTGGTCCTCGATCCCGGCGGGGCCGCCTTCTACGCGCCGAAGATCAGCGTCCAGGCCCGCGACGCGATCGGGCGCAGCTGGCAGCTCTCCACCATTCAGGTCGACCTGATGCTGCCCGAGCGGTTCGGCCTGGAGGTCACCGCCGCGGACGGCTCCCGGCAGCGGCCCGTGATGATCCACCGGGCCCTGTTCGGCTCGATCGAGCGCTTTCTCGGCGTGCTGGTCGAGCACTACGCCGGCGCGTTCCCGCCCTGGCTGGCTCCCGTCCAGGTCGTCGGGATCCCGGTGGCCGCGGAGTTCGAGGGCTACCTGGGCGACGTGGTCGCCCAGCTCGCGGCGACCGGCGTCCGGGCCGAGGTGGACACCTCCGACGACCGGATGCAGAAGAAGATCCGCAACGCCCAGAAGTCGAAGGTGCCCTACATGCTGATCGCGGGTGGTGAGGACGCGGCCGCCGGTGCCGTCTCCTTCCGCTACCGCGACGGCACCCAGAAGAACGGCGTCCCGGTGGCCGATGCGGTGGCGGAGATCACCGACGCCATCGCCCGACGCGTCCAGGTCTGAGGGCCGTGAGCGACAACACGACCGACCCGGTGGCCATCGACGCGGAGCAGACGCTGCCCGGTCAGCCGGACGGCTTCGAGCGGCTCTGGACCCCGCACCGGATGGTCTACATCGGCGGCCAGGACAAGCCGGCCACGGCGGACGCGGACGACTGCCCCTTCTGCACCATCCCGGCCCGCGACGACCGCGACGCGCTGATCGTGCACCGGGGCGAGCTCGCCTTCGCCGTGCTCAACCTCTACCCCTACTCCCCGGGCCACGTGCTGGTCTGCCCGTACCGGCACGTCGCCGACTACACCGATCTGACTCTCGAAGAGACCGCCGAGGTCGCGGCCATGACCCAGCAGGCCATGCGCGTCGTCCGGGCGGCCAGCGCGCCGCACGGGTTCAACCTCGGGCTCAACCAGGGGGCCGTCGCCGGCGCCGGCATCGCTGCCCACCTGCACCAGCACGTGGTACCGCGCTGGGCCGGCGACGCGAACTTCCTGCCCGTGGTCGGCCAGACCAAGGCGCTGCCGCAGCTGCTGGACGACACCTGGCAGGTCGTGCGCGCGGCCTGGGACCACCTCGAGCCCGCAGCTGGCCCGACGACCGGCTCAGGGCGCGGCTGATGCTGGAGCGGTTCCGCGGCATCTCCGCAGCGATCCTCGGACCGCTGGTCCGGCTGCTGCTCAGGCTCGGCGTCTCGCCGGACCTGGTGACGATCTCCGGCACCGTCGGCGTGGTGGCCGCGGCCCTGATCTGCTTCCCGCAGGGGTGGCTGTGGCAGGGCGCGCTCGTCGTGACCTTCTTTGTGCTCTCCGACATGCTCGACGGGCAGATGGCCAAGGTCAGCGGCCGGGCCAGCAACTGGGGGGCCTTCCTCGACTCGACGTCGGACCGGCTCGGCGACGCGGCCGTGTTCGGCGGCATCCTGCTCTTCTTCACCTACCAGCGGGACTCGACGCTCTGGGGGGCGGTCGCCCTGGCCGGGCTGGTCTTCGGGCAGTGGACGTCCTACGTCAAGGCGCGCGCCGAGAGCCTCGGTTTCACCTGTTCGGGTGGGCTGGCGGCCCGCGCGGACCGGCTGGTCATCATCCTGGTCGGCGCCCTGGTGGCGGGGTTCGGCGTCCCGTACGTGCTGGAGATCGCCGTGCTGGTGCTGGCGGTGACGAGCATGATCACCGTCCTGCAACGGATCGCCCAGGTCCGACGGCAGGCGGTCGCGCTCGATGCCCACGCCGCCTGACCGGGTGCTGGCTGACCGGGCGCTGGCGGACCGGGCCCGCGACGCGGCGCTGCGCGGGTTGTACCGGCTGGGTTGGCGCACCGCCGCCCGCGTCCCCGAGCCGCTGGTCCGGGTGCTGGTCGCGGCGGCCGGCCGGCTCGCGGTGGTGCGCCCGGGCGTCCACGTGCGCCGGCTGCGGGCCAACCTCGAGACAGCCACCGGCGGTCCGGTCACGGACAGGCTGCTGGCGAGGGCTGTCGCCTCCTACCTGCGGACCTTCTGGGAGGTGCTGGCCCTGCCCGGCTGGTCCGCGGCCGGGACGACGGGTCGGGTCGAGACCGTTGGCGAGCACGCGCTCCGAGATGCCTACGCCGGTCCCGGAGCCGTGGTCGCGCTGCCGCACAGCGGCAACTGGGACCTCGCCGGCGCCTGGGCCTGCCGCACCGGGATGCCCGTGACCACCGTCGCCGAGCGGCTGGGCGACACGGAGTACGCCGCCTTCGTCGCGTTCCGCGAGTCGCTGGGCATGGAGGTGCTCGCCCACGGCGACCCCGGCGTCATCTCCGGGCTGGCCGGGGCCCTCCGGCAGGGGCGGCTGGTCTGCCTGGTGGCCGACCGCGACCTGGACGGCACCGGGGTGCCGGTTTCGTGGGCCGGCAGTCCCGTGACCATGCCCGCCGGACCCGCGATGGTGGCCCGGCGAACCGGCGCGGTGCTGCTGCCCGCGGTCTGCCACTACGACGGGCCGCGGATGGTGATCCGCTTCGGGTCCCCCGTGCCGCACCGGCCCGGACGCGCCGGCCTGGTGACGATGACCCAGCAGGTCGCCGACTTCTTCGCGGCCCGGATCGCCGAGCGGCCCCAGGACTGGCACCTGATGCAGCCCTTTTTCGCCGCCGAGCCCTCCCGGCAGGCCGGGTGACCGGGCCGCTGCGCGTCGGCCTGGTCTGCCCGTACTCCTTCGAGCGGCCGGGCGGGGTGCAGAACCACGTCCTCGGGCTGGCGGCCTACCTGCGGGACGCGGGCCACGACCCGTACGTCCTGGGCTGCGGCGACCCCACCGGGCTGGCCGGCAACGACCTGGCCGACCCCGACCTGGTACGCCGGTTCACCTCGGTCGGGCCGGCCGTGCCGCTGCGCTACAACGGCTCGGTCGCCCGGGTGGCCTTCGGGCCGCGGAGCGCGGTCCGGGTCCGCCGCTGGCTGGCCGGGCACGACTTCGACCTGCTGCACGTGCACGAGCCGATGACCCCGAGCGTCTCCGTGCTCGCGCTCTGGGCGGCCGACCTGCCGGTGGTGGCCACCTTCCACACCGCCACCCCGCGCTCGCGCTCGATGCGGCTGGCCGGGGCCACGATGCGCGGCACCGTGGCCAGGATCGGGGCGGGGATCGCCGTCTCCGACCCCGCCCGCCGGGTGGTCCGCCAGTACCTGGACCGGGACGCCGCGCTGATCCCCAACGGCTTCCGGGTGCGCGACTTCTGCCCGTCCCGGACCGCGGCCGGACCGTGGCGTGGGGGAGCGGCGCCCCAGCTGGTGTTCCTCGGCCGGGTGGACGAGCCGCGCAAGGGACTGGACGTCCTGCTGGCCGCGCTGCCGGCGATCCGGGCCGCCGCGCCGGGCCTCGAGGTGGTGGTCGCCGGCCACGGGCACCGGGCGCTGCCGGCCGGGATCCGGCGCGAGGCCTCGGTCAGCGACCGCGACAAGGCCGCCCTGCTCGCCGGAGCGGACGTCTTCGTCGCCCCGCACACCGCCCGGGAGAGCTTCGGCATCGTGCTGCTGGAGGCGATGGCCAGCGGCGCACCGGTCGTGGCCAGCGACCTGCCGGCGTTCACCCAGCTGCTGCAGCACGACCCGCGCCGGCCCCGCGCCGGCCTCGGCGAGGTCTTCCCGAGCGGCGACCCGCGGGCGCTCACGGCTGCGGTGTTGTCGGTCCTGGACCGGCCCGACGAGCAACGGGTCCAGCGCGGGCTGCGGCACGCGCAGCGGTTCGACTGGTCGCAGGTGGGGCCCCGCGTGGCGGCGGTCTACGCCGATCTGCTCGACCTGGGACACGAGGCGGTGGCGTATGAGGAAGAGTCGCTGTCCAACTAACCTGTCCTGGTGATCGGCGACCAGCGGGAAGGCGCGGAGCCAGAGCGCGCCCAGCCCGCCACCGAGGCCGCGGCCGCCGTCCTGGATCCGGTGGCGCCCCCGCCCAGCTGGGACACCGACCGGGTGTGGACGGTGCCCAACGTCCTCAGCCTCGCCCGGCTCCTCGGCGTGCCGGTGATGGTCTGGCTGATCCTGGGTCCGCACGCGGACCTGCTGGCCGTGGTGGTGCTGGCCGCGGCCGGCTTCACCGACTGGCTGGACGGCTTCCTCGCCCGACGCTGGCACCAGACCTCGCGGGTGGGCCAGATGCTCGACCCGATCGCCGACCGGCTCTACATCATGGCCGTGGTCGTTTGCCTGGCCCTGCGGGCGGTGATCCCGTGGTGGCTCGTGGTGGTCCTGGTCGCTCGGGAGGTGCTGATCACCCTGCTGGTGCCGCTGCTGCGGACCCGTGGCTTCTCCTCCCTGCCCGTGCACTTCCTGGGCAAGGCGGCGACGTTCAACCTGCTGTACGCCTTCCCGCTGGTCCTGCTCGGCGCACCCGAGGGGATGGACTGGGCGCCGGCGCGGGTGCTCGGCTGGGCGTTCGCGCTATGGGGTACGGCCCTGTACTGGTGGGCGGGCGGCCTCTACCTTCTTCAGACGCTACGGCTGCTGCGCACCTTCCCTCCGACCCGCCGGCTCACCGGGTGAGACCCCGACCGTGACCGCACCTGCCCCCGCCGCCACTCCCGCCAAGCCGGCTCCCCGCCCGCCCGACGCCAGCATGGACCTGCTGCGGCAGATCGTCCGGCAGTCCGTCGACCCCGACTACGCCGTCGCCGCGGCCCGCGGTAGCCGGTCGTCGCGGCACCACTGGCTGCTCGGTGCCGTGGCCGTCCTGGTCGGGGTGCTCTTCGCCGTGGCGGCCCTGCAGACCACCCGGTCGGCGCCGGCCGTGCAGACCGAACGCTCCGAGCTCATCACGAGGGTGCAGGATGCCGAGACCGCGCAGGACCAGCTGCGCAGCCGGGCCACCACTCTCTCGGAGGACATCTCCACCCTCCGCGCGGCCGCGCTGGGTGACGACGCCGGATCCCAGGCCCTGCAGCGCCGGATCTCGCTGCTCGACCCGGTCGTCGGGCTCATCGCCGTGCACGGGCCGGGGGTCAGCGTCGTGGTGGACGACGCCCCGAGCGCGGACGACGAGCGCGACCGCGTGCTCGACCTCGACCTGCAGATCCTCGCCAACGGGCTGTGGCAGGCCGGCGCCGAGGCCATCGCGGTCAACGGTCACCGGCTGAGCGGTCTCACCGCGATCCGCAGCGCCGGCGACGCGATCACCGTGGACTACCGCTCGCTCACCCCGCCGTACCGGATCGAGGCCGTGGGGGACCCCCAGACGTTGCCGGCGGCCTTCGCCGAGACCGCCGCCGGGGCGTGGTGGCACGACCTGGCCCAGAACCGCGGGATGCGCTTCGACCTGACCACGACCGACGACCTCACCCTGCCCGCCGATCCCGGCCTGACCCTGCGCTACGCCAAGGAGCCGCGATGATCCCCCTGCTCGGGCTGCTCGCCGGAATCGTCGTCGGGCTGCTGCTGGAGCCCGGCATCCCGCTGGTGCTGCAGCCGTACCTGCCGATCGCCATCGTGGCCGCGATGGACGCCCTCTTCGGCGCCTTCCGTGCCTACCTCGAGGGCAGCTTCAGCGACCGGGTGTTCGTGGTGTCCTTCGTCTCCAACGTGCTGATCTCGGCCGCGATCGTCTACGTCGGGGACCAGATCGGGGTCGGCTCCCAGCTCTCCACCGGCGTCGTGGTGGTGCTGGCCATCCGCATCTTCACCAACGTCGCCGCCATCCGGCGGGTACTGTTCCGTGCCTGAGGCCTCCCGCCGCCGGCTGAGCGCGCTGCGGCGGAGCCAGCGCCGGGTGAGCGCGACCTCGACGAGGCCCTCGCGGCCCGAGCCTGCCGAAGGCCTCGGGGTCACGCGCCCTGAGCCTGTCGAAGGCCTCGCAGAGGTTGCGCCTCCTGCCGAGCAGACCACGCCCCGGACCGGGTGGCGCCGGGTCGTCGGCTCGGTCGTCCGTCCCGGTCGCGGCCAGGTCATCGCGGCGGTGATGCTCTTCGTGGTCGGGATGGGTGGGGTGATGCAGATCCGGGTGAACCGGGCCGACGACACCTACACCAACGCCCGCCGCGAGGACCTGATCCAGCTGCTGGACGGCCTCGGCTCGGAGTCGCGTCGGCTCGAGAGCGAGATCGCCGACCTGGAACGGACCCGCAGCGAGCTTCAGTCCGGCGCGGACACCCAGCGGGTCGCCCGGCAGGAGGCCGAGCAGCGCGCGACCGAGCTCGGCATCCTCGCCGGCACCGTCCCCGCCGAGGGTCCGGGGATCCGGATGCGGATCGCGGACCCGGCGGCCAAGGTCGACCCGAACGTGCTGCTGGACGCCGTCGAGGAGATGCGCGACGCGGGCGCGGAGGTGATCGAGGTCAACGACACCGTGAGGGTCGTGGGCAGCACCTGGTTCGGCGGGGACGCGAAGAACCTGCTGATCGACGGGCTGCCGGTGCGCCGACCGATCACGCTGGAGGTGATCGGGGACCCGCACAGCCTGGAGGAGGCCGCCCGCTTCCGGGGTGGCATCGTCAGCGAGATCACCGGGCCGACGATCGGCGGTCAGGTGCAGATCGACCAGGAGAGCAGGGTGGTGGTCGAGTCCTTGCACGTCGCGCGCGACAATCAGTACGCTCAGCCCTCATCCGTGCCGCCCACCCCCCGCTGAGCCCGTCCACACCGAGCCCGGGCCACCCCGCTCCGGAGCGGGCCGGACGGACACCCACCAGACCAGGAGAGACGTGTCGGACTACCCCGAGGACCTCAAGTACTCCAGCGAGCACGAGTGGGTGCGAGCCGGGAACACCGCCACGGTGCGCGTCGGCATCACCGAGTACGCCGCCGACCAGCTGGGCGACATCGTGTTCGTCTCCCTGCCGGCCGTCGGTGAGTCGGTCGCCGCCGGCGACGCCTGCGGTGAGCTCGAGTCGACGAAGAGCGTGTCGGACCTCTTCTCGCCGGTGCCGGGCACCGTCTCGGCGGTCAACCCGCTGCTCGAGGCCAGCCCCGAGACCATCAACAGCGACCCGTACGGCGACGGCTGGCTCTTCGAGCTCGAGCTGGACTCCGACGCCGACCTCGACGAGCTGATGGACGCCGACGCGTACGCCGAGGAAGCCGCCGGCTGATCTTCCGCGGTTAGGCTGACGGTCGGTACTCTCGACCTCCACCTCCGCTCGACCCCGGCCGCGGGCCGTCCGACGCTGCTAGTCCCGACCGAAAGCCGACGCTCATGCCGTTCTGCACCCAATGTGGCCACGACAACCCCGACGGGAGCAACTTCTGTGGCCAGTGCGGGTCCGCGCTGAACGTCCCGGTCGCGTCACCGGTCGCCCCGTCACCGGCCCCGCTGCCCTCGGCGGGCGCGGTCCCGTCCCCGTCGCCGGGCACCAGCCGGGTCGAACCGGACCGGGGCAGCAGCGGCGACACCACCAAGACGATGCCCGCCGTGGTCGAGGAGCGTGACTCCGACTCGCTGTCAGCGGACGAGGAAGCCGCGGTCGACGCGCTGCCGGCCGGCTCGGCCCTGCTCATCGTGCAGCGCGGCTCGAACGCGGGCAGCCGCTTCCTGCTCAACACCGACACCTCGACGGTGGGACGCCACCCCGACTCCGACATCTTCCTCGACGACATCTCGGTCTCCCGCCGGCACGCGACCTTCGAGCGCACCCCCCGAGGCACCGTCGTCCGCGACGCCGGCAGCCTGAACGGCACCTACGTCAACCGTGAGCTGGTGGACGAGTGCCTGCTGCAGGGTGGGGACGAGGTGCAGGTCGGGAAGTTCCGGCTGGTGTTCCACGGAAGCGCGCGGGCCTGAGGTAGCGAGCCCGTGTCGAACCCGTCATCGGACGCCTTGGCGTCCTCGGTCACCCGCAGCATCGGCCAGGTGCTGGCCTCGCTCAAGGGCGACTTCCCCGACATCTCCATCTCCAAGATCCGGTTCCTGGAGTCCGAGGGTCTGATCGCTCCCCAGCGCGCGCCGTCGGGGTACCGCCGCTACTCCGCGCACGACCTCGAACGGCTGCGCTACGTGCTCTCGGTGCAACGTGACCACTACCTGCCGCTCAAGGTCATCAAGGAGCAGCTCGCGGTGATCGACAGCGGTCAGCCCGCTCCGGCCGTGGCTTCGCTGCTCCGCGACGGCAGCCCCGGGGAGCAGGGCCAGACGGAGGCCCGAGCCACGCCGGCTCCGGCCCCGGCGCCCGCCCCCAGCACGCCGCGACCACCGGTCCGGATGACCCGCGCGGACCTGCTCGAGGCGAGCGGCCTCAGCGACGCGGCCCTGACCGAGCTCGAGCGCACCCAGATCGTCCAGCCGCGGCGTGGGACCGTCCACTACGGGCGGGACGCGCTCACGATCGCGATCGCCGCGCGACGGATGGCCGAGTACGGGATCGACGGCCGGCACCTCCGGGCGTTCAAGATGTCCGCGGACCGCGAGGTGGGCCTGGTGGAGCAGGCGATCGCCCCGCACGTGCGCCGAGCCGGCGGCAACCGCGACGTCCAGGGCGAGGTGACCCAGCTGGTGATCAGCTTCCACGCCGCCCTGGTCCGCACGGCGATGGAGCGGTGAGCCGTCATTTCTGCCCTCGCTCCGCTCGGGTGCGGATCGTGCTCTGGTCCTCCGTCGACGTCGTCGCCGGTGAACGAAGAGCGTGTTCACCGGCTCCTCCTTTCGACGGAGGCGCACGATCCGGGCTCTCCGCCGACTCCCGTTCCCTGAGCTTGTCGAAGGGCGCAGGCCGACCTCACGCGAGAGGCAGAGCGACGTAGGGTTGGGCGCATGCGTGAGCTCGATGTGGTGGGTGTCCGGGTCGAGATGCCGTCGAACACGCCGATGGTCCTGCTACGCGAGGTCGGCGGCAGCCGCTACCTGCCCATCTGGATCGGGGCCAGCGAGGCCTCGGCCATCGCGAACGCCCAGGAGGGCGTGGTCCCGCCGCGTCCGCTCACCCACGACCTGATGGTGGACACCCTGTCGACGCTGGGCCACCGGCTCACCGAGGTGCACATCACCGAGCTCGAGGGCGGCACGTTCTACGCGGTGCTGCTGGTCGACGGGATCGAGGTCAGCGCCCGGCCTTCGGACGCGATCGCGCTCGCCCTGCGCGTCGGGTCGGACATCTACTGCGCCGAAGACGTCCTCGACGAGGCCGGGATCGAGATCCCCGAGGCCGAGGAGGACGAGGTCGAGAAGTTCCGCGAGTTCCTCGATCAGGTGAACCCGGACGACTTCGTGACCGGCGAAGAACCCACCTCCTGAGAGTCTCCACCGGCCCTCGAGAGTCGGAGCGTCGAGACGACCGGCTCGTCACGACGGAAGTCTCAGGTCGTCGTCGAGAGTCGGGACCAAGGTCCCGAGAGTCGCGGCGTGTCGTTGACCGCCCCGAGCAGCGGGCCGTAGCGTTCGGCTGGTAATGCCGACCGTGGAATTACGTGTGGGGAACTCGGGTGAGGTCACCTCCCCGCAGTCGGAGCAGATCCGGAGGCTCGTGTGAGCAGCACCGAACGACCCGTCGAGCACGTCGAGCCGGTGGGCGACGCCCAGGGTCTCCTGTTCGAGGGCGACTACGCCGCCCTGCCCAGCGACCTCGGCTTCCGCGGTCCCATCGCGTGCAGTGCGGCCGGGATCACCTACCGCCAGCTCGACTACTGGGCCCGGACCGGGCTCGTCGTCCCCGAGGTGCGCGGGGCCACCGGCTCCGGTACCCAGCGCCTCTACAGCTTCCGCGACATCCTCATCCTCAAGGTGATCAAGCGGCTGATCGATGCCGGCATCTCGCTGCAGCAGATCCGCACCGCGATCGAGCACCTGCGGGCCCGCGGCGTCGAGGACATCACCGAGGTCACGCTGATGAGTGACGGCGTCTCGGTCTTCGAGTGCACGTCGGACGACGAGGTGATCGACCTGCTCCGGGGTGGCCAGGGCGTGTTCGGCATCGCCCTCGGTGGGGTCTGGCGCGACATCGAGGGCACCCTCGCCGCGCTCCCGGCCGAGCGGCTGGTCGCCGAGGAGCCCGAGCCGACGACCTCCGACGAGCTGTCCCAGCGCCGCCGGGCCCGCGCCGCCGGCTGATCTGGATGATCGGGTAGCGATGTGCCGCGTACTCGCGGCAGATCGCTACTCCTTCTCCTGCGGAATGGCCGCACACCGAAGGGGACCGGTCGGCGACCACGAGCGACCACCACGGAACCGCGCCGCGGCCATCGGCTGGAGTCTGACCGGGTAGGCTGCGTAGTGCCGCAGAACGACGACGCGGGAGAGTCCGCCGGCTCAGCGATGAACCGGCGGCGCCGAAGGGGCAACATCCCCGGAACCTCTCAGGCACCCAGACCGCGTACGCCTGGCAACTCTGGAGCCCACCGGGCGACAGAGGGGGAGTGCACCGAGCGTCTCGTCCGAGTCGCCGGCTGCACCTCCGGACGCTCGAAAGAGGCTCCTGCTGATGCCCGGTACCGCGCCCTCGCCCTCCAGCACGTCACCGTTCGTGAGCCGACACATCGGCCCGCAGCCCGACGAGCGCGACAAGATGCTGGCCGCCCTCGGCCTGGCCGACATGGACGACCTCGTCCAGCAGGCGATGCCCGACGCCATCCGGATGACGCGAGCGCTGGACCTGCCGCCGGCGCTGACCGAGGCCGAAGCCCTCGACGTGCTCCGCGGTCTGGCCGAGCAGAACCGCCCGCGCACCGCGATGATCGGGCTCGGGTACTCCGGCACGGTCACGCCGTCGGTGATCCGCCGCAACGTCCTCGAGGACCCGGCCTGGTACACCGCGTACACGCCCTACCAGCCCGAGATCAGCCAGGGCCGGCTCGAGGCGCTGCTCAACTTCCAGACCCTGGTCTCCGACCTCACCGCGCTGCCCACCGCGGGCGCGAGCCTGCTGGACGAGGCGACCGCGGTGGCCGAGGCCATGACGCTGGCCCGCCGCTCGGTCAAGGCGGGCACCGTGCTGCTGCTGGACGCCGACACCCTGCCCCAGACCGTCGCCGTGGTCACCACCAGGGCGACCGCGCTCGGCCTCGACGTCCGGGTGGCCGACGGGCCGCTGCTCGACGCCCTGACCGAGACCGACGCCTTCGCCGTCGTCGTCCAGACCCCCGGCGCCAGCGGTCGGCTCGCCAGCACCGACGAGCTGCGGGCCGTGGCCGACGCCGCCCACGGACGAGGCGCGCTGGTGATCGCGGCGTGCGACCTGCTGGCCCTGACCCTGACCACCCCGCCGGGGGAGTGGGGCGCCGACGTCGCCGTCGGTTCCAGCCAGCGCTTCGGCGTGCCGCTGTTCTACGGCGGCCCGCACGCCGGCTTCATGTCCGTGGGCAAGGGACTGGAGCGGACCCTGCCGGGTCGGCTCGTCGGGGTGTCGAAGGACGCCGACGGCACGTCCGCGTTCCGGCTGGCCCTGCAGACCCGCGAGCAGCACATCCGGCGCGAGAAGGCGACCTCCAACATCTGCACCGCTCAGGTGCTGCTGGCCGTCACCGCCAGCATGTACGCGGTCTACCACGGTCCGGACGGGCTGCGCGCGATCGCGGAGACCGTGCACGGGCGGGCGACCGCTCTCGCCGGTGACCTGGCCGAAGGTGGTCTCGAGGTCGTGCACCACGCGTTCTTCGACACCCTGCTGGTCGGGGTCCCCGGCCGGGCGGCCGAGGTGGTGGCCGCGGCGCGCGACGGCGGGGTCCACCTGCGGCTCGTGGACGCCGACCACGTCGGCGTGTCGGTCGGGGAGGACGTCGTCGAGGCCGACCTCGCCGCAGTCCGGACCGCGTTCGGGGTGGAAGGCCCCGGCGGGACGAGCGTCGGCGACCTCGCCGGCAGCGAGCGGACCTCGGCCTACCTGACGCACCCGGTCTTCAACACCCACCACAGCGAGACCGCGATGCTGCGCTACCTGACCGCGCTCGCGAACCGGGACTTCGCGCTCGACCGGGGGATGATCCCGCTCGGCTCGTGCACCATGAAGCTCAACGCCACCACCGAGATGGAGCCGATCTCCTACGACGGCTTCGCCAACCTGCACCCGTTCGCGCCGGTCGAGGACGCCCAGGGCTACGCCACCCTGATCAGCACCCTCGAGGACTGGCTGGCCGAGGTCACCGGGTACGCCAGGGTGTCGATCCAGCCGAACGCGGGCAGCCAGGGCGAGCTGGCCGGGCTGCTGGCGATCCGCGGCTACCACCTCTCCCGGGGGGACACCGACCGTCGGGTCTGCCTCATCCCGTCGTCGGCCCACGGCACCAACGCCGCGTCCGCGGTGATGGCCGGGATGAAGGTCGTGGTGGTGGCCGCGACCGAGGACGGCTCGGTCGACCTTGACGACCTCAGGTCCAAGATCGAGACCCACCGCAACGCCCTCGCCGCGATCATGGTCACCTACCCGTCCACCCACGGGGTGTTCGAGGAGGGCATCACCGAGCTGTGCGCGCTCGTGCACGAGGCCGGTGGCCAGGTCTACGTTGACGGGGCGAACCTCAACGCGCTGCTCGGGCTGGCCCAGCCCGGCCAGTTCGGCGCCGACGTCAGCCACCTCAACCTCCACAAGACGTTCTGCATCCCCCACGGTGGTGGCGGACCCGGCGTCGGACCCGTCGGGGTGGGCGAGCACCTGGTGCCGTTCCTGCCCGGTCACGGGTTCCTGGGCGGCCACGGGGAACGTGGGGAGGGCGCGGTCTCGGCCGCCCCGTACGGCTCGGCGGGCATCCTGCCGATCAGCTACGCCTACGTCGCCATGATGGGCGCCGACGGGCTGACCGCGGCCACCGAGCACGCGCTGCTCGCGGCCAACTACGTCGCCGAGCGGCTGGGCGGGCACTACCCGGTGCTCTACGCGGGCCGGAACGCCCGGGTCGCGCACGAGTGCATCCTCGACCTGCGGCCGATCACCAAGGCCAGCGGCGTGACGGTGGACGACGTGGCCAAGCGGCTCGTCGACTACGGCTTCCACGCCCCGACAATGAGTTTCCCGGTGCCCGGCACCTTGATGGTCGAGCCGACCGAGTCCGAGGACCTCGCCGAGCTCGACCGGTTCTGCGACGCGATGATCGCCATCCGGGCCGAGATCGAGCGGGTGCAGGCGGGGGAGTGGCCGGCGGAGGACAACCCCCTCGTCAACGCCCCGCACACCCAGGCCCGGGTCACCGCTGAGGAGTGGACCCACCCGTACAGCCGTCGGGTGGCCGCCTTCCCCGGCGGGTTGCACCTCGGCCCGCTCTACGCCGACGGGTACGACAAGTACTGGCCGCCGGTCGGCCGGATCGACGGCGGCTTCGGCGACCGCAACCTGGTCTGCACCTGCCCGCCGCCGGAGGCGTTCGAGTAGTCCCTCACGCGCTTAGGGTGGGCGGCGTGGACCTCGCGGCGCTCGTGGACCGCGTCGGTCCCATCCTCGGCTTCGTCGTCTGCGTCACCGTGGTCGCCGAGCTGTCCAGCGGGATCGGGGTCTTCACGACGCTGGCCCGGGGCGCGGCGCGGATGGCTCGGGGCTCCGTGCTCGGGCTGTGGCTGCTGGTGGTCCTGGTCGCCGTCGCCGCGACGACCGTGCTGTCGCTGGACACCACCGCGGTGCTGCTCACGCCGGTGGTGCTCGCGCTGGCCGCCCAGCTGGGGCTGGACCGTGCGGTGTTCGCCTACACCGCGGTCTGGCTGGCCAACACCGCCTCGCTGCTGCTGCCCGTCTCCAACCTGACCAACCTGCTGGCGGTCAGCCGGCTGCCCGGCTACGACGCCGTCGACTTCGCCGGCCTCACCTGGCCGGCCGCCCTGGTCGGGGTGGTCGTCCCGGTCGCCGTCCTGGCCGTGCTGTTCCGACGCTCGCTACGGGGTCGCTACGCGCTGCCGCCGGCCTCGCCGGTCGGCCACCGCGGGCTGCTGGTCCTGGCCACGGTGGTCTGCGTCCTGCTCGGTCCGGCGTTCCTGCTCGGGGTGCCGGTGTTCACCGCGTCCGCCGTCGCGGCCGCGATCCTCGTGGGGGCGTGCGCCGTCGTCCGCCGGGACCTCCTGCGCTGGCGGCTGCTGCCCTGGCCGCTGGTGGTCGGGGTCAGCGTGCTCTTCGTCGCGGTCCAGTACGCGCACGACCACGGGCTGGGCACGCTGCTCACCGCGGCCGCCGGTCAGGGCGAGGGCTGGCTGGCCCTGCTCCGGCTGACCGGGCTCGGCGCCCTGGGCGCGAACGTCATCGACAACCTGCCCAGCTACCTCGCCCTCGAGCCCACCGCCGGCTCGCCGGTACGGCTCGGAGCCCTGCTCGTCGGCGTGAACGCGGGCCCCCTGATCACCCCGTGGGCCAGCCTGGCCACCCTGCTGTGGGCGGCCCGTTGCCGTAGCGCCGGCGTCGACGTCGCCTGGGGCCGCTTCACCCTGCGCGGTCTGCTGCTGGTCCCCGTCCTGCTGGTCACGTGCGTCACCGCGCTCTGGCTGACGCACGGCTGAACTCATCGTTCCCTGAGCTCGTCCTGCGGCGGGTCTGGCGTCGCCGTCAGCAGGTGCTGGGTAGCGTCGACCCGTGGCCGAGCCGACCCAGGACGACCCGCCCGAGAAGCCAGAGCTCAAGCCGGGCTTCCCGCACCTGCTGCGGGCGGTCGAGCGCTACTTCGCCCGGCTCGGCACCGAGTTCGCGGCCGCGATCACCTACTTCTCGGTGCTTGCGGTGATCCCGATCCTGCTGTTCCTCTTCACCCTCGCCGGCCTGCTGCTGACGGTGCTCCGGCCCGAGCTGCTGCAGCCGGTGGCCAACGCGGCCGCCGACGCCATCGGCTCGGCCGACCCGGCCGTCCGCAAGGAGATCCTCGACAAGATCGGGGCGGCGCTCGGTAGCTGGCGGGCGACCAGCGTGGCCACGCTGCTGACCGCCCTCTACTCCGGCATCGGCTGGATGGGCAACCTCAAGAACGCCGTCCGGGCCCAGTGGCGGCCGCAGTTCGACCTGCAGGGACCCGGCGGCAACATCGTCGCGGCCACGCTGAAGCTGTACGCGGTCAACCTGCTCCAGCTCGCCCTGCTGGTGCTGGCCATGGTGGTCACGTTCGCGCTCGCGTCCTTCTCCACCACGCTGGCCGACGCCGTCCTGACCGCCCTGGGGCTGGGGCGGATCGGTCTGCTGCACGGCCTGCTCCGGGTGGTGCCGGTGTTGTTCTCGGTGGGCGCCGGCTACGTGCTGTTCCTCTACCTCTACACGGTGCTGCCCGAGACCAGGGCGCCCCGCCGGGCCGTCCACCGTGGTGCGCTGGTCGGGGCCATCGGCCTGGTGGTGCTGCAGTACCTGAGCACGTTCCTGATCGGGAAGTTCTCCTCCAACCCGGCGTTCGCGATCTTCGGCTCGGTGATCGCGTTGATGCTGTTCTTCAACCTGTTCGCCCGGCTGATCCTCTTCCTGGCGGCGTGGATCGCCACCGCCGAGCACCCGGCGGTCCCGGCGCCGCCGACGCCGGTGGTGGTCACCGAACTCGCGCCGCCGCCCGACGCCGAGCGTCAGGCCGAGCAGGTCGTGCGCTGGCGGACGCGGTTCGGGTTCGTCACCGGCGCCGCCATGGGGCTCGGGGTGGGGGCCACGCTGGTCTGGCGGTCCCTGGTCCGGAGGCGCGACCCTTAGCCCTCCGGCTGGCCCGGGCACCGGCGCTCAACGCAACGGTGCTCAGTGTGCGGCGGCTGCCTCAGCCGGCGGCTGGCCGATCCCGGCGAGCAGCTCGCCGTACCAGGGCTGAGTGATGTCGAAAGGCTTGCCGCCGAGGATCCGCTCGAACTCGACGGCCCGCAGCTCGTCGCCGCGCTCCTCGTCGTGGCCGATCACGCCTGACTCGCCGCGCAGGGCGCAGTCGACCGCGAGGTCGGTCATCGAGGCGATCAGCTCGAGGTCGGCGGGGTTGGCCGCCGCCGAGCGGGAGAAGTAGCCGGACTTCTGCACCAGGACCTTGGCCGCGCCGAGCCGCTCGGCGAACTTGCTGGCGAACCAGGCGCCCGGGTTGACCTTGTCGATCCGGACGTGGCCGAACGGGTCACGGTCGACCTCGGCACCGGAGCGCTCGAGCTCGGCGACGATGGTGTCCAGGCCGGCACCCTCGGAGACGAAGAGGTTCACGTTGCCGACGGTGTCCATCACCGTGCTGAGCCGCTCGGCCTCGGCGTCCAGGTCGAAGACGGCCTCCGGCACGTACACCCCGTGCACGTCCCAGGCCTCGCGGCTCAGCCCGATCTCCGGCAGCCACTCCTGGGTCTCGAGCCAGTTGCGGTAGGACTGGGCGGTGGCGGCGGTCAGCCAGCCGCAGTGCCGGCCCATGACCTCGTGCACGATCAGCATCCTCGAGCCGGAGTTGTGCTCGGCGAGGACGTTCTGGGCGAACCGGGCGCCCTGCTCGGCGGCGGTCCAGGCGCCCAGCGACTGGCGGATCGGGATCACGTCGTTGTCGATCGTCTTCGGCAGCCCGACGACGGTGAGGGCGTAGTCGTGGCGGGCCAGGAAGGCGGCCAGGTCGGCTGCGGTGGTGTTGGTGTCGTCGCCGCCGATGGTGTGCAGCGCGTCCACGCCGTCGGCGGTGAGCCGGTCGGCCGCGGCCTGCAACGGGTCCACCCCCTCGGCCACCAGACCCCTCTTCACCAGGTCGGCCGCGTTGGTCAGCTTGACCCGCGAGTTGCCGATGGGGGAGCCGCCGAACAGGTGCAGCAGGCCCGCCTTGGCCCGGATCTCGGGGGTGACCACGATCGAGTCGCCCTGCAGCAGCCCCTGGTAGCCGTGCCGGTAGGCGATGATCTCGACCTCCGGCGCGATGGCGGTGTACCGCTCGATCAGCCCGCCGAGGGCGGAGGAGAGGCAGGGGGCGAAACCGCCTGCGGTGAGCAGAGCAACCTTGGTGACCATGGCCGAAATCCTAGGGGAGGGGCACCACTAGGCTCGACGCGTGGCCCGCTACCTCGACGTGCATCCGGTCAACCCGCAGGCCCGGACGATGAGCCAGGTCGTCGAGCTGCTGCGGGGCGACGGGCTGATCGCCTACCCGACCGACTCGTGCTTCGCGCTGGGGTGCCAGCTGGGCAACCGGGAGGGTCTCGACCGGATCCGCACGATCCGTCAGCTCGACGGCTCGCACCACTTCACCCTCGTCTGCGCCGACTTCGCCCAGCTGGGCCAGTTCGTGCACCTGGACAACGCGGTCTTCCGGGCGGTCAAGGCCGCGACACCGGGCCAGTACACGTTCATCCTGCCCGCCACCCGCGAGGTCCCGCGCCGGATGCTGCACCCCAAGAAGCGGACGGTCGGAGTGCGCATCCCCGACCACGTCACCGCGCAGGCCATCGTCTGCACCCTCGGCGAGCCCCTGGTCTCGAGCACGCTGCTGCTGCCCGGGCAGGACGCGCCGATGACCCAGGGCTGGGAGATCAAGGACACCCTCGACCAGCTTCTCGACGCTGTCGTCGACTCCGGGGACTGCGGCGAGGTCCCCACCACGGTGGTCGACTTCTCCGACGGCACGGCCGTGATCACCCGGGTCGGCGCCGGCGACCCCGACCGCTTCGCCTCCCTCGCGGCCTGACGGGCCCCCGTCCCTGGAGCCGGAGCAGGTGGCGCTCGTCGGCCGGCGTCGGCCTACCGTAGGGCATGGCCAACGCTTCGAGGCGCGAGGTGGACCAGGCGCTGCTGGACCGGTACGCCCGCGACCCGCTCGCCGGTGGGGACGAGACCGCGCCCGACCTCGCCACCGACGTGCTGCGGCACGCCTGCCTGCTGGGGGAGCCACCCGACGGCCCCGAGCGCTGGGCCCGCGCCGGCCGGCTTCTGGCCGAGCACCCGGAGCTATCCCGCACCGACGTCCACGTCGCGGCCGCCGCGGGTGACCTCGACGCGCTGCGCCGGCACCTCGCCACCGATCCCGACGCCGCCCAGCGGGAGGGCGGCCCCCAGCGCTGGCCGCCACTGCTCCACCTGACGTACTCCCGGCTCGGTTCGGGCGACCCGGTCGGCTGCGCCGAGCTGCTGTTCGCGGCGGGTGCCGATCCCGACGCCGGCTTCCTCTGGCAGGGACTGCCGACCCCGTTCACGGCGCTGGCCGGGGTCTTCGGGAGCGCCGACGACGCTCGCCCCGCGCACCCGGACGCGGACCGGCTGGCTCGCGCGCTGCTGGCCGCGGGCGCCGACCCCAACGACGGCCAGGCGCTCTACAACCGGATGTTCGCCCCCGACGACAGCCACCTCACGCTGCTGCTGGACGCCGGCCTGGGCCGGGGCGACGGCGGTCCGTGGCACCGTCGGCTGCCGGAGCTGACCGACCCACCGACCGACCTGGTCCGCCAACAGCTCGGCTGGGCGGTGACGCACGGCCTGCTGGCGCGGGTCCGGCTGCTGGCCGAACACGGGGTGGACCTCGTCCAGCCCCTGAGCGGCACGTGGCTGCCGCAGGTCCTGTCCCTACCGCCGCTGGCGCTGGCCTGGCGGTCCGGTCGGCCTGAGGTCGCCACCCTGCTGGTCGAGCTGGGCGTCCCGGATCAGCTGGACACCGACAGCCGGGCGATCGGGCGACTGCTCACCGGCAGCGATCCCGGGCTCCGGGCCGACGAGCTCGACCGCCTGCGGCGGCAGTACCCGGCGCTGGTGCTGCGGGCGGCGGTCGCCAACCGCACGGACGGCGTCCGGCTGCTCGTCGGGCTCGGCTTCGACGTCAACGCCCTCGGCCGCCAGGACCTGCCGCTCGACCAGCCGTGGGAGACGGCCCTGCACCACGCCGCAGGGGAGGGCAGGCTCGCGCTCGCGGAGCTGTTGCTGTCGCTCGGGGCTGACGCGGAGATACGGGACCGTCGCTTCGGCGCCACCCCCCTCGGCTGGGCGCGGGAGTTCGGCCGTGCCGACCTGGTGGCCAGGCTGGAGACCCACCAGCCCGCGACGGACCCTGACGCCCGCTAGGAGCAGCACCACCATGCGCGGATCGGGTGCACCGCCTTCTGGCCGGTGGCACCCGACCTGCTGGTGGTCAGGCCTTCTTCAGGCTCGACTCCTTGTGGGCGGCCTTCGATCCGGACTTCTCCGACTCCACGACCCAGTACGGCTCGTCGTCGGAGGCCTTGAACTTCTGGCCGTCGAGGGTGAACTCCTTCGTCTTCTTCTCGACCGTCTTGCCGGTGGTCTGCCCCTGGGAGGTGTTCCAGTGGACGCTGTCGCCTTTGCTGAGTGCCATGGGCCGATCGTAGGTCGGGCCGGATCCAGGTCTAGCCGAGGTAGCCCTCGACCTGGCTCACCGGCCGGATCGACGTCGCCTCGTCGGGGTCCTCGCCGTATTCCACCCGGGCCCGGCGCTGCCGCAGCAGGTCCCAGCACTGGTCGAGCGCCTCCTCGATCCGGCGCAGCTCCACCTTCGCCGGCTCCCGGGCGTCGGAGCTGCCCTGGACCCGCTGGCGCAGCTCGTGCTCCGACTCGACCATGCCGGCGATGCGGGTGAGGATCTCGGTCTCTTCCATACCGTCGAGACTAGAGCGGCGCCGCCGCCCTGGACAGCCCCTCGACGGGGTCCGGGCGCGGCGGTCACGACATCTGCGGCTGCCGGCTCACCTTGTCGTACAACCACTGCAGGCGGTCCGCGGCATGACCGTCCTCGCGGTGGGTGAAGAGCCGGCGGAACTCCGCGTACGGGCCCTGGTAGCGGCGGCCGAGGCCGTCGAGGTCGCCGAGGGCGGCGACGACCTCGGGGCTGGTCCGCAGCACGGGGCCGGGGGCCAGCGGCTCGAGGTCGAAGTAGAAGCCGCGCAGGGAGTCCCGGTAGCTGTCCAGGTCGTAGGCGAAGAACAGCAGCGGCTTGCCCGTGATGGCGAAGTCGAACATCGTCGAGGAGTAGTCGGTGATCATCACGTCCGCGGCGAGGTAGAGCTCGTGCACGTCCGGGTAGCGCGACACGTCGACGACGCCGGCCCGGTTCATCGGCTCGGCCCGGTGCGTCACCTTGTAGTGCAGTCGCGGCAGCAGGGCGTAGCCCGGTCCCAGGGTGGCGAGGAAGTCGTCGACGTCGAGGGCCAGCTCGACGTTCGGGGTGCCGTCGGCGTAGAACTCGTCGTCGCGCCACGTCGGGGTGTAGAGCACCGCGGTGACGTCGTCGCTCAGGCCGAGCGAGGCGCGGACCCGGGCGCGGACGGCGTCGGCGTCGGGTGCCGACAGCACGTCGTTGCGCGGGTAGCCCACCTCGAGGATCTCACCGGTGAAGCCGAACGCGTCCCGTAGCCGGGGCGTGCTCTCGGCGTTGGGGGAGAGCAGGTAGTCCCAGCGGGCGACGTCGCGGTCGAGCTCGGCGAGCTTGCCCTCGGGCGCCCACAGCACGTCGTTGTGAATGCGCTTCAGGGGGGTGCCGTGCCAGGTCTGCAGGTAGACCGCCCCCGGCTTCTTCTCCCAGTCGAGCTCGAGGTGGGTGTTGGCCACGACGAGGTCGGCCGACTCCAGAGCGGCCCGGGTCTCGGGTCCGGTGACCGGGACCGTGGTGACGGCGGCGGGGAAGCTGCCGGCGTGGCGCGGGTCGCACCGCCAGATGTGCTCATCGCCCGGGGACGCGTGGGACCAGTGCTCGTAGAGGGCCCGGGCGTTGTCGCTGTAGCGGCCCTCGAACGAGTCGTAGACGATCCTCATGGTGCCCTCCTCAGGGTGTGGTGGTGAGTGTGGTCACGGGGTGGGGTCGAGCAGCTGTTCCAGCTCCGACCAGGAGTCGACCAGGGCACTGACGCCCGCCCGCTCCAGGTCGGCAGCCCTGGCGTCGCGTTCCTCCAGCGGCACGAAGCAGAGCACGCCCACGGTCACGAGGCCGGCGCGGACGGCCGACGTGGCCCCCGGTACCGCGTCCTCGAGGGCCAGGCCCCGATCGGGCTCGAGGCCGAGCCGGCTGAGGGCCAGCAGGTAGACGGCCGGGTCGGGCTTGCTGGTGGGGACCGGCAAGGAGTCCTGGGCGCTGAACCGCTCCGTGTCCGGGAAGTGCCCGGCCAGCCCGCTGCTGGTGAGGCTGGCGTCGATCCGGGTCAGCGCGCTGGAGGTGACGACCGCCAGACCGAAGCGCACCGCCAGCCGGCGCAGCGGCGACCGCACCGCGTCGTCCGGACGCAGGGCCTGCGCCAGGTGGCTGGTGACGGCCTCGTTCTCCTGCGCCACCCACCCGTCGGCCTCGGCCGCGAAGCCGGCGGACTCCACGTCGACGCCCCGGTCGCGGGCCAGCCCCGTGAGGGTGGCCCGGAAGCTGAGGCCGGTCGCCGTCCGGCGCAGCTCGTCGGCGGTATAGCGGTCAGGGGAGCCGAGACGCTCCAGGTAGCGGTTGGCCACCAGCACCGACGCGTCGAACGCCGGCCCCTCGGAGTCGAAGAGGGTGCCGTCGGCGTCGCACAGCAGCGTGGTGACCGACGTGAGGTCGAGCTCGGGCACACGCACGGTCCACCTCCGTCTGCGGGATTCGGGTCGTCCCGCCTCGGATCAGGCGGATGGCGAATGCTACGCCGCCCGGACGAAAGTCGCTCACACAGTCGACGCAGGTCTTGCTATACCCCGAAGGGTGGCTGTCGTACCCCAGCGCCTGAGGGACGAGTCAGGCGGAGGCCTGGCGGACTTCCTCGATCTCGCGCTCGACCTTGGCCACGTAGGCCTTCGGGTCGGTCTTGCGCTCGAGCCCACCCGCCGTCATCGACCGGGTCTTGCCGAAGACGGGACGCTCGGTCCAGCCCCGGTCGTGCTGGCCGTAGACCCAGGCGACGTTGGCGAAGGAGTTGGCGTCGCGGCCGTCCAGGAAGTAGGTGTTGTTCAGTCGCAGGGTGGTGGCGTAGGCCTCCTCCGGACTGGCGGACCACTCGAGGATCTTCTTGCCCCAGTACATCCGCATGTGGTTGTGCAGGTAGCCGAGGTGCTTCATCTCGTTCATCGCCGCGTTCCAGTACGGGTCCTCGGTGGCCGCGTCCTCCAGCTCACGGGCGGTGTAGCCCGGCTCGCGCCGGTCGCCGGCGTGCTCGGCCAGGGTGGTCCGGGCCCATTCGGGCAGGCACGAGTAGGAGTCGTAGTCCGGCTCGTAGAAGACGAAGTTCATCGGCAGCTCCCGCCGGACGATGAGCTCCTCCAGGTAGGTCTGGGTGTTCTCGTCGTCGCCCTGCTCGCGGATCGCCAGGGCGATCGCCACGGGCGAGATCTGGCCGAAGTGCAGGTACTTGCTCATGTGCGACACATGGTCGGTCTGCGGCTGGTTGCGGTTGTCGGCGTAGTCGGCGAACTGATCGCGCAGGAACGCCCGCAGCACCGTGGTCGCTGCGCTGGTGCCGCCGGTGAAGATCGGCACGGGTCGGACCGTCTCGTCGAGGTCGAGACTCCCCAGCAGGGCGTCGAGATCGCTCAGGTCCTCACCCTCGACCTCAGGTGGCGTGGTGTCCTTCAGCCGCGCCTTCGGCAGGTCGACCAGGAAGCGGTCGAGCTGCCGGGTGATCTTGGGCCGGAGGGTGCGGGCGGCGTACTCCTTGTGGTCACTGGCCAGCTCGACGGGGACGACGACGTCGCTCTCCACCTGGACCACCGCGCAGCCGGCCTCGGCGGCGACGTGCTCGCGCCACTGCCGCTGGGGGCGCAGGTAGCCGCGGTCGCAGACCACCAGGGCCGCGTCGGCGGCCAGCCGCAGAGCCACCTCGTCGGGGGCGCCGCGCTGCAGGACGAAGGTGACGTGCCGCTTGGCCAGCGCCTCGGCCACGTCGGCCAGCCCCTCGACCAGGAACCGGTAGTGCCGCAGGTTGGCCTCGGGGTAGCCGTCCATCAGTCCGAACGCCACCAGCAGCGGTAGCTCCAGCTCGTTCGCCCGGCGGATCGCGTACTCCAGCGCGTGGTTCAGCTCGGCCCGCTGGGACTGCTGCATCCAGTACAGGACGTAGCTCGCGTCCGCGCGGACGTCCGCCTCGTTGAGCGTCTGCACGCGTTCGCCCTGGATGCCGGGGAAGACGTCGGGGAGGCTCGTGGCCGCGGAGGTGGGCATCCTCGCAGCGTAGGGCGGGCCCGAAATGCACCCGTCGGTCACGTCGCCGAAGTCCGCGACGTCAAGATCGTGCGAAGAAGTGCCGCTCGACGTCGACCGGCTCGCCGTGGCGACACCGCAGGACCGAGGATGGGCCAGCGACGAGACGGTGCATCGGCACCGTCGCAGGTGGTGAGGAGGTGGCGGTGGCGACAGCGCTGCGGGTGCCGGTGACCCGAGGAGGGGCGCTCGGCGGGTCGGCCCTGACCGTCGGCGCCCTGGGGATCGTCTTCGGCGACATCGGCACCAGCCCGATCTACACGATCCAGACGGTCTTCAACCCGGACGACCCGCACCCGGTCGCGGTCTCCCAGGCCCACGTCTACGGGATCGTCTCGTTGATCTTCTGGGCGGTGATGATCATCGTGACGCTCAAGTACGTCCTGCTGGTGATGCGGGCCGACAACGACGGCGAGGGCGGCCTGCTCGCCTTGATCACCCTGATCCAGCGGCGGGTGGCGGGCGGGGGCCGGCGGACCAAGATGATCTTGGCTGGCCTGGGCATCTTCGGGGCCTCGCTGTTCTTCGGCGACAGCATGATCACCCCGGCGATCTCGGTGCTCTCGGCCGTGGAGGGGCTCAAGATCGTCGAGCCCTCGCTCGCTCCTGCGGTGGTGCCGCTGACGGCGGTGATCATCTTGGTGCTGTTCGCCTTCCAGCGGGCCGGGACCGCGAAGGTCGGCCGCCTGTTCGGTCCGGTGATGATCGCCTGGTTCGCCGCGATCGGGATCGCCGGTGCGGCCGGCGTGGTCAGCCACCCCGGCGTTCTCGCGGCCCTCTCCCCGACCTACGCTGTGGGCTTCCTGGTGCACGAGTTCGGCACGGCGTTCTTCTCCCTGGCGGCGGTGGTGCTGGCCGTGACCGGCGCCGAGGCCCTCTACGCCGACCTCGGCCACTTCGGGCGGGCGCCGATCACCCGCGCCTGGCTGGTACTGGTGTTCCCGGCCTGCGTCCTCAGCTACCTCGGCCAGGGGGCGCTGATCCTCGAGCAGGGCGCCGCGGCGACCGCCAGTCCGTTCTTCCTCCTCGTACCCGACTGGGCCCGGCTGCCGATGGTGCTGCTCGCGACCGCCGCCACGGTCATCGCCTCCCAGGCGGTGATCACCGGCGCGTTCTCCGTCGCCTACCAGGCGATCCAGCTCGGCTACCTGCCCCGGCTCCGCGCCGTGCACACCTCGGAGGAGACCTTCGGCCAGATCTACCTGCCGTGGGTCAACTGGGTGCTGATGGTCGCCGTGCTGACCCTGGTCTTCGCGTTCGAGAGCTCTGCCGCCCTGGCCTACGCCTTCGGTATGGCGGTCACCGGCACCATCGCGATCACCACCATCCTCTTCTTCTACGTCGTGCGCCGGCACTGGCACCGCAGCCTGGGGCTGGTCGTCCCGGGCCTCACGCTCTTCCTCGGGGTCGAGCTGCTGTTCTTCGCGGCGAACCTGACCAAGCTGGCCTCCGGGGCCTGGCTGCCGCTGCTGATCGCCGTCACGATCTTCGCGGTGATGACCACCTGGCAGCGCGGCCGGTCCCTGGTGACGCAGCAGCGCGAGAGAGAGGAGGGCTCGCTGCCGCAGTTCGTCGACGAGCTGCACGACCGTCGCCCTGCCCTGCTCCGGGTCCCGGGGACGGCGGTGTTCCTCAACCGCGGCAAGCAGACCACCCCGCTGGCCATGCGGGCCAACGTCGACCACAACCACGTGCTGCACGAGCACGTGGTGATCCTGTCGGTGGAGACCCGGCCCGTCCCTTATGTCGCGCCGGCCGAGCAGGTGGTGGTGGACGACCTCGGCTACGACGACGACGGGATCACCCACGTCCAGGCGTCGGTCGGCTACCTCGACCAGCCGCACGTGCCCCGGCTGCTGGAGCTGGCCGTCGAGGCCGGGCTGGAGTGCCCGCTGGAGGTGACCGAGGCGACCTACTACCTCTCGACGATCGAGCTGACCGTGGGGGAGGCCCGGGGCCTGGCGCGGTGGCGCAAGAAGCTCTTCGTCGCCACCTCCCTCATCTCCGCCGACGCCGCCGAGTACTTCGCACTGCCTCGCGACCGGACCATCGTGATGGGGTCGCGGATCAGCGTCTGAGCGGGAGGGTCCGACATCCCGGCTGCGGTGCCGAGGAGGCGGTCCGCCAGACTGTGCCCACGCGAGCGGCAGGGTTGCCGGAGGAGGGTGTTCATGGCTGACCAGCAGGGGACGAGCGGAGCACCGGTCGACGAGAAGACCGTGCGCGAGCGGGTCGAGGAGCTGCTCGCCCAGCTGACCCCGGCGGAGAAGGCCGGCCAGCTCACCCAGTACTTCTACTTCGGGGCGCTCGGGGTGGAGATGGCCGACGGCACCCCCTCCCAGGCCGGTCTGGTGGAGGCGGCACTCAGCCGGGGCGAGGCGGGCTCGCTGCTCTTCGTCACCGACCCGGCCGAGATCAACCGGCTGCAGCGGCTGACCGTCGAGGGCCACCGCTTCGGCATCCCCGCCCTCTTCGGCTTCGACGTGATCCACGGCCTGCGGACGATCCTGCCGGTACCGATCGCGCTGGCCGCCTCCTGGGACCCGGCGACCATCGAGGCCGGGCAGGCGGTCGCCGCCCGCGAGGCCCGTGCGGTCGGCCTGCACTGGGCGTTCGCGCCGATGGTCGACATCGCCCGCGACCCGCGCTGGGGCCGGATCATCGAGGGCGCCGGCGAGGACCCGTTCCTCGGGGCCGCCGTCGCCGCCGCCCAGGTGCGCGGCTTCCAGGGACCGGAGCTCGGCACGCCCGAGCGGGTGATCGCCGGACCCAAGCACTTCGCCGGCTACGGCTATGCGCTCGGTGGCCGCGACTACGACGAGTCGAACATCTCCGACGCCGACCTGTGGAACGTCGTCTTCCCCCCGTTCCGTGCCGCCCTGGAGGCCGGGGCGGGCAACGTGATGACGGCCTACATGGACCTGAACGGGGTGCCCGCCGCCGGCAACCACTGGCTGTTCACCGAGATCCTGCGCGAGACGTTCGGGTTCACGGGATTCGTGGTCAGCGACGCCAACGCGGTCAAGGACCTGCTTACCCACGGCTTCGCCCGCGACCTCACCGACGCCGGCGCGCGCGCCCTGAGCGTCGGGGTGGACATGGAGATGGCCATCGCTGACCCCGCGTACGGGCACCTGACCGAGGCGCTCGAGACAGGAGAGGTCTCGACCGAGTCACTGGACGCCAGCGTCCGCCGCGTGCTGGAGGCCAAGGTGCGGCTGGGCCTGCTGGACGACCCGTACATCGACGAGGAACGGGCTGCCGTCGTGCTGGCCGACCCGGCGCACCGCGAGGTGGCGCGGACCGCGGCCGAACGGGCGGCGGTGCTGCTGCGGAACGAGGGAGGGCTGCTGCCGCTCGACGCTGACCGTCTCGGCTCGGTCGCAGTGGTCGGGCCGTTGGCCGACTCGCCCCGCGACACCCTGGGCCCGTGGGTCTTCGACTACGACCTGGATGAGACGGTGACCGTGCTGGCCGGGCTGCGCGCGAGGCTGGGAGAGGGCGTCGACGTCGGCTTCGCGCCCGGCGTCCGGCCCGGCCAGCGGCTGTTCCCCTCGCTGTTCGACCAGTTCCCGGGCAACACGCCGGTGGACCCGGAGGGCTTCGACGACGCGGTCCAGCTCCAGCGGGCCGTCGACCTGGCCGCGGGCAGCGACCTGGCCGTGGTGGTGGTCGGGGAGTGGCAGCACATGATCGGGGAGAACGCGTCCCGCTCGTCGCTGGACCTGCCCGCCGGCCAGCTCGAGCTGCTGCAGGCCGTCGTCGCGACCGGGACACCGGTGGTGCTGGTGCTGCTGAACGGCCGCCCGCTCGACCTGCGCTGGGCGGTCGAGCACGTGCCGGCGATCCTCGACGTCTGGTACCCCGGCAGCCAGGGCGGCACGGCGGTGTCCAACCTGCTTCTCGGGGACGTCTCGCCCGGCGGCAAGCTGCCCTTCACGTGGCCGCGGACGGTTGGGCAGGTACCGATGATCTACGGCCACACCGCCTCCCACGACCCGCACAAGCAGGCCCAGCGGTACTGGGACGAGGAGAGCACGCCGCTGTTCCCGTTCGGCCACGGGCTCTCCTACGCGAGCTTCGCGTACGCCGACCTCCGCCTGGACCAGGACGTGGTCGAGCCCGAGGAGACGCTGACGGCCTCGGTCCGGGTCACCAACACCGGCGACCGCGAGGCCGACGAGGTGGTTCAGCTCTACCTGCACCAGCGCTACGGCACCGCCTCGCGGCCGGTGCGGGAGCTCAAGGGCTTCCGCCGGGTCATGCTGGCGGCGGGGGAGTCGCAGACGATGGAGTTCTCCGTCGGACCCGAGCACCGTCGCTACTGGAACGCCGCCGCCCGCGACTTCGTGCTGGACGCCTCGACGTTCGACGTCTGGGTGGGCGGGGACTGCACCGCCTCCCTCGGAACCACCTTCGAGGTGCGGTAGACCGGTCCTCCGAGCACCCTGTGTACCGACGTCGTGTAGACCTACGTCCTGAGTACAGGACCTAGGTCTACACCTTGTCGGCGGGAGGTCCGCTGGCGCCGACCTCCTGGGCCAGCTGAGCCAGGACCCCGCCGGCGTAGCCGAGCCACAACCGGCCGACCACCGCCGCCAGCGGCCGGGCGACGGCGGAGCGTGCGAAGAGGTTCCACTCCCAGGTGGCCTCGGTGCCCTCGGCCACCGGGCGGAAGCTCCAGGACTCCTCGATGATGGTCACCACGGGCTTGAACGGCCCCGAGAGCACCGTCAGCCGGTTGGCGAAGCCGTGGGGTCGGTCGATCGAGAGCATCTCCTCGCGCATCGTGCCGCCGTCCCCGGTGACGAAGACGCGGCTCTGGCCGGGTGACTCCCAGAGGCCCTGCTGCTCGCGCACGTCGACGATGGGCGGGATCGGCCCGTAGCGGCGGGAGTAGAGCTGGGGAAGGGGCAGCGAGAGAGCCGCCTCGAACACCACCTCGACCGGTGCGGCGACGGTTCCCGAGCGGTGGACGGTGGTGGGTCTGGAGGTGGCCATCTGGCGATCGTAGGGGCCTGCGGCCTCAGCCCACCAGGCCTGACTGGTAGGCCACGACCACCAGCTGAGCGCGGTCGCGGGCACCGAGCTTCGTCATGGCCCGGCTGACGTGGGTCCGGGCGGTGGCCGGGCTGACGTAGAGGCGCCGTCCGATCTCCTCGTTGTTCAGGCCCTCGCCGATCAGGGCCAGCACCTCGCGCTCGCGGTCGGTGAGCTCGGCGAACCCGGGATTCCTGCGGACCGCGGGGGCGCCGGGACGCTCCCGCAGGCTGTCGATGACCCGGCGGGTGACCGAGGGGGAGAGCAGTGACTCCCCGGCTGCGGCCAGTCGGACGGCACGCAGCAGGTCGGCCGGCTCGGCGTCCTTGACCAGGAAGCCGGCGGCTCCCGCACGCAGGGCGGCGAAGACGTGCTCGTCGGACTCGAACGTGGTCAGCACGACGACGCGGACGCCGGCCAGCCCGGGCTCGGCGGCCAGCTGACCCAGGGCGGCCAACCCGTCCAGCACGGGCATCCGGATGTCCATCAGGATGACGTCGGGGGGTGACCGGCGGGTGAGCTCGAGGGCCTGGCGGCCGTTCTCGGCCTCCCACAGCAGCTCCAGGTCGTCCTCGGACTCGATCAGCACCCGCAGCCCGAGCCGGATCAGCTGCTGGTCGTCCGCGACCCCCACGGTGACGGTCATGCCGACCGCCCGGCGGCGTCCAGCGGCGTGCCGCCCGGAAGGTCGCCCACGGGCAGCTCCGCCCGGACCCGGAAGCCGGAATCCGGCAGCGGACCCACGACCACGAGGCCGCCGACGACCCCGGCGCGGCTGCGGATGCCGGCGATGCCGCTGCCCTCGGCGTAGCCACCGCGGCCCCGACGCCCGTCGTCGAGCACCTCGACCACCAGCAGGGGACCCTCGCGCGTGAGGGTCACGGTGATCGATGCGTCGGCGGTGGCGTGGCGCACGACGTTGGTCAGCCCCTCCTGGGCGATGCGCAGGGCTGCGTGCTGAACGGCGACGGGCAGCTGCAGCCGGTCCGCGGGGGGCCGGGTGTAGCGGACCTCGCGCCCGGCCGCCTGCAGGGCCGAGACCAGGTTGTCCAGGCCCGCGAGTCCCGTCGGCGGCTCGACGACGACGGCCTCGGCACCCTCGGGGGGGTCGCCACGCAGGGTCGCGAGCGTGCTGCCCAGCTCCGCCAGCGCGGTCTTGCTGGTGCTGCGGATGGCCTCCAGCGAGGGTCCGAGCTGGTCGGGCCGGCGTTCCAACAGGTGCAGCGCCACGCCGGCCTGCATGTTGATCACGGCGAGGGAGTGGCCGACGACGTCGTGCACCTCACGGGCGATCTGCAGCCGCTCCTCGTCGGCGTACCGGCGGCGCTCGGCCAGTCGGTCGTGGCGCTCGGCGTCGCGGCGGGTGGCCAGCACCAGCGCGAGCAGGCCCGGCAGCAGGATGCCCGCGGTCCCCAGCACGACGGCCAGGTAGAGGCCGGGGTCGTTCAGGCCGCCGTAGGGGTGGCCCCAGAAACCGGCCGACATGGCGGCCGGTACCCCCAGCAGCATCAATCCGAGCTGGCGCGGTGGGAAACGGGTCATCAGGGTGTGAACGGCCAGCACCGGTCCCAGCAGCACGAGCCCGTACGACCCGCCGGCCCAGAGGAAGGCGGCCACGGCCACCAGCACGCCGGCGTATGCGACCCTCGGGAAGGTCCGGCGCAGTGCCAGCGCCGCCACGAGTGCGACGACGGCCGCGAGCTGCGAGGCGTCGAAGGCCGGCCCCGCGTGCTCGGTCCGCCTCGGCCCTAAGGGCGGTCCGCGGTGTCCGCCCCGGTCCTGACGGGCGTCGAAGTCGTTCAGCTGGGCCGTGGAGAGAGCCAGCACCGCGACGCCGACGCCGAGAGCCGCGTCCTGGGCGGCGCGGGGCAGCTGCGGGGTGCGCATCGGTCGACTTCCTGCGTGCGGAGATGGGCGCGCGGCGCGCGTCCCCCTCAGGCTAGGCGGCCGGAGCCCGCGGTGCGTACGTCCACCGGCGTAGGGGCGCTACGTCGGGCGGCGCAGCTCGGGGTCAGCACCAGGGCCGATGCGGCGGTGGCGGTAGGCCCGCCAGGATGACTCCGTGAACCAGACGTCCGTGCCCCGGCCGCCCCAGCGGGGGCACCGGTGAGAAGGATCGCCCTCTGGCTGGCCTCCACGGTCACCGTCGTCGTGCTGCTGCTCGGCTACCACACTTCGACCGACAAGACGTCCGCCCCGACACCGGCCGTCGGTGCCAGCCCGCCGGCGACGGAGGCGCCGTCGGCCAGCCCGACGCCCTCGAGCAGCCCCAGCCCCAAGATCAGCAAGGCGAAGACCTACACCGGGTCGGTCGCCCAGACCCGCTGGGGCCCTGTGCAGCTGGAGATCACCGTCACGGACGGCAAGATCAACAAGGTCACCGTCCTGCAGCAGCCGAACGGTAACCCGCGGGACACCGAGATCAACGAGCAGGCGCTGCCCATCTTGATCAAGGACACGATCAGTGCCCAGAGTGCCGACATCGACATGGTGAGCGGGGCGACCGTCACCAGCGAGGGCTACCTCCAGTCCCTGCAGGCCGCCCTCGACGAAGCCGGAATCTGAGCGAGGCTGACGCCGCCGCGGCGCCGACGTCAGCCGTCGGCGGACCGGCAGGCCCGACAGGTGCCCAGCAACGCGGTGTGTCCGGGGTCCAACCGGAAGCCCTGGTCCTGCTCGAGCCGGGACTGCAGCGCGGTCATGACCTCCGCGGGGGCATCGAGCACGGTGCCGCACCGGGTGCACTGCAGGTGCACGTGGTGGTCGGCGGCCGCCGGTAGTCCCGGCACGGTCAGGTGGTAGACGGTGCTGCTGCCTCCGAGGTGGATGTGGGCCACCAGGCCCAGCTCGCCGAGCGTTGCGAGCGCCCGGTAGACGGTGGCGCGGTGCACCGTGGGCACGCGTCCGGCGGCCAGGCCGACGACCTCCTCGGCACTCAGGTGCTCCCGGGTCTCGTCGAGGACACCGAGCACGGCGAGCCGGGCCGGCGTCACCCGCTCCTGTCGGCTCCGCAGCAGCTGGACCGCCAGCTCGAGCCGGGTGGCCTCCTCGGTCGGGCTCTGGGACATGTGCTCAGTCTGCCGCGTGCCGCCCGGACGGGCGACCCGTCGCTGTCGGATCAGATGCGATACGGTCGCATCTGAGACGTCCGGGACCGGACGACGAGCCGAGCGGAGGCCGATGTCTGGACGAGTGCGCGACGCGACGCCGTCGGCGTCCCGGATGAGCCGGGTCCGGCGCTCCCTCTCCCCCGGGGAGTGGCGGGCCGTGGCCGGGATGGCCGGCTTCGTGCTCCTCCTGCACGTCGCGGGCTGGGGCGTCCTGGTCGGACTGGTCTCACCGCAGCACTACCAGGTCAGCTCCAGCCAGGTCTTCGGCATCGGGCTCGGTCTCACCGCGTACACCCTCGGGATGCGGCACGCCTTCGACGCCGACCACATCGCGGCGATCGACAACACCACCCGCAAGCTGATGGCCGAGGGCAAGCGACCGGTCTCGGTGGGCTTCTGGTTCTCCCTCGGCCACTCGACGATCGTCTTCGTCCTGGTCGCGCTGCTCGCGCTCGGTGTACGCGCCCTGGCGGGGCAGGTCGAGAACGACTCCTCGGTGCTGCAGCGGGTCACGGGCGTGGTCGGGACGGCCGTGTCCGGGACGTTCCTGTACCTGATCGGCATCCTCAACCTGGTCATCCTGGTCGGCATCCTCAAGGTCTTCCGGCAGATGCGCCGCGGCGAGCTCGACGAGGCCGCGCTGGAGACCCAGCTGGCCAACCGCGGCCTGATGAACCGGTTCCTCTCGGGCGCGACCCGGGCCGTCCGCCGGCCGTGGCACATGTACCCGGTCGGCGTCCTCTTCGGGTTGGGTTTCGACACCGCGACCGAGGTCGGGCTGCTGGTGCTGGCGGGTGGCGCGGCGGCCTTCAGCCTGCCCTGGTACGCGGTCCTGACGCTGCCGATACTGTTCGCCGCCGGCATGAGCCTGCTCGACACCATCGACGGCTGCTTCATGAACTTCGCCTACGGCTGGGCCTTCTCCCGGCCGGTGCGGAAGGTCTACTACAACATCACCGTCACCGGCCTGTCCGTCGCGGTCGCGCTGGTCATCGGCACCATCGAGCTGGTCTCGATCCTGACCGACAAGATCGGCATCACCACGGGCCCGCTCGCCGCCGTGGCCGGCCTCGACCTCAACTCCGTCGGTTTCGTCATCGTGGGCCTCTTCGTGCTGACCTGGCTGGTCGCCCTGGCGGTGTGGCGCTTCGGCCGGATCGAGGAGCGCTGGGAGCAGGGCCTCGCCCGACCGCTCGCCGACTGACGGGGGGTCCGGGAAGTTACGGTGGGGAGCCAACGGACAGCGTACGAAGGATGACCATGAGCCACCCCTATCCGACCCCCGGGTCCGGTGAGGACCGACCGCCGCTGCTCGGTTCGGCCCCGACCCGGCGGACCTCCCGCGTGACGGGCTTCAGCTTCACCCGGTCCCGCATCGTCCCGGTGGTCGGCCTCCTGGCCCTGATCGTGCTCGGCAGCCTGTTGCCCTACCTGGCCATGCCCTACATCAACTACGCGGCCGAGCTGGCCCAGGAGAACGCGAGCCTGTTCCCCGCGGCGACCTTCATCCGGGGCGTCGACCCGCTGTGGCTGCCCGGCTACCAGCCCGGCCCGGCGACCGCGACGATCCAGCTGGCGCTGACCATGTTCAACCTCGGTCCCAGCTTCCAGCAGATCGGGGTGGTCGTCGCCGTCCTCTTCTGCTGGGCCCTGTTCCAGGACGAGATCAACAAGTTCTTCTGGTGGCCGCTGCACCTCAGTGGATGGCTGCTGGCGCTGGCTCCGGTGCCCCTGTTCGTCGGGCTGCACCAGCTGCACTCCGCCGACGTCGACATCACGGTCCGGATCGGCTGGCTGCCGGTCGCGCTCGCCGGGGTCCTCATCCTGGTCGCCACCTTCCGCGCCCGCAGCCGGATCGACACCTACGCGAGTATCTGAAGCCGCGGAACCTCAGGAGCGGAGTGGCACTGGTCTGGGATCCGCTGATCCGGAGCTAGAGTGCTCCTCGTGCCGAAGATACGGATCCGTGACGCCGCCGCGTACCTGGGCGTCAGCGACGACACCGTCCGTCGCTGGATCGACACCGGGACGCTGGCGGCGGAGACCGACGAGCACCGCCGCAAGGTGATCGACGGCTACGTCCTGGCCCGGTTCGCCCGTGAGCAGGCCACACCGATGCCCGACTGGTCGACCGGTGAGAGCTCGGCCCGCAACCGCTTCGTCGGCCTGGTCACCAACGTCGTCGTGGACAAGGTGATGGCCCAGGTCGAGCTGCAGTGCGGACCCTTCCGCGTGGTCTCGCTGATGTCGAGCGAGGCGGTGGCCGACCTCGGCCTCGAGCCGGGCTCGGTCGCCGTGGCCGTGATCAAGTCCACCAATGTGATCGTCGAGACCCCCAAGGAACATCCGTGAACCGTCCCCTCGCCGCCCTCGCGACCACCGCACTGGTCGCCGCGCTCGCCGGCTGCGGCTCGGACGCCACCCCGGCCGCCGGCAGCAGCGGATCCGCCGCGTCCTCGACCACCCTGACCGTCTATGCCGCCGCCTCGCTGAAGAGCACCTTCACCACCCTCGGCGGCCAGTTCGAGACCGCGCACCCGGGCACCACGGTGACGTTCAACTTCGCTGGCTCGGCCGACCTGGTCACCCAGCTGCAGCAGGGTGCGCCCGCCGACGTGTTCGCCTCGGCCGACACCAACAACATGACCAAGGCCGCGGACCTGGTGACCGGGAGTCCGGTGAACTTCGCCACCAACACGCTGGAGATCGCGGTGCCGCCGGACAACCCGGCCCACATCACCTCCTTCTCCGACCTGACCAAGTCGGGGGTCAAGCTCGTGGTCTGCGCCCCGGCCGTGCCGTGCGGGGCTGCCGCGCAGAAGATCGAGACGGCGACCAAGGTCACGCTGAAGCCCGTCAGTGAGGAGAACGCCGTCACCGACGTGCTCACCAAGGTGGAGACGGGCGAGGCCGACGCCGGCCTGGTCTACGTGACCGACGTCAAGGGCGCCGGTGGCAAGGTCCTCGGCGTGACCTTCCCGGAGTCCCAGCAGGCGGTGAACACCTACCCGATCGCCGCCCTGAAGGCCAGCAAGAACGCCGACCTCGCGAAGGAGTTCACCGAGCTCGTCACCGGAGCCGCCGGCCAGAAGGTGCTCGCCGACGCCGGCTTCGCCAAGCCCTGACGCTGCACACGGTGCCCAGCCGTGGCCGCACCGGCGTCTACTCGGGGCTGCCCCGCTGGGTCTTCGTGCCCGCCGCGCTGGGGGTGGTGTTCGTGCTGCTGCCGCTGGTCGCGCTGGCGTCCCGGGTGCCGTGGACGCACTTCCTCACCCTGGTCATCTCCGAGTCCTCGCGCGCCGCGCTGGCGCTCAGCCTGCGGACCTCGACCGCGTCCACGGCGCTCTGCCTCGTGCTCGGCGTGCCGATGGCCCTGGTCCTGGCCCGGACGTCGTTCCCGGGCCAGCGGCTCGTCCGCTCGCTGATGCTGCTGCCGCTGGTGCTCCCGCCGGTGGTCGGCGGGATCGCGCTGCTCTACACGTTCGGTCGTCGCGGGCTGCTCGGCCACACCCTCGACGTGCTGGGGATCCAGGTCGCCTTCTCGACCACGGCGGTGGTGCTCGCGCAGGCCTTCGTCGCCCTGCCGTTCCTGGTGGTCAGCCTCGAGGGCACGCTGCGGGCGGTCGGCAGCCGTTACGAGAGGGCTGCGGCGACCCTCGGCGCGCGGCCGACGACGGTGCTGGTCCGGGTGAGCCTGCCGCTGGTGCTGCCCGGTCTGGCGTCAGGAGCGGTCCTCTCCTTCGCCCGGTCGCTGGGGGAGTTCGGCGCGACGCTGACCTTCGCCGGCAGCCTCCAGGGCGTCACCCGGACGCTGCCGCTGGAGATCTACCTCCAGCGCGAGACCGACGCCGACGCGGCGGTCGCGCTGTCGATGGTCCTCGTGGTGATCGCCGTCCTGGTCGTCGGCCTGGCGTCGACGCCCCGGGTGGGGCGCCGGACGTGACCCTCGACCTGACGGCGAGAGTCGCCGCGCGCGACCTCGACCTCCAGCTGCAGCTGGGCACCGGTGAACGGGTCGCCGTCCTCGGCCCCAACGGCGCGGGCAAGTCCAGTCTGCTGGCCCTGCTGGCCGGAGTGCTGCGGGCCGACTCCGGCCGCGCTGAGCTGGACGGGCAGGTCCTCTTCGACCAGGGTCCCCGTCAGAGCGGCGGGCCGCGGCCGCGCTGGCTGCCCCCGCACGCCCGGGGGATCGCCCTGCTCGCCCAGGAGCCGCTGCTCTTCCCGCACCTGAGTGTGCTGGGCAACGTGGCGTTCGGACCGCGGGCGGCCGGGCAGTCGCGGCGTCAGGCCGGCGAGACCGCGAGGCGCTGGCTGGCCGAGGTCGAGGCGACCGAGCTCGCCGACCGTCGTCCCGCCCAGCTGTCGGGCGGGCAGGCCCAGCGCGTCGCCGTCGCCCGGGCGCTGGCCGCCGAGCCGCGCCTCCTGCTGCTCGACGAGCCGATGGCCGCCCTCGACGTCGGGGCGGCCCCGGTGCTACGCCGGACGCTGCGCCGGGTGCTCGCCGGCCGAGCCGCCGTGCTGGTCACCCACGACCTGCTCGACGCGGTGCTGCTGGCCGACCGGGTGGTGGTGCTCGACGCGGGCCGGGTCGTCGAGGCCGGGCCCACCGCTGACGTCATCCGGCACCCGCGGACCCCGTTCACGGCGCGGATCGCCGGCTTGAACCTGGTCACGGGGACGGCCGAGGGGCAGGGCGTCCGAAGCGGCGGCGGGGTGCTGGTGGAGGGTCGGGCCCGGACCGACCTCGGGCCCGGCGGGGCCGCCATCGCCGTCTTCCCGCCCAGTGCGGTCGCCGTCTTCCCCGAGCTGCCGCACGGCAGCCCCCGCAACTCCTTCGCCGTCACCGTCGCCGAGCTGGAGCCCCGCGACGAGCAGGTCCGGGTCCGGGCGCGCACCGCCACCGGGCAGGTGCTGTTGGCCGACGTGACCGCTCCGGTGGTCGGCGAGCTGGATCTGTACCCGGGCGGCACCGCGTACTTCTTGGTCAAAGCCACCGCCGTCACCCTCTATCCCGCCTGATCCCCACCCACCAGGAGACACATGCCCGTTCGGATCCTCGCCCTCACCGCCACGGCCGGACTGCTGCTCGCCGGCGCTGTCGGGGCGCCGGTCGCGTCCGCCCACGACCGCCCCGGGCGCGCCCCCGACGCCGTCGTCGTGAAGGGGGCCGTCGCCGTCCCGGCGAGCTACTCGGTGAGGGACCTCGCCGCCCTCCCCCAGACGGGGCTGCCCGACCTCCGCGGCCCGCGACACCGCGGGCACACGGTCACCGGAACCTTGCTCGAACCGCTGGTCACCGCGGCCGCGCCCGTCCTGCCGGCCGTCAAGAACGCCCAGCTGCGGGTGACCATCACCGTCTCGGGCCGCGACCACCGGTCTGTAGCGGTCGCCCTCGGTGAGCTCGCCTCGGCCAACGGAAACCATCCGGCCCTGCTCGTGCCCGCCTCGGGCAGGCGCCACGACGGAGTCGACCTGGTCTTCCCCGGCGACCGGGGTCGCTCCCGCACGGTCCGCGAGGTGTCCACGATCGCCGTCGCCGTCGCCGCACCGGAGGTCCCCACCGCTGTCCCCGCGGGCCTGCGGCTGGTGGCCGGCGCCAGGGTGCTCACCCTCAGTGCGACCGACCTGGGGCGGCTGCCGGTGACCACGCGCCAGGTCGCCTTCCAGTCCGGCCAGGGCCCGCAGCAGCACACCGAGACCGGGCCGACCCTGGCCGCGGTGCTGCGCGCGGCCCACCTGCGCGCCGACCCGTCCACGACGGTCGCGGCCGTCGCCGGCGACGGCTACGTCGCCACGGTCAGCCCGGCGGAGGCCACGGCAGGGCGGCGGACGCTGCTGCTGGCGACCGTCGAGGACGGCGTGCCGCTCGACCAGCCGCGGCTGGTCACCGACGGCGACGTCTCCGGCGGCCGCTACGTCAGCGACGTCCTCGCCCTCCAGGTCAGCGCAGCAGGGCGTTGCGGCTGAGCGCAATCGTCGGCCCGCCCGCCATCAGGGCGAGGGCTCAGGCCTGCTTCTTGGTCGGGGTCACGACCAGCTCGTTCACGGTCACGTGCGGCGGGCAGTCGAGCGCGAACTGGACCGTCCGGGCCACGTCGGCCGCGCTCAGCATCTGCTCGCGGTCACCGGTACCGGGCACCACCGGCCGCAGGCTCAGGAAGTCGCTGTCGATGTCGCCGGGGCAGATCGCGCAGGCCCGGACGCCGTTCCGGTTCTCCTGGGCGTTCAGGTGGGCGCTGAGCGAGCCGACGGCGGTCTTGCTCGCGCTGTAGGCCACGCCGGCGTCGGGGGAGAACTGCCAGCCCGAGACCGAGGACACGAAGACCACCACTCCGCCGCCGCCCGCCCGCAGGTCGGGCAGCACCAGGTCGACGACGGCCGCGGCGGCGGTGAGGTTGGTGTCGACGATGGCCCGGAACTCAGTCATCGTCTGGTCGCGCCAGTAGCGGCGGGGAGCGTTCAGCCCGGCGCTGAGAACGACGTCGGTCGGCGGTCCCCACTGCCGCCGCAGGGTGGAGTACGCCGCGGCGAGCTCTTCGGGCCGGGTGGTGTCGCAGACCAGCTCGAGCGCGTCGCCGCCGGCCCGGCGGAGGAGGCCGGCCGTCTCGGCCAACGCGGCGGCCCGTCGTCCGCTCAGCACCACCCGGGCGCCGGCCGCGGCCGCTGACTCGGCCACCGCCCGTCCCACCCCGCTGCCCGCGCCGGTGACCCAGATCGTCCGCCGGGTCGGCTCCGCCTCGTTCGCTGTCACGTCCACGTCCTCTCGCTGGGGGACCAGTGTGCCCACGGCTCCCCGCCGGCTCCGCGGGGGGAGGCACACTGGGTCCGGAGGCGTGGGCCACTCGGCGGCGCCGGACGGGAAACCTGATGAACCCGGTGGTGACGCTGGCGCGGGAGCTCGTGGTGGGGCGGTCGGTGACGGCCTGGCACGGTTACGTGAGCCGGGACCCGTTCGCCCGGCTGCAGCTGGCCGAGGGTCGGCGGGACCCGTACGCGATCTACACCGAGGTCCGCCGGCGGGGTGAGCTGGTGCCCAGCCCGCGCACGGGCTTCCAGACCGCGAGCCACCGGGTCTGCCGCGAGGTGCTGCGCGACCGGCGCTTCAGCGTGAACGCCGACGGGGCCATCAACCGCGGCGACGGGCAGATGTCGCTGCTGGAGCTGGACCCGCCCGACCACACCCGCATCCGCCGGCTCGCGGCGCCCGCGTTCACCCCCCGGGCCCTGGCCGGCTCGCGGGCCCGGATGGAGGCCGTCGTCGACGGGCTGCTGGACCCGCTGCCGCGGGAGGGGTCCTTCGACCTGGTGTCCGGGCTGGCCTCACCGCTGCCGATCGCGGTGATCACCGACCTGCTGGGGGTGCCCGCGGCCAACAGCGAGGCCTTCGCCCGGTACGGCGCCACCATCGGCAGCGCGCTGGCCGGGCCGCAGTCCGTGGCCCACGTGGTACGGCTGATCGAGGCCGACCGGCAGCTGCGGCGCGTGCTCAGCGAGGTGTTCGAGCACCGCCGGCGCGAGCCCGGCGACGACCTGGTGAGCCGGCTGCTGGCCAGCGAGGGCGACCAGCTGGAGCCGGCCGAGCTGGCCCCGCTGTGCATGCTGTTGCTGCTCGCCGGCTTCGAGACCACGGTCAACCTGATCGGCAACACCGTGCTGGCCCTGCTCGAGCGGCCCGACCAGTGGCAGGCGGTGGTCGCCGATCCCTCGGTGGCCGCGGCGGCGGTCGAGGAGACGCTGCGTTGGGACGCGCCGGTGCAGCGCACCTTCCGGGCGCCGACGGTCGACCTGGAGCTGGCCGGGGTCGAGGTGCCCCGCGGCTCGATGGTGATGCTGTTCCTCGCCGGCGCCAACCGCGATCCGGCGGCCTTTCCCGATCCCGACCGCTTCGACCTGACCCGCACCGGCGGGGCCGAGCACCTCGGCTTCTCCGCGGGCATCCACTACTGCCTCGGCGCGCCGCTGGCCCGGCTGGAGGCGACGGTGGCGGTCGAACGCCTGGTCCAGCGCTTCCCCCTGCTGCAGCGGACGGGTCGGCTGCGGCGCCGCAGCGGCACCGTCATCCGGGGTCCGCAAGAGCTGGTGGTGGGCCAGCCCATCAGGGCGCTGGCCGCCTGAGCCGCCGGCTCCACCACCACGCCAGGGCACCAGCCCCGAGCACCAGGCCGACCAGGACCACACTGGCCCCGACCACCTGGGCGGGCGCCCAGAACCACGTGGGCCGCAGATTCTCGACGTCGAACGGTGCCCGGCTGATGATCACCGTCGTCGGGCCCGGGTCGCGCGGCCCGACGGCGGAGACCACCAGGCCCAGGACCACCAGCGCGACGGCGATCCAGAGCGCCACCCGCGGCCGCGGCCCTCGAGGTCCAGCAGCCGGACGGCGGCCGAGCAGCCAGCCCGTCGTGGTCGCGCCGGTGAGCAGGCCGGCGACGACAAGGAGCACGGCTCCGATCCAGCGGTAGGTCCACGCCGTCAGGGAGGAGAGGTCGGCCGGCGGCAGGGGCGGGCTGTAGGCGAACCAACCGGATCGGTCGGAGCGGCCGGCGATCGCACCGACCAGGGCCCCGACCAGCACCAGCGCCACGGCGACGCCGTAGCCCGCGACGGCTCGCGCCCTCGGGCTCACCCGGGTTCGTCCGTCGTCGAGGGATCCGTCACGGCGGGCCTGACCCGGCCCCCGTGGCGGGCGAGCCGACCGCGCGCCTCGACGGCGTCGCAGTGCGCGAGCAGCATCACGATGGCGGTCTTGGCCTGGCCGCCCGCGGCGCGGACCGCCTGCTGCGCGGTCGCCACGTCCACCCGGCTGGCGGCGGCGACGATCCGGTTCGCCCGGTCGACCAGCTTCCGGTTCGTCGGCAGCACATCCACCATCAGGTTCTCGTAGACCTTGCCGGTCTGCACCATGCTCGCCGTGGACAGCATGTTGCAGACGAGCTTCTGCGCCGTACCGGCCTTGAGCCGGGTGGAGCCGGTGAGGATCTCGGGGCCGGTGAGGACCTCGATGGCCACGTCGGCGTCCCGGCTGAGGGGGGCGTCGGCGTTGCCGGCGAGGGCGACGGTGGCGGCGCCCACCCGGCGCGCGTGCACCAGGCCGCCGAGGACGTACGGTGTCCGTCCGCTGGCCGCGATACCCACCACCACGTCCCGCGCCCGCAGCCCGATCGCGTCCAGGTCGACGGCCGCCTGGTCGGGATCGTCCTCGGCTCCTTCGACCGCCTGCATGAAGGCGCCCGGACCGCCGGCGATCAGGCCCACCACCTCCTCCGGACCGGTGCCGAAGGTGGGCGGGCACTCCACCGCGTCCAGCAGTCCGAGCCGTCCGCTCGTCCCGGCGCCCAGGTAGATAAGTCGGCCGCCGCGACGACGGGAGGCGACCACCAGGTCGACGGCCCGGACGATGTCGGGCAGCACCCGCTCGACGGCCCGCGGGACGTCCTGGTCCTCGCTGTTCATCACGGTCAGCAGCTCGAGGGTCGACATGGTGTCCAGTGAGGCGGTCCGGGGGTTGGCCGTCTCGGTGCCCAGCCGGCCGAGCTCGGTCCCGGGACCGCCGTCGGGTGCGCTCACCGGCCTCGGCTCCGGCTGTCGGCGACGGCGTCGTGGGTCTGCTGCAGCGCGGTGGCGGTGCCGGGCGCCAGCGAGGCCACCCGGGCGAACAGGGTGTCGACGACGAGCAGCTGGCCGGTCCGGCTGCCGACCGCGGCCGAACGGCGACCGAGCTCGGCGTTCGCGGTCGTCAGCACCCGGTCGGCGAACCCGGCCAGGCTCGACCAGGGGTTGCTCGTGATCGCGGCGGTGAAGGCTCCGGCGTGACGGGCCCGGCGCAGCGGCTCGACCGCGCCCGGCGTCTCGCCGGCGTGGGACACCGCGAGGGCGACGTCGCCCGGTCCCAGCAGGCTGGCCGCGACCACGGCCGCCTCCTGCTCCGTGTGCACGAAGGCGGCGAGGCCGATGCGGGTGACCTTCTGCGCCAGGTCCTGCGCGACGAGCCCGGAGGCGCCGAGCCCGAAGACACAGCAGCGCCCGGCCCCGGCCAGCCGGCCGGCCGTCTCCTCGACCGCGGCGGCGGAGAGCACCCGCGCGGTGCTCACGAGCTGGGCGTGCTCGAAGGCCACCAGCTTGGCCAGGATGGTGGGGACCTCGTCGCCGGGCTCGATGTCGGCGACCTGGGGCACCTCGTCCCGCTCCGCGGACGCACCGGACCCGTCGGCGCGTCCGGCCTGCGTGGCCAGGGCCACCCGGAGTTGTGGGTAGCCCTCGAAGCCGAGCCTCTTGGCCGTCCGCACCACGGTGGCGGCGCTGGTGGCGGCCTCGCCCGCCAGCGCGGACGCCGTCAGCTGGGCGACCCGACCCGGATCCTCCTCCATCAGCCGGGCGACCCGACGCTCGGCGGGGGAGAGGTGGGTGGCGATCGCGCGGATCCGCGCCCCCGGGTCGGTAGGGGTACCCGCCGTCACCGGTGGGCCTTCCTCGTGGGAGCAGCGCTCGGAGCGGCGCCGTGGACGACCAGCGTGGCTGGCGGCTGGGCGGGTCGCGGGCTGACCGGGAAGCCGTCCCGGCCCGGGGTCAGCGAGCCGAGGATGCTGGCGTGCCGCGCCCCGGTGCAGCCGGGCACGGTGGCCGGCAGCCCCCGTACGGTGCAGAAGCCGAGGAACGCGAACGCGTACGCCTCCTTGGCCGCGGTCGGCAGGCCGAGCTCGTCGGCCGTCCGCAGGGCGACGCCCGGCAGCCGGTCCCGCAACGCCGCCATCAGCACCGGGTTCTGGGTGCCACCGCCGGCGGCGACGACCTCGACGGCGCCGGCGGCCCGGACGGCGTCGGCGACGGTCCGGGCGGTGAGCGCGGTCAGGGTGGCGACCAGGTCGGCGGGGCCCAGGTCGGCCGTGCCCGGGTGGGAACGCGCGGCGGTGGCCGCCTGCAGGTAGGCGAGGTTGAACAGCTCCTTGCCGGTGCTCTTGGGTGCCGGCCGCCGGTAGTACGGCTCGGCCAGCAGCGCCTCGAGTAGCGCCTCGTCGACCGTCCCCGCGGCGGCCAGCCGGCCCTCGGCGTCGTAGCCCGAGCGTCCCGACGTCGCGTGCTGGACGGCCGCGTCGATGAGGGCGTTGGCGGGACCGGTGTCGAACGCGACCGGCGGCCGGCCGGGGCCGACGACGGTGACGTTGGCGATACCGCCGAGGTTCAGGGCGGCGCACACGTGGTCGCGTCCGCCCAGCCAGAGCACGTCGAGGGCGCTGACCAGGGGGGCTCCCTGGCCGCCGGCGGCGACGTCGCGGCTGCGCAGGTCCGAGACCACGGGTAGGCCGGTCGCCTCGGCGACCCACGCCGGCTGGCCGAGCTGGAGCGTGCCGCGGACGGCGTCCCCGTCGGTCCAGTGGTAGACGGTCTGGCCGTGTGAGACGACCAGCGCCGCACGACCGTCGCACAGCTCCTCGTTCGCCCGTACGGCCAGGGCGGCGAAGGCCTGGCCGACGCCCGTGTCGAGGCGGCAGACCTGTTCCAGGGTGGTCGGGGCCGGCGGCAGGGCGGCGGCCAGCGACTGGCGCAGCTCGACAGGGTAGGCCTCGCTGACCACGCCCAACGGGCGGAGGTGGAGCGTGTCCCCGTCGAGCTCCAGGTCGGCCGCCGCCGCGTCGATCGCGTCGAAGGAGGTGCCCGACATCATCCCGATCACCCGCATCAGGTCCTCCCACCGCCGCCGGGCGGCTGCTCAGTCACGGAGGGCCCGTTCGTGGGCCCGGCCGCGCAGGGTGGCCAGCGCGACGGCACTGACCGCGCAGACCGCCATCACGTAGTAGGCCGGGATGTCGATGTTCGCGGTGGCGGCGATCAGCGACGTGATGATCAGGCCGGCCGAGCCCGAGAAGACGGCGTTGGAGAGGGAGTAGGCCAGCCCGAGGCCGGTGTAGCGGACGGTGGTCGGGAACATCTCCGACAGCATGGCCGGCCCGGGCCCGGCGATGAGGCCGACGACGGCGCCCGCGACGAGGACGGCGGCGCCCTTGAGCACCAGGTCGGCGGCGGGGTCCTGCAGGACGTTCAACAGCGGCAGGGCGAGGACCAGGATCAGCACGGTGCCGGTCAGCATCACCGGTCGGCGGCCCAGCCGGTCGCTCAGGGCACCCGCCGGCAGGATCGTGGCCGCGAAGCCCGCATTGGCCAGCACGGTGGCGGTCAGGGCCTGCAGGAAGGTCGCGTTCAGCGAGGTCTGCAGGTAGGCCGGTATGACGACGAGGAAGGTGTAGCCGGCCGCCGACCAGCCCATCAGCCGGCCGATGCCGAGGGCGATGGCCTTGGCCACCTCGCCGGCGCCGGGGGAGCCGGTGAGCGGGGCCGCGAGCTGCGCCGTCGGCCCGGTGGAGCGGTCCGGGCTGCGCTCGAGCCGCCGGAAGGAGGGCGTCTCCTCCAGCCTCAGCCGCAGCCACAGCGCCACGAGGCCCAGCGGCAGGGCCAGCAGGAACGGCAGCCGCCAGCCCCAGCCGGTGAGCTGGGCGGTGCTCAGGCTGAGGGCGAGCACCGCGGAGACCGCCGCTCCGAAGAGCAGGCCGGCCGCGACCGTGAAGGACTGCCAGGCGCCGAAGAGGCCCCGTCGACCAGCCGGGGCGAACTCCGTCATCACCGACACCGCGCCACCGAACTCGCCGCCGGCGGACAGCCCCTGGACCACCCGGACCAGGGTGAGCAGGAGCGGCGCGCCGATGCCGATGCTGGCGTAGGTGGGCAGCAGGCCGATGACGGTGGTGGCGCCGGACATCACCAGCAGGACCAGGACCAGCGTGGGCCGTCGGCCGATCCGGTCGCCGATCCGCCCGAAGAGTGCGGCGCCGACAGGCCGGAAGAAGAAGGCCAGGGCGAACGAGGCGTAGGTCTTGATCAGCGCCTCGAGGTCGCTGCCCCCGGCGGTGGCGAAGAAGTTGGTCGCGATGATCGTGGCGAGAAAGCCGTAGACGCCGAACTCGTACCACTCGATGAAGTTGCCCACCGACCCGGCGACCAGGGCGCGGCGGTACTGGGTCGGCCGGACCTCGTGGTCGGGTCTGTCCGTGATGGTCATCGCGAGGCTCCTGCCCGAGTGCTTCGGAACAATCTTTCACAGCCCGCAGCAAACGGTCAAGAAATTACAAGACGGAGTGGGCGGCCCTTCTCATCGGCGGGCGGCTCTGATGACGTCGCGCAGAGGCATGGTGAAGAGGAACCGGGAGCCGGCCTCGGTGAGGCTCAGGTAGCTCTTGCGCCGTCGGTCGAGGTAGATCGACTCGACGTTGCCGCGGGGGAGTCGGAACTGCTTGCGGATCCGGCCGCTGCCCAGGACGACCAGGGCGTTGCTCCGATGGCCGCCGGTGGTGACCCGGGCCGAGGAGGAGTTCGCCAAGGTCAGGCGGCCCCAGCGGGCGACGCCCTGGTAGTGCGTCCCCGGCACCGCCGTCGACGCCAGGCTGCCGACCACCCGGTGCTTCTCCCCGAAGCCGGTGGTGAGCTGCAGGGACGGACCGGCCGCCCGGGCGTGGCCGACGAGCAGGCCGCGGTGGCCGAGGTCGAAGGTGTGGACGTACGCCGGGGCGGTCTTGCTGTAGTTGACGCCGACGAGCTGGTCGCGCCCGGTCGAGCGGTCGACGGAGATGCTCGAGAGACCACCGCTACCCGAGACCGACCAGCGGGCCACCGCCGGCAGCACGAAGTGGCCGTTGATCCGCAGCAGGTCGTCGGCGTTGTAGCGCCAGAGCCAGGAGCGGCTGGAGGAGTACAGGTACTGACCGGCCCAGGCGAGGCCGCTGCCGTGGGAGTTGAGGTTGCGCAGCCGGTCGGCGCCCTGGGGCCGGACCAGCTCGACACTGGCGTAGCGCTTGCGGTTCAGGTCCACCACCATCAGGCGGGTGACGCTCTGGCCGGCGCGGTTGGGCGCGAACAGGCCCTTCTCGGCCGCCCGGGAGTACCAGCTGATCAGCACCAGGTTCCGGCTGCTGGCGGCGTGGCCGCGGATGCGGTAGCCCCCGGTGCTGCCGGAGCCGGTGATGCCCTGGGGCTTCCAGTGACCACCGGCCAGGTCGGCGAGGCACCAGAAGTGCCCGTGCTTCCAGGCGAGCCGCGTGTCCTTGCCCGACTTCTTCCAGCTGGCCTTGCAGGCGGCGTCGGGACGCGGCAGCCGCCGCCCGGAGGCGAGGACGTCGTCCCAGTCGACCCGCCGCGCCCGGTACTGGCTGAGGTAGGCCTGGTCGACGCCGAAGGTCCCCTTCGGTGGTCCCGCTGCCGGGGTGCGGCTCGGGGCTCGGGCCGGGGTCGCCGTCGGCGACGGGGAGGAGGGTACGGGGGTCGGTTCGGCCACCGTGGCCGTGGGGGCGGGCGCAGCCGTGGGCGCAGCGGGCCGTCCGCCCAGCAGCCAGGCGCCGCTGACGACGGCGACGGTCAGTGCGGCGGCCACACAGGCTTGGAACCGGTTCACATGCGCCTCGGGGGGTGAGTGTCGACGGGACTCGAACGATACGCAGGCCCGCGTCGCCCCGCTGGTCCCGGCGCCGACCTGGGTGCCTGAGCGCCTCCACGGCACAAGCAAGCGGCCCGAGACCTCAGGTCGAGGTCGAGGGTGAGGCGGCCTTCAGGCTCCAGGGACGGTCCAGGGTCGTCGCAGGTCGCTGTGCGGGGGCTGTGTCCGGCATCCTGTACCGGTGACATCGCTGACCAGACTCAGCCTGGCCAACCGGCTGATCGTCGGGCTCGTGGCTCTGGCCATCCTGGTCTTCGGCGTGCTCTCCACGACCTCGCTGCGCCAGGAGCTGCTGCCCTCCACCCAGGTACCCAGTGCCACGGTGACCGCGGTCTACCCCGGTACGGCTCCCGAGCTGGTGGCTGAGGAGGTGGCCAAACCGCTGGGCCAGGCGCTGGACGGCGTCTCCGGGGTGACGAAGGTCAGCTCGCTCTCGACCAACGGCGTCGCCAACCTGACCGTCGAGTGGACGTACGGACTCGACAGCGACCAGGTCGTCGACGACCTGCGCAGCGCCGCCGACGGCCTGGCCGGTGAGCTTCCCGACGACGTCGACGTCACCGTGACGGCGGGCAGCACCGACGACATCCCCGTGCTCGTGCTCGCCGTCGCCTCCGACGACCCGCTGGCCGGCCTCGCGCGCAAGGTCAACGACATCGCCGTCCCGCAGCTGTCCGGGGTGGAGGGCGTCCGCAGTGTCCAGGTGGCCGGGCAGGACGTGGCCCAGCTGGTCGTCACCCTGAAGCCGGAGCAGCTGCGCACCTACGATCTCAGCGCGGCTGCCGTCACCCAGGCGGTCCAGGCCCAGGCCCTGGTCGTCCCGGCCGGCAACAGCTACCGCGGCGACAACGAGCTGGCCATCCAGGTGGGGCAGACGCCGACCGCGGCCAAGCAGGTCGCCGCCTGGCCGATCCCGGCCCCCGACGGCGCGGTCGAGCTGGGCAGGCTGGCTACCGTCGCCGTCGAGTCCGTCGAAGCGACCAGCCTGGCCCGCTCGGACGGGCGTCCGGCCCTGAGCATCAACGTGCTCAAGGAGAGCGACGCCGACGCCGTCGACGTCTCGCACACCATCCGCGACCTGCTTCCCGGCCTGACGCCCACCCTGGGCACCGCGGCGACGGCGAGCGTCGTCTTCGACCAGGCGCCGTCGATCGAGCAGTCGATCCACGACCTGGCCATCGAGGGTGGCCTCGGCCTCGCCTTCGCGGTGCTGATCATCCTGGTCTTCCTGCTTTCGCTGCGGTCGACGCTGATCACCGCCCTGTCCATCCCGCTGTCGCTGCTGGTCGCGCTGACCGGCCTGAAGCTCGGCGACTACTCGCTCAACATCTTCACCCTGGCCGCGCTGACGGTGGCCGTCGGCCGGGTCGTCGACGACTCGATCGTGGTGATCGAGAACATCAAGCGGCGGGCGCTGTCCGTCGCCGTCCTCACCCCGGCCGACATCGTGGCCTCGGTCCGTGAGGTCGCCGGCGCGGTGACCGCGTCGACGCTGACCACCGTGGCCGTCTTCCTGCCGGTCGCCCTGGTCTCGGGGATCACGGGCGAGCTCTTCAAGCCGTTCTCGATCACCGTGGCCATCGCGCTCGTGGCATCGCTACTGGTCTCGATGACGATCGTCCCGGTGCTCGCCTACTGGCTGATGCGCGGCGGCCGTCGGGGCGCGGTGGCCGGCCGGGCCGCGGACGAGGAGGACCGGATCACCCGGTTGCAGCGGGGCTACCTGCCGCTGCTGCGGGGGGCGCTGCGCCGCCCGCTGCTCACGGTGCTGGCGGCGGTACTGGTCTTTGCGGGCACGATGGCCTCGGCCACCCTGCTCAAGACCGACTTCCTGGCCTCCTTCGCGGACAAGACGACGCTGCAGGTCGACCAGGAGCTCCCGGTCGGGACCCGCCTCAGCACGACCAGCGCCGCCGCGAAGAAGGTCGAGCGGGTGCTCTCGGCCAGCCCCGGCGTCAAGGAGTACCTGACGACGGTCGGCCAGGGCGGGACGAACCGGGCGTCGATGTTCGTCAGCCTGACCGGGGAGGACGCCTACGCGGCCACCAAGGCCGAGCTGGAGTCCGGCTTCGCCGAGCTGTCGGACGCGGGCACGGTGAAGCTCGGCTCGATCAACACCGGCACGAACAACGACCTCAGCTTCGTCGTCACCGGCGACGACGCCGGCGACCTGCGCACTACCGCCACCCGGGTCGAGGACCTGCTGACCGCCACCCCCGGCCTGACCGACGTCAGCAGCGACCTCACGGCCCAGCGACCGCTGCTGCGGGTGCAGGTGAACCGCACCAAGGCGGCCGACCTGGGCTTCACGTCCTCCGAGGTCGGGCAGCTGATCGCCGGCGACCTGACCGGGACCAAGGTCGGGTCGGTGGTGCTGCAGGGGGAGACGCGCGACATCGTCGTCCGGCCGCAGGACGCGCAGCAGGCCAGCCCGAAACAGATCGCCCGGCTCGAGCTCCCGGTCAGCCAGCTGCAGCAGCAGCAGGCCACGGACAGGGCCACCGACCGGCTGAAGAAGAAGCAGGACCGCCTGAAGGCCGAGGGCGAGGACCTGAAGGACGCCAGCGACGAGCTCAGCGACCGGCAGGAGGCCCTCGCCGCCGACCAGAAGGCCGCCGGCGAGGTCCAGCAGGACGAGGCGAACCAGGCCGCCGCCGACCAGCGGGCCGACCTGCGGAAGTCCCGCGCCAGGGCCCAGAAGGCCCTGGCCGCCAGCCGGAAACAGTTGCGGACGCTGCGTCGGAACGCCCCGCCCGCCCCTGCTCAGTCGGCCCCTGCTCCGCCCGCCCCGGGCCAGCCGGCCGACCCCGGCCAGGTCCCGGTCACCCAGGCCCAGCAGCGCTACCTGCAGTACCAGCAGCGGGTGGCCCAGCTCGCCGCCGGCGTGGCCCAGGCCGAGGCCTCGGTCAAGCAGCTGGACGCGCAGGTGGACGCGGGGAACGACCAGGCGACGAAGTCCGCCGACCAGCAGGCGCAGTCGGAGGAGTTCAGCCGGCGGCAGGACGAGCTGACCGCCGAGCAGAAGAAGCTCGGGAAGCAGCAGACCGACCTGACCGACCGGCAGTCCGACCTGGCCGATGACCAGGCCGACATCGCCGACGTCCGGGCTCGGGCGATCCGTGTCTCCGACATCGCCACGGTCAAGGAGACCCTGGCTCCCAGCACGGTCACCGAGATCGACGGCACCCGGGCGGTGACCCTCACCGCCACCCCGCAGACCGACGACCTGGGTGCCCTGACCACGCAGGTGCAGCAGCGGATCGACGCGCTGACCGACGTGCCGCCGGGGGTGAGCATCACGGTGGGCGGGGCGAGCGACGACCAGGCCGAGGCTTTCCGCCAGCTCGGGTTGGCGATGCTGGCGGCGATCGCGATCGTCTTCCTGATCATGGTCGCCACCTTCCGCAGCCTGGTGCAGCCCCTGGTGCTGTTGACCTCGATCCCGTTCGCGGCCACCGGTGCGGTGCTCGGCCTGCTGGTCACCGACACCGCGCTCGGCGTCCCGGCCATGGTCGGCCTGTTGATGCTGATCGGCATCGTGGTCACCAACGCGATCGTGCTGATCGACCTGATCAACCAGCGGCGGGCTCAGGGGGAGGACCTGCAGGCGGCCATCGTGCACGGCGCCCGGCTGCGGCTCAGGCCGATCATCATGACCGCCACGGCGACGATCTGCGCCCTGATCCCGATGGGCCTCGGGCTGACGGGCGGCGGCGCGTTCATCGGCCAGCCGCTCGCGGTGGTGGTGATCGGCGGCCTGGTCACCTCCACCGTCTTGACCCTGCTCCTGGTTCCGGTGCTCTACTCCCTGGTCGAGCGGCGCAGCGAGCGGCGGCGGCTGCGCGCAGCCGAGCAGGCCCACTAGCCTGACGCTGGACAGGAGGGGTGCGGTGACGACGTCGGAACGGCTCTCGTCGGAGACCGTCGCGCCGCGGCCATCGGGTGCCGTGGCCCTGCGCCGGGCGTCGGCGGCGCTGGTCCTCACCGTCTGGGTGAGCCTCACCCTCTTCGGCATCTACATCCTGGCCTACTACGCAGGTGCGATCGGGCGGGCGGACCTGCCTGCCTGGAACGCGGTGCTGCCGCGCCTCTACGAGCACGCGACGCCCGCGGCGACGCTGGCGATCGGGCTGCACTTCTTCGCGGGCGGGGTCATCCTGGTCCTCGGCTGCGTCCAGCTGATCACGCCCCTCCGCGAGCGACACCCGGCCGTCCATCGCGCGTTCGGCCGGGTCTACGTAGTCGCGTCCGGGCTGGCCGGGATCGGCGGACTGGGCTTCATCCTCGTCAAGGGGACCGTCGGCGGGACGGTGATGAGCGTCGGCTTCGGGCTGTACGGGGTGCTGGTGATCCTCTGCGCCGTCCAGGCCTACCGGCACGCGCGGGCGCGACGGATCGACCGGCACCGCGCGTGGGCGCTGCGGCTGTTCGCCCTGGCGCTGGGTTCGTGGCTGTACCGGATGGACTACGGCTTCTGGCTGCTGCTCGTCGGACCGCTCGGCCACACCGAGGACTTCCACGGCCGCTTCGACCAGGTGATGGCGTTCTTCTTCTACCTGCCCAACCTGCTCGTCGTCGAGGCGTTCCTACGGGGTCGGCTGGCAGCGGCGTCGGTAGCCGCCCGACGGCTGGCCACCGGGGTCGTGCTCGGGGCCACCGGCTTCCTGCTGCTCGGTACCTACTTCTTCACCGTCGAGCTGTGGGGGCCGGCGATCCTGTCCAGCCTGACCGGTTGACCTGCCGTCGCGGGCAGCCCGACCCGGGGGCTGGCCGGCCCTTCCGCGAACGGTCCGACGGGAGCATGATCGGCCCATGATCCCGCGCGTCCTGGCTACGGCCGCTGCCCTCTGGGGTGTCGGCTTCCTGCTGGTCTACGTCGCGGTGGTCCGCGGCCAGGGCAGCCAGCCGGCGCAGTGGTTCCTCGCGCTGACCGTCCTCGCCGTCCTCGCGTGGGCCGTTGCCGCCGTCCGGCAGGCGCCGCGCGTCTGGCTGCTCCTCGGGCTGGTCCTCGGGGCCTGCTGCACGCTGGCCGGACTGCTCAGCATCGGTCTGCTGCTGGTGCCGGCCCTCGCCGCCGCCGCTCTGGCCCTCGCTCTGGGGCGCCGGCCGAGCGCCGAGCCCGGCCCTCCACTGCGCGCGGCAGCAGGTTCCGGGCGTCGTTGAGGCTGCTGACGCGCGCGGTTGGTGCGCGGGCCAGGCTCAGGTGGGCCGGATCTGCCCCTCGATGATGCTGGTGGCGCCGGCGGCACGCAGCGAGACGTCCTGCATCCGCTCACCCAGACCCCGGACGAGCTCGGCGTCACCTAGCGGGACGCTCGCGGTGAGGTGCCGGCCGTCGTCCTCGGAGACGGCATCGTGCACCGCGTCAGCCATCTTCTGCCGGGTGCCGGCCGGAAGGTGACCCGGTGCCACGTGGACCTGCGCCCGGGCGTCGTGGGTCTCTTCCGACACCGAGACGGAGGCTCGAGCCAGCACCTCGCCGTTCTCCTCGACCGTGATCTGCTTCTCGTCTGCCATCGGGTGCTCCCTCGGTGCTGGCTGGCGACCGCGGCGCGCCCGTCAGGACCAGCCTGACACCCTGGTGCGGGGTCTGGCTACACCCGCAGGGCGGTGGTCTCGGCGGCCAGGGGCAGCCGACCCTCAGCCGCCGACGTAGTCCGCCAGGTGCTCCCCGGTCAGCGTCGAGCGGGCGGCCACCAGCGAGGCCGGCGTCCCCTCGAAGACGATCCGGCCGCCGTCGTGGCCGGCACCGGGCCCGAGGTCGATGATCCAGTCGGCGTGCGCCATGACGGCCTGGTGGTGCTCGACCACGACCACCGAGAGGCCCGTGTCGACGAGTGAGTCGAGCAGGCTCAGCAGCTGCTCCACGTCGGCGAGGTGCAGGCCGGCGGTCGGCTCGTCGAGGACGAGGACCACGCCCCTCTCCCCGAGATGGGTGGCCAGCTTGAGCCGCTGCCGCTCGCCGCCGGAGAGCGTCGTGAGGGGCTGGCCCAGGCTGAGGTAGCCGAGCCCGACGTCGGCGAGCCGCTCCAGGACCGCCGAGGCGGCCGGCAGCTTCGCCTCACCGGAGCCGAACAGCTCGGCGGCCTGGTCGACCGACATCGCCAGCACCTCGGCGATGTTGCGGCCACCGAAGGTGTGGTCGAGGACCTCGGCCTGGAACCGGAGGCCCTCGCACACCTCGCAGGTGACGGCGACCCCTGCCATCATGCCCAGGTCGGTGTAGATCACCCCGGCTCCGTGGCAGTGGGGGCAGGCGCCTTCGGAGTTGGCGCTGAACAGCGCCGGCTTGACCCCGTTGGCCTTGGCGAACGCCTTGCGGATCGGCTCCAGCAGGCCGGTGTAGGTGGCCGGGTTGCTGCGCCGCGAGCCCTTGATCGGCGCCTGGTCGACCGAGACGACCCCGTCGCGGCCGGCGACGGACCCGCTGACCAGCGAGCTCTTGCCCGAGCCGGCGACGCCGGTGAGCACCACCAGGACGCCGAGCGGGATGTCGACGTCGACGTCGACGAGGTTGTGGGTGCTCGCGCCCCGGACCTCCAGTACCGCCTTCGGCGTCCGGACGGCCGGCTTCAGCGACGCCCGGTCGCCCAGGTGCCGGCCGGTCACCGTGCCACTGCGGCGGAGCCCGCCAACGGTGCCCTCGAAGCAGACGGTGCCGCCGCCCGCACCCGCTCCGGGGCCCAGGTCGACGACGTGGTCGGCGATCTCGATCGTCTCGGGCTTGTGCTCGACGACCAGCACGGTGTTGCCCTTGTCGCGGAGCCGCAGCAGCAGCGCGTTCATCCGCTGGATGTCGTGGGGGTGCAGCCCGACCGTCGGCTCATCGAAGACGTAGGTGACGTCGGTCAGCGACGAGCCCAGCTGGCGGATCATCTTGGTGCGCTGGGCCTCGCCGCCCGACAGCGTGCCGGAGGGCCGCTCCAGCGACAGGTAGCCCAGCCCGATCTCCACGAACGAGTCGAGGGTCGCGGCCAGCGCGGTCAGCAGGGGAGCGACCGACGGCTCGGCCAGTCCACGGACCCAGCCGGCGAGGTCGCTGATCTGCATCGCGGAGGCCTCGGCGATGTTGAGGCCGTCGATCCGGGAGGAGCGCGCGCCCTCGTTCAGCCGCGTGCCGCCGCAGTCGGGGCAGACGGTGAACGTCACCGCCCGTTCGACGAAGGCCCGGATGTGCGGCTGCAGCGCGTCTACGTCCTTGCTGAGCATCGACGCGTTGAGCTTGGGGACCAGGCCCTCGTACGTCAGGTTGATGCCCTCGACCTTGATCTTGGTCGGCTCCCGGTACAGCAGGTCGTCCAGCTGCCGCTTGCTGTACTTCCCGATCGGCAGGTCCGGGTCGAAGAAGCCGGAGCCGCGGTAGATCCGGCCGTACCAGCCCTCCATGCTGTAGCCGGGGATGGTCAGCGCGCCTTCGTTCAGGGACAGGCTCTCGTCGTACAGGGCGGTCAGGTCGATGTCGCTGACCGAGCCCCGCCCCTCGCACCGCGGGCACATGCCGCCGATGACCTGGAAGCTGCGCCGCTCCTTGACGGTCCGGCCGGCCCGCTGCATCCGGACCGCGCCGGCGCCGCTGACCGAGGCCACGTTGAACGAGAACGCCTGCGGTGAGCCGAGGTGTGGCTGGCCGAGCCGACTGAACAGGATCCGGAGCATCGCCCCGGTGTCGGTGGCGGTGCCCACGGTCGAGCGCGGGTCGGAGCCCATCCGCTGCTGGTCCACGATGATGGCCGTCGTCAGGCCTTCCAGCACGTCGACCTCGGGCCGGGCCTGGGTGGGCATGAAGCCCTGGACGAAGGCGCTGTAGGTCTCGTTGATCAGGCGCTGCGACTCCGCCGCGATGGTGCCGAAGACCAGCGAGCTCTTGCCCGAACCGGAGACGCCAGTGAACGCGGTCAGCCGGCGTTTGGGGATCTCGAGGCTGACGTCCTTCAGGTTGTTCACCCGGGCACCCAGCACCCGGATCAGGTCGTGGTGGTCAGCGTGGGAGCCGCCGACGGTCTCGGGCTCAGCGGTCGTCATCGGGTCTCCTTCTCGTCCAGCCAGCGGCCGTCGCGCATCAGCGTCCGGCCCGTGATCTCGTTCGCCTCGCGCCAGGCCTGGACGCGGACGGGACGCAGCACCAGGAAGAGGTGGCCGGGGCTCGAGCGCGGGTCCCAGTCGGCCTGCTGCGCGTAGGCCTCGCCCAGCGCGACGTCGTCGGCGACCGGCACCGTCCGGTCCAGGTGAGCGTCGAGCAGCACCACGTCGCGGGTCGGGCCGACGCCCAGGCGGGCGCGGCCCGTGGTGATGAGGTTGCGGGCGGTCAGTGAGGTGCGCTCGACCGCCACGACCGCTCGACCGTCCACCCAGGCCAGCGACAGCGGGACCAGGTGCGGCGCCCCGGTCGCCGAGGCGGTGGCCACCCAGACGTCGACGGCCGGGGTGGCCAGCATCGCCCTGGTGTCCGCCAGCCGGGCGCTCGCGTCCCGCGGCGCAGGAGCCTGCACGGGGGCGGACACGGCGTCGGGGCTGCTCACCCCCTCGATGCTGCCATGAGCCGCGGACACTCGGACGGGGGTCAGCGGTTGCGGCGCCAGATCGCGGCGCTGAGGACGGTGGCGAAACTGCACCAGGCGGCGTAGACCGACAGCGAGCCGGCGGCGGCAGGGGTCGCGGCCGAGGCCCGGCGGGCCAGGTCGACGCTGCTGGCCGCCAGCACCCCGGCCACCGCCACGGCCGGCACCAGCTGGTGGCCCTTGAAGAACACCCAGCTCCACGAGGCGTTGAGGACCAGGTTCACCGCGAGAGCCCGGCGGTAGGCGTCCGCGGCGGCCGGGTCGGTGCGCCCCAGCCGGTCCAGGACCACGGCGGACGTGGCCGCGATGTCGGTGTACAGGACCGACCAGACGATCCCGAAGACCGGTCCGGGCGGCTGGATCGCCGGTCTGCGCAGGGCGAGGTACCACGGGCTGCGGACGTCGCGGCTCGCCACCGAGCCGACGACGGCGGTGCCGAGAACGCCGGCGACGCTGCCCAGGGTGTCCTTCGTGGTCATTGACGGTCCTCTCGCGGGTCTTTGGGTTGACGTGAGCCGCGACTACCCGGTCCACGTCTACCCGATCCTCCCGCGACGGCCCGGAGACAGCTCAGAAGCCGCTGCCGGCGTAGTCCTCGCCGGCCGGTTCGTCACGGTGCGCACCGTCGGGATCGTTCGTGGTGCCCTCGGCGTACTCGTCCTCGGCGACGGCCTCCGAACCCAGCGACGGGTCGGCCGGGGGCGGTGGTACGGGCACCTCGGCCAGCTCGTCGTCATCCATCGCCCGCGGGTCGCGGGGCGTCTCTGCGTCGGTCATCGGAACCTCCTCGTGCTCATCGACTGCGGCCACCCGTTCGGCGGCGACCACACCTCACGCTCTCAGGCTCGCGACGAGGACGCCCGGCAGGGTCGGAGAGAACCACCAGGCTCGCGTCGGGAGGCATTCACCAGCTGTTCACGGCCAGGCGGTGTCGGGCCGCCCGGCCGGGTGGTCGAGTGGGCCGCATGAGCGAAAGCGACACCACCCTTTTCGAGTCCCACCTCAGGCGGCGGACGCTGCTGGCCTCCGGCGCCGCCGGCGTCGCTGCCGTCACCGTCGGCGCCCATCCGGCACAGGCGGAGGTCCGGACCAGGCCCCACCCGGGCCACGCGGCCGCGGCCGCGCCGCCCGTGGACGGCCTGCACCTGCAGTTCGGCGCCGACGCCTCCGCCGAGGCCGTGGTCTCCTGGCACACGCTGCAGCCGGTGACCCGCGCCCGGGTGCTGCTGGGGACCGAGCGCGGCTACCGGCGCAGCGTGGCGGCGGTGACCCGCACCTACACCGACGCCAAGTCAGGGCAGCAGGTCCATGCCCACCACGCCCGGCTGCGGGGCCTGTCCGAGGCCTCGGACTACCTCTTCCTCGCCGTGCACGACGGCGCCCAGGCGGAGGCGGGGTCCCTGCGGACGGCACCGCGCGGCCGCACGGCCGGGTTCACCTTCACCAGCTTCGGCGACCAGGGCACTCCGACTGTCGGGAAGAAGTACGTGCCGCCGGCCGGCGTCGAGCTGGCCAGCCCGCCCTGGGTGAACGACAACCTCGGGTCGCCGGCCGCGGGGGACACCACCGCCGGGGTCGAGCGGGTGCAGCCGCTGTTCCACCTCTTCAACGGTGACCTCTGCTACGCCAACCTGGCCGAGGACCGGGTGCGGACCTGGTGGGACTTCTGGACCAACAACAGCCGCAGCGCCCGGCACCGGCCCTGGATGCCGTCCGCCGGCAACCACGAGAACGAGCTGGGCAACGGGCCGATCGGCTACGCCGCCTACCAGACCTACTTCGAGGTGCCGCCGGCTCCGGGCCAGACCGAGACCACGGCCGGGCTCTGGTACTCCTTCACCGTCGGCGCCGTCCGCGTCATCTCGCTGGCCAACGACGACGTCACCTACCAGGACGGCGGGAACTCCTACGTCCGCGGCTACTCCGGCGGCGCGCAGCGTGCCTGGCTGGAGAATGAGCTGCGGACGGCCCGCGAGGACCGGCGGATCGACTGGGTGGTGGTCTGCATGCACCAGGTCGCCATCAGCACCGCCGACAAGTTCAACGGCGCCGACCTCGGCATCCGGCAGGAGTGGCTGCCGCTGTTCGACCGCTACGGCGTCGACCTGGTGGTGTGCGGCCACGAGCACCACTACGAGCGCTCGCACCCGCTCCGCGGCCACGAGGACAACCCGACGCTGACCCCGCGGCCGGCCGCGACCGGCACCGAGGTGATCGACACCACACGCGGGACCGTGCACATGATCATCGGCGGGGGCGGGACGTCGGCCCCCTCCAACCAGCTCTTCTTCACCCCACCGGCCTGCCGCGTGATCACCGCCGTGGGCCCGCCCGACCCGACCACGGGCAAGCGGCCCCCGGTCTACGTCCAGGAACCAGCCCCCTGGTCGGCGGTCCGCAACGCCGCCAACGCCTACGGCTTTGCGGCCTTCACGGTCGACCCCGGCCACCGCGGCGGCCACACCACGATGACGGTCACCTACTACGACGTCACCGGCCTGGGCGGCGCGCTGTCGGCCTTCGAGTCCTTCGAGCTGCGCCGGCCGCGCCGGGACTGATCTGGACCCGACGTCTCAGGCGCCGACGAACTCCTGGCGGTGCTGCTCGACCCAGCTCGCGAAGGTACGGGGGGAGCGGCCGGTCACGTCCTCGACCGCGGGCAGCACTAGGCCGTCGCGGGCCCCGACCGTCGCGGCCATCAGGCTCAGCAGCGCGTCAGCCAGGCCTTCGCTCATCCAGGGACTGCGCAGCAGGTCGGTCCGGGCCTGCTCGCGGGTCAGCTCGTCGAACCTCAGCTCGCGGCCGATGGCGCGGGAGATGACGGCCATCCGGTCGACCTGGCTGAGCGGGTCCGGCCCGGACAGCTCGTAGGCACGGCCGGCGTGCCGCCCGGGGTCGAGCAGGGCGGCGACCGTCACGGCGGCGATGTCGTCCTCGTGGATCGGCGCCGTCACCGAGTCCGGGTAGGGCTGCCGGACCACGCCCTCGGCCCGGATCAGGGGTGCCCACTGCCGGGTGTTGGTCATGAACATGCCGGGCCGCACGAAGGTCCAGGTCATCGTGGACGCCGCCACGGCCTGCTCGACGTCGAGGTGGCGCCGGCTCAACGGCCCGTGCTCGTCGCTGTCCGCCGCCAGCGAGGACAGCACCGTGACGTGCCGTACGCCCGCCGCCTCGGCGCCCGCGACGACGCCGGCCACCCGGTCGGGCACGGGGAAGAGGTGCATGGCGGTGACGTCGCGGAACACCTCCGCCGACAGACCAGCCGTCAGGTCCCCGGCGACGGCCTCGACCCCGTCTGGCCAGGCCGTCTGCTCCGGGCGGCGGCTGACGGCCCGGACGGGCGCGCCCGCGGAGACCAGCTGCTCGACGATCTGCCGGCCCACGTTCCCCGTGGCTCCCGTGACCAGGATCATCTGCGGCCCCTTCTCGATGGCTGGCGGCACCTGGGCACCGCCGTCGGTGCTGTCTCACGGTAGCCCTCCTGACCCGCACCGGCCCAGGCGTGCGGCGGAGGACCGGCCGGCGTGGGCCGATACCGTGCGCTGGTGAACCTCTTCGACCTGACCGGACGGACCGCCCTGGTCACCGGCTCCAGCCGCGGCATCGGGTACGCCCTGGCCCAGGGGCTGCTCGAGGCCGGTGCCCGCGTCGTCGTCCACGGTCGCGACGCTGCCGCAGCCGAGGTGGCGGCGGCCGGGCTGCGCGAGCGGACCGGCGGTGAGGTGCTGGTCGAGACCTTCGACGTGACCGACCCGACCGCCGTGGACGCCGGGGTGGGCCGGGTGGAGGAGGCGTGGGGCCCGCCCGACATCGCCGTCAACAACGCCGGCATCCAGCGGCGGGCGGCGTTCCTGGACTTTCCCGTCGAGCACTGGCACGACCTGGTGGCGACCAACCTGACGAGTGCGTTCCTGGTCGGCCAGCGCGTGGCCCGCGGGATGGTTGGGCGGGGGAGCGGCAAGATCATCAACGTCGGATCGGTGCAGAGCCGGCTGGCCCGGCCCGGCATCACGCCCTACAGCGCGACCAAGGGCGGCATCGTGATGCTCACCCAGGGCATGTGCGCCGACCTCGGGCCCCACGGGATCCAGGCCAACGCCCTGGCGCCCGGCTACTTCGCCACCGAGCTCACCGCAGCCCTGGTCGAGGACGAGACCTTCAGCGCCTGGGTCGCCCAGCGGACGCCCGCCGGTCGCTGGGGCCGGGTGGAGGAGCTGGTGGGCGCCCTGGTGTTCCTGGCCTCCTCGGCGTCGGACTACGTCAACGGTCAGGTCGTCTACGTCGACGGCGGCATGACGGCGGTGGTCTGATGAGCGCCCCGCCCCCCACCACGCTGCCCGCCACCACCCTGCCGAGCAGCTCGCCCGCCGTGGTGGTGCACGCGCGCGGCGACCTGAGGATCGACGACCGACCGCTGGTCCCGCCGGGACCGCAGGATGCGGTGGTCGAGGTCGCGTACGGCGGCATCTGCGGCTCCGACCTGCACTACTGGACCCACGGCGCGGCGGGGGAGTCGATCCTGCGGGCACCGATGGTGCTGGGGCATGAGGTCGTCGGAACGGTGGCCCAAGCCGCCGCCGACGGCTCCGGCCCGACGGTCGGCACTCCGGTGGCGGTGCATCCGGCGTCCCCGGCCGCGGACGGGGTCACCCGCTACCCGCCGGACCGCCCCAACCTGTCGCCGGGCTGCACCTACCTGGGCAGCGCCGCCCGCTACCCCCACACCAACGGCGCCTTCGCCCGCTACTCGACCCTGCCCAGCCGGATGCTGCGACCGCTGCCGGCCGGGCTCGACCTGCGGACCGCCGCCGTTGTCGAGCCCGCCTCGGTGGCCTGGCACGCAGTCTCGCGGGCGGGGGAGGTGGCCGGCCGGACGGCTCTGGTGGTCGGTGCCGGACCCATCGGCGCCCTGGCCGTCGCCGTGCTCAAGCGGGCTGGGGCCGCGGAGATCGTGGCCGTCGACCTGCACGACCACGCGCTGCGGGTGGCCGCGGAGCTGGGCGCGACCCGAACGCTGAACGCTCGCGAGGCCGATGCCGTCGCCGCGGTGCAGGCGGACGTGGTGATCGAGTCCAGCGGCAGCCACCAGGGTCTGGGCAGCGCGATCCGCGGGGCCGTCCGGGGCGGCCGACTGGTGATGGTCGGGCTGCTGCCCACTGGTGACCAGCCCGTGCCGATGTCACTGGCCATCACGCGGGAGCTCGAGCTGGTCGGCGCCTTCCGCTTCAACGACGAGATCGACGAGGTCATCGCCGCGCTGGCCGACGGCAGCCTGGCCGTCGGTCCGGTGGTGACCCACGAGTACGGCCTGGACGACGCCCTCGACGCGTTCGCGACGGCCAGGGACGCGTCCTGCTCGTCGAAGGTGCTGTTGCGGTTCGGACCCGGACCCCGCTGAGGGCTCAGCCGCGCAGCAGCTGCTCGTACCTGCGGTCCAGGTCGGCGCTCTCCCGTCGGGCGGTGCGGGCGATCGAGCCGCGACGGAGCAGGGCGTAGCCGGGCCCCTCGGCGGAGGTGAAGGCCCAGATGGTGCCGGCCGCAGCCAGCAGCAGGCCGATGACGAGGACGAGGCCGAGCAGGAAGTCGAGCACGGGGATCTCCAACGCAGACGAGGGTCGGGCGGGCATCATCGCCTCGTGGGGTGTTCGGAGGCCTCGCTCCGGAGGCTCGCCCGACCAGGATGACAGGTCGAGATGACGCCAGGATGACGGTTTCCGGACGAGATCCAGGTGGCCCGGTCAGGCGCCGAGGGTGGACCAGCCGCCGTCGGAGGCGATGACCTGACCGGTGACCCACTCGGCCTCGTCGCTGACCAGCCAGCCGACGAGGCGGGCGGTGTCCTGCGGGGTGCTCGCCCGTCCGCCCGGGTTCCGGCCGGCCACCTGCGCCCAGGCGGCGGCGTCGGCGTAGCCCGTGTCGTTGGGTCCGGGGTTGACGCAGTTGACCGTGATGCCGCGACCGATGAGGTGCGCGGCGAGCGTGGGCGTCAGCTCGCGGAGGGCAGCCTTGGAGGCGATGTAGGGCAGCTCGGCGGGCATCACGCCGTGGTACTGGCCGGAGGTGAAGACGATGACCCGGCCGCCGCGACCCGCCTCGAACTGGGCGGCGTGCTCCTGCACCAGCAGCAGCGTGGCCCGGGTGTTGACGGCGTAGGTGAGGTCGACCTCCGCGGCCGTCAGCTCCTCGAGCGACTGCCGGATGCTGCGGGCGTGGTTGGCGATCACGATGTCCAGCCGGCCGAAAGCATCGCGGGCCGCGGCCACGAGCCGCGCCGGCGTGTCGGGGTGGGCCAGGTCCTCGCTGACGTGGACGAGGCGGCCGCCGGCGGCGCGCAGCTCCTCCACCAGCTGGTCGGTGCCGCCGGGGTCGGACCGGTCGCCGTCAGCCGGCGCCCAGGAGTGCACCAGGACCGCGGCGCCGTCCGCGGCGAGGCGGCGGACGATCGCCGCCCCGATGGCGGATCGGCGGCTGGCGCCCGTCACCAGCGCGACCCGACCAGCCAGCGGTGCGTCGTGGAGCGTCACCGCTGAAACCTAGCTGGGCCGCCCGCCGGTCATGCTGTGGCTCTGCGGGCGCAGCCTCGACGACGTCGGCGGCGCACCCCGGCTCCTGACACCGTCGGCACTCGAGCGGTTCACGAGCAGCCTGTCGACCGGAGCTGATCGCGCTCACTCGCCTCCACACGACACCGCCAGCCGACCGTCATGCGGTACCACGTGGGCCGACCGCCTCTCGGCGTAGGCCGTCGAGCACGAGGGTGATGGCGTTGTCGGCGTCGCCTTGGGAGCCCGGGTCACCGCAGGCCGTGCAGATGCCCTGCAGGAGCATCAGGACGGCGCCGGCGCTGGCGTCGTCGCGGAAGGTGCCTTCCTCGACACCGGCGGCCAGCAGGTCGGCGATCACCTGGTCCAGGTCCCGGCCGCCCTCGGCACGGGTGTCCGGACGTGCGCTCATCAGGGCCCCGAGCGTCCTGGCGAGACCGTGATGGCTATGCAGGTGGCTGACGAAGCCCTGGAGGAAGGCCGTCAGCGCCTCTGCCGCGGGAAGGGTGGCCAGCAGGACGCGGCCACGGCTGCACAGGGCGGTGACTTCTTCGCGGTAGACCGCCTCGGCCAGTGCCGCACGGGTGGGGAAGTGGCGGTAGAGCGTGCCTGTGCCCACACCGGCCAGCCGGGCGAAGTCGTCGAACCGCAGGTCGAAGCAGCCATCGGCGAACAGCTCGCGAGCCTTCGCGAGCAGAGCGTCACGGTTGCGCTGAGCGTCCGCGCGCAGCGGCTTCCGGGTGGTCAACCAACACCATCCTTTGACAAGTGGAGGTTGTCTCCATATCTTGGAACTGGAGGTCGTCTCCGATTCTAGACGACCCGGGTTGTCGGGCCGGAAGGTGTGGGGACGTGAAGATCCTGATGTTCGGCAGAGGCGTGATCGCCGTGACGTACGGATGGGCGCTGGAGAAGGCCGGGCACGAGGTCGAGTTCTACGTCCGTCCAGGTCGAGCGGCGGAGTACGGAACGGCGATCGACCTCGAGCTGCTCGACGCGCGGCGCCGGCTGCGAGGGCGACGCGTCAGCGAGAAGTGGCCGGTGAGCTACCGCGAGTCGCTGGAGCCGGACCACGACTTCGACCTGGTCATCGTGAGCGTTCAGCACTACAGCTTCGCCGAGGCCGCGTCCTTCCTGGCGCCGCGTGTCGGTCGCGCCACCGTGCTCGTGTTCAACAACCTCCTGGTCGAGCCAGCAGTCGCGGTCGAGGCCCTGCCTGCCGGCCAGGTGGCCTGGGGCTTCCCCGGCGCCGGTGGCGGGTTCGCCGACGACGGAGTGCTGCGAGCCGCCCTGCTCCCGGTCGTCTTCTTCGGCACCCTCGGTGCAGCACCGACGGACCGCGCGCACGCGGTGCGGACCGTGTTCCGCGAGGCCGGGTTCAGGATCCGGGAGACCACTGACTTCCGTGGCTGGCTGATGATCCACTTCGTGGGCAACGCAGGCTTGCACACGCAGAGCCTGCGGCTGGGCTCGCTCGCCGGGCTGACGGGCAGACCGCACGACGTGCGCGAAGCGATCCTCGCCACCCGCGAGCTGCTGCACCTCGTCGAGGCACGAGGAGTCGACCTGCGGCGACATCGCAGCGACGTGCTGCCGTTCACGGCGCCGGCCTGGCTGACCGCACCGGCGCTGGCCTGGTTGTTCGGTCACTTTCCGCCGATGCGCGTCGTGATGCAGTCGCACGCCAACCCCGAGGAGCTGCGCGCAGTCTGCCGCGACACGCTGGCCGACGCGCGCCGCCTGGACGTGTCGGTGCCGCGTCTGGAGGCGGCCGAGCCCTACTTCACGGCCTAGAGGGGGGCGGCGTCTCCGGCCCTCGCCGGCGATCCAATTGTCATAATGTCGCTTATCGGACAACGGCTGAGACCTGGCCCAGGTGGGGGCAAGGCCCGCTAGGCGGGCTGACCGACGTCGTGGGTTCCGTCGGCACAGAGGTCGGCCGGGCCGTCTCGGCCCAGGACACCGCCGCGGGTCAGCTCCGCGCCTACATCGAAGGCGTTGTGGCCCTCATCGCCAGCCACCGCAGCGCCATGCGGGCGCCGCTCCAGATCGTGCTGGCCGGTCTCGTCGTCTCCACGGTGGTGTCGGCGCTTCGCTCGTCGTCGGCGCTGCTGCACCGTCGACGGGTCAGCGCCTCCTCCCTCGACGTCACGGTGATGCTGCTCTGCCGGGTGCACGACCCGCGCTCCCCGCTGCGTCGCGCCCGCCGCGGCGGCCGAGGCCTGCTGAGGTCAGCCCAGCCCGGCGTTCGCCGGCGCTCAGCTCTGCAGGACAGCCTCGAGGTCGATGGTCACCCGGAGCGTGGTGCCGAAGACGGCGATCCCCGCGCCGACGGCCTGGTTCCAGTTCAGGTGGAAGTCCTGACGGCGGAGCTCGGTGGTGGCGGAGAACGCCGCGCGGCTCCCGCCCCACGGGTCGGGGCCGCTGCCGAGGTAGCTCAGCTGCAGCTCCACCGGCCGGGTCGTGCCCACCAGGGTGAGCCGCCCGGGCAGCAGCCAGCCGCCGGCGCCGCGCTCGACCCGGTCGGACTCGAACCGCAGCGTCGGGTGCCGTTCGATGTCCAGGAAGTCCGGCGAGCGCAGGTGCGCATCCCGCTGGGCGTTGCCGGTCTCGATCGAAGACGCCACGATGTCCACCGACACCGAGGACCGGGTCACGTCGGCGTCCACGGCGATCGCGCCGACGAACTCGGTGAACCGGCCGGTCACCGTGGCCAGGCCGAGGTGGTGGGCCCGGGCGCTGATGGTCGAGTGGGCGGTGTCGAGCACGTACGTCCCGGGAGCGGGCACCGCGGTGCCACCGGTACGGGTCAACCGGAGGTCGCCGGCCGACCAGGACGATGCGGCGGGCACCACGACGCTGAGGGCCTTCGGGTCGTGCGCGGCCGCGGCGACGAGCAGGGTGCCGGGGCCGGCGCCCAGACCTTCCAGGATGAAGCGGCCGTCGTCCCCGGCCACCGCCCGGGCCCGCTGGCGGCCCTCGCCGTCCAGCACGGTCAGGGTCGCGCCGGCCACCGGCCAGCCCTCCGGGGTCAGCACCCGGCCGTGGGCGGTCGTGCTGACGGGTGCTCCCCCGTCCGCCCCGGTCACGACGTGCGTCCCGGTCTGCCGCTGCCCGCTCACCGCTGATCCGCGAGCACGGCCGCGGGCGCCTCGGGCATGGTCATCGGAAGGCCGAGCTCGACCTGCAGAGCCGAGACGGCGTCCTCCTCCACCATGACCTCCACCGCGGTCGGCGCGTAGCCGGCAGCGATCAGGGTGTAGCGGCCGGCGCCGAGGTCGTCGAAGAGGTAGTCGCCCTCCTCGCCGGTGCTGGTGGCGGCGACCACCTGACCCTCGCTGTCGATCAGGGTGACCGTGGCCTCCCGGACGGCGCGGGAGTCGCTGGCCGCGACGACCGTACCGGTGAGCCGGCCGCCGCCCGTGAGGGCCAGGTCGAAGGCGACGGCCCCCGACTCGGTGACGTCGACACTGCGGGCGAGCGGGCGGTGGTCGCTGCTCTGGGCCGTCAGCACGTAGCTGCCGGCGGTGAGCCGCTCGAAGCTGTAGCCGCCGTCGGTCCCGCTGCGGCTGGATCCGACGACCTCACCGGTCACGTCGGTCAGGGTGACGAGGGCGTCCGGCACGCCGACCGTCCCGTCGGTGTACGGGTCGTGACGCAGCACCCGGCCGGTGATGGCCGAGCGGCCGACCAGGGTGACGTCGCGGTTCACGGGCTGGTCACCCACCGCGACCAGGCTGGCCGTCGGGGCGACGTGCGCGGCGGCGACGATGAGCAGGAAGGTGCCACCGTGGGTCAGCGGCAGCCGGTAGCGGCCGTCGTCGTCGCTGACCGTACGGCCGACCTGCTGGCCGGACTGGTCGGCCAGGGTGACCTGCGCGCCGGGCAGCGGACGGGTCGCGCTCTGCCGCACGACGCCGGTGACGGCGAGAGCGACTGGGGTGGGCGTCGCCGCCAGCTCCGGCTCGCTCGTCGGCTCGAGGTCCTGCGGCTGGCTCGCCGCGTCCTCCAGCACCGCGTGCCGCGGCGTGGGCTGGGCGCGACGGCCCGCGTGCTCGGTCGGCTGGCGGTCGGTCTGCTGCTCGACGGCGACGGCCTGGTCGCGGCCCCGCAGCCGGGTCTCCTTGAGGAACAGGGTGATCACGAACGCGATCAGCGCGAACGGCGCTGACACCAGGAAGACGTCGGCGATCGAGGAGCCGTAGGCGGCCTGGACGATGCCACGGACGGGCTCGGGGATGGTCGAGAGGTTGGGCACGCTGCCGCCGCTCAGGGCGCCGCCGGCGGACGTGATCCCGGCTGCGGCCAGGCCGTCGGCCAGGTGGGTGACGAGGCGGTGGGAGAGCAGGGCGCCGAGGGCAGACACACCGATCGCCCCACCGAGGGAGCGGGCGAAGGCGACGAACGAGCTGGCTGCACCCAGGTCCTGCGGCGCGACGATGTTCTGCACGGCGAGCACCAGGTTCTGCAGCAGCATGCCCACACCGGCTCCGACGAGGAACATGTAGGGCGCGACGACCCAGTAGTTGGTGTCGAAGGCGATGGTGGCCAGCAAGCCCAGACCGGCCGTCATGATCAGGCTGCCGATCAGTACCCAGACCTTCCACCGGCCGGTGCGGCTGATGATCTGGCCGGAGACGGTGGTGGCGATGAACAGGCCGGCGATCAGCGGGATGGTCTTGACCCCGCTCATGGTCGGGGTCTCGCCGCGGGCCAGCTGGAAGTACTGGCTGAGGAAGACGGTGGAGCCGAAGAGGGCCACACCGACGAAGAGAGCGGCCAGCGCGGAGAGCAGGATCGTGCGGTTGCGGAAGAAGCGCGGCGGGATGATGGGCTCGGGGGCGATCTGCTCGGCCAGGGCGGTGAGCGCCAGCAGCGCGATGCCGCCGCCGACCAGCAGCCAGGTCTGCCAGGACCACCAGTCGAACCGCTGGCCGGCGAGGGAGACCCAGATGAGCAGCGAGGAGACGCCAGCGGCGAGCAGAATCGAGCCGAGGTAGTCGATGTGCACCTTGCGCTTGACCACCGGCAGCTTCAGCTTCCACTGCAGCATGATGAAGGCCAGGACGGCGAACGGGACGCCGACGTAGAAGCACCAGTGCCAGGACAGGTGCTCGGTCAGGGCGCCGCCGATCAGCGGGCCGCCCACCGTGGCCAGGGCGAACGTCGCGCCGAGGTAGCCGGAGTACTTCCCCCGCTCGCGCGGGGCGATCATCGTCGCCATGATCACCTGGGCGAGGGCGGTCAGCCCGCCACCGCCGATGCCCTGGACGACGCGCATCGAGATCAGCATGGTCATGTTCTGCGAGAGCCCGGCCACCGCCGAGGCCACCACGAAGAGCACCAGGGCGATCTGGACCAGCAGCTTCTTGGAGAACAGGTCGGCGAGCTTGCCCCAGATGGGGGTCGAGACGGTCGTGGCCAGCAGTGCCGCGACGACGACCCAGGTGTAGCCCGACTCGCTGCCACCGAGGTCCGGCACGATGATCGGCAGGGCGTTCGAGACGACCGTCGAGGACAGGATGGCCACGAACATGCCCAGCAGCAGGCCGTAGAGGGCCTCCATGATCTGCCGGTGGCTCATGGCCGGGTGCTGGTCCACGTCCGGTGGTACGAGGGTGGCGGTGCTCATCGGTTCCTTCGGGGTCGGGCGAACGAGTCGTCCAGCAGGCGGCGAGAAGTCACCACATGCGACGTCCGCACCGGTTCCCGACAATGGGAAGCGAAGCGGACGATTGGACTCCGGTTACACTAGCATAGTTACGCTATCAACCATCGATGGTGGGTCGCCGACCCCGCGGGAGCGTGCGGTGGCGAGGCCGCCGCGGAAGGAGAGGCTGGAGCGGTGCCACCACCGACGACGGACTGCCTCCGGGCCGACGCTCGCCGCAACCGTGACCAGATCATGGACGCGGCAGCCCGGGCCTTCGCCGACGTGGGGTCGGACGTGCCCATGGACGAAATCGCCCGACGCGCCGGCGTGGGGGTCGGGACGCTCTACCGCCGCTTCGCCGACCGGGAGTCGCTCGTGGTGGCGGTGGTGCGGAGCAGTCTCGACGCCCTGCTGCAGAAGATCCGGGCCGCCGCCGAGGACGAGCCGCGGGCCTGGGGTGCGCTGGTCCAGAGCATGAGCTTCTCCCACGAGTTGCGGCTGACCCTCCCCCGGACGGCGGACCTGCCCCCGGCACTCGCCGCGGCCGTGCGGGCCGACGCCGGCACGGCCCGGCTGCGCGCCGAGCTGACCGAGCTGGTCGAACGCCTGGTCGCCGCGGCCCAGCAGGAGGGCAGCCTGCGCGCCGACGTCGGGCCGGGGGACGTCACCCACCTGTTCGCGCTGGTCTACCGGTCGGCCCCGACGAGGGCGGAGGACCCGGACGACATCGTCACCAGCCGCGCGCTCGCCGTCATCCTCGACGGCCTGACCACCGGCGGAAACACCGACCTACCCGGACGGCCCCTCGAGACCGGTGACCTGCGGGGCTGACCTGCCGTCAGCGCCGGCCGAAGCCGTTGTCGGGGCCGGCGTCGCGCCCGAAGCCCTCGCGGGAGCGGGGATCCTGCGCTTCGGCTCCCCGCACCAGGGCGGCCGACGGTGGGCCGAACGCCGTCGCCGGCTGGCCGGCGAGGTAGGACTCCATCGCCGGCTTCCAGATCTCCTGGCCCGAGTCGCCACTGCCCGAGCCCTCGAGGGTCAGCCCGGTCGAGGGCACGGTGTAGCCCTTGACCCCGGTCGGACGGTAGCCGGCCTTGTCCTTCACGAACGGCTGCTGCTCGTTGTCCACCGAGATCATCGCTGCGCCCGAGGCCTCGGGGGTGTAGCCGACGAACCAGACCGCCGCGTTGCTGTCGATGGTCCCGGTCTTGCCCGCCTGGGGCCGGCCGTCGGCGGTGGCGGCCCGGGCGCCCGTGCCGTCGGTCATCACGCTGGAGAGCAGCGAGTTCATGGTGTTCGCGACCTCGGTGCTGAGCACCCGGGTGCAGCCGGCGTCGGGGACGGCGAGGCTCTCGCCGCTGCTGGTCGTCACCTTGTCGAGGATGACCGGCGAGCAGTGCATGCCGCCGGAGGCGAAGGTCGCGTACGCGGTGGCCATGGACAGCGGGCTGACCTCGGCGGTCCCGAGGGTGAAGGACGGCTTGTCGTCGTAGCTGCTGATCGGCGCGTCCGGCGTGCTGCTGACGACGCCGACCTTCTCGGCCATCTGGGTGACGTCGCACATGCCGACCTCCAACGCGAGCTGGACGAAGTAGGTGTTGACCGAGTGCTCGGCGGCGGTCGTCATGTCCATCACGCCGTTGGTGCCGGTGGAGTTGCTGACGGTGAAGTCCCCGCCCACCTGGGTGGTCCCGCTGCAACTCTCGAAGGAGGCGCCCGAGAAGTCCATCGTCTCCTTGGCGTCGTAGCGCTGGGACAACGGGAGGCCCTGCTCGAGGGCGGCCGCCGCCGTGAACGCCTTGAACGTCGAGCCGGCCTGGAAGCCCTGGTTGCCGCCCATGTCGGGTGCGACCGAGTAGTTCCAGTAGGTCTCCCCCGCCTTGGTGTTCGAGCCCATCTCGGGCCGGCTCTGCGCCATGGCGAGGATCCGGCCGGTGCCCGGCTCGACCATGTCCATCGCCGAGATCAGCGGGTCCGTCGGCCCGACCACCCGGCTGACGGCCTGCTGCGTGGCGTCCTGGGTCTTCGGGTCGATGGCCGTGTCGATCGTCAGGCCGCCCTGCTCCAGGGCCGCCTTGCGCGCCTTCGCCGAGGCGCCGAGGCTCGGGGTCGCCAGGAGGGTCTTCTGCACGTAGTCGCACAGGAACGGGTAGTCACTCGGCTGGCAGCCGTTGGGGACGCCCGTCACGTCGGCCTTGTCGAAGCCGGTCTTCTTCGCCTTCGTCACGTTCGCGGCCGAGGCGGTCTTCAGCTCGGCCATCCGCGCCAGCACCACGTCGCGGCGCTGCAGCGCGCCGCTCGGGTTGGTGACCGGGTCCAGGCCGCCCGGGTTCTGGACCAGGCCGGCCAGCATGGCCGCCTGGGGCAGGGTGAGCTTGGCGGCCGTCGTGTCGAAGTAGTGCTCCGCGGCCGCCTCGACGCCGTACGCGCCGTCGCCGTAGTAGGCGATGTTGAGGTAGCGCTCGAGGATCTGGTCCTTGCTCAGCGACTTCTCCACCGAGATGGCGTACCGGAGCTCCCGGATCTTGCGGGTGTAGGTGCTCGCCTGCGCGTCCTGGACCGCCTGGGCGTTCCCGGTCCGCTTGGCCGCCTCGACCTGGACCATCTTCACGTACTGCTGGGTGATGCTGGAGCCGCCCTGGGTGGCGCCGTCGGACGCCGAGTTGCGCAGGAACGCCCGCAGGGTGCCGATCAGGTCGATCGGCCCGTGCTCGTAGAAGCGGTGGTCCTCGATCGAGACGATGGCCTGCTGCATGACCGGGGCGATCTTGTCCAGGCTCACGTAGACCCGGTTCTCGGTGTAGAAGTAGGCCAGCACGTCCCCGTTGGCGTCCAGCACCTGCGACCGCTGGGACTGGCTCTGGGCGCCGAGGTCGAGCGGCAGGCTGCTGAGGTTGTCGGCCGCCCGCCGCGAGGCCCAGGCGGCCGCCCCGAGTCCCGGTAGGGTCAGCCCGACGACCAGCAGGCCGGCCAGCACGCTCACCAGGGTGAAGGTGACAGCGGAGGCCCGACGGCCGAGCGGGGGTCGAGACGACGAGGGCATCGATCCAGGGTAGAAGTCCCAACCGGCGGAACCAACGTGAGAAAGACCTGGTCAGGAAGCGGAACCGTCGACCCGAGTCAGCCGTTGTCGGGGGTGCTGGGCGCCCACCTCGAAGATGATCTCCAGGCCGTCCTCCTCGTCGTCCTGCTCGCCGACGGCGACGAAGCCGTAGGCCCCGATCAGGGCGAGCGAGGCCAGGTTGTCGGGCCGCACACTGGCCCGGACGACCCGCACCGCCGGCTCCGCGGCCGCCCGTCGCAGCAGCAGCTCCAGCGCCGCTCGGGCGTAGCCGCGCCGGCGCAGCTCCGGGACCACCGCGTAGCCGACCTCGACCATCCCGGCCTCGTCCGGAGGCCCGTGGTAGCCGGCCTTGCCCACCACCTGGGCCGTCGCCGGATCCCAGACCGCCCCGGTGATCCAGGCGGCGGTGGCCGGGTCGTCGCGCACCTGGGCGCTCCGGTAGCGCCAGGTGCCGATCCAGCCCTCGGCCACGAAGACCTCGGGCAGCGCGAGCCCGGAGGTCCTCTCGGCCCCGGTCAGGTCGCCGGCCGCCAGGGCGTGCAGGGTCGGCGGGCTGAGGGTGAGGACCTCGATGGTCGGTGCGCCCGTCGACAGTCTCAGGGAGCGGGGTCTTGCGTTGCTCACGGGGCGGGGGTCGGGTCGGTGGCCGTCTGCGCGGCGGTGTGCAGCGCGGCGACGTAGCGCTCGGTGACCAGCAGCTGGCCGGCCCGGGCGACCGGTCCGCCCAGCCGGGTGAACCACCGACCGGCCCGGGAGAAGGCGCGGACGTGGAACATGACCGTGCCGTCGGGCTCGAGCTCCAGCACGAACGACTCCTCCCCGCGCTCGGGGTGGCCCGGCAGGGTGCCGTAGACGAAGCCCTGGCGGGTGGGCTCGTCGACAACGGCGACGACCCGGACGGGCACCCGCAGTCGGACCGGACCGACACGGAGCTGCAACGCCGCCACCGAGCCGAGCCGCACCCGCAGGTCGGAGACCCGCGGCTCGAGGCCGGAGCGGCGGTGCATGTCCCAGCCCAGCAGGGCGTCCGCGGCCGCCTCGAACTGGCCGCGGCCGTAGCCGACCGGGGTGGTGACCTCGAGGTGGTGGTACCCGCGGGGCAGCTGGCGCGCGGAGGTCGCGCCCACCTCCGGGTAGGTCAGCGGCTGCCCGGCCAGCTCACGGACGGACGCGTCGGGCAGCAGCGCGGTCACGCCTTCCTGCCGGGCTCGTCGGCCGCGACCCCGGCCTTCGCCTCGGCCTTGGCCGCTCGCTTGGTGGCCCGCACCTTGGCCAGGGACTCGGCGTCGACGACGTCGGCCACGGAACGGAAGCAGCCCGGCTCGCCGTAGGGGCCGGCGGCCTCGGCCCAGCCGGGCGGCCGGACGCCGCGGCGCTTGGCCAGGACGGCGGTGAAGATGGCGGCCTTCTGCTGGCCGAAGCCGGGCAGCGCAGCGATCGCGCGTTTCACCTCGGCCCCCGTGGTGGCGTCCCGCCAGACAAGGCCGGCCTGCCCGTCGAAGTCCTCGACGAGCACCCGGCAGACCTGATGCACCCGGAGACCCATCGAGCCCGGGAACCGGTGGATCGCCGGGCGCTCGGCGCACAGGGCGACGAACTCCTCCTCGGGCGTCGCCGCGATCGCGGCCACGTCCAGCCGACCGCCCATCCGCTCCGCGATCACCGCCGGGCCGGCGAAGGCCTTCTCCATCGGGACCTGCTGGTCGAGGACCATCCCCAGCAGCAACGCGTTGTCGTCATCGGCGAGCAGCGCATCAGCCGCTGGGTCGCCGGTGAGCCAGAACGAGGTCATGTGGTCATCCTGGCGGACTCCAGCCCAGCAGCGGCCCCAGGCTGGTGGCGATGTCGTGGAGGATCTGCAGGTAGTCCTCGTGCTCGAAGGTGAACGGCAGGGCGAACGCGACCTCGTCCACCTCGCGGAACCCGGCGTGGGCGTGCAGCTGCTCGGCGATCTGCTCCGAGGTGCCCACCAGGTCGGGCGCGAACAGCATCCGCTGCGGGCCCAACGGCTGCCGGGTCCGCGGCAGCCGGGCCTCGGCGTACTCGCGGTAGCGACGGGCCTGGTCGGGCGACGCGGAGTCGGTCGGGATGACCACCAGTCCCTGGGAGACGCGAGCCTGGTCGCCGAGGGGGTGCCGGGAGCGGAAGAGCCGGATGTGGGCGGCCTGGATCCTGGCGAAGTCGTCATCCTCCTCCGCTCGGATCACGCTGCTGGTCAGCAGGTTGAGCCCGTGGTCACCGGCCCAGGCCACCGAGCTGAGGCCGGCGCCGCCGTACCAGACGCGGTCGGCCAGGCCCGCGGCGTGGGGCTGGACATGGTCGGAGAACGTCTCGAAGCCCTCGGGCGCGGTCGTCGCGCTGACCGGCTCGCCGCGCAGATGGGCGAGCAGCCGGACGAGCCGGTTCGCGCTGTAGTCCTCCGCGTCGGCGGTGTCGGGGTAGAGGGCCTCGCGGTAGCGGTCGAACCCCATCGGGGTGCCGACGCTGAAGCCGGGGTTGAGCCGGCCGCCGGACAGGACGTCCACCGTGGACAGGTCCTCGGCGAGCCGGAACGGGTTCTCCGCGCCCAGCGGCGTGACGGCCGTACCGAAGGCGATCCGGTGGGTCCGCTGGCTGGCGGCGGCCAGCACCGCGACCGGGGAGGAGATGCCGAACTGGAGGTGGCGGTGCCGTAGCCACGCGCTGTCGAAGCCGAGCCGCTCGCCGAGCTCGATCACCTGCAGCGTGCTCTCGTGGCCGGCCGCGGGGTCCTGCTCGTCGAACACCCCGATGGTCAGGAAGCCCAGCTTGCGCAGCGGACGATCCGGCGTACCCATCTCGTTCTCCCGTTCCCGAGTCGAGACTCTCGAGCCTAGTGGTCAGCACGCGATAGCGTGACCGCCATGCCGCCGAGCCAGCCGACCCTGGAGATGGTCGCGGCAGCGGCGGGCGTCAGCCGGTCGACGGTGTCCCGGGTGGTCAACCACTCCCCCAGCGTCAGCCCGGGCGTCGCCGCCGCGGTGGCGGCGGCCATCGAACAGCTGAGCTACGTCCCCAACCGGGCGGCGCGTTCGCTCGCCGGCAGCCACACGTACGCGATCGCCCTGCTGGTCCCTGAGTCGGCGCACTACTTCTTCGGCGACCCGTACCTGGCCTCGGTCGTGCAGGGGATCTCCGGAGCGCTGGAGAACAGCGAGTACATCCTCAACCTGCTCGTGGCCGGCGGGGGCAGGACGGGCAAGACCCAGCGCTACCTGCGCAGCGGCAACGTCGACGGGGCGCTGGTGGTCTCCCACCACGCCGACGACACCCACCTGCGGGAGCTCAACGACGCGTTGCCCGTGGTGTTCGGCGGGCGGCCCTCGGTGCCCGGGCTCGACCGCTACTACTGCATCGACGTGGACAACGTGGCCGGAGCGGCCCGGGCCACCGGTCACCTGGTCGCCTCGGGGCGGCAGCGGATCGCCACCATCACCGGCCCGCTGGACATGATGGCGGCCGTCGACCGGCTGACGGGGTGGCGTTCGACGCTCGAAGGGGCCGGTCTGCCCGTCGACGCCGTGGTCAGCGCCGACTACACCGCCGCCGGGGGTGCGGCGGCCATGCGGAACCTGCTCGTCCGCCATCCCGACCTGGACGCGGTCTTCGTGGCCAGCGACCTGATGGCTCGTGGCGCCCTCTCGACCATCACCGAACGAGGCCTACGGGTACCCCAGGATGTCGCCGTGGTCGGCTACGACGACAGCGCCGCCGCGACCTCGGGTGAGCTGCAGCTCAGCACCGTCCGCCAGCCCGCCGCGGCGATGGGGTCCGCCATGGCGGAGCTGCTCCTCGGCCTGCTGGCCGGCCGCGAGCCCGAGACCCCCGTCCGCTTGATGGACACCCGGCTGGTCCTCCGCGACACCGCCTGAGCCCGGTCCTCGCGACTGCGGCCCGCTCAAGGGTCGTGTCCCCCACTTCACAGCCGTACGGGCCGCATCACACCCGCTTGGGTGGGCGCATCGAGACTCGTAGGGGTGTGGAGTGACCGGCCCACCTCGGCGTACGGGCCGCAGCGCCGCGGCGGCGGTCAGAAGTTGATCATGTGGCCCGAGATGCCGTGGGACACCTCGAGCAGGGCCTCGGACAGCGTGGGGTGGGCGTGGATGTTGCGGGCCACCTCGTCGGCGGTCAGGTCCCACTGCTGGGCCAGGGTCAGCTCGGGCAGCAGTTCGGTGACGTCCGGGCCGATCATGTGCACGCCGAGGATCTCGTTGTACTTGGCGTCAGCGACCATCTTCACGAAGCCGACGGCCTCGCCGAGGCCGTGCGCCTTGCCGTTGGCGGTGAAGGGGAACTTGGCCACCTTGACGTCGTAGCCCTTGTCCTTCGCCTGGGCCTCGGTGTAGCCGAACGAGGCCACCTGGGGCTGGCAGTACGTGGCGCGCGGGATCATGTCGTAGTTGATCGGCATGGTCTCGACGCCGGCGATGGTCTCGGCCGCGACGATCCCCTGCGCCTCGGCGGTGTGGGCCAGCAGCAGCTTGGCCGTCACGTCACCGATCGCGTAGATGTGCGGCACGTTGGTGCGCATCTGGTCGTCGATGACGATGGCGCCACGCTCGCTCACCTCGACGCCGCTGTTCTCGAGCCCGTAGCCCTGGGTGCGCGGCGCGAACCCGATCGCCTGCATCACCTTGTCGGCCTCGAGGACTTTGGCCTCGCCGCCCTTGGCCGGGGAGACCGTCACCTTGACCTTGTCGCCGGAGTCGTCGATCTGCTCGACCTTGGTGCTGGTCATCAGCTTCACGCCGAGCTTCTTGTACTGCTTCGCCAGCTCGGCGGAGATCTCCGGGTCCTCCAGCGGCAGCATCCGGTCGAGGAACTCCACGATCGTCACGTCGACGCCGTAGTTGGCCAGCACGTACGCGAACTCGGTGCCGATCGCGCCGGAGCCGGCGATGATGATCGACCCCGGCAGCTCCTCGGTAAGGATCTGCTCCTCATAGGTCACCACCCGGTCGGTCACCTCGGTGCCGGGCAGCAGCCGGGTGGTCGCCCCGGCCGCGATGATCAGGTTGTCGAAGCCGACCGACGTGGTGCCCTTCGGGCCCTCGACGCTGAACGTGTGCTCGTCGGTGAAGGTGGCCCAGCCGTCGATCTCGGTGATCTTGTTCTTCTTCATCAGGAAGTGGACGCCCTTGGCCATCCGGTCCGCCACGTTGCGGCTGCGGCTGAACGCGGCGCCGAAGTCGAAGCTGACGTCGCCACTGATGCCGAACGTCTTGGCCTCGTGGTGGAAGATGTGGGCGATCTCAGCGTTGCGCAGCAGGGACTTGGTGGGGATGCAACCCACGTTGTTGCAGACGCCACCCCAGTACTTGAGCTCGATGATGGCGGTCCTCAGGCCCAGCTGGGCGGCGCGGACGGCAGCGACGTAGCCACCCGGACCCGCACCGAGGACGACGACGTCATAGTGATCGGTCATGCCCCAACTGTAGGGGCGACGCTCCGGCCGCGACCACTCGGCCGAGCCGCCTGGGCTCCGCACGGGACGCGCCCGTCCTCCCGTTACCGACACGCCGCCGGTTCGAGGAAAATCTCACATGTGAGTTATCGTCGACGCCGTGACCGAGACCTACGCCGACCGCATCGGCGGGCTGATCCGTGACGCCCGCAAGCACCGGGGGCTGACCCAGACCCAGCTCGCCGACGTCCTGGGGACCAGCCAGAGTGCCGTGCACCGGATCGAGGCCGGCAACCAGAACCTCAGCCTGGACATGGTCAACCGGATCGCCGCCGCGCTGGACTCACCGCTCATCTCGGTCGGCTCCAACGGCCCGCTGCACCTGCGGGTGCAGGGCGGCGCCAAGCTGAACGGCGTCATCGAGGTCCGCTCGTCCAAGAACGCGGCGGTCGCGCTGCTCTGCGCCAGCCTGCTCAACCGGGGCCGCACCGTCATCCGCGGCATCGCGCGGATCGAGGAGGTCAACCGGATCCTCGAGGTGCTGACCAGCATCGGCGTCCGTGCCACCTGGCTGAACGGCGGCAGCGACCTCGAGCTGGTCCGTCCCGACGACCTCGACCTGGACGCCATGGACGTCGAGGCCGCCCGCCGCACCCGCAGCGTGATCATGTTCCTCGGGCCATTGCTGCACTCCTACCCCAGCTTCAACCTGCCCTACGCCGGTGGCTGCGACCTCGGCGCCCGCACGATCGAGCCGCACCTGCAGGTGCTGCGCCGCTTCGGCCTGGACGTCGTCCCGACCGACGGCTTCTACCACTGCTCGGTCGATGAGTCGGTGGAGCCGCTGCGGCCCGTCATCCTGACCGAGCGCGGTGACACCGTGACCGAGAACGCGCTGTTCGCCGCCGCGCTGTCGCCCGGGGTCACCGTGCTGCGGAACGCCAGCTCGAACTACATGGTCCAGGACCTCTGCGTCTTCCTCACCCACCTCGGGGTGGAGATCGACGGCATCGGCACCACGACCCTACGGGTGCACGGGGTGGAGAGCATCAACACCGACGTCGAGTTCGCGCCGTCGGAGGACCCGATCGAGGCGATGAGCCTGCTGACCGCGGCCATCGTCACCCAGTCGGAGATGACCATCCGGCGGGCGCCGATCGAGTTCCTCGAGATCGAGCTGGCCATCCTGGAGGAGATGGGTCTGGACTTCACCCTGAGCGATGAGTACGTCGCCGCGAACGGGCACACCCGGCTGGTCGACCTCACCGTCCGCCCGTCGGTGCTGAAGTCGCCCATCGACAAGATCCACCCGATGCCCTTCCCCGGTCTGAACATCGACAACCTGCCCTTCTTCGCGGTCATCGCCGCCACCGCCGAGGGCAAGACCGTCATCCACGACTGGGTGTACGAGAACCGGGCCATCTACCTGACCGAGCTGAACCGGCTGGGTGCGCGCGTCCAGCTGCTCGACCCGCACCGGGTCATCGTCGAGGGCCCCACCCGCTGGCGTGGCACCCAGGTGGTCTGCCCGCCCGCCCTGCGGCCCGCCGTCTGCATCCTGCTGGGCATGCTCGCCGCCCGCGGCGAGTCGGTGCTCCGCGACGTCTACGTGATCAACCGCGGCTACGAGGACCTCGCCAACCGGCTCAACGCCCTCGGCGCGAACATCGAGGTCTTTCGGGATTGAGAGCTCCCCAAACCCGAGTTGTCAGGAGCCAGTTGTCCCATGGGGCAACTGGCTTCTGACAACTCGGCTCACCGGAGCCGGACCGGCTCGAACGTCTGGCTCGGGTGGGCGATCTCGTCCTGGGCGGCGACGAGCTGCAGCTCGGACTCGCCGGAGGCGACGGTGACGGAGAGGACGCCGTAGACCACGGCGGCGGTCCGCGCGACGGCGTCGGCGACGTCGCCAGAACGCAGGTAGCAGGCGAGGAAGGTCGCGGCGGTCATGTCGCCGGCGCCGGTGAAGGTCTGCGGCAGCAGCGGTGTCCGGACGTACCAGGCGCCGGTGCCGGAGACGGCCACCATGTCGATGGTGCCCGGGTCGGCGTCCTCGTGCACCACGCTGGTGACCACGACGATCTCCGGTCCGAGGGCCCGGGCGGCGTCGGCGGCGGCCAGGACCTCCGGCATCGTCGAGGCGCCCAGTCCGGTCAACAGCTGCAGCTCGAACTGGTTCGGGGTGATGATCTGCGCCGCTGGCACCACCCGGTCGCGCATCAGCTCCGGGATGCCGTCCCGGACGTAGACGCCGCGGTCGACGTCGCCGAGCACCGGGTCGCAGCAGTAGATCGCCGCCGGGTTGCGCGAGCGGACCAGGTCGACCGCCTCGAGGATCACCGCACCGACGTCGCTGCCGCCCTGGTAACCGGACAGGACCGCGTCGCAGCGGCCGAGCACCCCGCGCTCGTCGATGCCGCGGATGACCTCGGCCACGTCCTCGGCGCTCAGCAGCGGTCCGCGCCAGTGTGGGTAGCCGGTGTGGTTGGAGAAGTGCACCGTGATGACCGGCCACACCTCGACGCCCAGCCGCATCAGCGGGAACGTCGCGGCGCTGTTGCCGACGTGCCCGTACGCGACCGAGGACTGGATGGAGAGGATGGTCGTCACCGGCCCATCCTCCCAGCCGCGCGAGGTGCGCGAACGGGCAGGCCGAGTCGCCCTGATGGGTGCGTGGCGACTGCTGCCCCGGTCGGCGGCCGGCTGCGATACTCCGAGCTGGGGTGTGAATCCTGACCCGGTCCGGACGTCGACAGCCCGGTCCTCAGCAGTCGGCGGAAGGGGCGCTCATGCGATTGGAGATCACCGCGATCTCGACCAGCGCGGGTCCGGAGTTCGTCGTGCGGGCGGCGATCGTCAACGACTCCTTCAGCCCCGTACCGCTGTCCCGGAATGCGTTCACCGGCCCGACGCCGGTCCAGGTCGGGCCGGGTTCGCCGCCCGCGGAGTCCGTCGAGGCCACCCGTGACCAGCCCGACGAGCCGATGACCCTGCAGCCGTTCACGCTCTACGGCCGGGACCGCACCTTCTCACTCCCCGTCGGCAGGCACCGGTTCCGGGCCGCGTACGAGCCGGCCGGTACGGTCCCGCCGCTGCGGCTGGAGGCGACGATCGACGTCACGGGTCCCGAGGCGGACTGAGCATGGCCGAGCGAGCGCTCGCCCCCACCGACGTCGAGGCGGCCCTCGAGCAGCGCGCCACCGGTCACCACCCGGAGGCGGACGCCCGGTCGCTCATTGCCGGGCAGAGCTGGGCGGCGGTCCCGGCGAACGTCCTCGCCCTCCAGCGGACGGCCGGCAACCGGGCCACGCTGACCGTGCTTCGGGAGGAGATGCCGCCGGCCGACGGCGGCGCTCCGCTGGTCGTCTCGGAGGTTCTCGTGCCCAACCCGGACGGTGCGGCCCCCGACACCGCACCCGGCGGGCGCGGGGGCTTCGTCGACGGGGGCAGGGTCGAGACCGCCAGCGTCGGGGAGGCCGAGGATCCGCGCCACGACCACCACCCGCACGCCTTCGTCAAGGGCGGCCGCACGGGCACGGTGGCCTGGGCGGGCGGCGGCGGGGCAGGCGCCCGCGGGAACCAGAACACCGGCAGCATCCAGATCCAGGTGGCGCCGGTCTTCACGGCCACGCCCGGGCCGGGAGCCGGGCAGTTCAGCAGCGCGATCACCGCCGGCACCGGCCTGCTGGGGGTCACGAGGTCCTGGGTGGGCGTGAACAGCGGCGACCAGGGCAACGGCTTCTGGGTGAGCCCTGCGGCGGCCGCCCTGATCAACGCCCACGAGATGCGCCACGTGGCGAGCACCGCCGGGATCTACGCGGCGAACCTGGCTCCCATCGAGACCCGGATCGCCAACGCCGCCCTGGGTCAGAACGCCGGCGCGACGGCGGCGAGCGCCATCGCGGCCCACAAGGCGGCGATCGGGTGGGAGCCGGGCATCCTCGCGTTCCAGGCCGCGGACACCGCGGCGAACGCCGCGCCCGGTGGCACGATCGACACCTCCGAGATCGCGGCCGGCTGGATCAACAACAAGGGCCCCGGCACCGTGGGCGGGGTCGCCTTCACCCAACGCGTGGTGAAGGCCGGCGAGGCCGCGCCCGCGCCGTAGGGACCGCGCCCGCGCCGTAGGGTCAGGCGTCCCGGCGCAGAGCGGCGACCCGCAGTCGCCAGCGGAAGGCCCCGGACGCGTCGAGCGTGGCGCACTCCCCCGGCGCGGCCGTCGAGAAGTCGGCGGCCCGGCCGACCAGGGGCTCCACCCCGACCGAGCGGTACGGCCCGTCCGCGGGCCAGCCGCCGAGGTTGCGCCACAGCAGCAGCGAGCAGAGCTCGGGACGGTCGGACCACCACTCCAGGCCCAAGGCGTCGTCGCCGTCGACCACGGTGGCGCTCGAGCACCGGGGCACCAGCGCACACACCGCCGTCCCGTCGTCGGGACCGAACCGGTCCAGCCCGGACGGCCAGGGCCGCTCTCCGGGGTCGGGGTCGGAGTCGTCGCCGTCGAGGAGGGTGAGGGTCCGCGCCTGCGGCAGCTCGATCCAGGCGTGGGGGCTGAGGTCCAGCAGGGCATGCACCGCGTGCAGGAACGGGGTCCCGGGCGCGCCGGTGACCTCGTAGCCGACGTCCACGGCCGCGCCGCCGGTCACCCGTCGGCGCAGCCGGCCGACGCCTGGCACCACCACCGACGCGTCCTCGGCCGCGCCCGACCAGGTCCGCGCCCAGGCGTCGCCGTGGTCCGGCCGGCCCCGGACGGTCGGCCAGCACTCCTCCACGCCACCGGCGTCCACGAACGCGTCTTCCAGGCTCACGCGGAGGCGTGCGTCCGCCACGTCCGGACGCGGGTTCACCCAGCACCACTCGCGGGTCGCCGTCCGCAGGGAGGCCCACCGGCCGCCGTGCTCGAGGTCGGTGGTGAGCTCGAGCGGGACCCGCCGCCACGGGCTGGGGCTCAAGCCACCACCTCGAGCACCAGCACCTCCGCGTCACCGCCCAGGCCGAACGGCACGACCAGACCGGACCGACGTTCCTCGGCGGTGAGCGGCAGCTCCCGACCGCGCAGCCGGTAGGTCAGCCCGGGCCGCAACGTCCTCGCCGTGACCCGGACCTCCGCCGGTCGCGACGCGCGGCCGTAGACGAGCACCACGGTCTGCTCCGGCCCGCCGTACTCGACGGCGTAGACCGGGTCGCGCGGGTCGCCGTGCCGCTCGACCCGGCCGGTGTGCACCGTGTGCCGGACGTCCAGGTAGAGGGCGACGAGCTGCCGCGCCCGGTCCCGGTCGTCCTCGCCCCACGCCAGCAGGTCGGCGCCGATCCCGAGCACGCCGGCCATGGCGACGACGAACCGGAACTCGAGGCTGACCGGCTCCAGGTCGCGCCGGCTGGGCAGGTCGGTCACCCACGAGCTCATCACGTGCGGACCGTACGCGCTGAGGAAGCCGTGCTGGATCGCCAGCCGGTCGCGCGGGCCGGTCTCGTCGCTGGTCCAGACCACGTCGGTCCGGGCCAGCACGGCGGCATCGATGCGGCCGCCGCCGCCCGAGCACGCCTCCACCGTCACCTGGGGGAACTCGTCCCGGAGCATCCGCAGCACCTCGTAGTAGCCCTCGGCGTGCTGCACGCTCCACTGTCGCCCGTGCGGGTCCCCGGGCCGGCCGCCGTCGCTGACCGGCCGGTTCATGTCCCACTTGAGGTAGCTGACCCGGCCGTCGCCCAGCAGCTCGCGCAGCCAGCCCTGGATCCAGGCCACGACCTCCGGGCGCCCCAGGTCGAGGACGTACTGGTGCCGGTGCTCGACCAGCGGTCGCCGGCCCGCGCGGTAGACCCAGTCGGGATGGGCCCGGTAGAGGTCGCTGTCGGGGTTGACGGCCTCGGGCTCCACCCAGATCCCGAAGCGCATCCCCAGCGCCTGCACCGCGTCCGCCAGCGGGACCAGGCCGTCGGGAAACGTCGCCGGGTCCGGGGACCAGTCCCCCAGTCCTGCCCGGTCGCTGGTCCGGCCGCGGAACCAGCCGTCGTCGACCACGAACGCCTCGACGCCGAGACCCGCGGCCACCTCGGCCAGGGCCAGCTGGTGCTCCAGCCGGACGTCGAACTCTGTGGCGTACCAGGAGTTGTAGAGGACGGGCCGCGTCGCCGGCGAGAGGTCACGCGCGAGCCAGCCGCGCTGGTGGTCGTGCCAGCGGCGCTGCACCCCGAGGGGCCCGTCCGGGGCGAACACGCCCAGCGTGGCCGGGGTACGGAAGAACTCACCGGGCAGCAGCGTCACCACGCCGGACTCGTCGTCGACCCCGCCGGCCACCCGGACGCGCGGGGAGAAGGGGGCTGAGTCGACGAGCAGTCGCCACGAGCCGCTCCAGGCCAGCGCCACGCCGTAGGCGGGCCCGTCGGGGTCGGCGGCGGCGCTGACCACGACCGTCGGCGAGTGGTGGTGGGACGTGATGCCCGAGCGGCTGCCGATGCTCAGCTCGGCGGCTTCCACCACGGTGCGGTACGGGGTGAACTCCCGGCCCCACTCCCCCGCCAGGTGCGAGACGACGGCGGCGGGCCCGACCGGCAGCTCCCAGGACGGCCCGAACGCGCGCGGCAGGGTCAGCGGTACCGAGCCCGAGTTGCGGTAGGTCGCCTGCTTGGTGACCAGGTCGTGCCGGGTGTCGGTCTCGATGGTCAGCACGACCTCGAGATCACCCGTGGAGTCCAGCGCCCGGGCGGTGAGCCGGCTGCCGGCACCCTCGCCGCCGACCTCGCTCGTGAGCTCGACGTCCTCCAGCGCCCAGACCAGCCGGGCGCCTACCAGGCCGTCGCCGTGGTCGACCACCAGGTCGGAGCCCCGGACCTGGCGGGTGCCGAGGGCCGCCAGCTCCAGCGGCAGCCGGTCGGCCGGAGTGAGGAAGCCGTGCTGGTCGTCGGTCTTGGGACCGGCCGGCTCGCCGTCGGTCCAGTCCTGCAGCAGCGGACCGAGCCCGTCCGGGGCGAAACCGACCACGTAACGGCTGGTCGCGGTCGGCAGCACCCAGGGCGGGCCGCTCACTTGGTGGCGCCGACCAGCAGTCCGCCGACGAACTGCTTCTGGAAGGCGAAGAAGACGATGGTCGTCGGCACCGCGGCGATCAGCGAACCGGCCGCGATCACGTTCCAGGACGAGGAGTAGCCGCCCTGGAGGTTGAGCAGCGCGGCGGTGATGGGGAACTTGGTGTCGGTCCGCAGCACGGTGAGCGCCCACAGCAGGTCGTTGAAGACCCAGGTGCTCTCCAGGGCCCCGAGCGCGGCCAGCGCCGGCCGGCACAGCGGCAGGACGATCGTCGCGTAGGTCCGCAGGTCACCGGCTCCGTCGATCCTGGCCGCCTCGAAGACCTCGTTCGGCAGCGAGCGCATGAACCCGTAGAGGACGAAGGTGAAGAACCCCATCCCGAAGCCCACCTGCACCACGATCAGGGCGAACAGCGTGTCGTAGATGCCCAGCGCCTCGCAGATCTTCGACACCGGGATCAGCAGGATCTGCGGCGGCAGCAGGTTGCCCGCCAGCATCAGCAGCAGGATCCCCCGCCCGAACGGGATCCGGTAGCGACTGAGCGCGAACGCCGACAGCGAGGCCAGGAAGAGCACCGCGACGACGGTGCAGACGGTCACCAGGATGCTGTTCAGCAGCGCGCGGCCGATGCTGCCGTCGACCCAGGCGGTCCGGAAGGCGCCGAAGGTGAGCTCGCGGGGCCACGAGCCCAGGCCGTTGGACGCGATGTCGTCGAAGCTGCGGATCGAGACCAGGACCACGAAGACCAGGGGCAGCAGCCAGAGCAGGGCCACCGGACCCATCACGGCGTGGAAGACCCACGCGTGGCGGTCGCGCCGGCGGCGGACCGGAGCGGCGGGTTCGGCCGTGGGCGTGGTCGGCAGAGCCGGGGCGAGGGTCACAGGTCAGTCCTCCCGGGTGGCGCGGACGAGGTAGGTGATGATGAACGCGATGGCCAGGACGAAGATCACGACCGCGATCGCAGAGCCGTAGCCGAGGTTCACCACGGTGAACCCCACCTGGTACATGTAGGTGCTGAGCAGCTGGGTCGAGTTGTACGGCCCGCCTCGGGTCATCGCCCAGACGATGTCGAAGGTGCGCAGGGAGTCGATCACCGTGACGGCGAAGACGACCGTGTTCACGTTGTGCAGCTGCGGCATCACGATGTGGCGGAACCGCTGCCACCAGCTGGCCCCGTCCACCGCGGCCGCCTCCTCCAGACTCGGGTCGCACCCCTTCAGCCCGGCGAGGTAGAGAACCATGATGTAGCCCCCCTGGCGCCAGATGGCGGCGATCAGGATCGCCCCCAGCGCGGTCCGCGGGTCGGCCAGCCACTGGTGCTCACCGGTGTTGATGCCGATCGCGCCGAGCACCGTGTTGATGGGGCCGTCCGGTTGGTAGAGCACCCGCCAGAACAGCCCGGTCACGGCCAGCGAGAACACCATCGGCAGGTAGATGGCGCTGCGGTAGACCGCCACCCCGCGCCTCGGCCGGTTGAGCGCCAGGGCGAGGGCCAGGCCGGTGACCACTGAGAACCCGCCGAAGCCGATCACCCAGAGCACGTTGTTCTTGATGGCGGTGTGGAAGATCGGGTCCGCCAGCAGCGTCCGGTAGTTCTTCAGCCCCACCGGGACGGCCGCGCCGACCCCGCTCCACTTGGTGAACGACAGCTGGAAGCTGTTGAGCGCCGGCCAGAACACCCAGAACATCTCCACCGCCAGCGGCACCAGCAGCAGCAGCCAGACCACCGGCGGGACGCGGCTGGTGACCGGACGGCGCCGGCGCCCCGCAGGCAGGGGGCGCGGGGGGTCGCCGGGGGCCACGGCCAGCCCGGACCCCGACCGGGGGACCACCGCGCTCATCGGCTGGTCGCCCGCGTCACGAGCCCCACACCTGCTGGGCCGCCTTCTGCCAGCTGGTGAGGATGCTGGCGACCTCGTCGGGGTGGTCGATGAACTTGGTCAGGGCCGCGTCGGCGGTGGTCTGCAGCTCGTCGCTGGAGTCACGGTTGAAGAACTGCGTGATCTCCTTGGTGTCGGTCAGCAGCTTGATGCCCTTCTGCACCAGGGGCGTGAACGTCGAGGTGTCCACCTCCGGTGAGGTCGGCAGGTTGGAGGAGCCGGAGCCCTGGATGTAGGTCTGCTGCTGCGCCGGCGCGGCGAGGTAGCTCAGCAGGTCCAGCGTCGCAGCCGGGTTCTTGGTCTTCGCGCTGGCGAAGTAGCCGTCGGTCGGCGCCTCCTCGGCCGAGGGGATCGACTCATCGATGGTCGGGACGGAGAAGAAGTCGATGTCGTCGACCGCGTCGGCCGGGAAGTAGGTGGTGACGAAGGCGCCGATCAGGTACATCCCGGCCTTCTTGTTGATCAACGGGGTGGCGGCCTCCTGGACGCTGTAGGAGCGGCCCTTCGGGTCGAAGTAGGGCAGCAGCGTCGCGTAGGTGTCCATCACCTTGCGCACCTCCGCGCTGTCGAAGGAGTGCTTGCCGGCCAGCAGGTCGCGGTGGAACGGCGCGCCGTTGATCCGCAGGTCGAGGTAGTCGAACCAGCCCGAGGCCATCCACGGGGTGGAGCCGGTGCCGCAGGTGAGCGGGTCGACGCCCTTGCCCTTCAGGGTGTCCAACAGGGTCATGAACTCGTCCCACGTCGTGGGGATCTTGACGCCCCACTCGGCGAAGGCCGACTTCCGGTAGAAGATGCTCCACCAGTAGTAGTTGCTGGGGATGAAGATCTGCTTGCCGTCGGCGTCGCTGGACAGGCTCTTCAGCGCGGGAGAGAACTTCGCACACGCGCCGTCGCCGGTCCACATGCTCGACAGGTCGAGCAGCAGGCCCTTGCTGGCGTAGTCCCGGGCCACGGAACCGGCCAGCCAGGTGATGACGTCCGGCGGCGTCGCGGAGGTCAGGTAGGTCGAGAGCTGCGCCCGGAACTGCTCGGTCGCCACGGTGTTCAGCGTGACGTTGTTGGTGGTGTAGGCCTTGACGATCTTTTCGAAGACAGCCTTCGGCTTGGGGTCGGAGAGGTCGGACTGGAGGGTGAGCGCGACCCCGCTGGCCGGGCCAGCAGGAGCCCCGGTGGCACTACCCGTGCTCGACGGCGAGCCGCCGCCGATGCAACCGCTCAGCAGCGCCGAGCCGCCGAGGGCCAGGCCGCCGGCGAGCAGGCCGCGCCGGGTGAAGGGGGTGGCTCCGGGTCGGAGTGGGTTCATGGTCGTGTTCTCCTTCGAATCACGTGCGGGAGGTGCTGCGGGTGGGGTGTGAGCGGTCAGCTGGGAGCCGGGACGGGCGGGTGGTCGTGGGAGAGGAAGGCGGCGTTGCCCTGCTGCTGCAGCGCCACGTCGGCCCACATGGCGTGCTGAGGGGCGGCGTTGGAGCAGACCACCGTCCCCCACGCGTCGACCCGGACGGACTCGCGGACGGCCAGCCGGCAGAGCTCCGCGCCCACCGGTCCCTCCTCGAAGCGGCTGTCCCTGGGGGTGTATCCAACCCATCCCTCGCCGAAGACGAGGGGCACGCCGTGCGCCAGGGCCCAGTCGCGGGCGACGTCCAGCCAGATCCGCAGCGTCGTCGCCATCTGCTGCTCCCACGCGCCGTAGTGGCGGTACAGCCAGCGGTCGATGGCCTCGGCGTCGCCCCAGTCGTGGACGTAGATCTCCGGTCGGGAGACGATCGTCGCGCTCAGCCGCCACTCGCTCGCCGGGACCCACTCCGCCAGTCGCGGCGCGCCGGGCAGCAGGATCTCGGCGTCGGCCCGGGCCTGGTCGAAGTCGGCCACCGGTGACCGCAGGCCGAACTCGGCGATGAACGCGCCGAGCACGCCGTAGACGTAGGGGTGGGTGACGAGGACGTCGACGTTGTCCGGGATGCCGCGCATGCCGCCGGCCGGGACCTGGGCGTAGTTGACGGTGACCGGCCGGTCGGGATGGCGGGCGTGGAAGACGTCCAGGGCCCGGGTCAGCCGGGGGCGCAGCGCCACCACCCGCTCGTCCAGGTCGGCGCCCGGTAGCCCGTCGGCCAGGTGGCCGACCTGGACCTCGTTGTGGATCTCGGTGAAGGCGATCCGGTCGTCCAGCCCGTACCCGGCGAGGAAGTCGACGAGGTCCGCGAGCGCGTCGGCCTGGCGCTCGGCGCGCTGCTCGGGGTCGACCGCCATCAGGGCGTCGCACCAGCTGGGTTCGGTCGCGAACGCGGAGCTCTGCTGGTACTCCCAGCTGGAGAGGATCACGAAGCAGTCGTGTCGACGGGCCGCCTCGAACAGGCTCCTCAGGTGGGCGCGGCCGTCCACGACCGTCGGCTGCTCCACGTCGTACCAGCGCACCCGCCGGCCGTAGCCGCCGCCGAGAGGACCCAGGCGGATCGCCGTGGTGTCCAGCCCGCTGCCGAAGAGCAGGTACGGCATCGCGCAGACCCGGACGGTGTTGTAGCCGCGCTCGACGGCCTCGGCGAAGGCGCGGTCGAGGTCCTCGAAGGGCTCCCCCGGGCCGGTCCGGACGTACCAGGAGAAGTCCCAGAGAGTGATGGTCAGCCGCTCGGGCAGGTGGGCCGGGACCGGGACGGGGGTGTACGTCATGGCTGGACCGCGGTCGGTTGGAGGGGGATCGACTGGGCCAGGTCGGCCAGCTGGGCCCGGAGCCGATCGACGGCCAGGTCCGCCGGGCGTTGCGGGTCCTCCTCGAAGAGCAGCACGGTCGGCAGCGAGGTCGCGAAGTAGTCCGTCTCGGCGGGGGTGGCGGCCAGCTGCCGGACGTGCTCGGCCAGCCCCTCGGTGAGTGAGCGGGCGAGGGCGTCGTCACCGAGGGCACGAGCTGCCAGCACCGAGGCGTAGGTGTTCTCGGAGTACGCGCGGGGGGCCATCGCGGTGAAGTCGCCGACCGCGTCCGCGGCCTCGCGCCAGCAGCGCCGGGCGTACGCCTCGTCGCCGCACGCCTGCGCGGCGTTGCCGAGGGCGAGCAGCAGCGGCGCCGGGTTGGCCAGCGGGTGCCGGTCCTCCCCGAGGTGCTCCGGGACGTCCAGCGCCGCCCGGGCGTGGGCCAGCGCGGCTTGGGGATCCTGGTCCAGCTCACGCTCGGACAGCGCCAGCTGGGTCCGCTCCCACGCCCGCAGCACCTGGCCCTCGCCGCCCTCCCAGGGCTGGAAGCGCCGCGAACGGAGCAGCGACAGCGCGTCGTCGGGCCGGCCGGCGGTGACCAGCAGGTGGGCGTGCTCGACGGTGAGGTCGTCGCGGTCCCGGGCCGCGGCCGAGGCGCGCTCGAGCCGCTGCAGCCGCAGGGCCGCACCGCCGCCGACGCGTTCGAGCAGCTGATCGCTCTCGTACCAGAGCTGGGCGTCGTCCGGAGCCAGCGCGAGGGCCCGGTCGTACGCCGCCGTCGCGGCCTCGGCGTCGCCGCCGGAGTTGTAGCCGGCGACGGCGAGGTTCCGCCAGACGACCGGGTCGCGGGGGTCGGCGGCCGCGGCACCACGCCAGGCCGCGATCGCATCGTCGGTCCGGTCGGCGGCGTGCAGCCAGTGGCCCAGCAGCGCGGCGGCCGTCGCGTCCTCCGGGTCGGCGGCCAGCGCCGCCTCGAGCGCGGCCACGTCGTCGAGCCGTCCCGGGAAGCTCCAGCTGCGGTCGCCGGCCCGCGCCCGCTGACGGGCGGAGGCCGCCGCCTCGGGCTGGCCGAGCCGGTCCCAGACGAGGGCGGCGTGGTAGTCGGCCAGCAGTCCGCAGGCCGGCTGTCCCAGCGGGCGGTCGGCGTCGCGGACCCGCGCCTGCTCGAAGAGCTCGGTCGCGGCGACGTCCTCGCCGATCCGTGACTGCTCCAGGGCGACGTCGAGCAGGGTCTGGGCCTCCAGCAGGCCGCGGTGGCCGTCCAGCCGGTGGGCCAGCTGCAGGGCCCAGACGTCGAGCGGGTCCCTCGTCAGGGTGGCCGCCAGGAACGCGTCGGCCTCGGTGGTGCGGCCCAGCCGGCGGAGCAGCACGACACGCAGGTCGCGTGCCCCCAGGTGCTCCGGGTCGGCCTGCAGCGCCACGTCGAGCCGGTTCAGCGCCCCCTCGTCGCGGCGGGCCCGGGCGTCGAGCACGGCCAGCTGGAAGCCGGCCGGGGCCGCCCACGCGCGCAGCCAGGTGGCGCGGGCGAACAGCCCGTACGCCTCGTCGTCGCGGCCGAGCCGGGTGAGGGTCAGCCCGAGGAGGTAGCCGGCCTGGCCGTCCGCGGGGTTGGCGTTCAGCCGGGTCAGCCGCCCCAGCGCCGCGCGGAGGTGCCGCTCGGCGTCGGCGTAACGGGCCTGGCCGTAGCGGCGGAGGCCGAGGGCGGTGTGGCTGGGCGCGTGGCCGGGGTCCCGACGCAGCGCCTCGACCCAGTACGGCTCCGGCGACCGGCTGGCGTGGCGGTACTGCAGCAGGTGTTGTCCGATCAGGAACAGCTCCTCGACGGTGGCGACCTGAGCGGGCGAGGGCGGTGCGGTGGCCGGCTCGGCGGCGCTGGGCGTCTTCGCGGTGCGGTCCGGGGTCGACCAGCTCAGCAATGTCCGGCCCCGGTGGCTCAGCTCGACCTGGACGGGTTGGGTGGTCGGAGCCCGGAGCTCGCCCGGGGTGGCCGGGTCGAGGTCCTGGCGCAGCTGGTGGACGGGCCGGCCGGAGGCGTCCCGGACGGTGACCTCGGCCCCGGCCAGCGGCCGCGTCACATCCCAGCGCAGCACGGTCTCACCGTCCTCGACGGCAACGCCGAGCGCGCCCTCCCGGCCGGCGGCAACCGCCGGGCCGGTGCCGGCGACCGGGAACCAGAACTGGGAGAAGCTCTTGGTCTCCCCCGGCGCGAGGTGGGAGAAGTCGGGCTGGTTGTCGGTGTAGACCCCCGCCATCAGCTCGATGTAGGCCGAGCCGTCGTCGGCGAGGTTGCGGTTCCAGGCGTGACCGAACGGGGCGTCGCCCCAGCTCCACTGCTTCTTGCCCACGGCGACGTATTGGTCGGCCCAGTGCACGAAGCCGGCGCCGGCGCGATGGTCGTAGCCGCCGAAGAAGTCGCCCTCGGAGTCGACGCACATGTACGAGGTCGGCACCGGGATGTTCCGGTACCAGTCGAGGCGGTCGCCGGGGACGCGGCGGTCGCTGTCGGGACGGGTGTCGAGGGGCCGGCGGGACGGGTAGTCCACCCCGTAGTAGCGGCCAGCGGCCGCCGGGAAGGTGGAGACCGCCCGCTTCGCGTGGTCAGCGACGACCTCGACGTCCGGCGGGAAGAACGACTGGTAGTCCGCGTGCACCTCCGCGGCCACGTTCGCCCACCAGAGGAACGTCTGCGGCAGGTCGCTGCGGTTGAACAGCCGGACCCGCAGCTCCAACAGCGTCGACGCCGCCCGCAGCCGAACGCCGTGCATCCCCTTCATCCGGGCGAACGGGTCGTGGTCGGAGCACCAGGCGGTGGCCTCGTCGTCGGCCTCTTCCAGAGCCCAGGCCGTGGGCAGGAACGTCGCCGGACGGTGGTGCTGCGGCCAGTTGAACTCCACCCCGCCGGCGAGCCAGGGCCCGGTCAGGCCCACCAGCGCCGGCTTCACGACGGGGTTCGCGTAGAACATCGAGTAGCCGGTCCGCTTGTCGAGCGCCAGCTGGATCCGACCGCCCAGCTCGGGCAGCACGAGCACCCGCAGGTACTCGTTCTCCAGGTGCAGCCCCTGCCAGGCGTGGGGCGTCACGACGTCGGAGATCCGGTCGTGGAAGGGCAGCGGGTAGACCCGACCCGAGGAGCCCTGGTACACGCGCCGGTCCAGGTACGCGGGGTAGCGGCTGGGCGCGGTGGGCAGGTAGGTGGGCAGCACCACCGGCGCCTCCCACGCCGCCACGGACGCGCCACTCAGCCGCTCCGGGCGAGCCGGGAGGTCGAGCGCGTCGTCGGGCACGCCGTCACGCTAGGACCCGCGGCGACCCGACCGGAATGCACATTTCGACGATTTACCTGGACGATCCTCTGATGGGCGTACGCTCGCCAGCGTGTACCTGCGCGACGGCTTCCCGGGCCAGCGGTTGCATGTCCTGCCGCAACCGCTGGTCGACCAGGCGTCACGGCGAGCGCCCACCTCACGCCTGCTGGTCACCGACGCTGGATATTTCCCTCATGCGGCTATGCACGGCCGGGTACGCCGGGCGGGGGCGGCGCAGGCCATCGTGATCCTCTGCGCCGACGGCGCGGGCTGGTGCGACCTGGACGGCGCCCGGCACGAGGTCGGTCCGCGGACAGTCCTGGTGATCCCGCCCGGACGACCCCACCGCTACTTCGCCGACGCCTCCCGCCCCTGGTCGATCTGGTGGCTGCACGTGGCGGGCGCGGACGTGCCGGACCTGCTGAGCGCGATCGGCCTGACCGCCGAGGAGCCCACCGGCCCACTCGTCGAGCCGTACCCCGCGTTCGCGCTGGTGGAGAGCATCTGCGACTGGCTGGCCCGCGACGAGACCTCGGCCAGCCTGACCGCCGCCGCCGGGGCGGCCTGGAACCTGCTGGCCCTGCTGGCCGCCGAGCGGGAACGGCGCAGCGTGGGCGACCACGAGCCGTTGCGCCGGATCCAGGCCCTGCTGCGCGAGCAGCTGCACGCGCCCGTCAGCGTCCCCGCCCTGGCCGAGCTCGCCGGTTTCAGCACGTCGCACTTCTCGGCCCGCTTCAAGGCGGTGACCGGCTTCTCCGTCGTCGAGTACGTCAAGCGGCTGCGGATGGCCCGCGCCCGCCAGCTGCTGATCACCAGCGACCACACGGTGGCCGAGATCGCCGCCGCCGTCGGTTACCCCGACCCGTTCTACTTCTCCCGCCAATTCACCGCCGTCAACGGCGTCAACCCCCGCACCTTCCGGGCGCAGTCCCACGAGGAGTCGGCCCGCGTCCCGCTGGACGCGCCCTGAGCCTGTCGAGGGCCCCGAAGGGTTGCGCCGTCAGTCCGAGCCACGCGTGGCGAGCGTCATGTGCGAGATGAGCAGATCGTCCAGGTAGTGGCGTCCTGCTGCATGGATTACCCGGGGCCGGACGAGCAGAGTGAGAGGCGTCAGCCCGCCCCGAAGGAGACCCGGATGACCGTGCTCGCCCCGACGTCCGACGCCGCCACCGTCGAGCTGGTCGACTCCAGCCCGCTGCTGGGCGACCCGCAGGCCCTGCTCGAGCGCGCGGCGACGGATGGCTACCTCTACTTCCGCGGCCTGCTCGCCCGGGACAAGGTCCTGGACGTCCGTCGCCAGATCATGCAGGTCGTGGCCGACCACGGCTGGTTGGCGCCCGGCACCGACCCGATGGACGGTGTCGCCGACGTCGGAGCGTTCGACCAGGTCGACCCGGTCGCGGCGGCCTTCTGCGGTACGGGGGTCCCGCTGGAGGCCTACCAGCAGATCTACCGGTTGCAGGACTTCCACGCCCTCGGCCACGACCAGGCCCTGCTCCGCCTCTACGACGGCCTGCTCGGCGGCAACGTCGTCCGCCAGCCCCTCTCCATCGCCCGGGTGATGGTGCCGGGCACCAAGGCGGCGCCGACCCCGGCCCACCAGGACTTCATCCACATCCAGGGCACCAAGAACGTCTGGACGGCGTGGTTCCCCCTCGGCGACTGCCCGGTCGAGCTGGGCGGGCTCAGCGTGCTGGTGGGCTCGCACGCCGACGGCCTGCTCACCTATCACGCCGCGCGCGGAGCCGGCGAGCTCGAGGCGTACATCTGTTCGTCCGGCCACCGCTGGGGGGTGGCCGACTTCGCCGCCGGCGACGTGCTCACCTTCAACAGCCTGACGGTGCACCGCGGCACGCCGAACCAGCGCGGCGAGCAGGTGCGGCTGTCGGTGGACATGCGCTTCCAGCGTGCGGACGAGCCGATCGTCGCCTCCTCGACCGTCCCGCACTGCGACATCCTGAGCTGGGACGAGGTCTATGAGGGGTGGACCGATGAGAGCCTGCAGTACTACTGGGTCGACCGTGGTCTGCCGGTCGTCGGCTACAACGAGGAGCTCCGCTGGCAGAAGAACAAGATCTGCTGAGGTCGGAGGTCCCCAAGCCGGTCTCGCGGCCCACGCCGGAGCCTGACGGGTTCCCGCTCGTCGCCTTCGCCTCCACCGTCCAGTTCGCCCCGGGCGACCAGCCCGCCTACCCGCACGTCGGGTCGAGGATGTTGCTGGCCGGTGAGGCCGGGACCGGCGTGGTCGAGGTCGACGGCCAGCGGCTGCGGGTCAAGCCCGGCACCATCGTGGTGATGCCGTGGGGACACGCTGTCCGCTACGAGGCCGACGTCCGGGAGCCCTACCTGGTCTACGGCGCGCACCTGATCCCCTGGCACGCCGCCGACGAGCCGGTCGACCTCGCGGTCCCCCACCACCGCAGCCACCCCCTCACCGGCGTGCCGAGCCGGGCCGACCGGCCGCTCGCGATCGGCTCGGGGCTGTGGGTGGGCGACGCCCGGACCCGGCCGGCCCTGAAGAGCCTGGTCCGGCTGGCCGCGGAGGTCTGGGACCGCGGTACCCCCACCCTGGCGGCCGCGCAGGCCCTGGGCGCGCTGCTGCTGGACGACCTCGACCACGTCCCGGCCGTGCCGGCGCACGACGACCGCCGGCTGCCCACCCGGCTCCGACGCACGCTGGCCTGGATCCACGCCGAGCCCGGCCGGCCGATCACGCTGGACCAGCTGGCCACCGTCGCGGGGGCCAGCCGGGCGACGGTCAACCGTCTGTTCCGCACCCACCTGAACGCCTCACCGCTGGAGTGGGTGCTGCAGACGAGGGTCGAGGCGGCCAAGGTGCTGCTGACCACCACCAGCCTGTCGGTCGCCGAGGTCGCCGGGCGCTGCGGCTTCGCCGACGCCTACTACTTCTCCCGCCAGTTCCACGCCCGGACGGGTTCGAGCCCGTCGGCCTGGCGTCGTCAGTGGTCGGCGCCCTGACCCCGCCCCCCGGCCACCGACGCCCTGAGTGCTCAGGTTCCTCTTGGCCGGCCGCCTTACAGTTGTCCCCATGTCGCCCGAGGCCGAGCACCGCCGGCCGGGGCAGCTGGCCGAGGCGGGGCCGCCGGAGCCGCAGCCCGCCTCGGTCCCGCACCACGAGCACCACGTGCTGCGCGAGCCAGGGCACGACCGGTGGACGTGGCGGGCGCGGATCCGGCAGAACCCCCACCAGCTGCGGGTGTACCGGGTGGTCGTGGCCGTCCTCGGCGGCCTGCTGATCGGCCTCGGCCTGGCCACCGGCTGGCTCCCCGGGCCCGGCGGCATCCCGCTGGTGCTGGCCGGTCTCGCCGTCTGGGCCAGCGAGTTCGTGTGGGCCGAGCGGCTGATGGCGGTCTTCAAGCGCCAGCTGGCCCGGTTCCGGTCCTGGTCGCGTCGCCAGCAGACCCTCGCCTGGGTCGTCTTCTTCGCCTGCTGCGGTCTGGTCGGCTACGGCTACCTGCTCCTCCTCGGCGCCCCGAGCTGGGTCCCGGCCGACGCCGACGCCGTGCTGGCCCGGCTGCCCGGCCTCTGAGCCGCGGCCGCGTCCAGAAGCGCAGCACCGTCCAGCCGTCACCTCCGGGTCGTTTTGCGGCGCCTCCATCGACCTCGACAACTCCCCGTTCACACCGCCCCGACAGACAAGTCGGGCGAGCAGTCCCCTGAAAAACTCACTCCAGTTGGCGCCTGACCTCTGCCTCGAGCGTGGGGCCGGTTCGAGGACCGCAACTGGAGTTGATTTTTCAGGGGAACTCGTCAGGCACCGAGCCGCCCCCGGCCCCGGCCTCCCGCATCCGCGGGTCAGGACGAGCATGATGAGCCCATGCGGGCCGCCGACTACGACTACTTCGGGTCGGGCTTCCTCGCCTTCGCCCATCGCGGCGGCGCCCTCTACCCACCGAACCTGCACCGGGAGAACAGCCGGCACGCCTTCGAGCAGGCCGCGGCGCTGGGCTACCGCTACTTCGAGACCGACGTGCACGCCACCGCGGACGGGGTGCTGCTGGCCTTCCACGACGACCGGCTGGACCGGGTGACCGACGCGCACGGGATGATCCGGGAGTTGCCCGCGGCCGAGGTCGCGCGGGCCCGGATCCACGGCATCGACCCGATCCCCCGGCTCGCCGAGCTGCTGGAGGCCTTCCCGGTGGCCCGGTTCAACATCGACGCCAAGTCCCCAGCCGCTGTCGCGCTGCTCGCCGACACCATCGCCGAGCACGAGGCCTGGGACCGGGTCTGCGTCAGCTCGTTCGGTGTCCGGCGGCTGCACGAGCTGCGTCGGCGGGTGGGCGGTCGGGTCGCCTCCTGCGCGTCCGCGGCGGGGGTGGCGGCGAGCCGGTTCGCGCCCTGGTTGACCCGGGTGCTGCAGAGTCCCGCGCCCGCGCTGCAGATCCCCGTCCGGCACCGGTTCCGGGGCCGGACCGTCACCCTGGTCACCCCCCGGCTGATCGCCGACGTCCACCGGGCGGGTAAGCAGGTGCACGTGTGGACCGTCGACGACCGGGCCGAGATCGAACGACTGCTGGACCTGGGGGTGGACGGGATCTTCGCCGACCGCATCGACACCCTGAAGGACGTGCTGGTCGAGCGGGGGCGGTGGACATGAGTGACGTCGACGCGGCCGCACCGGCCGTCCGCCCGCCGGGCCTGGTCAAGCGCCGGGTCGTGCTGGCCTGGGGGCTGTGGGACTGGGGCTCCTCGGCCTTCAACGCGGTCATCACCTCGTTCGTCTTCGGACCCTACGTGGTTCGCGGCGTCGTGGGCGACGCGCGACCGGGCGGCCTGACCGCGAACACGTGGCTGGGCATCTCCGGCTTCGTCGCCGGCCTGCTGGTGGCGCTGATCGCCCCGATCACCGGCCAGCGCTCCGACGCCTCGGGCCACCGCCGACGCAACCTGGCCATCTGGACCGCCTTCGTGGTGGCGACCATGCTCGGCCTGTTCAGCGTCCGCAACGAACCGTCCTACCTGTGGATCGCCCTGGTCCTGCTGGCCGCCGGTACGGTCTTCCAGGAGTTCGCCGGCGTCTCCTACAACGCCATGCTGCCGCAGATCTCCACGAAGGAGACGCTCGGCCGGGTCTCGGGCTTCGGCTGGTCGATGGGCTACTTCGGCGGGATCTTCCTGCTGCTCATCTGCTACGTCGGCTTCATCGCCCCCGACGTGGGCTGGTTCGGCGTCACCTCCGCCGGGGGTCTGAACATCCGGACGGTGGCGGTCTTCTCGGCCGCCTGGTTCGCCGTCTTCGCGCTGCCCGTGCTCTTCGCGGTCCCCGAGCTCCCCGCCGGGCCACGCTCGCGCCGCGTCTCGATCCCGGCGTCCTACCGGCTGCTGGTCTCCGACGTCCGCCGGCTCTACGCCACCGACCGCAACGCCGTCTTCTTCCTGGTCGCCTCCGCGCTGTACCGCGACGGGCTGGCCGCGGTCTTCACGTTCGGCGCGATCCTGGCCGTCAGCGTCTACGGGATGGCGCAGTCCACCGTGCTGATCTTCGGCGTCGTGGCCAACGTGGTCGCGGCCCTCGGGGCGCTGACCATGGGGGCGGTCGAGGACCGCATCGGGCCCAAGCGGGTGATCCTGATCTCACTGGTGGGACTGCTGTTCAGCTGCACGGTGCTGCTCTTCGCCTCGGGCACGACCATGTTCTGGGTGTTCGGTCTCCTGCTCTGCCTGTGGGTGGGACCGGCCCAGGCGAGCTCGCGCTCGTTCCTGGCGAGGGTCGCACCCCCCGGCCGGGAGGGCGAGATGTTCGGCCTCTACGCCACCACCGGACGCGCGGCGTCGTTCCTGGCCCCCGGACTGTTCGCCCTGTTCTCTGGCCTGTTCTCCGACCGGATCGGTATCGTGGGGATCGCACTGGTGCTCCTGGCGGGCGCCCTGGCCCTGTCGAGGGTGGTGCCGCCGGCCTCTTCGCGAGGTCTGAGGGACGGGCCGCGTGAGCCGCCGACGATCGGGTAACGACGGAACATAACGCTCCACCGGGGAGTTGACCGCTTGGGGACAAACGTCAGACGTCTAGACGGAGGTTGAGTCATGGCTGATCGTTCACTGAGAGGCACCGGACTGGGAGCCAAGAGCTTCGAGGACGAGGCAGGCGTCGAGTTCGCCGCACGGCAGGAGGTCGGATACGACTGCTCGCGGCAGCACCACTTCACGTTGGTGTTCTCGGCCGAGGCCGATATCCCGGCGCTGTGGGAGTGCCCGCGGTGCGGGGCGGAGTCTCTGCGGTCCGACGGCGAGCGGCCCGTGCTGAAGGAGGAGAAGCCGGTCCGGACGCACTGGGACATGCTGCGCGAGCGGCGTTCCATCGCCGAGCTGGAGGATCTGCTGGCCGAGCGCCTGGACCTGCTGCGCTCCGGCGAGCTGGGGTCGACGGCGTTCTCGCGCACCGCGCCGAGCAAGCGCACCGCCTGACCGGTACCGCACCTAGGCAACCGTGGTCGTCTCGGCGGCCACGGTTGTCGTCGTTCTACGGGACCCCGGGCGTGGTGCGGGACTGAGTGCCGGTCGCCCAGTCTGCGACGACCGCCCAGTCTGCGACGACGTCGTGCAGGCAGGCCTCCAGCAGGTCGACCGGCGTCGGCGCGCGCGCGGTGTCGAGCCTGGCCGTGTGGAGCCGCCTCACCAGAGGGGCGCCGGCCATCGGTCGTGAGACCGCCCCGTGGGGTGGGTCCCGCAGCGCCAGGCTGGGGAGCAGGGCGACGCCGAGGCCGGCGGCCACCAGGTTGAGCGCGGTCCGGAAGTCCTGGCCCTCGAAATCCAGCGCCGGGGACGGGTTGCCAGCACTCTGGACGCTGAGGCCTGCGACGTCGACGTTGGTGTTGACCCACTCGGCGGAGCCGATGTCGGTCGGGCTGACCGAGGCAGACCCCGCCAAGGGATGGCTCCGCGGCAGCACCACCATGATGGCGTCGTCCAGCAGGTGGGTCTGGCGGATGCCGGGAGGTGCGACGAGCGGGGCGTGGGCGTAGTCGAAGGTGATCGCGAGGTCGAGATCGCCACGGAGCACGGCCGGATGGAGATCGGTCTGTTCCAGCTCCCGCAGGACGAGGTGCAGCGCCGGATGGGTTGCTCGTAGCCGGGCCAGAGCGGGCGGGGCGATGGTGGCCCCGGCGGAGATGAAGGCCCCGAGGCGCACCACTCCGGTGGTTCCCCCGGCCAGGGAGGCCAGCTCGGTGGCGGCTGCGCTCATGGCCGTGCTGACTGCGGCTTCGGCGTCGAGCAGGATGCGACCGGCTTGGGTCAGGCGGACCGGCCGGCGCACGACGACCCGTCCGCCGACCCGGCGTTCCAGCTCGGCTACCTGCTGCGACACCGCCGACTGCGTGTAGCCCAGCTCGTCGGCGGCCGCGGCGAACGACCCGAGCCGGGTGATGGCCTCCAACGTACGCAGGTGCCGAGGGTCGAACTGCCAGCGCATGAACATCAGGTTATCTGATCTATCCTGCAGAAAGCATCGTTTGATCTGATCGCCAGAGGCGCGAATGCTTCTGGCATGGACCCCGCCAGCCTCGACACCGCCATCGCCCAGCTCCCACGCCACCGGGTTGGCTTCTACCCGACACCGTTCCACGCGCTGCCCAACCTTTCGCACACCCTCGGGGTGAACCTCTACCTCAAGCGAGAGGACCTGGCGGGTCCCAGCGCCATCAGCGGCAGCAAGACCCGGCTGGCCGAGTTCATCCTGGGCCGGGCCCTCGAGGAGGGCGTCACGCACCTGATCACCCAAGGCGCCTACCTGACGAACTTCGGCCTGCAGTTGGCCGCGGCCTGCATCAGTGCCCGGATCACGCCGATCCTGGTGCTGACCCGGAACGTACCGCAGCACGGACATCTCGGCGAGGCACGCGGCAACTACCTGCTCAACCAGACGATGGGCGTCGAGACCCACGTCATCGACGTCGACGGGGACATCTGGACCGATCTCGCCGCCGGAGCGCGGGTGGCGGACACGATCGCGCGCAGGCAGTCAGAGCTGGAGGCGCAGGGCCGCACCGTCACGGTGGTGGGGGCGGGCGGAGCACATCCGGACGGCTTCGTCGCGCACGCCCAGACGTTCCGGGAGATGCTGCTGCAGTCCTCGGACCTGGGGGTGGAGCTGGACTTCGTCTACCACACCATCGGTACGGGGACCGCCCTGCCCGGCATGCTGGCGGCCAAGCTCAGCCTGGGCCACCCGGTGAGGATCCGGTCCATCTCCATCAACAGCTACGACGAGGACAGCTGGGTCAACCCGGGCACCCTGGTCGACCGAACCAGAGCCGTCCTGGAGACCTTGGGCGGACCCGTCCCCGACGACGCCGTCATCCGCGCCGAGCTGGACATCGACCAGCGCTTCATCGGGGAGTCCTACGCGGTCGCCTCGGCCGCAAGCACCGCCGCCATCCGCGAGCTCGCCCGCAGCGAGGGCATCTTCGTCGGACCGGTCTACACCGGGAAGGGCCTCGCCGGCCTGCTCGACCACGCCCGGAGCGGCCGGCTGCCCGCGGGCAGCAACGTCGCCTTCCTGCACACCGGCGACACGGGCAACCTGTTCGAGATCCCGGAGGTCGTCGGAGCCATCGGGGCCTGATCCCGCCTTCGAACGCTCACCTGATGGTGGTCCCCTTTCGCCCGGCTCCCTCGCGCGGAGGGCGGAGGACGGCAAGCGGGTCGGTCACGGTCAGCGTCTGGGCGGTGAAGCGGAACAGGGCGGCCGGGCGGCCGCCGCGACGGCTCGAAGCGGTCGCCGCGCCCGTGGGCTCGAGGATGCGGCGTCGCATCATCACCCGGTTGAGGTTGGTCGCGGAGACCTGGTACCCGAGCGCGGCGCTGACGATGGAGCGCAGGGTGTCCACGGTGAACTCACGCGGTGCCAGACCGAAGCCGATGTTGGTGTAGCCCAGCTTGGCCCGCAGCCGCTCCACCGCGACCTCGATGAAGAAGTGGTGGTCGAACGCGGTGGCCGGGACGTCGTCGACGGCGAACCACCTCGTGTCGGCCGGGAGCACCGGGGTGACGTCCACGGGGACGAGGGCGAGATAGCCGGTCGCGAGCACCCGCGCCCGCGGGTCGCGGTCGATCCGGCTGTGGGTGGCCACCTGCTCCAGCCACGCGATGCTCGGCACGTCCACCTTCGCCGCCAGATGGCTGGTGATGGCGTCGCGGAGGCGCTCGGTCGCGCGCACCCCTCCCCCGGGCAGCGCCCACCGGTCCTCCTCAGGAGGCTGGGTGCGCTGCCAGAGCAGCACCGACAGCTGCTCGGCCCGGACCGACAGCACCACGGCGAGCACCTCGTGCGGGTAGGCCGGGAACGGGACGGCGGTCGGGGCTACCGGGTCATCGTGTTCGCCCACGTCGTGATGCTATCGTGGAACCGAGGTTTTCGACTAACAGGCGAAAACTGGTGTCGATCGATGAGGAGTACCGACGTGACCGCTCTACTGACCTGGCAGGCAGAAGTCCGGCAGCTGGCCGCCGAGCGGGACGCGGTGGTGCTGGCGCACAACTACATGAGCCCGGAGATCCAGGACGTCGCCCACCACGTCGGGGACTCGCTCGCGCTGAGCCGTATCGCCGCCCAGACCGGGGCCTCGACGATCGTGTTCTGCGGGGTCCACTTCATGGCCGAGACCGCGAAGATCCTGAGCCCGGACAAGACGGTGCTGGTGCCGACCGCGCAGGCCGGCTGTTCCCTGGCCGACACCATCGACGCCGCCCAGCTGCGGGCCTGGAAAGCAGAGCACCCGGGGTCGGTGGTCGTCGCCTACGTCAACACCTCGGCCGCCGTGAAGGCGGAGTCCGACATCTGCTGCACCTCGGCCAACGCCGTCCAGGTCGTCGAGTCCGTTCCGGCGGACACGCCCGTCCTGTTCCTGCCCGACCAGTTCCTCGGCGCCCACGTCCGGCGCCGTACCGGCCGGACCAACCTGCACGTCTGGTTCGGCGAGTGTCACGTCCACGCCGGGATCAGCCCCGCCGACGTCCGAGCGCAGGTCGGACGGCATCCGGACGCCGAGCTGCTGGTCCACCCCGAGTGTGGCTGCGCCACCTCGGTCCTCTGGCTCGCCGGCGAAGGCGATCTGCCGGTCGGTCGTACCCGGATCCTGTCCACGGGCGGGATGGTCGCGGCGGCCACGACGATGACGGCGAAGACGGCACTGGTCGCCACGGAGATCGGGATGCTGCACCAGCTCCGCAAGGTCAACCAGTCCACCGAGTTCCTGCCGATGAACCCTCAGGCCTCGTGCCGCTACATGAAGATGACCACCCCGGAGCTCCTGCTGCGGGCGCTGCGCGAAGGGCGGGACGAGATCACCGTCGACGCGGATGTCGCGGCCCGGGCCCGACGCGCGGTGGAACGCATGATCAGCATCGGCAACCCCGGCGGTGGCGAATGAGCACCGCCGGCGGTAGCGGCGGAGAGACCGAGCGCGAGGTCGACGTGCTGGTCATCGGGGGCGGGATCGCCGGGCTGAGCACCGCCCTGGGTCTGGCCGGCACCCGGCGGGTCCTCCTGGTCGACGCGGCTGACGACGGTGCCGGTGGCAGCACCCGGTGGGCCCAGGGCGGTATCGCGGTCGCCGTCGAGGAGGACGACGACCCGTCGGCCCACGGCGCCGACACCGCGTCGGCCGGTGCGGGTCTCTGCGACCAGTCCGCGGTCGAGGTGCTCGTGCAGGAGGCCCCTCAGCGCGTCGCCGACCTGCTGGCCGTGGGAGCGAGGCTGGACCGCGCCACCGACGGGCGGCTCGCGACGAGCCTCGAGGGCGGCCACCACCGGCGCAGGGTCGTCCATGCCGGGGGCGACGCCACCGGCGCCGAGGTCGCGCGCGCCCTCGCCCTGGCCGTCGGGAGCGCCCGCATCGAGCGGTGGCATGGCTGCCGCGCCACTGCCCTGCTGGTCACCTCGTCCCCACAGGACCGTCAGGTCACCGGAGCAGTCCTCCAGACCCCAGGCGGCACCGTCCGCGTCCGAGCCCGGGCCGTGGTCCTGGCCACCGGGGGGATCGGGCACGCCTACGAGGTCAGCACCAACCCGGTCGGCGTCAGCGGTGAGGGACTGGCGTTGGCGCTGCGGGTCGGTGCCTCCCTGACCGACGTCGAGTTCGTCCAGTTCCACCCCACCGCCCTGGTGACGGGGTCCCGGAGCGGTCAGCTGCCGTTGGTGTCGGAGGCGCTCCGCGGGGAGGGCGCCGTGCTGCGGGACCACCAGGGTCGCCCCTTCATGATCGGCCGACACCCCCTTGCCGACCTCGCCCCCCGTGATGTCGTCGCCCGCGAGATCACCGCCGTGATGGCGGCCGGCGGTCAGCAGCACGTCTGGCTGGACGCGACCGCCCTGGGTACGGCCCTGCACGAGAGGTTCCCGACGATCGCCGCGCTCTGTCGCGCCGTCGGCGTCGATCCCGCCGTCGACCTCATTCCCGTGGCCCCGGCCGAGCACTTCCTGTGCGGTGGCGTCGCCACCGACCACGATGGCGCCACCGACGTACCGGGACTGTTCGCGGTCGGTGAGGTGGCGTCGACCGGAGTCCACGGGGCCAACCGGCTCGCGTCCAACAGCCTGCTCGAAGGGCTGGTGTTCGGTCGCCGGGTCGCGGCCAGGCTGACTCTCCGGCTGCCCGACCTCCGCCGGGGCGACGACGAGCTGGCCCTGGATCCCGATCCCGAGGCCGCGGAGCTCGCGCGGACCCTGCTCACCGCCCACGCAGGTATCGTCCGCGACGGCTCGGGACTTGCCGCCGCACGGAGGGTCCTCGCCTCGCGCGCCAGTCAAGACCCGACCTGGCTCGTCGCCGCCTCGGTGGTGGCGGCCGCCGACCTCCGCCAGGAGAGCCGAGGCACGCACTTCCGCACCGACTTCCCCGAGCGCAGCCCGTGGTGGCGTCGGCGCGTCGCCGTCCGTCTCGATGAGTACGGCGTCCCTCGGGCCGACGTGACCGCCCGGCTCGCCCAGACCCGGAGGGCCGCATGAGCGGGACCGGCGAGCTGAGTGGGCCGACGATCGCGGCTCTGCGGGCCGCGGCCCTGGACCTCCGCGAGGTCGCCGACCTCCTGTTCGCGACCCTGGCCGAGGATCTCGGTGGCACCGGCGATCTGACCTCGATGGCCACGGTGCCCGCCGGGGCGATGCTCGACGTCGCCTGGGTCACCCGAGAAGCCGGTACGGTCGCCGGGCTGCCGGTGCTCAGCGCCCTGGTCGACCTCGCCGTCGGCAGGGACCGCGGCCTTCGGCTGCGGGTCGGCGACGGCGACCGGGTGCCAGCCGGCACCACGCTGGCCACCCTGCGGGCCCCGGCCCGGTCGGTACTGGCGCTGGAACGGACGTCGCTCAACCTGCTCGGTCATCTCTGCGGGGTGGCCACCGCCACCCGGTCCTGGGTCGACGCGGTCGCCGGCACCGGCGTCGGGATCCGGGACACCCGCAAGACCATGCCGTTGCTCCGGGCCCTGCAGAAGTATGCCGTCCGCTGCGGCGGGGGCCTCAACCACCGAGCCGGGCTGTACGACGCCGTGCTGATCAAGGACAACCACGTCGCCGCGGCGGGCGGCGTCGGCGCCGCGCTCGACGCCGTGCACGCCAGCCTCCACGGCTCGGCCACCACGATCGTGCAGGTGGAGGTCGACGACCTCGAGCAGCTCGATGAAGCCCTCGCTCACGGAGCCGAGCAGATCCTGCTGGACAACTTCGGCCTCCCGGACCTGCGAGCGGCGGTGCGTCGCGTCCGCCGTGACCACCCAGCCGTCACCCTCGAGGCGAGCGGCGGCCTCACCCTCGACCTCGCGGCCGCCGTGGCCGCGACCGGCGTCGACCTGCTGGCCGTCGGCGCCCTCACCCACTCGGTGCGAAATCTCGACGTCGGCCTCGACGTCGTCCCGCGCTTCGCCGCTCGATCCACGGTTGACCGGGGCTGACCCGTCAGCGGTCGAGGACCTCACCGGAGATGACCGTCGGGTGGGGGTTGTCCACCGTCTCGCCCTCGATGATGTCGCCGCGGCGGGGCAGCGGCCCGGCGCCGAGCCGGCGGGCCAGGACAGCGGCCAGCAGCCTCCGGGCCAACGGCCGGGTGAACGGCAGCAGGAAGAGCAGGCCGACCACGTCGGTGGCGAAGCCCGGCAGCATCAGCAGCAGCCCACCGCAGAGGACCAGGGCGGCGTCGGCGAGCTGACCGGACGGAGCCACGCCGCGGGCGAGCGAGTCGGTCAGCGACCGCCAGGTGCGACGCCCCTGGTGCCGCAGCAACGCCGCCCCGAGTAGCGCCTCGAGCACCAGGACGGCCACCGTCGGCCAGGCCCCGATCGCGTGGCCGACCTGGATCAGCAGCCAGACCTCGAGGATCGGGACGGCGACCAGCAGCAGCAACGTCACCGCGAACGGCCAGCCGCGCCGCGGTCTCATCGGGTGACCGCGGGTTCACGCCGGCGGCCGGTGAGCCCCCGGAGCTGCGAGGCGCGGTGCCGGACCCCCCACAGGGTCGTGAGCAGCAGCGCCTCGACCACGATCCGCTGGCTCATCTTGGACACCCCGTACTCGCGCTCGACGAAGGTGATCGGCACCTCGACGACGCGGAAGCCCGCCTTCAGTGCCCGCCAGGCCAGGTCCACCTGGAAGCAGTAGCCGGCCGAGGCGACGTCGTCGAGCCCGAGTCCGAGCAACGTCTCGCGGCGGAAGGCGCGGTAGCCGCCGGTGGCGTCGTGCAACGGGATGCCGAGCGCCATCCGCGTCCAGAGGTTGCCGCCGCGGCTGAGGATCTTGCGCGAGGTCGGCCAGTTGACCACCGAGCCGCCGGCCACCCAGCGCGAGCCGAGCACGAGGTCGGCGTCGGCCAGCCCGGCGAGCAGCCGGGGCAGCTGCTCGGGTGAGTGGGAGCCGTCGGCGTCCATCTCGACCAGGACGTCGTAGCCGCGCTCGAGGCCCCAGGCGAAGCCGGCCAGGTAGGCCGCGCCCAGCCCCTCCTTGCCCTGGCGGTGCAGCACGTGCAGCTGGGGGTCGGCCGCCGCCAGCCGGTCGGCCAGGTCACCGGTGCCGTCCGGGGAGTTGTCGTCGGCCACCAGGATGTCGACCTGCGGCACGGCGGCCCGGACCCGGCCGGCGATGAGGGGCAGGTTCTCCAGCTCGTTGTAGGTCGGGATGATGACCAGGACCCGCTCGTGGTCCGCCGCGTCGGGGACCGTCTCGGGCTGGGTCGTCGGCTCGCTCAACGCTTGGCCTCTTCTCTGTCTCGTGGCTCGGGGACCGTCGCGGGGACGGCGGGGGTCGGGGTGCCGCCGGCCCCGCGGCGGGAGCGTCGGCGTTGCACCGCGGCGGCGCAGCAGAGCAGGGCCAGCAGCGACAGCGCCCGGTCCAGCCAGGACGCGAGCCGGACGGCGGGCGTCAGCGAGGTGCGCAGCGGCATCGTCACCACCCGGTCGTCGGCGGTGAACTGGCTGGTGCGGGTGACCACGTGGCCGTCCCGGTCGATGAATCCGGACACGCTGTTCGTGGTGGCGACGGCGATCTCACGACGCGACTCCATGGCGCGGGCCCGGGTGATGGCGAACTGCTGCTCGATCTGTCCGGTGCCGCCGTAGGTGGCGTTGTTGCTCTGCACCATCGAGACCTGCGCGCCCGAGGTGTAGGTCTGGTAGACGGTCTTGTCGTAGGCCAGCTCGAAGCAGATGACGTCGCCGACCTTCACCTGGCGGCCGGCGACGGGCACGTCCAGGACACCCGGCCTCGTGCCCGGGACCGACTGTGCACCGACTTCGGCGAGGATCGGCACGACCGGCAGCAACTGCTGGCGGAAGGGGATCCACTCCCCGAACGGCACCAGGTTGCGCTTGTCGTAGCGGGCCAGGATACCGGCGCGAGGGTCCCACCACAGGGCCGAGGTCTGCCGCTCGTCGACGCCCGGGCCCTCCATCACCGCCCCGACCAGGATCGGCACGCCGGCCACCTCGGCAGCGGCCTGGACCGTGGCCCGCGTGAGCTGGTCGAGCGTCGGGTCGATGTCGGTGGAGTTCTCCGGCCAGAGGATGAAGTCGGGTCGGGGTACCTGCCCCAGCCGGGCCCTGGTGGCCAGGTCGATCGTCTCGGCGAGGTGGTTGTTGGTCACCGAGCGGGCCCGGCCCATCGCCTCGATGCCGCGACCGGGCACGTTGCCCTGCACGATGCCGACGGTGACGCTGCCCTCGCGGCCGGCCAGCGGCTCCACCTGGAAGCTGCGCAGCGCCGTCCCGGCCAGGCCCAGCGCGACCAGTCCGGCCACGGCCGCGACCAGGGGTCGTCGGGGGCGCCTCGGGCCGGACGCGGCGAGGCGGGCCCGCGGCAGCAGGGCCAGCACGGCGACCGCGACCAGCTGCCCGGCCAGCGCCACGAGGAACGAGACCCCCGCCACCCCCACGATCGGGAAGAAGCCGGCGAGCGGGGTGTCCACGGCCGCGTACGCGATCCGGGTCCAGCCGAAGCCGCCGAACGGGACCCGGGAGTAGGTGAACTCGACGCCCACCCAGCAGCAGGCGGCGGCCAGCGGCCAGATCCGCAGCCGGCTGACCAGGCTCAACGCCAGTCCCAGGACGCTGAAGAAGAGGGCCTCGAACAGGATCAGCAGCGCGGCCACCCAGAGGCCGAGCACGTGCACCCAGTTGATGCTGACGGTGAGCAGCGCCAGCCCGAAGAGGTAGCCGAGGCCGAGGGAGAGGCGGGGCCGGACGTGGCGGGTCAGCAGGGTCAGGGCCGGGATGCCCACCAGCAGCAGCGGCCACCAGCCGTACGGCTGCCAGCTGAGGCCGGTGGCGGCTCCGGCGGCGACCGCACCGAGGCCGCGTCTCACGCGCGGTGACGCCAGCCCGGACCACACGCCGCGGCGGGAGGGCAGCAGGGCCGGCCCGGTGCTCCCCGGAGCCGGCTCCGTCATCGGACCGTGCGACACGCGTCGAGACTACCGAGTAGCTCCGTGTCGGCCCACAGGACGCGGCCGGAGCCGAGGGTGGCGGCGCAGTCGGGCAGCGGGTCGCCCGCCTCGAGCCGAGGCAGCCCGGAGGCCGCGTCGACCAGCTCGCCGTCGACGTCCCAGACGGCCAGGTCGGCCCGGGCTCCCACCTCCAGCCGGCCGGATGCGTCGTCGCGGGCGGCCCGGTGGGCGCCGCGGGTGGCGGCGTCGAACGCCGTCGGCACGTCCAGCCGCTGGTCGGGCCGCCAGTGCTGGACGGCGGCCCGTACCGTCGCCCAGCCGGCGAGCGGGGTGACCGGTGCGTCGGTCCCCAGAGCCAGCGCCACGCCCGCCCGGTGCAGGTCCCCGAACGGGTTCATCCCGACCGCCCGCTCCCCCAGCCGTTGCTCGTACAGCTCGCCCGGACCACCCCAGGACGCGTCGAACGCCGGCTGCACGCTGGCCACCACGCCGAGGTCGGCCAGCGTCGCGAGGTCGGCCGGGTCCACCATCTCCAGGTGCTCCAGCCGGTGCCGGGCCGCCCGGACCGCGTCCGCGCCGAGCAGGTCCGCGGTCCGCCGCAGTCCCGTGACCGCAGCCGCCACCGCGTCGTCGCCGATGCAGTGGAAGCCGCCCTGGACGCCGGCGCGGGTGCAGGCGACCAGGTGCGCGGTGATCTGGTCGTCGTCGAGGTAGCGGATCCCGCGGTGCCCTGCGTCGGTGTAGGGCGCGTCGGTGTAGGGCGCGTCGGTGTAGGGCTCCCGCAGCGCGGCGGTGTGGGAGCCGATGGCGCCGTCGACGCAGAGGTCGCCGGCCAGGCCGACCGCACCGGCGGCGCGGGCGCGTTCGAGCACCTCGCCGCCGGCGTCGGCCAGCTCGCCCCAGTAGGCCACCACCCGGACGCCCAGCTCGGCGCCGACCTCCCGGACCCGGGCGAGGTCGGCCAGTGGCCCCAGGTGGGGTCCCCCCAGCTCGTGCACGGCTCCCACCCCGCAGCGGGTCGCCGTCGCGAGCGCGGTCCGGGCGGCGGCGCGCCGTTCGGTGTCGGTGAACAGGCTGTCCATCTGGCCGCGGCAGCGGTGGTGGGCGTCCCGGGTCAGCCAGCCGTCGGGTGAGAACCCCGCCAGGCCACTCACGTCGGGCAGCCGGTCGAGCAGGGCGGTCGAGACCAGGGCCGAGTGCACGTCGACCCGGGCCAGGTAGACCGCGGTGCCCGGCGCCGCCCGGTCCAGCTCGGCCCGGGTGGGCGGCACCGGGTCGGGCCAGCCGCGCTCGTCCCAGCCCTGGCCCACCACGATCCGGGCCTCCGGCCGGGCCCGGACGTAGCCGGCGACCGCGTCGAGCACGGCCGCGCGGCTGCCGACGCCGTGCAGGTCGAGGCCGTCGGCGACCTGGCCCACCTGGATGGTGTGCAGGTGGGCGTCCACGAACGTCGGCGTGACGAGCCGGCCCCTGAGGTCGACCACCGCTGCGTCGTCGGGGGCCAGCGCACGGGCGTGGGCGTCGTCCCCGAGGTAGCCGATCCGGCCCTCGCGCAGGACCAGCGCGGTGGCGGCGGCCCCCTCGGGTGACCGGACGCGACCGCCGAGCAGGACGAGCGGTACGACCGGCGGTGCGTGCGTGGTCAGATCTCCGGACGGTCCTCGTACGGCACCGAGAGGACGGTGGTGGTGTGGGTGGAGACCTTGCCGGCGGCCCGGATGCGGGCGAGCAGTGACTCCAGCTGGGTCATGCTCGGGACCTGCACCTTGAGCAGGTAGCTCGGCTCGCCGGCGACGGAGTAGCAGGAGATGATCTCGGGGATGTGCTTGAGCCGCTCGGGCGCGTCGTCGGGCTGGCCGGGGTCGAACGGCTTGATGGCCACGAAGGCGGTGACGAGCAGGCCGAGCTCAGAGGCGTCGAGGACGGCCCGGTAGCCGAGGATCACGCCGCGCTGCTCGAGGCGACGAACCCGCTGCTGGGCGGCGGAGGTGGACAGGCCCGTCTCCTTGCCGATGTCGGTGTAGGACATCCGCCCGTCGTGCGCCAGGAGGGCGAGGATGCGTCGGTCGAGGTCCTCCATGGCCGTATCGTGCCAGGATTGCCCCCGTGGGCTCACGGCGACTGCTGCTTTTGGACACGGCCTCCTTGTACTTCCGCGCCTTCTACGGCGTCCCGGACTCGCTGCGCGCGCCGGACGGCCGGCCGGTCAACGCCGTCCGGGGACTGCTGGACTTCATCACCTACCTGGTGCAGACCTACGACCCCAGCCACCTCGTCTGCTGCTGGGACAACGACTGGCGGCCGGCCTGGCGGGTGGAGCTGATCCCGTCCTACAAGGCGCACCGGGTGGCCGCCGGCGGCGACACCGTGGTGACGGAGATGGCGGCGTCCGGCGGCGGGGAGACCGCGCCGGACGGGCTGGCCGTCCAGGTCCCGATGATCGTCGAGGTGCTCGCCGCCCTCGGGATCACCGTCGTCGGCCAGGACCACTACGAGGCCGACGACGTGATCGGCACCCTGGCCACCACCGCCACGATGCCCACCGACGTCGTCACCGGCGACCGCGACCTGTTCCAGCTGGTCGACGACGCTCGCGAGGTCCGTGTCCTCTACATCGCCCGCGGCGTGGGCAAGCACGAGGTCGTCGACGACGCGTGGCTGCGGGGCAGGTACGGCATCCCCGCCTCGGCCTACGTCGACTACGCGACCCTGCGCGGCGACGCGTCCGACGGCCTGCCGGGGGTGTCGGGCATCGGTGAGAAGACCGCCGCCTCGCTGCTCACCTCCTACGGCGACCTGGGCGGCATCCTGACCGCCGCCAGCCGCCCCGCCAGCCCGATCGCGCCGGGCGTCCGGGCCAAGCTGGGAGCGGCCATCGACTACCTCGCCGTCGCGCCCGAGGTCGTCGCGGTGGCCCGTGACCTGCCGCTGGGCGTCAGCGAGGACGACCTGCTGCTCCCGACCGCACCGGCCGATCCCGACCGCTTCGCCGCGTTGACCGAGGAGCTCGGCCTCAGCAGCAGCGCCTCCCGCGTCCTCGCCGCCCTCGCCCGCTGAGCCCCGGCTCCCGTTCCCTGAGCCCGCCCCGACGTGCTGCATCCCCAAAGTGACGTTGCCCCCGCTCGAGAGGATGCAACGTCACTTTCAGGAGGCAAGAGCGACCGACTCGGTTCTGCGCTGCCCTCAGCGAGCGGGACAGGCTCGGGAAACGCAGGCGTGGGACGATGCTGCCCATGACGGCGGCGCTGGTCCTGAACGGACCCAACCTCAACCTGCTCGGCCGCCGGGAACCCGGCGTCTACGGGCTGATGACCCTCGCCGACGTCGAACAACTGTGCGCCGACACCGGCGCCGAGCTGGGCCTCGAGGTGGAGTGCCGGCAGTCCAACTTCGAGGGTGAGCTGGTCGAGTGGCTGCACGAGGCCGGTGAGCGGCAGGCGGCGGGCGAGCTGGTGGGCGTGGTGCTGAACGCGGGTGCCTACACCCACACCTCGATCGCCCTCCGGGACGCCGTCTCCGGGGCCGACGTCCGGGTGGTCGAGGTGCACATCTCCAACGTGCACGCCCGGGAGGAGTTCCGGCAGCACTCCCACCTCTCCCCGGTCGCCGCGGGCGTCATCGTCGGGCTGGGGGTCTCGGTCTACCCGTTGGCGCTCCGCGCCCTCACTCTCCTGGGCCCACCGACCGTCTTGCGCTAGACGGCACCAGCAGCGATCCGCGCCCGAGCGGAGCGAGGGCAGACAGTTCAGTCGATCACGCGGCGGGCCTCGTCGAGGAAGCCCTGCGCATAGTGCTCGGAGTCGAAGTCGCCCAGGTAGTAGACGCGGGTGGACTCCCGGGCGGCGGCCAGCGGGTCGGCGCCGAGCAGGTCGGCGAGGACCTCGTCGAGATTGGACAGGTCCTCGCGCAGCACGTACGCGGCCCGTGCGGCCGGCGCGTCCACCGCCAGCTGCTCGGGCGTGCGTCCCACGGCGACGATCGCGAAGGGCTTGCCCGAGCGGAGGTAGTCCGACACCACCGCGGAGACGTCGGTGATCAGCGCGTCGGAGGCGTTGAAGCAGTCCTCGATCGTCATCGCCTTCTCCGCCGCCACGCCGAACAGGTGTGGGGTGCCGGTCTCCCGCCGGTCCCGGGAGAGCCGCTGGTTCACCCGCTTGACCATCGCGGCACAGTCGGGGAAGCGGTAGTTGAGCGGGTGGACGCGGAAGATCACCCGGACCCCGCTCTCCAGCAGCCGTTCCACGATCCCCAGCGCCACCGGCAGCGAGAAGAGACGCGTGTTGGCGTACGGACCCTGCCACGTCGGGGCGTAGAGGACCGTCGGACGAGGGTCCGCGGGCTGGTCGAGCTCGTGGGTGAACGCCCGGCTGGGCTCCCCGAGCGGCTCGATGTCCTCGACCTGCGGGCGTCCCACGACCCGGAACTTCTCGGCCGGGATCTCCACGTGGTGGCGGGCGTACCGGTCCACCCCGGCCCGCCCGGCGACGAAGATCAGGTCGTAGATGGCGTGCACCGGGTTGTAGCAGGCCGGCTTCTCCGAGTCGCCGTGGTTGAGCCAGACGTGGGTCAGCTCGCGCCGCTCGACGAAGTGGGTGTTGCGGGCCGCGTTGTTGACGTAGAAGACGGTGCTGAGCGAGGGCACCACCACTTCCTCGAGCCCGCGCAGCGTCGGCCGGAGGATCACCGGAACCCTCACCCCCTCGGCGCTCAGGACCTGCGTCAGCTCGTCGAGGGTCTCGTGGGCGCGGGTGACCACGATCCAGGGCCGGCCGATCCGGGCGAAGTAGCGCGCCCACATCCCCACCTGGTAGCTCACCCCCATCGTGCTGGCGAAGTAGACGGCGAACCTCGGAGCGAGCTGGGTCAGCGCCTCCTTGAGCTCGAGCTCGGAGTCCACCGACCGGGTCGCCCGGGCCAGCGCGCGTTGCAGCAGCACGCCGAGGAGACCGGCGACGGCGACGGCGGCTCCGACCAGCACCCAGACCGGGACCGGCAGCACGGCCGGCACGAGGGCCAGCAGGACGACCACCGTGCTCAGGATCGGCAGCAGCCCGCGTGGGACCGGTTCGGTCAGCGTGGTCTGGATGGCCGGGAAGTTCCGGACCTCGAGCCCGAGCCGGCCCCAGGCCCGGTTCAGGTGCAGCTCGGCGACGATGGCGGCCGTGAGCAGGACCAGCACGACCGCCAGCGCCGCCGTCGAGGTCCCCGGTGGCATGGCGACGACGGCGACGGCCAGCAGCACGACCCGGGTCGCCCGGGAGGCGCCCATCAGGCGCGACCACCGCGCGCGTCGGCGGACCGAGGGCCGTACGGACCAGGAGATCGCGGTGAGCGAGGCCAGCCCGAGCAGCGCGGTGACCAGACCGGGCTCGCCGAGCAGCGCCGAGGCCAGGCTGAGCAGCGACGCCGCGGCTCCCAGCTGGCTGTAGCGGCGGGGCCGGACCAGCCGTCGACGGAACTTCTTCAGCCTGTTCCGCGACGACTTCCGGGGCCGCGGCACGGGCAGCCGGTCCGGACCCTCGTACGGCTCGTCGGAGCCGCCCTCGCCCGACTGCTGGCCAGGCTGCTGTCCTGGCCCCCAGACGTCGGCGTCCACGGTGTCGTCGCTGTCGGAGCGGAGCCGGGCTCCCTCCACCACGGTCGACACCGCGTCGACGAAGGCCGAGGCGTAGCCCTGGTCCGGGAAGGGCCCGAGGTAGTCGACGCGCTGCTGCCACCGCGTCCCCGCCAGCGGGTCCTCGTGCAGCAGAGCCTTGACCGTGGGCGCCAGGTCCTCGAGGTCGGCGTGCACGACGTAGGCGGCCCGGGCCACGGGGTAGGTCGCGCGGAAGGCCTCGGGCTCGGCGTTGACGGCCACCATGGCGTAGGGCTTGCCGGAGAAGAGGTAGTCCGAGGCCACCCCGGAGACGTCGGCGACGAGCGCGTCGGAGGCGTTGAAGCAGTCGACGAGCCCGAGTGTCGCCTCGACCTCCTCACCCCACCGGTGCGGCCGGCCGGTCCGGGTGCGGTCGGTGGCCAGCAGCCGCTGGATCCGGCCGATCAGCTCCACGTCCTCGGGGTACCGCCGGCTGAAGGGGTGCGGGCGGAACAGCACGGTGGCGCCCGCCTCGACCAGCTCGGCGACGATCCGCTCCCCCATCGGCAGCGACGAGAGCGAGGTCTCCTGCACATGCCCCCGCCAGGTCGGGGCGTAGAGCACGACCGGCTCCGCCACCTGGGCCACGGGCTCGGTGGCGGGGACGATGGACTCGACCTGCGGACGGCCGACGACCACGAACTTGTCCGGCGCGATGGCCAGGCCGTGCTCGCCGTAGCGGCGCACGGCCGCGGGCCCGGCGCAGAAGATCCGGTCGTACATGGCGTGGGTCGGGTTGAACGAGGTCGGCTTGTCGGAGTCGCCGTGGCCCAGGAAGACGTGGGTCAGCTGCTGATAGCGGATCAGCAGGCTGTTGCCGGAGGACGCGTTCGGGTAGAACGCCGCCCGCAGCGACGGCGGGGTGAGGAGGTCGAGGTCGGCGGGGCCCCGGGCCTCGACCACCGGGACGTCCACCAGGTCGGCGAGAGCGTTCGCGGTGACGCTGTTCCGGGTGATGACCAGGCAGCGGTGGCCGGAACGCTGCAGGTAGGGCAGCCACATGGTCACCTGGTGCGACCCGTCGGGCGTGGGCCAGGAGGTGTAGAGGACCACCTCGGGCCGGTAGGCGGCGACGGCGCCGGCGAGGCCCTGCTCGACCTGCCGCAACACCGCCGCCCGGCGGCGGCTGTCCCGCGCGATCCGCACCCGGGTGACCAGGGCGCACGCGGCGGCGAGCGCCCACCACCAGGCCGACGCACCGACCGCGCCGACGAGCAGCCCGAGCACCAGGGCCACCAGGTCGCCGACCAGCAGCTGCCGGCTCAGGTCCTGGGTGGAGCGGTAACGGGGCACGCCCGGCAGGTGGGCCACCACGGGCACCGCGATCGCGAACCCCTGACGCAGGTAGGGCTCATACATCGTGGCGCCGATCAGCAGCACCGCACCGAGGGCGGCCGGCAGCGGTCCCGCGGTGCGGGCCAGCGCTGTCGCCACGCCCGCGCCGAGCAGGGCCCGCTGGGCGAGCTGGGTCGTGAGCAGGCTGAGCCGGGGGGCCTCCCGCCGCATCGACACGGCACGGGCGAGCGCCACGAGCACGCCCAGCGCCAGCACGGCCAGGGCCCAGCGGCTGCCCACGGCCGCGAGCACCACCCCGGCCGAGGCGAAGGCCGTGGAGGCCAGGTCGACGCCCAGCCGGCGAAGCCGGTCCAGCGCGGCGGCGGCGCCAGGCCCACCGCTCACCCTCGTCTCCCCTCGATCAACGCCGACGGCACGGGAGCGCTCACGGGGTGTGGTCGGTCCGCCCTGGACCTGACCCGCCGGAATTATGCCAGCCCGTCACGCGGCCGACGTGCCGACACGGCGGAATCGTGCGCGGTCGGTGCCGGGCCCTACTCGTGGGTGGAGACGTCGGCGGCGCTCGGCAGCGCGGCCGCCTGCGCGATCACCTCCCGGGCCGCACCCAGGAAGGTCTCGGCGTAGTCGCCGGTCGAGGCGTCGCCGAGATAGTAGCGACGTGTGTCGGCGCGCTGTCTGGCCAACGGGTCTGCCCCGAGCAGGTCCTCGATCACCTGGTCGAGGTTGCTGCCGTCCTCGCGCAGCACGTAGGCCGCCCGGGCGGCGGGGGCCTCCCGCAGCAGCTGTTCGGGGCTGCGGCCCACGGACACGATGGCGAACGGCTTGCCCGAGCGCAGGTAGTCCGAGACGACGGCGGAGACGTCGGCGATCATGGCGTCCGAGGCGTTGAAGCAGTCCTCGACGCTCATCGCGTTCTCGGCGGCCCGGCCCCAGAGGTGCCGGCGTCCGCTGGCCGCGCGGTCGGCGGCCAGCAGCTTGCCGATCGCCGCGATCGCGGCTTGCCCCTCGGGGTAGCGGTAGTTGAACGGGTGCGCGCGGAAGACCACCCGGACGCCGCGGTCCAGCAGCGCCCGGACGATCGTCGCACCCACGGGCAGGGAGTAGACGTGGCTGTCGGCGTAGGGTCCCTTCCACGTCGGCGCGTAGAGCACGGTCGGGCCGCTCACCTGCGCCACCGGCCGGTCCGCCGCCACGATGCGTTCGACCTGGGGCCGGCCGACGATCCGGAACTTGCTGCGCGGGATGGCCACGCCGTGCCGTGCGTACCGGTCGATGCCGGCCTCCCCGGCCACGAAGAGCAGGTCGTAGATGGCGTGCACCGGGTTGTAGCAGGCGGGCTTCTCCGAGTCGCCGTGGTTGAGCCAGACGTGGGTGAGGCTCCGCCGCTCGATCAGGTGGGTGTTGCGGACGGCGTTGTTGACGTAGAAGGCCGCCCGTAGCGACGGCACCACGATGTCGTCCAGACTGCGCAGAGTCGGCCGGTAGACGATCGGCACCTCCAGTCCGAGCTCGCGGGTGGCGCGGGCGATCTCCTCCAGCATGGGGATGCTGCGGGTGATGATGACGAACGGCGAGCCGATGCGCGCGAAGTAGGGCAGCCACATGCCCAGCTGGTAGGCGGCCCCGATCGGCGAGGCGAAGTAGGCGGTGAACTCCGGCCGCAGCTCCAGCAGGGCGTTCTGCAGCCGCTGCTCATCATCGAGGGTGCGCAGCTGGTACCGGTGCCGCAGCGCGGTGCCGGCCAGCAGCAACGGGGGTAGCAGGGCGAGGGCGGTCGGCACCCAGACCGACCGCAGCAGCACCGCGGACAGCAGCCCCAGCGCGGTCGAGGCGAGGAACGCCGACGGGACCGACGCCACCGAGAGCAACGGCGGGGGTGGCGCGATGGCCGCGGGGAAGTCCGCCACCACGACCGGCGGCGGCGTCCGGTCGGCCAGCGCACGCTCGCCGAGCAGGGTGAGGAGCAGGCCGGCGCCGGCCACCGCAGCCGCCCAGCCCGCCGCGTCGGGGTCGGCGTCCGCACCGGCCCGCCAGATCAGGACCACCAGGGTCGTCACCACGACCGCCCGGGTGAGGGCACCGGCGCTGAGGGTCCGGATCCGACGCGTGCGGTCGCGGAAGTTGCGCTGCACCACCCAGAAGACCGCCGCCAACGCCGCGAGGCCGGCGAGCGCGGCCGCGAGGCCCAGCGCCACCGGCCCGTCGGGTCGCGGCAGCACCGCGAGCAGGAACGAGACCAGGGCCAGCGACGCCGGGACGATGTCGCGTCGCACGATCCGCCACAGCGCCCGCCACGACCCCTGGCCGGTGCTCGTCTCGCCCTCCTGACGGTCGACCTCGGCCGCGTCGGCCGCGACCGAGGGGGCCAGGGCGTGCTCGCGGACCGCGTCGACGAAGACCGAGGCGTACCCCTCCGGGGCGAAGTCGCCGAGGTAGTCCGCCCGGACCTGCTGCCGGGCCGGCGCCAGCGGGTCGCTACCGAGCATCACGGCGAGGGCGGCGTCGAGGTCGGCCAGGTCGCCCCGCACGACGTAGGAGGCCCGGGCCACCGGGTAGGCCTCGACGAAGGCCGCCGGCTCGGCGGGGACGGCGACCAGGACGAACGGCTTGCCCGAGAACAGGTAGTCCGACACGACGCTCGAGACGTCCCCGACCATCGCGTCGGAGAGGTTGATGCAGTCGGCGACGCTGCGCTCGGTCTCCGCCGGCGGCCCGAACAGGTGTGGCCGGCCCGAGCGTCGGGCGTCGTCGCCGAGCAGCGCGTGGATCCGGGCGATCACTGCCTGCTCGTCGGGGAAGTCGTGGCTGAACGGGTGCGGGCGGAAGATCACCCGGCTGCCGAGGCCCACCAGGGCGGCGACGATCTGCTCGCCCTGCAGCAGCGAGGACAGCCGGGTCTCCTCGACGTGGCCGCGCCAGGTGGGGGCGTAGAAGACGGTCCGCGCCGTACCGGCCGGGCGGTCCGTGACGGGCTGGACCGCCTCGACCTGGGGCCTCCCCACGATCTGGAAGTGGTCGGCGGAGATGGCCACGCCGTGGTCGGCGTAGCGGCGGATGGCCGCCGGCCCGGCCACGAAGATCCTGTCGTACATGGCGTGGGTCGGGTTGTAGGACGGCGGCTTGTCGGAGTCGCCGTGGCCCAGGTAGATGTGGGTCAGGTGCTGGTAGCGGACCAGCGCGCCGTTGCCGGACGAGGCGTTCACGTAGAACGCCGCCCGCAGCGAGGGGCACAGCAGCTCCTCGAGGTCGGCGAGCCCGCGCGCCTCGACCACCGGCGCGTCGGTCAGCCCGGCCAGGACCGTGGCGGGCACGCCGTTGCGGGTCACGACCAGGTACGGCACGCCGGCCCGGTCGAGGTAGGGCAGCCACATGGCGATCTGGTACGACGCGTCGTCCGGACGCGAGCTGTAGACCACGAACCGGGGGGCGTACGCCGCGACCGCCGCCGGCAGCAGCAGCCGTCGGCGGCGGGCGGCGACCACCCGGAGCCGGGCCGCGGCCACCTGGACCGCCGCCGGCACCACGGCCAGGGCGGCGCTGGCGAGGAACCACCAGCCCGACCAGCCGAACGAGGCTCCCGCGACCCCGACGGCGGCACACGCCAGCGCGCCGAGGACGACGGCGTAGTCGAGCTCGGCCTCGGCCGGGAGGTCCGGCAGCCCCGGCAGGTGCTCGACCACGGGCGCCCGGACCCGGCCCACCCGGTTGAGCAGCCGCTCACCGGCGAGCAGGCCGACCAGGACGCAGCCGGTCAGCCCGGCGACCGGCCACAGCGGCCGTGCTGCGAGTGGGCTGAGCTGCGCGAGTGGGCTGAGCTGCGCGAGGACGGCGCCGGTGAGCACCACCGCCCGGCCCACGGGCACCCGCCCCAGCGGCGGCTCCGGCTCGACCAGGACGACCACGACCGTCGCGGCGATGGCCAGTGCCAGTGCCTTGAGGCCCGCCGACGAGCCGGCGAGGACCAGGCCCGTGCCGAGCGAGCCGAGCAGGACGCCGACGACCTCGAACGCCCGGGCGATCAGCCGACGCCGCATCAGCGGGGACCTGGCAGTCGCATCGGTTCGGCGTCCTTCGTTCGGGGGGCGGAGCTGACCGTGGGTGCCGCCGGCGCAGCCTCGCGCGGGCGGTGCGTCACGAAGACGCGGGGGCCGAACCGACCGACTCGTCCTCGAGGGTGAACCGGTCCGGCGCGGCGACCCCGTCGGCCCCGGCGGACTCGGCCAGCAGGGCTTCCAGCCGGGCGATCCGGGTGCGGGCGCTCTTCAGCTCCACCGCGGACCGACGCCGCGCCTCGACGTCCTCCAGCTGTCGCTGGCGCAGGTAGCGCAGCCGGCCCCGCTCGACGCCGGACAGGGTGCGCCAGGTGGTGCCGACGAACCCGTCGTTCGGCCAGGCCGCGACCCGCTGCTCATAAGCCGCGCGGGCCGCGGTCTGGTCGGGGTCGTAGATGGTCGCGAAGCCGTTCTCCCGCAGGAACCCGACGAGCCGGTCGAAGCGCTCCCCGTGGCCGCGGTTGAACTCGGTGAAGTCCAGCCGCGGGTAGAGGTCCTCGAGGCTGCGCAGGCCGTCGAGCTCGGCCGGGGCCACGTGCGGGATGCCGTGGTAGCGGGCCAGCTCCAGGGTGCGGGAGTCGTGGGCCAGCACCAGGCCCGGCGTGCCGGCCAGGATCGCCACGATGTTGCCGTGGATCCGCGGCCCGACGGCGAGGTCGAACGACCTCATCCGGTGCATCCAGCTGAAGGCGTCGAGGGCGTACTCGGCGCGGCCGCGGGTGAACTGGCGGTGCTCGCTGCGCAGCGGGAGCTGGGGGTCTCGGTCCTCGTCGTAGCGGTCCAGCCCCCACAGCATCATGTCGAGGGTCTCGATGTCCTGCGGGAAGTAGGACGCGGTGGCCGACTTCTCGATGTCGGCCACCAGAGCCCCGAGCATGTCCTTGCTCGACTGGATGTTGTAGGCGACCCGGGGTCGCCGCAGCCGGGACGGCGGCTTCACCTCGACCCGGTGGCCACGTCCGTTCATGGTCATCGAGGGGCAGCCGATGACCAGCACGTCGCGGAAGCCCAGGCTGCGGATGTAGTCCGCGGTCACCTCGCCGCGCACCGTGATCGCGCTCGACTTCTCCAGCACCGCCGAGCAGAAGGCCTTGGCCGCCTTCTCGATCTTCTTCAGCCGCTCGAAGCCACCCTCGGCCGGCAGCTGGGCCCCGCAGCTGAGCAGCGCGAACGGGATCTTCAGCTTGCGGATGAACGCGGCGTGGTTGACCAGCGTCCGCTCGAAGGAGGGCCGGAACGCGTTGGCGAACGGCAGCACGAACGCGTCGCAGGTGTCGTTGACCTCGTCGGCGAACTCGGCGTTGGCGGCGTAGCGGTTGGGCACCACCTCGGTGCCGGCCGTGGACAGCAGCTTGTGGGTCGCCGTGGAGAACACCAGGTTGCCGTTGTTGTTGCCGATGACGTTGCGGCTCCACGTCTCGACCGCATCCAGACGGTCGAACGGGCTGCGTCCGGCACGGATCATGATGCGTTGCACGGCGGTCAGCATAGCCATCCGGGACGGTCCGGCCGCCCGCCCACGCCGGGGCGGGCGGCTGCACGGGGACGCCGGCGCGAAACCGTATGCTGGCGCGATGCCTGAGGTGGGACCCGCTCGCCCTGCTCGCCCCACGACCGGCTTCGAGCTCGGGATCGCCGAGCTCCTGGCCCGGCGGCAGGTCGCGGTGAGCTGCGTGGTGCTGGTCCAGCGGCACCGCGGCACCGACCGTGCGCAGCAGCTGGCCGCGGACTTTCCCGCCGCGCGTGTCCACGTGCTGGTGCACGGTAACGCGGCCAAGCTCCCCCTCGCTGAGGACGACGACCGGGTCAGCTACCGGGCGATCACCTCCAACGCGGAGCGGCTCACCTACCTGAGCGGCTTCGAGCCACCCCAGCTGGTGGTCGACGCCAGCCGGTCCCGGCCGGAGCAGTCCCTGCACGTGCTGCGCCACCTGTACTTCCGGCTGGCGCCGGGCGGGCTCTTCGTCCTCGAGGGTGCCGCGCCCGCCCCGGAGGAGGAGGGCCTGTCCTCGTTCGGTCTGCTGGCCGCCGCGGCCGCCCTGCCGGAGGCCGAGCTGGACCTCGCCGCCCGGGCGCCGGTCGAGCTCCGCGACGAGGTCCGGGCCACGAGCACCGAGCTGGTCTTCCGCGGCGACCAGGCGATGGTGACCAAGTCGACCCGGCCCGAGGGGTACCACCTCCTCAAGCTGCGGGACTGGGAGTCCGACGAGACGCTGACCCGACGCTTCGGGACCGGCTGGGGCCGCACCCTGCTGACCCGGCCCGCCAGGACCTTCGCCGCTCGCGGTGAGGTGACCAGCCACGGCGACGGTCCGCTTCCGAGCGGGACGCGCACCTACGAGGTGCCCGAGCTGCACCTGCGCGCCTACTCCGAGGTCGTGTGCTCGGCCCGACAGGTGGTCCGACTGCAGGACTACCTGCTGCCCGACACCTGGCGGCACCCGCACCAGGGGGTGCTCAACAACATCGCCCTGGTCACCAGCACCCGGCACTTCGCGCGGTTCCGGCCGGCCGTCGTGCCCAGCCCACCGCGCCGGCTGCGCGGAAGCTACTACTACCTGGACACGATGTTTCCGGGCCACTTCGGGCACGTGACCACCGAGGTGCTCGGCCGGGTCTGGGGCTGGGCGCACGCCGTGGCGGCCGACCCCGAGGTGCGGCCACTGATCAGCGAGCGGGAGCGGGGCGACTTCTACCCCTTCCAGCGGCAGATCTTCGACGCCCTCGGCATCCCCGCCGACCGCACGGTCGTGATCCCGCCCGAGGAGTCGGTGCAGGTGGAACGGCTCTACGCCGCCTCGCCCGAGCTCGAGAACCCGCACTACGTGGCGCCCGAGCTGGAGCAGGTCTTCCGCCGGCTCGCCGAGGAGCTGCCCCCCGCGACGTCGCCGGTCGGGGAGAAGCTCTTCGTCTCCCGCCGGACCGGGGACAAGCGGCACTGCACCAACTCCCGCGAGGTGGAGGAGTTCTTCCGCGAGGAGGGATTCGCCGTCGTCTACCCCGAGGACCACGCCTACCCGGAGCAGCGGGCGATGTTCGCGGCCGCGCGGGTGATCGCGGGCTTCGGCGGCAGCGCCATGTTCAACATGATGTTCGCCCCCGGCGCCCGGGTGCTGGTGATCTCCAGCCGCAACTACAACGCCCAGAACGAACGGCTGCTGGCCGCGGTCAACGGCATCGACCTGCACTACCTGTGGGGCGACCCCGAGATCGAGGCCCCGCTCAACCGGTACCGGCGCGACGCCTTCCGCTCCCACTACCACCTCGACCTGACGAGGTACCGGCAGACGCTCCAGCTGCTCGTCCGCTGACGTCTCGACAGAGGCCGCGCGAGCTCGGTGCCGACCTTCAGGCCGAGGTGGTCGAGTCCTCGACCTGCCGGACGACGTGGCGGGGCTCGGTCGGCACCATGTTGGCCCTTCCGGCCCGACGGCCGTCGGGCTCGCCGAAGAACGCGTCGAGGACGCGGTCGCTGGCGCCCCCGTCGTCCCGCGGGGCGTAGGTCGCGGCGAACTCGGCCAGCCGGGGGGCGTAGGCGCGGCGGACCTGCTCGAGGTCCTGGAGAGCCGCGATCAGCGACGCGTTGTCGCGCAGCAACGGACCCGGCGCGGAGGTCTCGAAGTCCAGGTAGAAGCCGCGGAGCACGTCGCGGTAGTTCTCCAGGTCGTAGGTGAAGAAGAGGACGGGCCGTTGCAGCGCCGCGTAGTCGAAGAACACCGAGGAGTAGTCGGTGACCAGGACGTCGGCGACCAGCAGCAGCTCCTGGATGTCGGGGTAGGTCGCGCCGTCGACCACGAAGGACCCGACCTCGGGCGGCAGCGAGCCCAGCGACTGCCGGACCAGCTGGTGGAAGCGCACGACCAGCACGAACTCCTCCCCCAGCTCGGCCGCCAGCCGGGCGATGTCGAGCTGCAGGTCGTGCTTCCAGCTCACGCCGGGACGGTTGTCGTCGCGGAAGGTCGGTGCGTACAGGATGATCCGCCGCGGGTCGTCGGCCAGCCCGAGCCGTTCGCGGGTGGCGTGGGCCCGCTCGTCGGCGTCGGGCCAGGAGAACAGGTCGTTCCTGGGGTAGCCGGCCTCGAGGATCGTCCCGTCGAAGCGGAACGCGCTGCGGAAGCACGCGGTCGCGTAGCTGCTGGCGGAGAGCAGCACGTCCCAGAAGCTGGTCAGCCGGGCGGCGCGGACCTGGTAGTCGGCGTCCCGGCTCGCCATGTTGTCGACGTCGTGCTGCATCCGTTTGAGCGGGGTCCCGTGCCAGGTCTGCAGGAAGCGGGTGCCCTCGGGCTTGTCGAGCTCGGCGGGGAAGTTCTGGTTGTTGACCCAGTAGCGCGCCCGGGAGAGCTCCCAGTAGTAGCGCGGGGAGTGTCGGGCGATCTTGCGGGTGTGCGGGTCGGTCAGCCGCAGGGTGGTGTTGTTGGCCCAGACCAGCCGCAGCCCGTGCGCGCGCTGGGTGAGCCGCTCGTACAGGTAACGGGGACTGTCGCCGAAGTGGGCGCCGCGGTCGCACTCGAAGAACACGGTCGGCGTCCGGGGCAGCCGCGCGCCGACCGCGTACAGCCGGCCCATCCAGGTGAAGTAGCGCTCACCGGTGCGGAACCGCCACCACGCCCGCTGGACCGAGCGGGCGTTGCGCACCCGGTCGAGGACGGTGCCCAGGTCCCAGGCCTGCTGCACCGCTCCGTAGATCCGCTCGCAGCTGCGACGGTCCCGGAAGTCCACGAACGCCCGGGCGCGCTCCCAGTGCTCCTCGGTCATCCGGCAGTCGGCCTCGACGGTGTCGGCCAGGTCGGCCAGCAGCCGGTCGGGGGTGGTCGCGAGCGGCCCGGGCAGCTGGGTGGCGAAGTCGATGTGCGGCGCACGGGTCCCCACCAGCCGGCGGTGGTCGAACTGGAAGTAGTGGACCGGTCGCTGCAGGAAGCTGAAGTCCCAGGCCACGCTCGAAAAGTCGGTCACCAGCACCGCGCTGCTCATCAGCAGCCCCTGGATGTCGGCCTCCTCCTGCCGCACCAGCTGCACGTTCGCGATGGTGAAGAAGTCGGCGAAGATCCTCATGTTCGGGTGCAGCACCAGCTTGACCTGCAGGTCGTGCGCCGCGAGCAGGGACTGCAGCCGTGGGCTGGCCAGGAAGCCGTGCCAGTTCTGGAAGTAGTCGCTCTCCAGGAAGGTGTCCGGCCGCAGCGACTCCCGCCACGTCGGCATCACCAAGATGGTGCGCTCCGGCGGCTCCTCGGCGCCCTCGAAGAGCCGGTCGAAGCGGGCGAAGCCGGTGATCGGCACCTGCCGGGTCCGGTAGCCGTAGTCCTCGACCACGATCCGCTGCTCGAGCTCGGAGCAGACCAGGAAGCGTTCCGCCGGCAGCTCGTAGGTCCGCTGGCGGGCGTAGATCGGGGTCACGTTCTTGGTGGCCGTGACGCCGTGCTGCAGGAAGATGCGCACCCCACGGGTGGCGCGGGAGACCACCCGGTCGCGGGAGGCGAAGAGGTACTCGGCGTGGTGGGAGCAGACCAACCGGGAGGCGAGCAGGCTGTAGCGGATGTGCTCGCGGGAGAACCGGTCGACGACGTTGCCGAGCGGCAGCAGCTTCTCCCGGTCCGGCGAGGTCGGGTCGATCACGTAGTAGGCCCGCTTGCGCGGGTGCTCGGTGCGCAGGTAGCGGAAGAAGTGCATCCCGTTGTCCTGGGCCTTGTAGGGCACCTCGCCCACCAGCCAGATCCGGGTGAAGGGCTTGACCAGCGGGAAGAGCCAGGCGACCCGGAGCAGCCGGCGGAGGTAGGCGTAGTGGGCGGAGTCCAGCCGCTCGATCCGGAACGCGAGCTTGTGGGCCCGGTAGGTCAGGTACGGGATGAACAGGTGCGAGAGGCCCTGCTGGTCGACGGCGGTGGAGCGTAGCTGGTGCTCCCCGAGGTCGGTCGGCAGCCGCAGGCCGACCCGGGCGGGCAGCTCGGCCCCTTCCAGCAACACCTCGAGGTTGAGGTCGACGATGTCGTCCACCTCCGGCAGGGCTGCCGCCAGTGCCGCGAAGTCGAGGTGGGCCACGACCCGCCAGCGCAGCAGGCCCCAGCCCTGTCGGATCGCCTCGGGCATCAGGGACACCGTGGCCGGCAGCTCGATCCGCTCCTGCGACACGCGCCCGCGGACGACCACCGCCGCCTGCAGCACCGCAGCGTTCACCGTGTTGAGCTCCAGCGTGACGGCCGTGGCCGCCGGCCCCTGCTGGTAGTCCAGTGGCACGGCGCTGATCCGGGTCCGGGGGTCGTGGTCGAAGCGCAGCGACAGGTTGCCCTTGTCGGTCACGTCGAGCTGCACCTGCACCCCGTCGACCTCGCAGTGCTGCGCGGTGGGCGGCCGCTCGGTCTCATCCAGGCGACCCAGCCGGGACCGTCGCCGGTCCATCCGGGGCTGCTCGGGCCGCGGTTGCTCAGGAGCCCGCTGGTCCTGCGGCTCGGTGGCCGTCCGGTCCGAGGGCGTCGGGCGGCACCACTGCAGGTAGAAGTCGCCGGTGTCCCCCCGGAGGTCGTGGCGGCGCTGCAGCTCGGCCACGTCGAAGCTCGCGGCGAACCAGCCGTCCTCGTCGCTCTCGGGAGTGGGCAGGAAGACCGAGAACGCGTCCTGCCGGCTCTCCAGCACCAGACCCTCGAGCCGCCAGCCACGCCGCCGGACCTGCACCCGGACGGTGGCGCGGAACCCGTCGAGTGAGAACGCGAGGCGGCTGGGGGTGGGGGTCGTCGGCCGCCGACGTCGCACCAGCCGTCTCACCCGTCGGGCTAGTCGGGTCGACACCTTGTTCTTGACCGCCACGCTGGCGGACCTCCTCTCCCGGGCGGCCCGCGGGGCCGCGTCATCGGTGCGGTGAGCCTAGTGCTCCCCGCAATGAGTTCCGCGGAGGCGGCGGCCCGTCCCCCTCCGGGCTGCGCTCAGACGGGCATACCCACGAACGCCGCGCCCAGTCGCTCGGCGACCAGCTCGCGCAGCGGTCCGCGGAGGTCCGCGGCCGTGACGTCCCCCGCCCGGGAGGCCAGCAGCTCGAGCACCTCCGCCTCGAGGAAGCGCCCCGGGCTGACCACGCTCGAGCGGTCCAGCACCTCGGCCGGGACGGGCTGGGGGTCGGGGTGCCGGAACTCGGCCAGGATCTCGGTGAAGTTGTCGTCGATCACCGTGTTGTCCGGATCCAGCCCGACCACGGCGAGCAGGCCCGTCGGGACGGTGTCCAGCGGGACGACCACCAGGTCGGGCCGGTAGCGCTCCAGGACCTGGAGCACCCCGAAGACGTCGCCCGTCCACGCCTGGGTGTGCCGCTCCCGGGCGGCCTCGTCGACGGTGCGTGGCAGCATGTCGTCGAAGAACACCATCCCCCGGGCCGAGGAGTGCCGCTCGGCGAAGACGAAGTCACGGAGCGCGAACTCGAAGAGGTGCAGGCCGTCGATGAAGGCGAGCTCGAACGGCACCCCGCCGGTCGCCGCCAGCGGCTCGGGCCGAGCGAAGTACTCGTCGCTGGTGGTTCGGAACAGGGCGAAGTCGCCGTCCAGCTCCGCCCGGATCGAGTAGGCGGGGTCGATGCCGACCGCGCGGCAGCGGGCGAGGGCGAGGCTGCGGCCGTTACGCACCCCGATCTCCAGGTAGGTCGTCGGCGCCAGCCGGGTGTGCACCCGGGTCAGGAAGTCGAGGTAGTGCATCCCCGGACCCTAACCTGACCCACGGCCGACACGCCGGACTCCTCTGGTCCGCGGTCGTGCCGCGGACGGCGACCCGTATTCTGCCGGGATGCTCCGGGAAGCTCCCGACGGCTGTGCTGACCGAGGAGAACCGGATGACCGTCGAGCTCACCGTCGTGGTCGAGGCGAGCGGGCAGCAGTCGATCAGCGGCGTCGTCCGCTCGCTGGACGAGTCGACCCTCGAGCTCGGTCGGTTCGAGCTGGTCCTGGTCGACGGGGGCGGGGACGCCGACCGTCGGGCCTCGTGGGACCGGCTGGCCGCCCGCCGGCCCAACGTGCGGATCGCGGAGTCCTCGACCCCCCGGCACGACCTGTACACCGGCGAGTACGTCCTGCCGCTGGGCGCCGACCAGCGGCTCTTCCCCGACGCGCTCGTCCGGATGCTCGACCTGGCGCAGGCGCACCGCCTCGACGCCGTCGCCGGTCGTCAGGTGAGCCCCGGAGCGCCGCTCGACCCGTCGTTGCTGCAGGAGGACGGCGAGGTGGTCGGCGACCCGGGGCGGGTCCTCGACGGGCCGGTGGTCCTGCGGCGCAGCAGCCGGCTGGAGCCTGGAGGACAGGACACCGGGGACCTGCGGGCCGGGGTCCTGAGCAGCTACCCGGCGACCTGTGTCGAGCCGCCGGCCCAGGTGCCCGCCACATCGGCTCCGGTCGCCCGCCGTCCCCGGCTGAGCTGGGACGGCCCGGTGCTGGACATCGCCGTCGACGTGACGCTGGACGACCCGGACCTGGGGGCCCTGCGTCCCGTGCTGCTGCTGCGGCAGCTGGGCAGCGCGGTCACCTTCCTGCTTCCCACCACCGGCGAGCTCGCGACCGCGCTGGGGCTGACGACCTGGCAGACCGCCGGCCGGCTCGACGTCCGGACCGCCGCGGCCGGCTCGCCGCTGCCCGTAGCGGAGTACCAGGTGGACGTGGTGCTGGTCGGCGACGCCACCTCGACGGCCGCGGCGGCCCTGCCGCAGAGCGATGCGGAGCCGGCCCTCGTCGGGAACGTGGTGGTGGTGACGGCGGCCGTCGACGGTCGGCTGCAGCTCGACGTCGGACCGGGCCGCCACCTCCCAGAGGCCCCGGTCCCGCCCACCGCGACCACCATCGAGGAGTCCGGGTCGGGCTGCCTGCTCGAGGTGGCGCTGCCGGGCTGGCACGTCGTCGAGGGCCAGCCGCTCCCCGCCCGACTGGCTCTCGACCGCCGTCAGACGCCGGCGAAGCTCGTCCCCCGCGACGGGGGTGTGGTCCTGCAGGGCTGGGTCAGCGGGCTCGCCGGCGCCTACGACCTGTCCTGGCGGCTCGGGTCGATGCCGCTCCAGCCCCTGGGGCTGAGCCTCCGACTGGCCGGTGACGGGACTCCGAGCGTCGTCCGTCAGAAGCCGGTGGAGGCCACTCCCCCGCCCGCGCCCAAGCCGGCCCCGAAGAAGGCGGGCCCGAAGGTGGCCCCGAAGAAGGCAGGTCCGAAGGCGGCCGGCTCGAAGGCGGACAGACCCGCTGGTCCGCCGGCCGGGAAGACCCCCCGGCCCACCGGCCCCGTTGCCCGGCTGCGTCGCGCCGTGCCGAGCTCCTGGGAGCCGCGCGTCCGCCGGCTGGGTCGCAACCCCGCCCTCGGCGCGGCGTACCGCCGGCTGACCGGGCTGGCCCGGGGGCGGCGGGGGTGACCCGGCTGCGCAACGTCGCCGTGGTGCTGGCGGGGGGCACGGGCACCCGCGTCGGGCTGAGCATCCCCAAGCAGCTGATCAAGATCGCCGGCAAGCCGATCATCGAGCACACCATCGCGGCCATGCAGGCCTCACCGCTGGTCGACGAGATCCTGGTCCTGATGACCCCCGGCTACCTGGACGAGGTCCGCGCCATCGTCCGCGGCGGCGGCTACGACAAGGTCAGCCAGATCCTCGAGGGCGCCGGCACCCGCAACGACACCACGGCGACCGCGCTGGCCGCCCTCGGCGAGGCCGAGTGCAACGTGCTGCTGCACGACGCCGTCCGGCCGCTGGTGTCGCAGACGATCATCGCGGCCAACGTGGCCGCGCTGGAGACCCACCTGGCCGTCGACACGGCCATTCCGTCCGCGGACACGGTGATCAAGGTCGGGACGGACTCCGAGACCATCGCCGACGTGCTGCCCCGGCACCTGCTGCGACGGGGGCAGACGCCGCAGTCCTTCCGCCTCTCGACCATCCGCGAGGCCTACGCCAACGCCGCCCAGGACCCGAACTTCACCGCGACCGACGACTGCACGGTGGTGCTGCGCTACCTGCCGGGGGTCGACATCGCCGTCGTGCCCGGCCACGAGCGCAACATGAAGGTAACCGAGCCGATCGATGTCTACATCGCCGACAAGCTCTTCCAGCTGACGTCCGCCGACACCCCCGCGGCACTGTCGGAGGACGAGTACCGCGCCCGGCTGGCCGGCCGGACCGTGGTCGTCTTCGGCGGGTCGTACGGGATCGGCAGCGACATCGCCGGCCTGGCGCGCCGCTACGGCGCCGACGTCCGTACCTTCTCCCGCTCGGGCAGCGGCACCCACGTGGAGAACCGGGCCGAGATCGCCGGCGTGGCCGCGGCCGTCCTGGCCGAGACCGGGCAGATCGACTACGTGGTCAACACCGCCGGGGTGCTGCCCCGTGGCGAGCTGGCGGCGACGAGTGAGGAGACCGTCTACTCCTCCACCGACATCAACTACCTCGCCCCGATCTTCATCGCCCAGGAGTTCTACGCGGGCCTGGCCCAGGCCCGCGGCTCGCTGCTGCTGTTCACGTCCTCCTCCTACACCCGGGGCCGGTCGGGCTACTCCCTCTACTCCTCCGCCAAGGCCGCGGTGGTGAACCTCACCCAGGCCCTGGCTGATGAGTGGGCCGCCAGCGGGGTGCGCGTCAACTGCGTCAACCCCGAACGGACCGGGACGCCGATGCGCACCAAGGCCTTCGGCGAGGAGCCGGCCGGCACCCTGCTCAGCTCCGAGGAGGTCGCCCGCCAGTCCCTGGACGTGCTGCTCTCGGGCCAGACCGGCCACGTGATCGACATCCGCCGCGAGGACGGCCCCGCCGCCCTGGCCAACGGCTGACCGCTCCCGTTCTGCGCGGCGGTCGGGCTACAGGACCAGATCGCTGGTGATCATGTTGTGGTCGGAGGGCCGGGAGGAGTCGACGACCTTCATCACGTTCTCGAAGCGCTTGACGCCCTTGCCGCCGCGCACCATGATCACGTCGATCCGCACGCCGTAGCCCTGGTGGGCGGGGTGCAGGACCCGGTCGAAGTGGTTGATGGTGGCGTACTGGGTCTTGATCCGGACCTTGGCCGCAGCGGTGTCGGAGAAGCCCTGGGAGACGAGGTAGTCGTGCGGGGCGTTCCCGGCCTTGTTGTTCTGCCAGGAGTTGATGTCACCGGCGATGATGACCTGGCGGTGCTTGGTGTTGACCGAGGCGATGCGGGCGTAGACCGCCTTCATCTGGCGGCCGCGGAGGGCGTTGTAGGACTTCTCCTTGGTGAGGTTCTTGCTGTGCCGGTCGTCCAGGTGGACCGAGGCGAACCAGAACCGCTTCCCCGTCCGCTTGTTCTCCAGCAGCGCGTAGGCGGCGCTGCGGCGGTTGTGCTGGCTGTCGTGGACCAGCAGGGGCAGCTCGAGGCTGCAGCTGCTGCTGTAGCTCTTCTTGCCGGTCTTCTCCGGGCAGGCCCACGCGAGCTCGTAGCGGCTGCTGTCGTAGAGGATGCGGGCGCCCTGGGTGTTGTGGGTCGTACCCGGCTTCACGTACGGGGTGGTGCGCACCAGGCGGTACTTGCCGGCGCCGACCTTCTTGAGGTTGTCGAGCAGGCTCACCGTCTGCCGGGTGTGACCCTTGGTCTTGCCCTTCTTGCCGTCGGCGCGGCCGGGCCCGAGCTCCTGGATGGCCACCACCCCGGGGTTCTCCTTGCGGATCTGACGGGCCACGTCGGGCGCCCGGCGAAGCCAGCTGCGCTTGTCCGAGGTGGCGCGGGCGGTGCGGACGTTGAAGCTGCCGATGCGTACCGCGGTCCCGCTGGACGTCGCGGCCGCCGGCTTGGGCATCACGGCCTGCAGCTTGGGGTAGGCCCGGGCGGTGCCGCCGTTGACGGCGGAGATGCGGAAGTAGAGGTGGTTGCCGGTGCCGACCCCGGCGCCGGCCGAGGCGACCTGCGCCGCGGAGAGCGTGACCGAGCGCCTGGTCCTGGCCACCGTGAAGGTCTTGGAGTCCCGGCCCGTCCTCGGCATGCTCTTGCTGGTCTTGCTGAACGTCGTCAGGCCGGTCTCGATCTTGAATGCCGAGGTGTGGTTCCCGTCCTGCTTCCAGGAAATCGTCACCTGCCCGGCGCGAGGTCCTGCGACGGCCTTCACCTTGGTGATCCGCGACGGTGTGGCGGCCGCGTCGGCGGGCGCGGCGGTGGCCGTGAGGCCGGCGACGAGGGCGAGGGAGCAGACGGCGACGGTGAGCTTTCCGAACACGGGGATCTCCTCGAAGATGCATGAAATCGAGCACAAACACTGACCGCAGCAATACGGTTGCCGACCGCCCTCGCCGGCCCCATTCGGGGCGGGTTGAGGTGAACACTAGAGAGCACGGTGGTTGCGTACAAATGTCCTTCGGGCCGACCGGACGGGACCTGGGTCCGTCCGAGGAGGGACCAAAGACCCGATTCAGGCGTGACAGACGTGATCACACCGTTATCGGAGTGAGGGTTTTTGTGATGCAAGTCACAGGGCCAGACGCCCCTGGCGGGCACCGATCGAGATCGAGACCGTTACGACGGCGTGTCGTGACCCAGCCGTGACCCAGGGCGGAGACGGCGCCGACAGGCGCCGCTGCGGCTTTTCGAGCTCCGACCGGCGAATTTTCGGCGGGGCTGTTGACATCTGGCGGGTACGGCCGGCGCCGTCAGTCGAATTGGTTCCGAATTCCCCTCATCGCGATTCTTCGCGTAGGCAGAAACAAGAGAAAGGGCCGACTCCGCGCTGCTCGGGGTCGCACATGGGTGTTTCACCATCGAATGACTGGTCGCCTTCTGACCGCAGGTGACCAGCCGGGCTCAGCCCGCGACGGCCCGGGCGGCGGTGCGTAGGTCGGCGACCAGGCCGCCGAACGCCTCGTCGTGCTCCGGTCCGGCCGGGGTCCGGAGCACCGCGGAGGGGTGCAGGGTGGCCAGCAGGCGAAGGGGCCCGACCGGCGTCTCGCGCTCCATCACCTGACCGCGCTCAGCGGTGAGGCGAAAGCTCGACCCCAGCAGCGACTTGGCCGCCGAGGCGCCGAGGCAGACGACCAGCCGGGGCCGGACGGTCTGCAGCTCGGCCTCCAGCCACGGTCGGCAGGCCTTGAGGTGGTTGATCTGAGGCGTGGCGTGGATGCGGCGCGAGCCGCGCTCGGTGAAGCGGAAGTGCTTGACGGCGTTGGTGACGTAGACGTCCGCCACCCCCACCCCCGCCTCGGCCAGCGCCCGCTGCAGCAGCTGTCCGGCGGGTCCGACGAACGGGATCCCGCGGCGGTCCTCGGAGTCCCCCGGCTGCTCGCCGACGAGCATCAGGGGCGCCGCCGGGTTGCCCGCCGAGAACACCACCTGGGTTGCGGGCTCCCACAGCTCGCAGCCGCGACAGTCCGTCGCGGCCCGCCGCAGCGTGTCGACGTCGCCGCCCTCGGGCACCCACTCAGCAGCGCTCATGGCGCCACCGTAGTCGGGGGACCGACACCCGCGTCGCCGGGCGGGTCAGGCCTCCTCGTTGCCGGACGAGCCGGCCCAGCTGCTGGACTGCGGACCGTGCTGGGCGTCCTCCAGCCGGATCACGTGCATCACGGCGTTGATCAGGGCCAGGTGGGTGAACGCCTGCGGGAAGTTGCCCAGGTGCTGGCCGGTGTGCGGGTCGATCTCCTCGCCGTAGAGCTCGAGCGGGCCGGCGAAGGACAGCAGCTTGGCGCACAGCTTCCGGGCCTTCTGGTACTCCCCGATCTCGCACAGCGCCGAGACCAGCCAGAAGGAGCAGATGGTGAAGCTGCCCTCCTCGCCGGTGAAGCCGTCGTCGGTCTCCTCGACCTTGTAGCGCAGCACGAGGCCGTGGACGGTCAGCTCGTTGGCGATTGCCAGCACCGTGGCCCGGATACGCGGGTCGTCCGGGGGTAGGAAACGCAGCAGCGGCGCGAGCAGCAGCGAGGCGTCCAGTGCCTTCGTGCCGTAGTGCTGGGTGAGGACACCCCGCTCGTCGACGCCGTTGGCGAGGATGTCGTCCTTGATCTCCTGCGCGGCGAGCTCCCACTCGGCCGCCTTGCCGGTCTCGCCGGCGGCCAGCGCCAGCTTGGCCCCGCGGTCGACCGCGACCCAGCACATGATCTTGGAGGACGTGAAGTGCTGCAGCTCGCCCCGGACCTCCCAGATCCCGGCGTCCGGCTCGCGCCAGTGCTTGAGCGCCTGGGTGACCTGCTTGTCCAGGATCGGCCAGATCCGGCCGTCCAGGTGGTCCGCGGCCTTGGCGTGCAGGTAGACCGAGTCCAGCAGGGCGCCCCAGACGTCGTGCTGCTGCTGGGCGTAGGCGGCGTTGCCGATCCGGACCGGACGCGATCCGGCGTACCCGGGCAGGTGGTCGAGCTCGTATTCGGTGAGGTCCTTCTCACCGCCGATCCCGTACATGATCTGGATCTCGTCGTCGCGGCTGGCGATGTCGGCGATGAAGGAGAAGAAGTCGACGGCCTCCCAGTCATACCCCAGGGAGTACATGCCCCAGAGCGCGAAGGTGGCGTCGCGGATCCAGGTGTAGCGGTAGTCGTAGTTGCGGTTGCCGCCCGGGGTCTCGGGCAGCGACGTGGTGCCGGCGGCGGCGATCGCGCCCGTCGGGGCGTAGGTGAGCCCCTTCAGGGTGAGCGCGCTGCGCTGCAGGTAGCTGCGCCAGGGGTGGTCGGGGAACTGCCCGCGGGCGAGCCAGTGCTGCCAGTGGTGCGCCGTCCAGACCTGACGCTGGTACGCCTCGGCGTAGGTCATCGGCGGCGGCTTGTGGCCCCAGCTGAGCGCGATGTAGCGGGTGTCGCCCTCCTTGAGCAGGGTGCGGGCCGTGGCGCGGCCGCCCTCGAAGCCGAGGCGGAAGTCGGAGGTGAGGGTGAGCTGCAGCTCCGAGCCGTCCGCCGTGCCGACGCCCTGGTGGTAGCCGTGCTCGGTGTACTTCCAGCTGACGTGGGCCTGCCCGTAGTCCAGCACCGGCTCGCAGTCGACCACCGTCTGCACCTCACCGGAGACGCAGCGGATCGTCCGCAGCAGGGTGTGCTCGGCCTCGTAGTCGTTCGGCGTGCGCTCGTGGGTGTGCGAGCGGGTGTCCTCGTGTCGCCACGGGCCGATCAGCAGGGCGTCCCGGACGATGATCCAGCCGGTCGGGGTGCCCCAGCTGGTCTCGAGGATCATCGTGCCGGGCAGGTAGCGCCGGTCCCCCGGCACCGTCACGTCGTCCGGCGCCACCCGGAACGAACCGGCCAGCTTGCCGAGCATGCTGCCGAACGCGCTGGGTGAGTCGAAGCGGGGCAGGCACATCCACTCGACCGAGCCGCTGGGCCCGACCAGCGCCGACACCTCGCCGTCGCTGAGGAAGCCGTAGTCCCCGATCGGGGTGTCGCGGCTCCGCGTCCCGGGAGCCCCGAGCTTGACCTTGTCCTTCGTCCGCTTCTTCGCCATGGGAGGAGCATGGCTGGCCCGCTGCGGACTGGCAAGCACTGTCGGCCCGCAGGCAGCGTTGCGCCGTCTTCCTCGCGTTGCGCCGTGTACACCGGGCGCAACGGTGGCCAGACGGCGCAACGACGGGCGGGAGCGCGCCGGCGGGCTACGCGGCGGGGTAGATGGTCGGCGAGGCCGCCAGCAGCGCCCTCGTGTACGGGTGCTGGGGGTCGGCGAAGACCTGGTCGAGAGGCCCGCGCTCGACGATCGCGCCCTGGTTCATCACCGCGAGGTCGTCGGCGATCCGGCGCGCGACCGCGAGGTCGTGGGTCACCATCAAGATGGCGACGCCGAGGGAGAAGCGCAGGTCCTCCAGCAGGTCGAGCACGCGGGCGGCCAGCGAGGCGTCCAGGGCGCTCACCGGCTCGTCGCAGACCAGGATCTCCGGCGAGGACGCCAGGGCCCGGGCGATCGCCGCCCGCTGGCGCTGGCCCCCCGACAGCTCCCGGGGACGCGCCCGACCCATCCGGGCGTCCAGGCCGACCCGTTCCAACAGCTCGGCCGCCGCGTCCGCGCTGGCCCGTCGCGACAGCCCCCGCCCCCGCAGCCGCTCGACGAGCTGCGCGGAGACGGTCAGCCACGGGGTCAGCGAGGATCCGGCGTCCTGGAAGACCAGCTGCGGTCGGGCCGCGCCGCTCACCTCGATGGTCCCGGCGTCCGGCCTGGTCAGCCCGGTGGCCATCCGCAGCACCGTCGACTTGCCGCAGCCGCTCTCCCCCACCAGCGCGAGCGACCCGCCCGGAGCGACGGCCAGCGAGACGTGGTCGACGGCGGTGAACCGGCCACCCTGACGGCGGAAGGTCTTCACGACGTCGTCCACGGCCAGCACCGGCGCCCGCTCGGCCGTCGGCTCGGGCACCGCCGCGGCCGGACGGTCCCGGACCACCACCTTGTTGACGTCGAGCCGGGCCTCGAGCAGCCTCGACGTGTACGCGTGCTGCGGGTTCGAGAGCACCTCCGCCGTCGGCCCGAGCTCGCAGATCTCGCCCGCGTACATGACGGCGATCCGGTCGGCGACCTGGGCGGCCACGCCGAGGTCGTGGGTGACGAGCACGATCGAGCAGCCGTGCTCGTCCCGCAGCCGCGCGAACAGGGCGATGATCTGCGCCTGCACCTGGACGTCGAGCGCCGTGGTCGGCTCGTCGGCCACCAGCAGGACGGGCGCGCCGCCGCTGCCGGCGGTGATGGCGCCGGCGATGCTGGTCCGCTGGCGCAGCCCACCAGAGAGGACGTGCGGCCACTGCTTCATCCGCGTCGCGGGCTCAGGGATGCCGCAGTCGGTCAGAGCCGCGACGCCGCGGGCCTCGTCGGCGCCGCGCTCGCAGACCTGGTTGCCGATGGTCATCATCGGGTCCAGCGAGGTGAGCGGGTCCTGGAACACCATCCCCAGCAGGTCGCGTCGCACCTGCCGTCGCTGTCGGTCCTCCCCGCCCAGCATGTCGACGCCGGCCACCTGCACCGAACCGGTCACGGTCGTCCGGCGGCTGACCAGCGGCAGCCCGACGAGGCAGCTGCTGAACACGCTCTTGCCCGACCCCGACTCCCCCACCAGGGCCACGATCTCCCCCGGTGCGATGTCCAGGCTCACGCCCTTCAGCGCGGCCAGCGTGCCGTCGTCGGTCTCGAAGGTGACTGCGAGGTCGCGGACCGACACGACCGGCGTGGCGGGGACGTTCATCGGGCACTCCTGAGGCGGGGGTCGACGGCCAGCTGCAGCAGGTCGACGACGAAGTTGACGGCCACGTACGCGGCGCCCAGGACGAGCACGACGCCCGTGATCGCCGGGAAGTCCGAGCTGCCGATCGACTTGGCCAGGTAGCCGCCGACGCCGGGCCAGGAGAAGACGAGCTCCACCACGATCGAGCCCGAGAACAGCATCCCCACCTGCAGGCCGGCCATCGACAGCGCCGGGTTGGTGGAGTTGCGCAGCGCGTGCCGGCGGCTGACCTGCCACCAGGTGAAGCCCTTGGCCTGGGCTGAGCGGACGAACTCGGTCTGGGCCGTCCGGCGCAGCGACCCGCGCAGCGTCCGGCCGATAGCCACGGTCGAGCCCACGGCGAGCACCGCCGCCGGCAGCAGGACGTGGTGCACGGCGTCGAGGAAGCCGCCGAGGTCCCCGCCCAGCAGGGTGTCGACCAGCAGCAGGCCGGTGGGCCGCGAGCTGGAGTACTCGCTGCTGCGGCCGCCCGCCGGGAACCAGCCGAGGTTGCGGTACAGCACCAGGATGGCCACGATCGCCACCAGGAAGGTCGCCGAGGACGAGCCGGCGACGGTGACCAGGCGGACCAGCCCGGACCAGATGCCGCCACGGGAGCTCAGCAGGCCGAGCAGCAGCCCGCCGAGCACCGCCATCACCGCGGCCACCAGGACCAGCTCCACCGTGGCGGGCAGGTACTGCAGCACGTCGGCGGCGACCGGGTTGCGGGTGCGTAGCGAGGTGCCGGCGTCGCCGTGCAGCAGCCGGTCGAGGAAGTGGACGTACTGGACGGGGAAGGGCTCGTCGAGGCCCAGCCGGGCGCGCGTGGCCGCGACCACCTCGGGGGTGGCGTTGCGACCGACCAGCAGCCGGACGGGGTCGGCCGGCAGCCGGCTCTGGATGAAGAACACGGCGAGCGTCAGCACGAGCAGCACCCCGACCAGCGAGGCGACCCGGCTGAGCACGAACCGGGTCATCAGCGGAGCCTCTCGGAAGTGAGGAGTGATCCCGGGCGACACGCTTTTCGTCGTCCGGAATCGGGACGAACGAGTGAGATCGGGCGAAGCTCAGGACCCGGGAGCGCGGAGCGCGACCATCCAACGCGGGCCATCAGCCCTCCACCAGGTCCTGGAGCCCGTCGCCGGCGTAGTTCGCGAGCACGGCGACCGCGAACAGGGCGACCGCAGGAGCCAGCGCGATCCACGGCGCGTTGAAGAGGTACGTCAGGCCGCCGGCGGACATGCTGCCGATCTCCGCGGCCGGGGGCGGCGACCCGAGCCCGATGAACGACAGCCCGGCCAGCACCAGCAGCACCGAGCCCACGTCCATCGACGCGGCCACGAGCACCGGGCCGAGGCTGCCGGGCAGCACGTGCACCAGCGCGCGCCGGACCGGGGAGAAGCCGCCGAGCCGGGCCGCGTCGACGTGCGGCAGCTGCATCACCGTCCGGGTCTGGCCGCGGACGATCCGGGCGTACCAGGGCCACCAGGTGACGGCGACCGCCAGCAGGGTGTTGCGCAGGCTGGGCCCGAGCGCCGCCACCACCATCAGCGCCACCAGCGTCCCGGGCAGGGCCAGGGCGGCGTCGGTGAGCCGCATCAGCACCGCGTCGACCACACCGCCGGACATCCCGGCGACCAGGCCGATGACGCTGCCGACCGCTGCGCCGATCGCGATCACCGCCAGGGCCCCGAACCAGCTCACCCGCAGGCCCACGAGCACCCGGGACCAGACGTCGCGGCCCTGGCTGTCGGTGCCCAGCCAGAAGCGGCCGCCCGGGGCGACGAACGGGTCCCCGACGATCGCCTTGGCCGTGTGCGGGGCGAGCAGCGGCGCGAGGAGAAGCAGCACGGTGAGCAGCAGCACCAGGGTCAGGGCGATGCGCTCGGGCAACCCCGTGCGGGAGCGTCGCAGCGCGCCGAGGGCGTTCCAGCGGCGGGGCGCAGGTCCCGGACCGGGTCCGCCCGGGGTGGTGGCCAGGGAGGGCGAGAGTGCGGCCACGGGTCACGGGGTCCCGGTGAGGGACTTCAGCGCCAGGGTCCGCGGGGTCGGCAGCCAGTGGGCGAAGCCGGAGATCGAGGCGCGGGTGATGAAGACGTCCTGCAGGTCGGCCAGGCTGATGTAGCCGACCTGGTCGTGCACCAGGTCGCCCGCCTTGCCGTAGTCCGCGGCCGCCGCATCGGCGTCGAGCGAGGCGAGCCCGCGGTCCATCAGCGCGTCGCCCTCCTGGGAGCCGGCGAGGAGGTAGTTGAGGCCGCCACTGCCCGTGGACTGGTCGGAGTAGAAGAACAGCCGGGCCCAGGCGTCGGGGTGTGCGGAGTCGGGGTAGGAGGCCTCGTAGAGCAGGTCGGGCGCCTTGCTCGGGTCCTTGCTGAAGCCGTAGTAGTCCGACCCCTGGGTGGGCACGAGCTTCACGTCGACGCCCGCCTGCTGCCACTGGGCCTGCAGGGCCTGGGCCACCTGCTCGTCCTGGGTCAGGCCCGCGATGTAGCCCAGCGTCAGCGTCTTGCCGCCGAGTGCGCCCTTCAGGGCCGAGGTGTCGGTGGTCCAGTCGTCGGCGGCCAGGCCGGCCGGCAGGTTGGCCACCGGGTACATCTGGGTGGACGGTGTCGCGTAGCTGCCCCAGATCTGCTTGACCAGCGCGTTCCGGTCGAGAGAGGCCCGCACGGCCTCGCGGGTCTTCTGGTCGGCGAGGACTCCGGTGCGGTTCACGTGCAGCCACGCCTTCTGCAGCAGCGGCTGGGCCTCGACATGGAAGTCGGCGTTGCCGGCGAAGCTCTGCACCGTGGCGACGGGCTGGCCGGAGATCACGTCCAGATCGCCGCCTTGGAGCTGCAGCACCTGGTTGGCCGCGTCCGGGATGATCTTGAACGTCACGGCCGCGAAGTGCGGAGACGCGCCCCAGTAGTGGTCGTTGCGGGTGAGCGTGTACTGGCTTCCGGTGTCGAACTGGGTGACCGCGTACGGGCCGGTGCCGGCCGTGTGGGTCTTGAGGTAGGCGAGGGCGTCGTCGCTCTTGTGCTCGTCGAGCACCTTGGGGTCGATGATCTTGGGACCGAACGGGCTGGCCAGCAGGGACAGGAATGAGGCAACCGGGGTCTTGAGGTGGATGACGAACGTGGCGTCGTCGGGGGTCTCGTAGCTCTTCACGCCCGCGACCATGTAGCCCATCTGGGAGGCGACCTTCTTGTCGCCCATCCGCTCGAAGCTCTGCTTGACCGCGGCAGAGGTCATCGTGGTGCCGTCGGCGAACGTGACGTCGGTTCGCAGCTTGAAGGTGTAGGTCAGACCGTCGGTCGAGACGTCGAAGCTGGCCGCGAGCAGCGGCACGATCGTGTTGCTGGAGTCGGTCGCGTAGTCGAGCAGACCCTCATAGACCGAGGTCAGGACCTGGCTGCCCTCGAACTGGTACTCCGTCGTGGGGTCCAGCGTGGTCATGTCGCCGGAGAGGGCCATCCGCAACGTGGCCGACCCCGGTGAGGACGAGCCGCCGCCCTCGCTCACGCCGCCGGCGCTGCTGCAGCCGGCGGCGGCGACCAGGAGAGTCGTCGCCGTGGCGGCGACAAGCCAGCTGCGGGTACGCCGGCGCGTGCTCCTGAGGCGCCTACTCATGCGTGGTGGTCTGCTCATGGGTGGTCCCCTGGTCCTCGGACGGCCCCGGTCCCGTCGACCCGGCACTTCGTCTAATTTATAAAACATCATAGATGTGTCGACGGGGTAACGCCTAGGGGTCAGTCGGTGTTGATTCCGCGCAGCAGGTCGTCCACGGTGCCGTGGGCGTCGGCGACCGGCTGCGTCGGCCAGTCGACGTCCGCCTTGTGCAGCCGCAGCGAGACCAGGCCATGCAGCAGGGCCCACAGCCGGAAGGCCAGGGCCGGATCGGTCGGTCCGCCGAGCACGTCACCGAGCAGCCTGGAGGTCTCGTGCAGCAGGTCCCAGCGTTCGTGGGCCACCGCGCGCGATCCGCCGGCCCAGCGGTCGGCGGTCTCGAAGAGCAGCTGGTAGGCCCCGGGATGCTCCAGGCCCCAGCCGACGTAGGCCGCGGCGAAAGCCCGGAGCCGGTCGATCGGTGCCGGCGCGTCGACCAGGGCCGCCCGCATCGTCGCGGACAGGGCGTCGAGCTGGTCGTCCAGGACGGCTTCGATCAGCGCCGCTGAGGAGTCGAAGTGCAGGTAGACCGCGGCCGGTGAGACCGAGCACGCCCGCGCCACCGCCCGCAACGACGGGAGAGCCACCTCCTGGGGGTGCAGCAGTAGCTCCCCCGCCGCGTCGACGAGCTGGTGACGGAGCTGGTCGCCCGCCCCTCGGGGATTGGGCTCGCGGGCGGTTCCGGGCACCAGTCCTCCTTCCGGTCGACGGCCAGACAGTTCCTGGACAGATCGCTGAACATCTGTCAACCTAACTCATGAACACCCGTTCACCCACCTTGAGAGGACGACCCGTGCCCATCGACCACACCTCGACCACCGCCCTCGTCACCGGGGCCAGCTCGGGGCTCGGCGCCGAGTTCGCCCGTCAGCTGGCCGCCCGAGGCGCCGACCTCGTCCTCGTCGCCCGGCGCGCCGACCGGCTGGAGGCCCTCGCCGCCGAGCTGCGGGACCGCCATCGGTGCACGGTCACGGTGATGGCCCGCGACCTCGCCCAGTCCGACGCCGGACCTGCCCTCGCCGCCGACCTCGGGGCCCGGGGCATCGCGGTCCAGACCCTGGTGAACAACGCCGGCTTCGCCACCCGCAACCGCTTCGAGCGCGAGGACGGTGGCCGTATCAGCGCCGAGGTGGCGTTGAACGTGAGCGCCCTGGTGGGGATCACCCATGCCTTCTACCCGCAGCTGCTGGCGGCCGGACGGGGTGCGCTGGTCAACGTGGCCAGCACGGGCGCCTACCAGCCCGTCCCGCTGATGGCCGTCTACGGCGCGACCAAGGCCTTCGTCCTCAGCTTCACCGAGGCGCTCTGGTACGAGGCGGCCGGTACCGGCCTGCGGGTGCTGGCCCTGTCCCCGGGCGCGACGGCCACCGAGTTCTTCGACGTCGCCGGCGAGGGGTCCCGGGTGGGCAGCGTGCAGACACCGGCCCAGGTCGTGAGCCTGGCCCTGGCGACCCTGGACCGGCGCAACCCCCCGCCGAGCGTGGTGTCGGGCGGCGCGAACCACCTCACCACGGTCGGCACCCGGCTGCTGAGTCGTCGCGCGGTGGTCCGGGTGGTCGGCCGGCTGACCGAGCGCCAGCCCGTCTGACCGGGTCCGGTCAGACGTCAGCCGACGCTCCAGCCGCCGTCGACGACGAGCTTCTGGCCGGTGACGTAGCGGCTGAGGTCGGAGGCGAGGTAGACGAACGCGTCGGCCACGTCGGCGCCGGTGCCCAGCCGGCCCCACGGGATGCGCTGCTCGAACCGGGCCTGCTCCTCGGTCGGCTCGGTACCGTCCTGCTCGGCCCGGTCCCGGAAGAGCTGTTGCAGCATCTCGGAGTCGATCTGGCCCGGGCACACCGCATTGACCCGGATGCCGGCGGGCGCCAGGTCGGCGGCCATCGACTCAGCCAGCCCCACCATCCCGAACTTGGACGCGGCGTAGGCCGCGTTGCCGGCCCCGCCGCGGACCCCGAACAGCGAGGACGTGAGCACTACCGAGCCCGGACGCCCGGCCGCCACCAGCCGGCCGGCGAACTCCCGCACGGTGGTGAAGGCGCCGGTCAGGTTGACCTCGAGGCAGCGGGCGAACTCGGCCGGGGTGATCTCCAGCGCCGGCTTGAAGACGAGGATGCCGGCGTTGGCGACGACGACGTCAGCCACCCCGAACGTGGACTCCACCAGGTCGGCGCCCGCGCGGACGCTGTCGGGCCTCGTGACGTCCAGCTCCAGGGCGAGCGCGGCGGTGCCCGTCGTCTCGCCGATGTCCTCGGCCGCCGCCGAGACGCCGACCAGGTCGACGTCGGCCAGCGCGACCTGCGCACCGTGCGCGGCGAGGGCGGCGGCGATGGCCCGTCCGATGCCGCGTCCCGCGCCGGTGACCACCGCCACCCGGCCCTCGAGCAGGCGAGGGGGCGGGCCGGGGGCCGCGGGTGGGTTCATCGGTGACCTCCGGGTGGGTGACGGACGGCGCTGACGGCGACCTGGTCGTGTCCGGGGACCAGGCGCGCGCCGGTCTCGCGGGTCCGGGCGAGCAGCAGGGCCAGGGACTCGCGGGCCTGCTGCTCGTCGTCCTCGGTGCCGCCGGCGCAGGAGCCGCAGGGCACGTCGTCGAGCAGGTTCTGAGCCAGGTCGGTGGCGTCGGCGGGGAAGATCCAGGTGCCGGTACCGGACAGCTCCACCTGGAGCGAGAGGTGGCCCGGCGTGTGGCCGGGCGTGGGCAGCACGACGACCCCCGGAGCCACCTCGGTCTCGGCGTCGACGGTCTGCCACCGCGTCCCCGGAGCCGTCCAGTCGGCGGCGTCGAAGCCGGCGCCGAACTCGGCCCGGCCGCCGCGCGCCCACTCCAGCTCGTCGGCGTGCACCAGGACGGGGACGCCGGCCTCGGCCAGGGTCGCGATGCCTCCCGAGTGGTCCCAGTGGAAGTGGCTGACCACGGCGAGCGCCAGATCGGCCGGGCGCAGGCCGACCCCGGCCAGCGCCCCGACCAGCGGGTCGCCCGGTAGGCCCCAGGTGCAGCGGTCGGCCGGCGGTGCGGGCGGCAGGTGCCACGGCGGTCCGGGCAGCGGACCGGGCGGGAGGTTGCCGCGGTAGACCTGCTCGACTGCGGCGGCGTCGTGGTTGTGGCGGCTCATCCCGGTGTCGAAGAGCACCCAGCCCTCGCTGGTCTGCACGACAGCCCCCGAGAGCGGCTCCCAGTAGTGGTGGTCGGGATCTCCACCGACCAGCGACAGGGCCTTGCTGACACGTTCGGCACCGAACTGCAGCACGAACAGGCGTTCGGCCAGGGCCATGACGGCCTCAGCCCCGGGCCAGGACGGCGGCGTAGTTCTCGGGGTCGGTGGCGCCCTCGGTGTTCACCACGAGCACCGAGGCGTTCGCGTCCAGCCCGACGGCAGCGGCCAGGGCGGGCTGGTCGGCGGCGGCGAGCAGCGCACCGAGACCGGCCGCGCCCGACTCCCCCGCCACCACGCCGACCGCGGCCAGCGCGCGCATCGCCGTGTCCGTCCAGGCGTCGTCGATGGCCACGAAGACGTCGGTCCCGGCGCGCACCAGCGGCCAGACCAGCTCCGAGGGCAGGCCGCAGTTGAGTCCCGCCATGGTGGAGCGGTGCGGCCCGGGCACCTCGGTGAGCCGGCCGGCCCGGGCCGAGGCCATCAGGCAGCCGGCCGAGGTCGGCTCGACCACGGCCGTGCGGATCTCTGCCGCCCGGACGGTGACCGCCGATCCGCGGTAGTGGCGCAGTCCTGCGGCCGCGAAAGCTCCGACGCCGGCCTGCAGCACGACCAGGGAGGGCGGCCGATAGCCGTGGGCGGTGACCGCGTCGTCGATCTCGTGGAACATCGTCGAGTAGCCCTCCACCACCGCCCGCGGCACGGAGGCGTAGCCGGGCCAGGAGGTGTCGGAGACGACCAGGGACGCCTGCCCGGCCAGGGCGGCGGAGGCCGCGATGGCGTCGTCGTAGGTGCCCTCGACCACCTCGACCCGGGCGCCCTCGCTCGCGATCGCCTCGATCCGGGCCGTGGCGGTGCCCTCAGGCACCAGGATGGTGGCGGACGCGCCGAGCAGCCGCGCCATCCGGGCCACGCCGCGACCGTGGTTGCCGTCCGTGGCGGCCACGAGGGCGACGCCCCGGCCGGCCAGCGCGGTCCGGGCCGTGGGTAGGTCGAGGGTGGCCGGGTCGACCCCCAGCCAACCGGCCACCGCGTGCATCGAGGCCCAGGAAGCGCCCAGGATCTTGAACGAGGGCAGGTCCATCCGGACCGACTCGTCCTTGACCAGCAGCTGCGCTACGCCCAGCCGGGCCGCGAGCTCGGGCAGGTCGTGCAGCTCGGTCGGCCGGTAGCCGGGCAGGGTGGCGTGCCGGCGCATCGGGGCGCGGTCGAGCGGGGCGAAGTCCCCGTCCGGCAGCGGCCCGACGGCGTCGTTGACGTACCAGCTGACGCCGGTGTCCGTGGTGGTGGCCGCGGTGGTGGTGGTCATACCGCCGTGTACCCCCCGTCGACGACCAGCGCCTGGCCGGTGATGTACCCCGAGGCCGGCGACATCAGGAACAGCAGGACCCCGGCGAGGTCCTCGCTGACGGCCTGGCGGCGCAGCGGGATCGAGTTCGTGAGCGCGGTGACGGCCGCCGCCGGGTCGGTCTGATGCGACCAGTAGGCGTCGTTGAACGGGGTGTCCACCCAGCCCGGGCAGACGGCGTTGACCGTCACCCCCGACGGACCCAGCTCGTCGGCCAGCGAGCGGACCAGCCCCAGCAGGCCCGCCTTGGTGGCGTGGTAGGCCGGCATCCCGGCGTGACCGCGGAGGGCTCCGGTCGAGGAGGTCAGCACGATCCGGCCCTGCGGCGCGCGCTGCAGGTAGGGCGCGGCGGCCTGGCAGGCCAGGAACGGTGCGCGCAGGTTCACCGCACTGCTGTGGTCCCACTCGGCCACCGTCCAGTCCGCCAGCGGTCGTGCCTGCAGCACGGCGGCGTTGTAGAACATGGCGTCCAATGTGCCCCCTCCGAGCTCGACCGCCGCGGCGACCGCCTGCTCGGCCGCCTCGGCCGCGCTGAAGTCACAGGCGAGGAAGCGCAGCGCACCGGGCATCGGCTCCGCCGCCAGCCGCCGCCCAGCCTCGGCGTTCCGGTCGGCCAGCAGCACGTCGTCGCCCCGCTGCCGCAGCGCCCGCACGGCGGCCGCCCCGATCCCGGACGCCCCGCCGGCCACCAGGACGGTGCTCATCGGGCTGTCCTCTCTGCCGTGGGGCTCATCGGGCTGTGCTCGTCGACGCCGTGCTGAGGCCTGCGCCGACGACGGCCTTCTCCGCGCAAGCCTCGTCGACGACCGACTTGGCGCCGCTGACGCCCACGCCCCCGATCAGCTCTCCCTCGAGGTAGACCGGGACGCCGCCGGGGAAGACGACCGCCCGGCCCCCGAGCGTGCTCGACAGGCCCCAGTCCCCCGCCCCGGGGATGGACGTCTGGGCCCAGGCCCCGGTGGGCAGGCCGAAGGCGACGGCGGTGTAGGCCTTGTCCGAGGCCAGGGAGTGGGCGCCGAGCTGGGCGCCGTCCATCCGCAGGGCGGCGACGGGGTTGCCGCCGCGGTCGACCACGACCACCGCGAGCCGTTCGCCGACGGCCGCCGCCTCGGACTTCAGGCCACTCAGGATCTGCTCGGCCAGTTCGAGGTTCATGTCGGGCGTCGCAGATCGTCGTTTCATGTATGCTTTATAATTCATACCGAAGCGAGAATGCAACCGACACCTCCGGAGACCGAGATGCCGCTGACCCCGCCGGCTCCTGTGCCTGCGGCCCCTCCCCCGCTCCGGGGCACCCGCGGCGCGGTCGCGGCGGCGCACCCCGACGCCGCCGCGGCCGCCTCAGCCGTGCTGCGACGAGGGGGCAACGCGGTCGACGCGGCCATCGCCGCCTCGGCCGTCATCTGCCTGGTGATGCCGCAGGCCGCGTCCCTCGGCGGTGACCTGCTGGCTCTGGTGCGGCGTCCCGACGCGACGACCGTCGCGGTGAACGGGACCGGGACCAGCGCGTCCTCGGCCCCGGCCGACTCGTGGCCCTCGGACCGGTGGTCGACCGGGGGCGGCGCGGTCACCGTCCCCGGTCTCGTCGCGGCCTGGGCTGAGCTGCACGACCGGTTCGGGTCCCTGCCGCTCGCCCGGGCCCTGGCGCCGGCGGTGAGCCTGGCGCGGGAGGGCGTGGCGGTCGACGGTGACCTGGCGGCGGCGGTCGGCGCCCAACGGGACCGGTTGCTCGCCGGCGGTGCGGCCGACTGGGCGCTGCTCGACCGCCGCCCCGGCCAGAACTGGCGACAACCCGCCCTCGCACGGCTGCTGGAGAGCGTCGGTCGGGAGGGACCGAACGCCTTCTACACCGGCCCAGCGGCGGCGGCGGTGGCCGAGGCGGTCCGGCGGAGCGGCGGCTGGCTGGACGAGGACGACCTCGGCCGGCACACGAGCGTCGTCGGGGAGCCGGTCACCGTCCCCTGGGCCGGCGCGCAGGTCCACGTCCAGCCCCCGTCCTCGCAGGGGGTCCTGCTCGCGATGGCCCTGCACCACCTGGAGCGGTGCGGCCCGGCCGCGTACGGGCTCGATCCGCGGGAGGGTCCCGGCCTGGCCCACCTGCTGGTCGAGCTCACCGAGGCGGCCTTCGGCTCCCGGGCCGACTGCGCGGCCGGGGAGGTGCTGCTCGACCGGACGCTGGAGGTCGACCCCCAACGGGCGGCGGGTCGCGGCGGCCCGCGCGCGTACCTGCACACGGCGGGCGTGGCCGTCGCGGACGCCGACGGCTGGGTCGTGTCGTCCCTGGTCAGCGTGTTCGACGACTTCGGCTCGGGCGTGCACGTGCCCGAGCTGGGCCTCACCCTGAACAACCGAGCGGCCGGCTTCACCGACGGCGCGAACGCTCCCGGGCCGGGACGGCGTCCCGTCCACACGCTCGCTCCGGCGCTGGTCGAGGGCGACCCGGTCCTCGCGCTGGCCACGCCGGGAGCCGACGGTCAGGTGCAGACCCTGCTGCAGCTGCTGGCCGCGGTGCGCTACCGGGGGCTGTCGCTGGCCGAGGCCGTCGCGGCGCTGCGCTGGCGGACCGAGGACGGGTCCCTGCTGGTCGAGGCCGGCCACCCCGACCATGACGGGCTGGTGGCCCGCGGCCACCGCGTGGTCGACCGTCCGGCCGGGGACCCGGTCTTCGGGGGCGTCGTCGCCGCCGGGGTCGACGTGGACGGCCCGTTCTGCGTCGCCGACTGGCGCCGCCAGGTCGCCGCCGCGACCGTCTGACCCCGCCCACTCCCTACCGTCAGGACCCCCGTGAACCCGACCCTCACCCGTAGCGCCGAGCTTGTCCGCGCCTTCTCCGCCGAGGTGGCCGACCAGGTGGTGGGACGCTGCGCTGCCCTGGTCGCCGCCCCGAGCGTCAACCCGCCGGGCGACACCCGCGAGATGGCCGACCTCGTCCAGGCCGCGCTCCGGACGGCGGGGCTGGACGCCCGGCAGGAGTCGGCCGTGCCGTCGATGCCGTCGGTCATCAGCGAGCTCGACTCCGGACGGCCTGGCCCGCACCTGGTGCTGAACGTGCACCTGGACACGATGCCGCCCGGGGACGAGAGCCGCTGGACGGTGCCGGTCTGGGAGCTGAGCCGCGTGGACGGGCGGCTGCACGGGCTGGGGATGGGGAACATGAAGGGTGCCGTAGCCGCCATGCTGAGCACCGTCGAGCTGCTGCACCGGGCCCGCGAGCAGTGGTGCGGTCGGATCACCTTTCTCGCCGTCAGCGACGAGGTGGTGTTCGGCGAGAACGGCTCCGCGCACCTGCTGCGGCAGCACCCCGACTACGCCGGCGACGCGCTGATCTGCGGTGAGGGCCCAGGCTTCCGCCGCCTCGCCGTCGCCGAGAAGGGCGTGCTGTGGCTACGGCTGAGCGCGCACGCGGACGGCGGCCACTCCTCCGCGGTGACCCGGGACGCCTCGGCGGTCAGCCGGCTCAGCCGGGCCCTGGTGGCCGTCGACGACCTGAACGGACGCGAGGTCGCGCTGCCTCCGGAGCTCGCCGCGCACTGGTCCGGCGCCGTCGCCCGCGAGCTGACGCTGAGCGTGAACGCCGGAACGGTCGCCGGCGGCACCTTCGTGGGCCAGATCGCCACCGAGGCGGCCGCGGAGCTGGACCTGCGCCTGCCGCCGGGTCTGTCGGCCGACTCGGCCGAGCAGCTCGTACGCGAGGCGGTCGCCGGCGTCGCGGGCACGGAGGGCCAGCCCGTCGAGGTGAGCCGGATCAAGGGCTGGGACGCGAACTGGACCGACCCGACCTCGACCGTCGCGCGGGCCTGGGGTCTGGCCACGGCGGAGCTGCGGGGGGTCGGGCCGACGCTGGCGGTCCGGCTGCCGGCGAGCGACGCCAGCCGGTGGCGCCAACGCGGCGTGCCGGCGCTCTGCTATGGCCCGCAGCCCTCCTGGTCGGCGGGGGTGGACGACTACGCCGAGGAGTCCGAGGTGCTCGGCTGCGTCGGCCTCTACACCCTGACGGCCCTGACGTTCCTGCAGCGGTCCCCCGCCTAGCCCCACTCGTGTCCATATAGTGCTCGTATCCACCGAAGAAGCCGGAGCTCCCGTGACCACCGAAGGTTCCCTCGCCAGCGGCCGTAGCGACCTGTCGCTGGCCCTGCCGCTGCTGTCGGGGGCCAGCACGCTGCCGTCCATGCTCTTCGACAACCTCGAGGAGGCGATCATCACCGGGGTGCTCGAGCCCGGTGGCCGCATCCACGCCGACGACCTCGCCGCCCACTACGGGGTGAGCCGGATCCCCGTCCGGGAGGCGCTCCGGTCGCTGCACGAGGCCGGCTGGGTGGACATCAAACCGCGCTACGGCGTGCGCGTCCGCGAGCGCACCGAGACCGAGCTGACCGAGCTGTTCGAGTTCCGCGCGCTGGTGGAGGCCCGGGTGGCCCGCTGGGCCGCGGAGCGCCGCACCCCCACCGACCTCGCCGCGTTGGAGCGCTCCGTGCAGGCCGGACGCCGGGCCGCCGGCGATCACATCGCGCTCAGCCGTTCCAACACCGACTTCTACGACGCCCTGAGCGCCGCCGCCCACAACTCGGTGCTGGGCACGACGGCCGTCGGCCTGCGCAAGCGCGCCCGCTTCTACTTCTCCACCGTCGAGGACCAGCTGGGCAGCGACTGGATCGAGGTGCACCGCAGCCTCTATGAGGCCGTCGCCGCGGCCGAGCCGGACGAGGCCAGCCGTCTCGCCGAAGCCCACATCGTCGAGACCGGCGCCGCCGTCCGCGGCCTGCTGTTCCCCCACCCCTGACCCGACCGGGCCGTAGCAGGTTCTTCCGACCACCGCAGGGGCGCACGAGGGCTCAAGCGGCCGTTCGGCCCTCATGCGCCCGGCCGGCGGGGCGTCCCAGGGCCGACGGGGCGCAGGAGGGTGCGGGCTGCGCCCCGCCGCAGCGCACGACGCATCCGCGCCGCGAACAGCGTCTCCTGCAGGAGGTCGGTCGAACCCCAGCGCACGAGCTCCCAATCCTGGTCCCGCAGTGCGTCCTCCCGGCGTTTCTCGAAGTGCACCGCGTCCGCTGATGTCGTACCGGGGCTGAGCAGCCGGTCGTACTTGCCGCGGCCGTCGAACTCACCAAGGGTCCGCTGGCCTTCCCAGACGAAGTCCACGCGTCCGACGAACTCGCCATGGTCGTCGACGACCTCGAACTGCAGGTCGGAGGGATCAAGGCCCAGCCGGTGCAGGACCACCCGGCTGGCCGACTCGCCGGCGCTCTCGCTCCGCCCGTCCAAGAGGTCGGCGGCACGCTGAGCGGCCGGTAGCCCGCGCCAGCCTCGAGCAGCGACGAGGGCCGCATCGAGCTCGGATTGCCCCAGCCCGCTCCTCAACGCCGCGTCGCCGGCGGCGACAGAGTGGGTCAGCGGGAGGGTCCGGCCAAGATCGACCACGGTGCGGGCGAGTGAGGTGACGGGCATCTCGTCGACCAGAACCACGTCTTCGGCGGTCATCGGTGCGACGCGTACGTGGACGCCGCCGCGACGCTTGCCGCTCCCCGGCGGCCGCCTGGTCACCTGCACCTGCCGCAGGTGCTCCTCCCAGACGGGCAGGCCGTGCAGCACCGCCGCCGACACATGGCTGACGACCGAACCGTCGGCCAGCAGGGGCATCGTCACCTTCACGAGTCGGCGGTGTCGGGCGGCCGGGTCGGCGGGCTGGTCGTCGGCCAGGGCGTAGGTGCCCCGGCGTAGCCGCACCACCTCACCCAGCCGCTCGAGCCTGGCCAGCTCGTGGGACGTGAACCCGGCGAAGCGGGCGTCAGGAAGAACGATCACGGAGTTAGCCGACCACGCCCGGGCCGCCTGCGCGAGACCCGCCAGCGGGGCTGTGGACGCCGCGGCAGCACGGAAATCCTGTGGACAGTGGCTCATGCGGCCCGCCGGCCTCCGTGCGCCCCGCCGACGGGGCGTCTCACGGCCGCCGGGGCGCATGAGCCCACAGCCGGGGTCAGGTGGGAGAGCGCCGGGTGCGGCGGCCGAGGGTGCTGACCCGGCGCAGGACCAGGGTGAGCAGGGCGTAGAGGGTCTCGCAGTCGGGCCACTGGGTGACCACGCGGCCGGTGGCGGAGGTGAAGTAGTTGTCGGTGGAGGTGAAGGCGGTGCGGGCGATGAGGCGCTGCAGCCAGCGGTTGTAGAGCCGGGTGAGGTCGGCCCGCACCTCGACGGCCGTCACCCCGGTCCGGCCGAGGCGGGCGATCTCCTTGGCCGCGTACTCGGCCTGCCGTTCGAGGTTGAACATGATCAGGCCGCCGTTGGTGTTCGGCCCGTAGAGCATGAAGAAGTTCGGGAAGCCGGGCACGGTCAACCCCAGGAAGGCCTGCGGCTCGTCCCCCCAGACCTCGTGCAGCGAGAGGCCGTCGCGGCCGACCACCTCCAGGGTGCGCAGGTACGCCGCCGCGTGGAAGCCCGTCGCCAGCACCAGCGCGTCCACCTCACGTTCGGTCCCGGTGGTGTCGACCACCCCGGTCGCCGTGCAGGCGGCGACGGCGTGCGGCACCAGCTCGACGTCGTCGCGGACCAGGGACTCATAGAACTGGCTGCTGAGGACGGCCCGCTTCCCCCCGAAGGGGTAGCGCGGGGTCACGGCCTCGGCCAGGTCGGGCCGGTCGGCGAAGACGTCGGCGATGTTGGCCAGCGCCGTCTCCCGGGCGCGGGTGTTGCTGCGCGTCCCGGGCCGGAAGAACGCTCCGGCCACCTCCCGGCGCTCCTGGCGCAGGTAGAGCCGCAGCCGGTTGGCCCGCCAGACCCCCGGCAGCCGGAACAACCGGCGCTCGAGCGGGGTGAGGTCACGGTCGTTCTTGGGCAGCAGCCAGCCGGGCTGGCGCTGGAAGACGTGGATCTGACGGGCCTGCCCCGCCAGGGTCGGCACCACCTGAGCCGCGCTCGAACCGGTGCCCATCACCGCCACCCGGAGCCCGGTGAGGTCGACCGACTCGTCCCAGTACGCCGTGTGCAGCGTCCGGCCGCCGAACTCGTCCAGCCCGGGCACGTGCGGGGTGTGCGGCGCGCTGAACATCCCGACGGCGCTGACCACGGCGTCGAAGCGGTGCTCCTCCCCCTCGGCCGTGACCAGCACGTACCCCTGGGCCGCCTCGTCCCAGCTCACGCGGGTGATCGTGGTCGAGAGCCGGAACAGCGGCTCCAGGTCGAGGGCGGACACCAGGTGATCCACGTACGCCTGCAGCTCCGGCCGACGGACGTGGGTCCGGCTCCAGTCGTAGGGAGCGAAGGAGAAGCAGTAGAGATGCGCGGGAGCGTCGGTCTCCGCGCCGGGGTAGCGGTTGTCGAACCACGTCCCGCCCGGCCCTGCAGACCGCTCGAAGATCGTGATGTCCGCGATCCCCTGCCGACGCAGGTTGACCGCCGCCGCGATGCCGCCGAAGCCGCCGCCGATGACCGCGACGGAGGGCCTGCGACGCTCCGAGCTCCCTGCCACTCCGCCTCCTGCCGCTGTGTTCTGGAGCAACGTGACTGTTACGTCCCCGTCCGCCCGCCCTCTCGACAAGCGCTGCTCATACTTTATACATTATCGAGCACAAACCGCCGACCGTCCCGAGAGGACCACCGTGACCGAGCAGACCGTACGCCTCGACGCCGCCGGGCTCGACCGTCGCACCTTCCTCCGCTCCGCGCTGCTGGGCGGCAGCCTGCTGGTGGTCCCCGGCGGGCTGGCCGCCTGCTCCCGCCCCAACAGCTCGGCCGACGCCGGCTCCGCCGCCTCCACCCCCACCGGGCCGGCCAGCACCGACGGCGAGCTCGTCTTCGCGGTCGACCAGCTCACCGGCTCCAGCGACCCCGGCGCCTTCGCCAGCTTCGGGAACTGGATGGTCATCGACTGCGTCGCCCGGGGGCTCACCCACGTCGACTACGAGACCAGCGACGTGAAGCCCGCGCTCGCCGAGAGCTGGACCGTTTCGGACGACCAGCGCACCTACACCTTCACGATCCGCTCCGGGGTGACCTTCCACGACGGCAACCCGGTCACCGCCCAGGACTTCCAGCGCTCCTGGCGGCGGCTCTTCGACGACAAGGACCCGACCCGCGACCCCACGACCTACGCCTCCGTCGAGCTGGGCGGCGCCAACGTGAAGTCGTTCAAGGCGACCGACGACAGCACCTTCGTGGTGCAGCTGGTCGACGCGGACGTGGCCTTCCTCGCCCGCTGCTCCAACCCGAACTCCGTCGCGCTGTCCTCCGCCGCGATCGAGAAGGCGGGCAGCAAGATCGGCCAGCACCTGGTCGGCTCCGGCCCGTACAAGTTCGTCAGCTTCACCGAGGGCCAGTCGGTGATCCTCGAGCGGAACGACGACTACTGGGAGGGCAAGCCGACGCTGGCCAAGGTGGTCTTCCAGATCCTGCCCGACCCGTCGTCCCTGGTCAGCGCGCTGAGCAGCGACGCCGTCAACGCGACCTGCTTCGCCCCCGTCTCGAACGTCCCCCGGCTGAAGAACAGCGGCCTGGTGGTCGCCGACGCCAAGCCCTACATCGACATCTACCTCGGGATGAACCTCAGCAAGCCGACCCTGGCCGACCTCAAGGTCCGGCAGGCGATCAACCTGGCGATCGACCGGCAGGCGGTGGTCTCGTCGGTGTTCGCCGGCGCGGGCGCGGTCCCGGGCGGCATGGTGAGCCCGGCCGAGCTCGGCTACGACGACAGCCTGAAGTCGCTGTCCACCCTGGACGTGGAGAAGGCGAAGTCGCTGCTCACCGAGGCCGGTGCGGTGGGCAAGGAGATCAGCGTCATCGCGGTCAACATCTTGTTCTGGCCCGCCCTCGGCCAGGTGATCGAGGCCAACCTCACCGCGATCGGGCTGAAGCCCAAGGTCGAGTACCTCGACGGTGCCAGCTACGGCGACCGGGCGACCAAGAACCAGCACGAGCTCTTCATCGAGCAGCGCTCGGCCTTCGTCGCCGACCCCGACAACAAGCTGACCCCGCTGATCGCCGGCGACTCCGGCTACAACAAGGCCTGGCTGCACGTCGACAGCGTCCTGCCGACGGAGCAGAAGAAGCTGGACGGCCTGCTCACCGCGGCCCGGGGCGAACCCGACCGGGACAAGCGCAAAGCGCTCTACGTCGAGATCCAGACCTACTGGACCCAGAGCATCCTGGCCACGGCGATGGTGGCCTACCGCTACCTGCCCACCGTCCAGTCGGCCAAGGTGCAGGGGCTCAACCCGGATGCGCTCGGCACCTACCGCACCTTCTTCGAGAAGGCGACCGTCGGATGACGGCCCTGCCGGCGGGCGTGGGGGCGCTCCCGCCGGTGGTCGCTCGCGTCCGGGGTGGGGAGGCGCTGCGGCTGCTGCTGCGGCGGCCCTCCTCGGTCGTCTCCTGGACCTTTCTCGTGCTGCTCGTGCTGATCACGGTCGCGGCGCCGCTGCTGGCGCCGGCCGACCCGGTCGCCCAGAACTTCAACACGACGCTGCTCGCGCCCGGCGCGCCCGGCCACCTGGCCGGCACCGACAACCTCGGTCGCGACCAGCTCTCCCGGCTGCTCTACGGCGGCCGCCCGATCCTGCTGACCGCGGTCTGCTCGGTGGTCGTCTCGACCGTGGTCGGCACCCTGTTGGGCATGTGGGCGGGCTTCCGGCGCGGCTGGCTGGACACCGTGGTGGCCCGCAGCATGGACATCCTGCTGTCGTTCCCGCTGATCCTGCTGGCGATCATGATCGTGGCCGCGCTCGGATCCGGCGTCCAGAACGTCATCCTGGCCATCGCCATCTCGCAGCTGCCGGTCTTCGCGCGGCTGGCCCGGGCGCTGACGATGCGCGAGGCCGACCGTGAGTACGTCCTCGCCGTCCGGGCGGCGGGCTTCGGACCGGCCCGCATCCTGTTCCGCGAGATCCTGCCCAACCTCGTGGGCCCGGTGATCGTCCAGGCCACCTCGACCGTCGCCGTGGCCACGGGGCTGACCGCGGCCCTGTCCTACCTGGGCCTGGGCGTCCAGCCGCCGACGCCGGACTGGGGGCTGATGGTCAAGGAGGCGCAGGAGTTCCTGTTCGACGCCCCCGACCTGGCCGTCGTGCCGGGCGCGCTGATCACCCTGTTCGTGCTGGCTTGCAACTTCGCGGGCGACGACCTGCGCGACGTGCTGGACCCGGGCAACTCGATGACCGGCAAGGCGGCACGCGCATGAGGGGGCTCTTGTGAGATCACTCGGCCGGCGGCTGCTCGGGGTGCCCCTGGTGGTCTGGGGGGCGGCGACGCTGGTCTTCGTCGTGCTGCGGATCGTGCCGGGCGACGCCGTGGCGAACTCGCTACCGCCCACGGCGACCCTGGAGCAGAAGGCCGAGATCCGCCGCAACCTCGGCCTCGACCAGTCGCTACTGACCCAGTACGGCCTCTACCTCAAGGGCCTGGTCCGCGGCGACCTCGGCAGCTCGTTCAGCGGCGGCCAGTCGGTGACCAGCCTGCTGGGTGCGGCACTGCCGGTGACCATCGAGCTGGCCCTCGCCTCGGGGCTGGTGCTGGTGGTGGTCGGCCTGGCGACGGGCATGCTGGCCGCGGCCCGTTCGGGCACCTGGATGGACACCGCGACCCGGACGGTGGCCACAGTGCTGTTCTCGATGCCCTGGTTCTTCCTCGGCGTCAGCCTGATCGTGGTCTTCAGCGTGTACCTCGGATGGCTGCCCAGCTTCGGCCGCTTCCCGCCGGGCACCGACTACACCTCGACCACCGGCTTCGTGCCGGTCGACGTCGTGCTGCAGGACCGCTACGACCTGCTGGCCCCCTGGGCCGAGCACCTGCTGCTGCCGGCGGTCACCGTCGGGCTGACCACCGCGGGCTTCCTCACCCGGATCACCCGGGCCAGCTTCGTGGAGACGATGAGCGAGGACTTCGTCCGCACGGCCCGCGCCAAGGGCATGGGTCGGGCGGCGATCTTCTGGCGCGAGATCTTCCGCAACGCCTCGCTGCCGATCGTGACCATCCTCGGCCTGCAGGTCGGCGCCCTGCTCGGTGGTGCCGTGGTCACCGAGGCGGTCTTCTCCTACCCCGGTATCGGCCGGTTGATGGTCTCCACCATCGCCTCGCGCGACTACCCCGTCGTCCAGGGCGCGGCCCTGGTGATCGCCCTCGCGTACGTGGTGATCAACGTCCTCACCGACGCCTCGTACGCCTTGCTGGACCCGAGGTTGCGGCGGTGAGCGCCGAGCCGGTGGTGCCGCCGGTGCTGAGCGTGCGGGACCTGCGCGTCACGTTCGACGGCCCGCGCGGCCCCGTCCGCGCCGTGGACGGCGTCACCTTCGACCTGCGGCCGGCCGAGGTGCTGGCCGTGGTCGGGGAGTCCGGCTCGGGCAAGAGCGTCACGGCGATGACCCTGCTGGGCCTCACCCGTGGCCAGGCGCGCTCGGTCACCGGCGAGGTCTGGTACGGCGGCCGCGACCTGGTCACCCTGCCCGACCGTGAGCTGCGGCCGCTGCGGGGGCGGCGGATCGCGATGATCTTCCAGGACCCGATGACCTCGTTGAACCCGACCAAGACCGTCGGCCGGCAGATCGTCGACGTGCTCCGGCTGCACCTGGGGATGAAGGCGAGGCCGGCGCTGGCCCGGGCCGTCGAGCTGCTCGCGGAAGTGGGCATCTCCCAGCCCGAGAGCCGCATCGACAACTACCCGCACCAGTTCTCCGGCGGGATGCGGCAGCGGGTGATGATCGCGATGGCTCTGGCGTGCGAGCCCGAGGTGCTGATCGCCGACGAGCCCACGACCGCGCTGGACGTGACGATCCAGGCGCAGGTGCTGGCCCTGCTCCGCCAGCTGCGCGAGACCCGGGGCACCGCCATCGTGCTCATCACCCACGACCTCGGCATCGTCGCCGACATCGCCGACCGCGTCGCGGTCATGTACGCCGGACGGGTCGTCGAGCAGGCCGACCGCGACCGCGTCTTCTACGACCCGCAGCACCCCTACACCTGGGGCATCCTCGCCTCGGTGCCGCGCATCGACCTGGACCGGGTGGACCGGTTGGTGGCCATCCCGGGCGCGCCGCCGCAGCTGGACGACCTGCCGCCGGGCTGCGCCTTCGCCCCCCGCTGCCCGGTCACGACCGATCGCTGCTCGGAGCAGCCCCCACTGCTCCCGCGCAGCGCTCCTGACCACCTCGACGCCTGCTGGCGGGAGCCGGCCACCCGCCCGCCGCTGCGGTTGGCTGCGCTCGGGAGGGAGACCGGATGACCGCCCGGCGACCGACGAGCAACCCCATGACCGCCCAGCGACGGAGGAGCACCCCATGACTGCCCGGCGACCGAGGAGCACCCCATGACTGGTCTGCTCGAGGTCGACGACCTGGTCCAGCACTTCGCGGTCCCGGGCCGGCGGGGCGCCGTGGTGCACGCCGTCGACGGGGTCACCTTCACGGTGGCCGAGGGCGAGACGCTGGGCCTGGTCGGGGAGTCCGGCTGCGGCAAGTCGACGCTGGGCCGCAGCCTGCTGCGCCTGCACGCGCCGACCGCGGGACGCATCCGCTTCGCGGGGACCGACATCACGTCGCTGTCGGAGCGCCGGCTGCGGCCGTTCCGGCGGGACCTGCAGATGGTCTTCCAGGACCCGTTCGCCTCGCTCAACCCGCGGCGGCGGATCGAGGACATCGTCGGCGACCCGCTGCTGGTCCACGGCGAGCGGGACGTGACGGTACGGCGACGGGCCGTGGCCGCGATGCTGGAACGCGTCGGCCTGCCGGCCAGCCTCGCCCGGCGGTACCCCCGCGGCCTCTCCGGTGGGCAGCGGCAGCGGGTGGGGATCGCGCGGGCACTGGTGGTGCAGCCGCAGTTGGTGGTCGCCGACGAGCCGGTGTCGGGACTCGACGTGTCGGTCCAGGCCCAGGTGGTGAACCTGCTCGAGGACCTCCAGACCGAGCTGGGGCTGACCTACGTGCTGATCAGCCACGACCTGGCCGTGGTCCGCCACGTCGCCGACCGGATCGGGGTGATGTACCTCGGCCGGCTGGTCGAGCTCGCCGCCGCCGACGCCCTCCACGCCGCCCCGCGGCACCCCTACACCGAGGCCCTGCTGTCGGCGGTCCCCATCCCCGACCCCCGGCGCAGCGCCGCCCGGGAGCAGATCGTGCTGCATGGGGACGTGCCCAGCCCGATCGACCCGCCGTCGGGCTGCCGGTTCCGCACCCGGTGCGGGTACGCGACCGACGTCTGCGCCGAGGTCGAACCACCGCTGGTCGAGGCGGCGCCGGGCCGGCTCGTGGCCTGTCACCACCCGCGCCCCGCGCCCTGATGGTGCCCGCCGTGCCCCTCGGGCCCGGGCGGCAGCGCGGGGTCAGGGCAGCCGCTGCCGGAACTCGCGCGGGCTGAGGCCGGCCGCGGCGGAGAAGCGGCGCGACAGGTGGTGCTCGTCGGCGAAGCCGACCGTCTCGGCGACCTGGCGCAGCGGCAGCGTGGAGTAGCGCAGCAGGTCCCGGGTCGCCGCGATCCGGTGCTGGGTGCGGTAGGCGGCCGGCGTCGTGCCCAGGGCCCGGCGGAACGCCTTGCGCCACGTCTCGTAGGCCATCCCGACCTCGGCGGCCACCTCGGCCAGATCCAGCCGCTCGGCCAGGTCGGCCTCCAGCCGCGCCCGGCTGGCCTGCAGCCAGCCCTCGGCGACCGTCCGGCCCTCACCCCCGGCCGGACGGGTGGCCCCGTCGACCTCGATCAGCAGCTGCAGCACCCGGCACGCCTCGTCCTGCAGGCCGGCGACCGTCCTCGGTGTCCGGGCCAGGCGGAAGGCGTCGAACCGGCCGGCCCAGTACGGTAGGGGCTCGAGCACCCGGACGGGACGCTCGGCGTCGATCAGGCCGGTCGTCCTGGCCAGCTCGAACAGGGGCCCCTCGACGACCAGGAACACCACGTCCCAGCGCTGTCCGGCCCACGGCCCGTACCAGTGCGGCACCCCGGCGCCGACCGTGACCAGGGAGCCCGGAGTGACGCGCTGCCGGTGCGCGGTGCGGCCGTCCAGGTAGCTGCCCTCCCCCCCCGTGACGTACACCAGGGAGTGCTCGGGCAGCGCTCGGAGCGTCCGGGTGCCGAGCCCTCGACCGTGTCGGACCCGACCGGTCAGCCGCACCCGGCCCAGGCCAGCGCCGAGGTCCGGGCGGCCCGCCAGCTGGACGTCCTCGGGTGGTTCCACCAGTCCCCTCCTGCGTTGAGGTGATCGACCATAACGTGCACGTCCGCCCACCAGGGCTACGACGGGGCCAGCCGGCGACCCCTAGCGTCGGGCCATGCTGTCCGCACCTCCTCGACTGAGCCCCGACCTCGTCGCGACCCTGCCCCCGTACGCCAGCGACCCGACCCGCTTTCTCAGCCTGGTCGCGGGACAGGGCGATGTCGTCAGCTACCGCTTCGGGCAGGAGGAGCGGGTGCTGGTCAGCGACCCGGCGGTCGTGCACGAGGTGCTGACCGCGTGGCCCGAGGAGAGCCGCTGGACCCCGATCACCCGGGCCGCGGCCCCGATGCTGGGCGACGGGCTCATCCTGGCCGGCGCCCCGAGCTGGCGGCCCCGGCGCCTCGTCGTCCAGCGGGAGCTCACCTACCGCTCGGTCCGCCGCTTCGCGGAGGCCATCGTGGCCAACACCGAGCGGGCGTTGGGGACCTGGCTCCGGGGCGACGGTGACCTCGACCTGCAGGCGGAGATCGGCCGGCTCACCCTGCTCAACCTCGGGGACACCGTGTTCGGGGCCGACTTCGGCGCGTTCGCCGACGTCCTGCTGAGCACCCTGCGCGCCTCCCAGGTGGCGATCGACGCGGCGATGGCCGGTCGCTTCGACGAGACGGAGCGGCAGGCCCTCGACGAGGCGACGGCCCGGCTGGACGCCGTCGTGCAGCGCCTCGTGGACGACCGGACGGTCGAGCCGACGACGGCCGCGGACCTGCTGTCGGTCCTGCTCGAGGCGAGGGAGAGCGGCGACCCCGTCTTCGCCGGCAGCTGGCTGCGCGACGAGGCCGTGATGCTGATCACCGCCGGGCACGAGACCACGGCGTTCACGACCACGATGGCGCTGCGCACCCTGGCCGGTGAGCCGGAGACGGCCCAACGACTGCGCTCCGAGCTCGCCGCCGCCGTGGCGCGGGGGGTGGCGCCCGCGCAGCTCGCCGACGAGGTCCCGCTCACGCGGCAGGTGGTGCAGGAGCCGTTGCGGCTCTACCCGCCGCTGCCCGCGCTGCACCGGACGGCCGTCGCCGACACCGAGCTCGGCGGCCACGCGATCGCGGCCGGCACGCTGGTGGTGGTCAGCCCGCACGTACTGCAGCGGGACCCGCGGTCCTGGCCGGAGCCGGAGCGCTTCGACCCCGACCGGTTCGCTACGGAGCGGCGACGCGAGCTGCCCCGGCACGCCTACCTGCCCTTCGGTGCCGGGGCCAGGATCTGCGCGGGCAACCACTTCGCGCTGCTGGAGTCGGCGCTGATCGTGGCGCTGGCGACGCTCCGGCTGGATCTGGATGCCCGCGACGGTCCCCCCCGGCTGGTCGACAGCGGAACGGCCCTGCGCTGCGCCGGCACGGTGCCGGTGGCCCTGAGGCCGGCCCCGGCCGGGGCCGCGCCGGCCGGAACGGGGGCGGCGGCATGACGTTCCACGTGCTGATCGACTGGGACGTCTGCCAGGACCACGGCCAGTGCGTCTTCTCGGCGCCGGAGGTCTTCCGGCTCGACCCGGACGGGCGGCTGGAGCTCCTGGCCGAGGAGCCTGACGAAGCGCTGCGCGGGCGCTGCGAGGAGGCCGCCGACGTCTGCCCGGTGCAGGCGATCCGGGTCGAGGGGTGACCCCGGCCTCCCAGCGGGTGCTGGTGGTCGGCGCCGGGATGGCCGGCCTGCGTACCGCCGAGACCCTGCGCGGCGCCGGTTTCGCCGGCGAGGTCCTCGTGGTCGGGGAGGAGCCGTGGGCGCCGTACAACCGCCCGCCGCTGAGCAAGCAGGTGCTGCGGGACGGCAGCGGCCACCCGGCGCTGGCCTTTCGACCCCGGGCCGGAGCCGCCGACGTCGTGTGGCGGCTGGGAACCCGGGTGCGGCACGCCGACCTGGCGGCCCGGGTTGCCACCCTGGCCGACGGCCGCACGCTCGGCTTCGACGCCCTCGTGGCCGCCAGCGGGGTGCGTGCCCGGCGGCTGGATGTGCCGGGCCCGGGGGTGGGCGTGCGCGGCCGCCACGTGGTGCGGACGCTCGAGGATGCCGTGGCCCTGCGGGAGGAGCTGCGACCCGGAGCGCGGGTCGTGGTCATCGGGGCGGGCTTCGTCGGCTGCGAGGTGGCCGTCGCGGCCCGCCACCTGGGGTGCACGGTGGCCTGTGTGGCCCTCGACCCACTCCCGATGCTGCGCCCGCTCGGCGCGGTGCTGGCCGCTGAGCTCCGTCGCCGGCACGAGCGGATCGGCATCACCTTCCACCTCGGGGCCACCGTGGCGGCCCTGACCGGGGACCACCGCGTCGACGGCGTCGCGCTGGGCGACGGCACGGTGCTGGCGGCGGACGTGGTGGTGGAGGCGGTCGGCTCGCAACCCACCACGGACTGGCTGGGCGGGCAGGGCCTGGACCTCGGCGACGGCGTGCTCACCGACGCCGGCCTGCACCCTGTGACCGCCGGCGGTCGCGGCCTGGCGCAGCCCCTGCGGCACGTCGTGGCCGCCGGCGACCTGGCGCGCTTCCCGAACCCCCGGTTCTCCGCCGGCGCGCACCGGGTCGAGCACTGGAGCGCGGCCGCGGACACCGCCCGCCGCGCGGGGACCGTGTTGGCTGCCGGGTTGGCGTCCGGCTTCGTACCCGGCCCGGTCGAGGAGGTGACCTGGGAGGCGCTCCCGTCCTTCTGGAGCGACCAGGGCGACCTGCGGCTGCAGTCCTACGGGATGCCGGGGCTCGCCGACCCGGGCCAGACCCGGCTGTTGCACGGCTCGCTGGACACCGAGTGCGTGCTGGGCTACTTCGACCAGGGCGAGCTGCTGGGCGTCGTGGGGCTCGGCCGGGGTACGGCTGCGGTGCTGGCGGGCTACCGGGCCCAGGTCGGCCGCGGTCTTGTGGGGGGCTCACTCTCGACCGGCTCCAGCTCACCCGGGGGCACCTGGGCGTGACGGTGCTGGCCCGGAGTCAGTCCGGTCACCGCACGCACGTGGCGCCGGAGGTGGTGTTCGTCGCTGAACCCCACGGCCGCGGCGACCTCGCGGACCGGGGCCGTGGTGTGGGCCAGCAATCCGACCGCCGCGTCCACCCGCCGTAGCAGCCGGTAACGGGCCGGCGGCACGCCCGCCCGGTCGCGGAAGTGCCGGCGCCAGGTCTCGTACGGCATCCCCACCTCCTGCGCGAGCCCGGCCAGGTCCACCGACTCGCCGAGGTCGGACTCGAGGCCCTGCTGGGAGCGGAGGAACCAGTCCTCCCCCCCGGCCGACGCCGGCTGGGGCTCGGTGGCCACCTGGACGTCCACCAGCAGCCGGAGCACCTCGCAGGCCTCGGCGTCGCGCTCGGCCGGGGTGCGCGGGGGCCGCCGGGTGCGAAACCGTTCCAACCGGTGCTGCCAGTACGGCACCGGCAGCATCCGACGCAGCGGTCGGCTGCGGTCGAGGACGCCCCGGGCCTCGGCGAGGACGAACATCGGCCCACCGAAGACCAGGTAGACCTCGTCCCAGGTGGCGGGGCCGATCACGCCGTACCAGTGCGGCTCGTCGGGGCTGACCGTGATCAGGGTGCCGGGGCCGATGGGCACGTCGTGCCGGCGGTCCCGGTAACGCCCCGTGCCCGCCGTGACCAGGACCAGCGCGTACCCCGGGTAACGCCGAGACGGTCCGCGGGGAATACCCCGGCCGCCGTCGATCCGGCCCGCCAGCACGACCCCGCCAAGGGCGCCGGACGCACCCCGCCGGACCTCCGCCACCAGCTTGGCCACCCGAGGAACTTACCAGGACGTACCCCTGGAGTCAGGTCCTTCCCTACCTCGCTCTGGTCGCGGTCGTTGGCTGGTCCCGACGGCCGCACCCGGCGGCCGGGCACCGAGGAGGACCAGCCCATGAGCGTCACCACCCTGCCCCCGCTCACCGACCACCAGGCGGTGGCCGCGGCCGACGTGGCGGCCTACCAGCGCGACGGCCACGTGCTGCTGCGCGGGGTCGCCACGCACGAGGAGGCCACGGCGTACCGGCAGGTGATCCGCGAGACGACGATGGCCCGCAGCACCGAGTCCCGCCCGCTGGAGGAGCGCGACACCTACGGCAAGGCCTTTCTGCAGGTCTGGAACCTGTGGCTGCACAGCCCGGAGGTCGCCCGCTTCGTGCTGGCCGACCGCTACGCCCGGATCGCCGCCCAGCTGCTGGGTGTCGACCACGTCCGGCTCTACCACGACCAGGCCCTGTTCAAGGAGCCCGGCGGCGGCTACACGCCCTGGCACCAGGACGCGATGTACTGGCCCCTCGACGGCCGGCGGTGCCTCACCATGTGGATGCCGCTGGTCGACATCACCCCCGACATGGGCGGCCTGTGCTTCGCCAGCGGGACCAACGACGAGGGTCCGATGAGCGACGTCACGATCTCCGACGCGTCGGAGGAGCACTTCGACCGCCTGCTCTCCGACGGCCGCTTCCCGCTGCGCCAGCCCGTGGCCATGCGGGCCGGCGACGCCACCTTCCACGGCGGCTGGACCGCCCACAAGGCGCTGCCGAACGACTCGGCCACCGTCCGCGAGGTGATGACGGTGATCTGGTTCGCCGACGGCCTCGACGTGCAGGAGCCCACCAACCCGGCTCAGGTGTCCGACCTGGGCAGCTGGCTGCCGGGTCTGGCCCCGGGTGAGCGTGCCGCCTCGCACCTCAACCCGCGACTGCCGGCCTGACCGGGCGGTCCTGGCTCCGCGGGCAGGGCCCTCCGGTCGACCCCCCACACCAAGCCTCCGGGCCGCGTGCGCGGAACCGTCTCCTCAGATCTCGGCGTGCCGGTCCGTCCGCAGTGCGCGGGCGGCGACGAAGCCGACCACGAGGAGGGCGACCACCAGCCACAGAGCGTCGAGCAGGCGGGTGGAACGGGACAGGAAGCCGATGGCGGGTGGCCCGCCCAGGTTCGCGAGGTAACCGATGGAAGCGACGACGCTGACCCGGGCGGCCGGGTTGGGCCCGCTGTCGGCGGCGGCGGACATGCCCAGCGGGAAGCCCATGGAGACGCCGACGGCCCACAGCACGGTGCCCAGCAGGATCAGCCAGAACGGGCCGGTGAGGATGAAGAGCAGCAGTCCGGTCACCCCGAGCGCGGCTGTGACCTGGACCGCCCGGACCCGGCCGACGCGGTCCACCAGGGGGCCGCCGGCGACCCGGGCGATCGTCTCGCTGGCTGCGAACACCACCAGGAACCCGGCCGCCACGGCGTCGGTCCGGTGGTGGCCGTCCCGGACCGCCAGCGACAGCCAGCTGTTGGCCGTCCCCTCCCCCAGCTCAACCCCGAGCATGACGAGGCCGATCAGCAGCAGCCGAGCGTCGGTCCAGCCACGCAGCCAGCCGCTGATCCGCCCCCGGATCGGCGGCCGCTCGGCGACGGCGTCAGCGTCGGGCAGCCCGACCGGCAGGAACCGGACGGCAACCGTCCCGGCGGCCGCGACCAGGACCGTCTCGCCGAGGAACTGCCACTCCAGGGCGATCCCGAGCGCGGCGCAGCAGGCCCCGATGCCGGCGCCGGCGACCGCACCGGCCGACCAGGCGGCGTGCATCAAGGGCATCCAGGTCTTCTCCGCCGCACGCTCCACCGCAGCACCCTCGACGTTGATCATCACGTCGACCGCCCCGATCCCGAAGCCCACCACGATGAACCCGGCCGTGGTCAGCGCCACCGAGTGGGCGAGGCCGGCGCCGGACCCGATGACCCCGATGCCGACGGCGACCAGCCAGAGCATGGCGCCGATGCCGCGCCGGGGACCCAGCCAGGACAGCAGGGCCGAGGCCAGCCCGAGACCGCTGACCGAACCGACCGTCACCCCGGCCAGCACCAGCCCGATCGCCGCGTTGTCGACGCCGAGGTCAGCGCGCAGCTGCGGCAGCCGCGGTCCCCAGGTCGACACCGCCACGCCACCCAGGGCGAAGGCGGCCATCACGGCGTTCCGCCACGGACCGACCGCAGGGGTCCCGACGACCGTTGGCGGTTCACCACCACTCACGCAGGCAGCCTAGGGACCGGGTGCCGCAGGACTGCCGCCGGCGGCCTGGCGCTGCTGCCGGCGGTAGCGGGCGGGGGGCGGCAGGCCGAGGTCGGCGCACGCGGCGTAGAGCCGGCTGGACGAGCCGAAGCCGGCGGCGTGCGCGATCGCCTCGACGGTCAGCGCGGTGGTGATCAGCAGCCGCTGCGCCTCGGCCAGCCGGCACTGGGTGAGGTAGGCCCCGATCGTGGTCCCGACCGCTCCGCGGAAGACCTGCATGGCGTGGTGCGGGGTGACGTGGACGCTCGCCGCGACCTCGTCCACGGTCAGGGGTTCGCGGAAGTGGGCCGCGACGTAGGTCGCCATCGCGGTCGCGTGGCCGACCGAGGTCGCCGGGCCGCTGGTGCTCGCCCGCTGCGCTTTCCGCAGCACCCGGCGCAGGTAGGCCTCCATCTCGAGCAGGGCGATCCCGGCCAGCGCCGGGTCGGGGTCAGCAAGGTCCAGCGCCCAGCCCTCGAAGCGCCGCCCGGGGTCGGTCCCGCCCACCTCGGGCGCACCCCTCCCGCCCGGGGTCGTGGTGACCAGTGGCGTCCCGCCCAGCAGCTCCGCCACCGCGGGCCCGGGCAGCTGCCAGCGCAGCACGACGTCGAGCGGCACGGTGAGCCAGCAGGCGCTCGAGCCGGCCGCCGTCGCCAGCAGCTGGTGCGGCAGCGCGGCCCAGAAGACGCTCGTGGCCCCGGCCGGGATGCTCACCCGCTGCGCGCCGAAGAGGTAGTCCAGCCTTCCCGACACCACGACGTTGAGCTCGACGTCGTCGTGTCGGTGGGCCCGCACCATGGGGTGGGCCCGACCGCTCCAGCACGCGAGTCCGAAGGTCTCCGCGTCCAGGCCCAGCGGGTCAGGCACCGGAGGATCCGGGAGGTTCGGGGGAGTTCACGAGAGGCGTCGACCGGGTCCCGCCGCCTAGCGTGGGCAGGGTCCGCACCCCATCCCGGAGGAACCGCGCATGTCCCTCGCCCCGGCGCCCAGCCCCGCCCACCTGACCACCCACCACCTGACCCCCGACCAGGTGGAGTTCTTCGACGCCCACGGCTACCTGGTGCTGCCCGGCCGGGTGCCGGCGGACCTGCTCGCCGACCTCCAGGAGGCCGCGTCGGCGTGGATCGCCGGCGGCCTCGCCCTGCCTGAGGGTGACCCGACCCTGGAGGACTACAAGTTCGCCTCCCGCCCGAGCGGGCAGGTCATGTTCCGCGTCGACTACCTGCACAACAAGGGCGAGGCGGCCTCGCTCGCGCTGCTCGGGGCTCCGGAGGTCCTCGGCATCGCCGAGTCGCTGTGCGGGCCCGACTTCGTCCCGACGTATGAGTCGCTGGTGTTCAAGAACGAGGGCGACGGCGCGCCGATCCCCTGGCACCAGGACGCCGTCCACCCCCGCCGGCACCGGATCATCAACATCGACGTCTACCTGGACTCCTCGCGAGCGGGTGAGGGGGCCCTGCGCGTCGTGCCGGGGTCCCAGACCACCCGCAACGACGTCTGCCTCGTCCGCGACGAGTACGGCTGGAGCCCGCCGGGCGCGGTCCAGGTCGAGCTCGAGCCGGGAGACGTGCTGGTCCACGACGTGATGGTGGTCCACGGCTCCGAGCCCGTCCAGGACAACCCGCTGCGTCGCACCATCTACTACGAGTTCCGCCCGGCCGAGCAGATCCTGACCGAGGGCCCGTGGGACCGCCCCTGGGTCGACGCCCGGATGCGGCTGATGCCGGTCGCCCTGCGCGAGCACGCGGCGCGGCGACCCCGGCACGACCAGTTCGACTGGCAGCCCTCGGCGGACCTGCGACCGAGTGCGGTCGAGGACACCGCGGTCGAGCTGCGGCTGGCCCACGTCGTGCACAGCCCGACGTCGCACTGCAGTGCCGGCGACGTCCCGCTGGACCAGCCGTTGCGTCCTCGCGGCTGAGGCCTGCACCGGTCGGCCGGACGGGAGGGTCACAGTCCGTCGTCCGGCCGCCAGTGGTCCTGCCAGCGCCAGTCGATCGGGTCGCTCGCCCGCTGGTAGCGGATGTCGGTGGAGAGCCGCATCGCGCCGTCGGTCGACGCGTTGTCCGTCGCGGCGTGGATGAGGTGGGCGGAGTGCACCACGACGTCCCCGGCGGCGTAGTCGGCCAGCAGCCACCGGGACCGGTGCGCCGCCGCCAGGGCCGGCAGGTCGGCGGTGATCCAGGCTGCGCGGTGGTGGACGCCGGCCGCCTCCTCGGCCATCACCCGGGTGTGGCTGCCCTCGAGGTAGGTCAGACCGCCGAGCTCGACCGGGCAGTCGCCCAGCGGAATCCACGCCGAGAGCAGCCGGTCGGTCCCCTCCCGCAGGTAGACGAGGTCGTAGTGGGCCTGTGTCGCCGTGCCGACGCCCTGCTCGCCGGGTCGGGTGTGGCGCAGGATCTTCCGTCGGTGCAGGTGGACGTCGTCGTCGAGGAACCACCGGAACCAGCCCTGGAGGGCGGGCTGGCGGCAGAAGCCCTCGTACTCGGCCGAGGGGATCACCGTCCGGAACAGCTGGTGCCGCAGCAACGCCTGGTCCGCCGGGCCGCCGCTGTCACGGGCCGCCGACGCCGGGACCCGCTCGTCCCACAGGCCGCTGCCGCGCAGCGCCTCGAAGTAGTAGGTGCGGAAGTCCCGGCTGGTCGCGGCGTCCAGCAGGCCGGGCAGGTAGAGGTAGCCCTGCTGCTGCAGGCGCCGCCACAGCGCCGCGTGGTCCCGCCGCTCGACGTCGGGGGTCGCGACCAGCTCTCCGAGACGCTGTGGACTTTCCTCGAGGACGTAGCCGTTGGACGTGATCATGGAACACCATGCTGTGCTTGGTGGTGCAGCCGCGGAAGGGAGGATCATCTTCTGCGGCCAGGACTTTCCGAGCCGAAGGAGGACGCCAGGTGGACGCACGGGGCGACGGGTCGGCGTGGTCGCGCTACCTGCCGCGCACGCCGGTCCTCGCCGAGAGCGGCCTGTGCTGCCGAGGCGCTGGCGTCCAGGGCAGCCGGCCGGCGATGGTCCCGCGCCGGCTGTCGACGCATGCGCTGGTCTTCCTCAGCAGCGGGCGCGGCCGGTACGTCGGCGCCCCGTACGCCGGCGCCGTGGAGGTGGTGGCCCCGGCCGTGATCTGGCTCTTCCCCGGGGTCGAGCACGCCTACGACCCGTCGCCGGCGGGCTGGGTCGAGCAGTGGGTGCTGTTCGAGGGCACGGCGGTGCGCGGTTACGAGTCGGCGGGGGCCTGGCGGCGCGACCAGCCGGTCCGCCCGGCGGGTCCGCAGCTGGCGGGTGACGTCGCCCCCGTCTTTGCCACCCTGCGGGACTGCACCCGGTTCCCGGGACGCCGTGCGGAGCTGCTCGCGGCCACGCTGATCCACACGCTGGTGGGGCTCGCCGCCGCGAGCACCCCACCGTCCGGCTCCGACGTCAGCGTGAGGGAGTCGGTGGCGGAGGCGGTGGTGGCCACCGCCTGTGCCCCGGCTTCGGTGGCCGAGCGGGCCCGGGCCCTCGGGCTGACGGCCGAGCAGCTCCGGGCCGAGGTGTCGGCGGCGACCTCGCTGTCCGTGCACGAGCTGGTGCTGCGGACCCGGGTCGCCCGGGCCTGCGACCTGCTGGCGGCCACGGACCTGTCGGTGGCGGCCGTCAGCCACCAGGTCGGCTACGACGACCCGGCGTACTTCTCGCGTCTCTTCCGGGAACGGGTCGGCTCGAGTCCCACTACCTTCCGGTCGCAGGCGGTCGGCTGAGCCAGGCGTCCGGCTTCCCTACGGGCCCTCGGACGTCCAGGACGAGCCGCAGGGACCGCCCTCGGGGGACTCGTCGATCCAGACCTCCCGGCCATCCGGGGCCACCAGCGGCTGGTAGAAGCGGGACACCTCGACGCTGTTCTGCGGCACGTAGTGGAAGATCAGTGACCGCCGGAAGCGGTGGGCGCTGCTGTTGGGCAGCGAGCCGTGCACCAGGCTGCCGTGGAAGAACAGGACGTCGCCGGACCGCATCTCGGTCTGGACACGACCGGCGTCCTCGGGGACGCCGATGGTCTTGTCGGTGAAGGACTCGTCCGGGTCGGCCTCCACCTCGGCACAGAGGATCGGCACCCGGTGAGAGCCCGGGATCACCATCAGGCCGCCGTTCTCGGCGTCACAGTCGTCGATCGCGATCCAGGCCGCGAGGCAGGTCTCGGGGTGGGACTGCAGGAACAGGTTGTCCTGGTGCAGCGCCTGGCCGCGGGCGGTCGGAGGCTTGAAGTAGAACATCGACTGGGCCGCGTACGCGGGGCCGATCAGGGACTCCACCACGCCGATGATGCGCGGGTCGGTCATCAGCCGGCGGGCGATCCGGCCGTCCTCCCGCTCGGGGTGGCGGTGCGGGTGCACCGAACGCGGGTACCGGCGCAGGACGTCGTCCTCGGGCAGGACGTCGACGCTCTCCGGGTCGGGGTCGCCCTCCACCCGCCGCAGGAACTCCGCCCCGATGGCGGCCGCCTCGGCCGGGCTGATCACTTGGCGCAGCAGCACGACCCCGTCGGCCTCGTAGCGGTCCGTGCCGTCGGCGCCAGGGGTGAGCGTGGACTCGGTGAGGATCGTCGTCATGACTCTAAGTCTGCCCACGATTCGCCTGCCCCACCATCGTCTTCACGCTCGTGCGCATGGGATTATCAGCTGTGCGCCCCAGCGAGTCCTTCGTTCCTCTGGTGTCGCTGCTGCAGGCCGGGACCTTCACCGAAGGTCCTGACTACACGACGTGGCGCAGCCGCGGCACCACCGACTGGCTGCTCGTGCACACCGTCGACGGCCAGGGCCGCTTCGGCTCCCCCGGTGCACCCGACCTGGTGGCCCAGCCGGGCGACCTCGTCCTGGTCCGGCCGGGGGTCCTGCACGATTACGGCACCGAACGGGGACGCGGGCTCTGGCAGCTGCAGTTCGTCCACTTCCACCCGCGGACGGACTGGCTGCCGCTGCTGGACTGGCCCGAGGTCCGGCCCGGGGTCCGCCGGCTGCGGCCGCACGGTGAGGTGCGGCGCCGGATCGAGGAGGCCCTGACCCGGACCGTTGCGGTGAGCCGCAGCGGGCTGACGCACGCGGAGCTGTTCGGTGTCAACGCCCTCGAGACCGCCCTGCTCTGGGCGGCCACCCAGCGTCCCGACCACTCCGAGCTCGACGAGCGGGTGCTGAGGGTGGTCGAGCAGGTGGTCGCCCGGCTGGCCGAACCCTGGGACGTCACTGCGCTGGCCCGCCTCGGCGGCGTCTCGTCCTCGCGCCTGACGCACCTGTTCCGGACGCAGCTGGGCGTCGCCCCGATGCACTTCGTCGAGCAGCAGCGGATGGCCGCGGCCCGCCAGCTGCTCGAGCTCTCGGCCCAGCCCGTCGCCGCGGTGGCGCGTGCCGTCGGCTACCCCGACCCGCTGTACTTCTCCACCCGCTTCGCCCGCGCCACCGGCTGTTCCCCCACCGCCTACCGCCGCCGCTGAGCGCCGGGCTCGGGCTTCAGCCTCAGCCAGCGGACTCCGGGCGGGGACCCCAGGCGTGGCGGTCGCGGACGGCGGCCTTCGTGCCGAGGTGGCCGGCGCGGACCAGGGAGCCGAGGGTGTCGAGCACGATCCGGGAGCTCAGCAGCGCGGTCTGCTCCGCCCAGTCGTACGGCGGGGAGCACTCGACGATCTCCAGTCCGCTGATGCCCTCGTTGGCGATCATCCGCACCATGTTCAGCGCCTCCCGCGGCAGCAGGCCGCCCGGCTCCGGCCAGCCGGTCCCGGGGACGAAGCCGGCGTCGATCACGTCGATGTCGAAGGACATGTAGACCGCCTTCGCGTCCTTCCAGGCCACCTCGAGCGCGGTCTCGACGACCTTCTCGATCCCGACCCGCTCGACGTCGCCGACGGTGATCACGGTGGTGCCGCGCTCCCGGCCGACCTTGACCCCGGCGCGCGGGCTCTGCCAGCCCCCGATCCCGACCTGGACGAGGTTGGTGGCCGGGGCGTTCTTCAGGTTGGTCGCGTGGAACCAGGGTGTGGTGTGCATCCGCTCGTCGAGGTCGGTCTCGGAGGTGTCGACGTGACGGTCGAAGTGGATGATCCCGATGTTGCCGTCCACGTGCGGGGAGAGGCCGCGGATGGTCGGGTAGCCGATGGAGTGGTCGCCGCCGAGGATGACGGGGAAGACACCCTTGCCGGCCACGTGCGACATCGCCTGGCTGATCTGGTCGAAGGACTTCTCGAGGTTGCCAGGAATGGTGAAGATGTCGCCGATGTCGACCATGTTCAGCTGCTCGCGCAGGTCGACGCCGAGCTCGTAGCAGTAGGTGCCGAAGAGCCCCGTCGAGCGCCGGATCCCCTGCGGTCCGAAGCGCGTCCCCGGCCGGTAGGTCGTCCCGGCGTCCAGGGGCGCGCCGAAGATGGCGACCTCGGCGTCCTCGACCTGGTTGACGTCCTCGAGGTACGGGGCGTTGAGGAAGGTGCCCCGCTCACCCGCGAAGTGCGGCAGCTCGCCCCGGGAGAAGGTCGGGATGGTCTTGTCCACCAGGGTCGGCGACCCCTGCAGCCCGAAGGCCAGGCCGCGCTCGATCTCCTCGTCGTGGCGGAAGAGCGAGATCCGTTCCTCCGCCTCCTGCGCCCACCTGCCCTCGCGGGAGGCGAAGGCGTCACTGTGGGAGTGGGGCTCGTGAGTCATGGCGAACCTTCCGAGGCCGTCTTGTCCTGGACCGGTACGGCCACCCTCGTCGGTCGTGCCCTCGTGGCGATTACGAGGATAGGCAGCACCCGGACCAGTGGCCATACGTGGGGCGGCCCCTCACGCGAGAGCCTCCGCGAGGCTGCTGCGCTGAGAGGTCTCGGTCACCCGGGCGTAACCGAGAGGGCAGTTCCTGACGTCCGACGTAACACGGCTCAGCCGGCGTCGTAACCCTCCGCTGCTGGACTGGTACCGGTCTGCGAGCGCAGGCCTGCCCGGAGCTCCGACGGCGCGCAGAGCCGGCCCGCTCCGGGGCGTCGAGAGCAGGGAGACCGCGATGGCTGTTGCCGAAGGAACCGCACCCCCGGTCGACGGCGGGCCATCGCTCGCCTCAGAGCTCAGCGAGTTCGGCTACCCGCAGGAGCTGCACCGCTCGATCGGCAGCTACGCCTCGTTCGCGGCCGGGTTCTCGTTCGTCTCGATCCTGACGACCGTCTTCCAGCTCTTCGGCTTCGGCTTCAGCTTCGCCGGTCCGTTCATGTTCTGGACCTGGCCGGCCGTGTTCGTCGGTCAGCTGATGGTGGCGCTGTGCTTCGCCGAGCTGGCCGCCCGCTACCCGCTGTCCGGCGCGATCTACCAGTGGGCCCGTCGGCTGGGCGGCCACATCGTGGGCTGGTTCGCCGGCTGGACCATGATCATCGCCCAGATCGTCACGGTGGCCGCCGCCGCGATCGCCATGCAGGCGGTGCTTCCGGCGATCTGGAGCGGCTTCCAGGTGGTCGGGGGCGACCCGTCGATCGCCACCCTCACCGGAGCCACGAACGCCATCCTGCTCGGACTCGTGGTCCTGATCATCACGACCTTGATCAACTCCGTGGCGGTCCGGGTGATGGCGGTCGTGAACGCTGTCGGGGTGACCGCCGAGCTGATCGGGGTCGCGTTGCTGATCGTCGCCTTTTTCTCCACCTCGGTCCGCGGGCCCGGCATCGTGCTCGACACCAGCGGCGTCACCAGCTTCGGCTCGCTGCTCGCCGCCGGCCTGATGGCCGGGTACGTCCTCGTCGGCTTCGACTCCGCCGGCGAGCTGGCCGAGGAGACGCACAACCCGCGGCGCACCACGCGCCGGACGATTCTCCGGGCGCTCGTCTTCTCCGGGATCGGCGGCGGCCTGATCCTGATCAGCGCGCTGATGGCCAGCCCCTCGCTCGGCGACGACCTCTCCAGTGGCGGCTTGGCGTACGTGGTGACCAGCCGGCTCGGTGACGTGTGGGGCCGGGTCTTCCTCGTCGACGTGGTCCTGGCCGCCTCCGTGTGCACCCTCGCCATCCAGACCGCGACCACGCGGATGATCTACTCGATGTCCCGTGACGAGGTGCTGCCCTTCTCGCGGCACCTGCGCACGGTCTCCAGGCGGGGCGCCACGGTGAACGCCGCGGTCCTGGTCGGCGTCGGGGCCGCAGCCCTGCTGCTGATCAACCTCGGTCACGCCGGTGTCTTCACGGCCCTGACCAGCACCTGCATCGTGCTGCTCTACCTGGCCTACCTCTGTGTCACCGGCCCGATGCTCTACCGCCGGATCAAGGGCTGGCCCGCCGAGCTCGGCCCCCAGGACGACGAGACGGGAAGGCCGGTCTTCAGCCTGGGGCGCTGGGGGCTGCTGGTGAACGGCCTCGCCGTGGTCTGGGGCGTGGCGATGGCCGTCAACCTCGCCTGGCCCCGCCAGGAGGTCTTCGACCCCGAGGGCACCAGCCCCCTGCTGCAGTACTTCGCGATCATCATCCTGGCCCTGACGGTGGTGGGCGGGATCGTCGCCTTCACCTTCAAGAAGCGCGCCTACCGGGCCGCGATCGGCTACGAGGGCGCTCCGGCCCGGTCCGCCGAGGCCGGGCTGTCCCCCACCGCCTGAGCCCTTGACGGTGGGCGAGCGCGATCCCCCAGGGCGGACCAGGATCTAGGGCCTGGCCAGGGAGCCCAGCAGCTTCGCCGCGCGCCGCAGGGACCCCGGGTCCAGCTGGTGTCCGCCGCCGTGGGGCAGATCGGTGACGTGAGCGCCCCGCTCGCGCAGCTGGCGCCCCAGCTCGGCGGTCATCGACGCCGGGATCATCGGGTCGCGCTCGCCGTTGGACACCAGCACGTCGACCCCGGACAGGTCGACGGTCGGGGGCGAGGCGTAGGGCACCATGGCCGCGACCAGCAGCGCGCCCCGTAGCAGCCGGGGGTGGCCCAGCAGCATCGCCGACGCGATGTTCGACCCGTTCGAGAAGCCGACGGCGACCAGGGTGCCCGTCGCGATGCTGTAGGCCGAGGAGGCGGCCGTCACGAAGTCCGCCAGCTCGTCGGCCCGCCGGCTCAGGTCGTCCTCGTCGAAGACGCCCTCGGCGAGGCGCCGGAAGAACCGGGACATCCCGCCCTCGAGGACCATGCCGCGCGGGGACAGCACCGCCGCCCCCGGTGAGAGTAGGTTCCGCAGGGGCACGAGGTCGTGCTCGCTGCCGCCCGTGCCGTGCAGCAGCAGCAGGGGCGGCCCGGCCGCGCCCGGTTCGGCCGGGACGAAGACGTGCGGCCGCTCGAGCGTCGCTGGGAGGTCGCCGCTCATGCGGGCTCGGCCGGCTGCGGCGGCAGGTGCAGAGCCGGCAGGCTCGCCTGGATCTGGGCCCGGTTCGGCTCGAGCCACGGCGGCAGCTTGAGGTGGCGTCCCAGCTCGAGCAACGGCTCGTCGGTGGCGAATCCGGGCTGGTCGGTCGCGATCTCGAACAAGACGCCGCCGGGCTCGCGGAAGTAGATGGACTTGAAGTACTGACGGTCCAGGATCTCGGTGACCCGGACGCCCCGCTCGAGCAGCTCGGACTGCCAGCGGGTCATCGTGTCCAGGTCGGGGGCGCGGAACGCCACGTGGTGCACGGTGCCGGCGGACTGCCGACCCCGCTCCTTCACCCCGGCCTGCACGTCGACGAGGCTGCCGGGCGCCCCGGCCTCCATCGCGAAGCGGGTCCGGCCGCCCTCGTCGGTCTGCACGGTCATCCCCAGCAGGTCCACGAGCATGGCGGCGGAGGGGTCGAGCTGCTGCTCCGAGAGGGTCGCGGCGTACAGGCCGCGCACCGCGTGCTCGGACGGGATGTCGGCCACACCGTCCCAGCCGGAACGGGTGTCCCCCTCGCTGGCGACCAGGTCGATGACCATCCCGTTGGGGTCGCGGAAGGTCAGCACGTCCTCCGCGCCACGTTCCTGCGGCTCGTCGACGTCGACACCCGCGGTCTGCAGGCGTTCGTGCCACCACCCGAGCGAGCCCGGCGGGATGCTGAAGGCGGTCGAGGTCATCATCCCGGCGCCGTGGCGCCCGCGCGGCGCGCCCGGCCAGGCGAAGAACGTGATCAGGCTCGAGGGCGTCCCGGCGGTGTCCCCGTAGTACAGGTGGTACGCGTCGGGGGCGTCGAAGTTCACTGTCTGCTTCACCAGCCGCAGGCCGAGCCGGCCGGTGTAGAAGTCGACGTTGGCCTGGGGATCGGTGGTGATGGCGGTGACGTGGTGGAGCCCGCTGGGCTGGATGTCGCTCACGGCCTAGCCTAGCGCGGTATAGTTGAGCGTTCAACTGAATCTCAGACTTCCATTTACTTCGAAGGTTGACTGTTAGGTCTCTAACTGTTAGATTGCTGATCGTGGCCGAGTCGGAGATCCCCTGGAGCAGCAGCCTCGACCTGGTGCGTTGGATCGGCTGGGCACAGCGCAAGGCCGGAGAGGACTGGATCCGGGAGCGCGAGCTCAGCCACGAGCAGGCTTTCGTGCTGGGCTACCTGGCACAGAACCCCGGCTCGATCCAGCGGGACATCGCTGCGCTGACCCGGACCAGCGCGGCGAGCGTCTCGAGCCTCGTGCAGGGGCTCGAACGTCGCGGCCTGGTCGAGCGCCGGACCGAGAACGGTGACGAGCGCCGCAAGCGCGTCTATGCCACCTCGGTGGGCGCCGAGCTCATCGCCGGTTTCGACACGGCGATGGCCGCGGTCAACGAGACGATCCTCGCCCCGTTGGACCAGGCCGAGCGGGACTCCCTCCAGGCCCTGCTCTCCAAGATCACCGCCGTGCTGCCCCAGCCGACCCGGTAGGGATCACCCGCGGCCCACGGCCGCCTGCCCCAGCTCCACCGCCCACACCACCCACGCCGCACCGGCGACCGCCCGTGCGCGCCCAGACCTGCCCCAGGAAGGACGCCATGTCCACCACGACCACCTCCGGATCCGCCGCGGGGGCCGACGCCGTCGGCAGCAACCGCTGGTACCTCTCGTCCGCGCCGATCGTCCGCGCCCTCGTGCACCTGTGCGTGCCGATGGCCGCGGCCATGATCGTCAGTGCGGTCTACAACGTCATCAACGCCGGCTTCATCGGCTCGCTCCACGACACCGCCCTGCTGGCCGCCGTCACCCTCGGCTCCCCGCTGCTCGGTCTGGTGATGGCGGTCGGCGACGTGTTCGGCACCGGCGGTGGGGCGCTGATCGCGCGTCTCTTCGGCGCTGCGGAGCGCGAGCCCGCTCAGGCTGCGGAGATCAGGGGTGTCTCGTCCTTCGCCTTCTGGGGCTCGATCATCGTCGGAGCCGTGCTCGGCGGTGCGGGGCTGCTGCTGCTGCACCCACTCGTGCGGCTGCTCGGCGCGGACGCCAGGTCCTTCCACGCCACGACGTCCTTCGTCGCCGTCACCCTCGCCTTCGTCCCGGTGCTGGCCGCGGCCTTCTGCCTCGAGCAGCTGGTCCGGGCCGAGGGCGCCGCCCGTCAGGTCATGGTCGGGCTGATCGCTTCCACGGTCGCGAACCTGGTGTTCGACGTCGTGTTCATCCTCGTGCTGGGCTGGGGCGTCGCTGGCGCGGCGCTCGCGGTGGGCCTGGCCAACCTCGTGGTGATCGCCTACTTCGCCATCTGGCTGGCGCGGCACAGCGAGCACCTCAGCCTGGCGCCGCGATGGTTCACGCTCTCGCCCACCGTGGTCAAGCCCGTCCTCGCCGTCGGCGTCAGCACGCTGCTGCAGTCGGCGTTCCTGATCGTCACCTCGCTGGTGCTCAACAACCTCGCCGGGGCCTACGGCGACGGCCCGCTCGCGGCCATGGGCGTCGCGGTCCGCATCGCCCAGGTGCCCGAGTTCCTGGTCATGGGCGTCACGCTCGGCGTCCTCCCCCTGCTCGCCTACTCCTACGGCAAGGGCGACCGGAAACGCCTGGGCTCGACCCTGCGCACCTCCGCACTCACGGTCGGCGGCATCTCGCTGCTCTTCGCGGTGACGGCGTTCCTGTTCCGCGAGCAGCTGTTCACCGCGTTCGTGGCGGACCGATCCGTCCTCGGCCTCGGCGTCACCATCATCACCGCCCAGCTGGTGGCGATGGTCGCGAACGGCTTCACCGGCCTGCTGACCTCGCTGTTCCAGGCGACCGGACGGGCGCTGGCCGCGACCGTGATGTCGGTGACCCAGGGCGTGCTGTTCATCCCGATCGTGCTGCTCGGGAACCTCCTGTTCGGCCTCCCCGGCATCATCTGGGCGCTGACCGTCACCGAAGGCGCCGTGCTCGTCGCGGGCCTGGTGATGTGGCTGGTGTCCCGCGGGGCGATCGACCGCGGCCTGGCCGAGGGCAGCCCCGAGCGTGCGGCCGAGGTGCTCGAGCAGGTCGAGGGCTGAGCGTCGGAAGATGTTCCCGCAGGAACGTTATTCCAGGCGCGCGGCCGCCCGGGCTGGTTGGCTGTCGGGGGTGACCAGCACCATCGCCATCATCGTGTTCGACGGTTTCGACGAGATCGACGTGTTCGGGCCGTTCGAGATCTTGTCCAGCGCCGGCTTCGACGTCCACCTGGCCGCGCTGTCCCCGGGCCGGGTCACGTCGATGCGGGGGGTGGAGCTGAGCGTCCCGCGGCCGCTCGAGGGTGGAGACGGCCTGGTGGTGCCCGGCGGGGGCTGGCTCAACCGCGCGCCGGCCGGGGCCTGGGGGGAGGCGCAGCGGGGCGAGCTCCCGCACCGGCTCGTGGAGCTGGCTCCCTCGGTCCGCTGGCTCGCCTCGGTCTGCAGCGGCGGGATGCTGCTGGCCACCGCCGGTCTGCTGCAGGGGCGACCTGCGACCACCAACCGGGCCTGCTTCGAGGAGTTCCGCCCGCTCGTCGGCGAGGTCATCGACGAGCGGGTCGTCGACGACGGCGACCGGATCACCGCCGGGGCGCTGTTCTCCGGGGTCGATCTCGGCCTGTGGATCACCAAGCGAGAGCTGGGCACGGAGGCCGCCGACCGCGTCAGCGCCGGCACCGAGTACGCCCGCCAGGGGCGCGTCTGGCAAGCGACGAACGGCGTTCGTCAGGCGTCGTCCTGAGGCCGGTGAGACCCGAGAGGCCTGGTCAGCGGGGTGTCCGGCGTGCCGTCGGGCTCGATCCGTACCTCCGACCCCCGGCGCCGCAACGTCGGCGCCGGTCCGGGACCGAGCCGCCACACCCGGGTGGCCCGGAAGCGGAAGCTGTCCTGCCGGGCGGTCTCGAACTCGAGCTCCACCACGTCTCCCGCCGCCAGCTGGCGATAGCCGTCACCCTCGATGGCGGAGAAGTGCACCCACACGTCACCCGGGCCGGGCAGCCCGTCGACGGCGATCGCTCCCCAGCCTTGCTCAGCCCGATAGAACTTCACGATCCCGGTGACCACGCCCGACTTCACCACACTGACGTCACCGAAGGCCACCCACCCGGTCGCCGATCCCGGATTTCTGTCAGTGGCGTTGCCTAGGGTCGGTGGCATGTCGCTGACCTTCGCCGGAACCCTCGACCGCAGCTCGCTCGTCCGAGCCGCCGACCGTCTTGCGCCGCTCGTCACCTCTGCCGAGGTCGCGCAGGCGTGGCAGCACGAGTCGGTGCTGCCGGGCATGACCGTCGGCGGACTCACCCGGCACCTGGTGAGCCAGCCCGAGTGTGCGCTCGAGTTCCTCGGCATCCCCGCACCGCCGGCGGAGGCGGCCGTCGTCTCGCTGGCCGAGCTCTACCAGCGGACCGACTGGTTCCCCGCAGCCGTCGACGCCGCGGAGAACACCTCTATCCGCGACGACTTCAACGCCATGGCGGCCGGCGGACCCGCCCACTCCGCCGCCCTCCTGGCCGCCGCTCTCGCCGGGCTGCCGACGGCGCTCGAGTCGGCCGGCCCGCTCACCTACGTCCCCTGGCAGGACTGCTGGGTGGCCACCGACGACTTCCTCGTCGTGCGGCTGATGGAGGTCGTCGTGCACGCCGACGACCTCGCGGCCAGTGTGGATCGGCCCACACCCGCTTTCGACGACGACGTCGTCCAGCCCGCGCTGGCGCTGCTCGCCCTGTTGGCCGCGCAGCGCCACGGACCGGTCGCCGCCGTCCGGGCGCTGTCCCGCGCGGAGCGGACGCCGGCGGTCATCGGGGCGTTCTCGTGACGCCGCGGGAGAGCAGTTGGATCTGCAGCAGCAGCCGGGCGTCGGAGTCGTCCAGGCTCATGCCGAGGATCTCCTCGGCGCGCCGGACGCGGTAGCGGAGCGTGTTGGGGTGCACGTGCAGATCGCCGGCCGCCGCGCGGACGTCGCCGAAGCGGCGCAGGTACTGCTCCAGGGTGTCGACCATCGACGCGGCGTGCTCGTCGTCGTAGTCGACCAGCTGCTGCAGTCGGGGGTCGCTGAGCTCGGCGTGCGCGCAGACCAGGTCGGCGATCTCCCCCAGCAGCACCGGCGTCCGCGAGCGCGTCAACGAGGTCACCCGCTCGGCGCCCGCGGGTCGGTCCAGCACCCGGTCGACCTCGCTGCGGGCGGCCGCCACCTCGTCGAGGCTGGGTACCGGTGCGGCGACGGCGGCCCGCAGCTCCAGTCCGAAGCGGCCACCCAGCCGGTCCAGCATGCCCCCGACCCAGGTGGACAGACCGGTCGGGCGGGCCCGGGGGACCAGCACGTACAGCCGGTCGTCGGTCGCGGTCACCAGCGACTCCCGGACGTACGCGCCGGCCAGCAGCCGCAGCGCGGCCGCGACCTCGGTGGTCTGCGGCACCATCCGGCTCGCTTCCAGCGCGGCGATCCCGACCACGGCGGAGGCGCCCGTGGCGGGCAGCGCGAGAGCCGACACCAGGGAAGGGATGTCGACGCCGCCGCCGCGGATACCGAGCAGCCGCTGGATCTGCAACGCCTCGTGGCTGGGTGCGCTGCGGGCCCGGAAGATCATCCGCGCCGCGATGGCCGCCGCGCCGCGCAGGACCGACTCGCTGTCGGGGTCCAGGAGCCGGCGGCCCTCCTGGACCCATACCGTGCCCAACGAGGCGTCGGGCCGGGCGCGACCCTCACCGAGCGGCTGGATGCCCACCACCAGCCGGCGGCGCCAGCCCTGCGCCTCGTCGGCCGGCACCTCGACCACGGCCGAGCCCCGCCGGACCCGCTCGTAGACGCCGAGCGCGCGCAGCCGGCGCAGGTGCTCCGCCGGCCCTTCGCGGCCGAGGATGGAAAGCATTCGGAGCTCGTCGGCCGAGCCGTCGGTGGCCGAGTACGCGAGCAGCCGAGCCTGGTCGTCCTCGATGCTCACCAGTCCCCCGGTCAGCATGGCCACGCGGGACGCGAGCCCGTACAGGTCTGACTCCTCGACGAACGCCTCACCCGGCGCCGCCTCGTTCGGCGGGCGGGCGGCTGCGCCCGCGACCAGGTTGCGGACCGTCGACAGCACCGTCTCGGCCCGCGCCCGGGGGTGCAGCGCCACGACTGCGATACCGGCGCTCGCTGCCGTCGAGCAGAGCTCAGGGGTGACGTCCTTGCTGAGCAGGGCCACGGGCCGTACGGCCGCATCACGCCCCGCCAGCTGATGAACCCACGAGCGCGCTGCGTCAGCAGGGACGCCGGCCAGCACGCTCACGTCGGCCCCGGACTCCGCCGCAGCCAGGTCCTCGGCGTCGTACAGCATGACCGACCGAATCGACCGCGGCGTGCCGTCCGGCGCGACCTCTAACGACACCACGGCCGACCCGAGCGAGACCAGCACCTGGTCCAGGGACAACGTCGGAGCCGACACGATCGAACCCCAGCCTTTCCGTTTGTCCAGCACCACAACGAACGACGGTTCAGTTCGTCCGCCTCGCCGAGGACAACCTAGCCCGTCAGGCGATGTACTCAGGAGTATCACCTGGTCGGAACCGCCCCTGAAGGATCAGCCTTGGACGCCATCACCCTCGTACCCCAGCCGGTCAACGAGCCCGTGCACACCTATGCTCCCGGAACGCCTGAGCGCGAGCGGCTGATCGTCGAGCTCGACCGCCTGGCGAACCACCCGCTGGACATCCGGCAGGTCATCGGCGGGGAGCACCGCACCGCCGCCGGTCCGATGTACGAGGTGGTGCAGCCGCACGCACACGCCAGGGTGATCGGGAGCTACCGCGAGGCGACAGCCGCCGACGTCGCCGACGCGATCGAGGCCTCCCAGGCCGCGGCACCGGCCTGGCGGGAGCTGCCCTACGAGCAGCGCGCCAGCGTCTTCCTGCGGGCTGCGGACCTGCTGTCCGGACCGTGGCGCGAGCGGCTCGCCGCGGCCACCATGCTCGGCCAGTCCAAGACCGCGTACCAGGCCGAGATCGACACCCCGTGCGAGCTGGTCGACTTCTGGCGCTTCAACGTCGCCTTCGGCCGGCAGATCCTCGCCGACCAGCCGATCTCCTCCCCCGGCGTCTGGAACCGGGTGGAGTACCGCCCGCTCGAGGGCTTCGTCTACGCGATCACCCCCTTCAACTTCACCGCCATCGCCGGCAACCTGCCCGCCGCGCCCGCGCTGATGGGCAACACGGTGATCTGGAAGGCCTCCCCGACCCAGGCCGCAGCCGCGTACCTGACGATGCAGCTGCTCGAGGCCGCCGGGCTGCCGGCCGGCGTGATCAACCTGGTCCTGGGCGACGGCCCGCTCGTCTCCGACGTCGCGCTGCACGACCCGCGGCTGGCCGGCATCCACTTCACCGGCTCGACCGCGACCTTCCAGACCCTGTGGAAGCAGGTCGGCGACAACCTGTCGACCTACCACACCTACCCGCGGCTGGTCGGTGAGACCGGCGGCAAGGACTTCGTCGTCGCGCACTCCTCCGCCGACCCCGAGGTGCTCACCACCGCGATGATCAGGGGTGCCTTCGACTACCAGGGCCAGAAGTGCTCGGCCGCGTCCCGGGCCTTCGTGCCGGCCTCGGTCTGGGCACAGATGGGCGAGGACTTCCTGGCGAAGGTGTCCGAGCTCAGCTACGGCGACGTGAGCGACCTGTCGCACTTCGGCGGGGCGGTCATCGACCAGCGGGCCTTTGACCGCCTGGTCGCGGCCGTCGAACGCGCCAAGGCGACCCCGAGCCTGACCGTCGCCGCGGGCGGCACCTACGACGACAGCGTCGGCTTCTTCGTCGCGCCAACGGTGCTGCTCGGCGACGACCCGGCCGACGAGGCGTTCCGGACCGAGTACTTCGGGCCGATCCTGTCGGTGCACGTCTACGACGACACGCAGCCCGAGGCGTGGGCCGACATCCTGACCCTGGTCGACCAGGGCTCGCCCTACGGCCTGACCGGTGCGGTCATCGCCGACGACCGGCACGCCATCGCCCAGGCGGACACCGCCCTGCGCTTCGCCGCGGGCAACTTCTACGTCAACGACAAGCCGACCGGTGCCGTCGTCGGACAGCAGCCGTTCGGCGGGGCCCGGGCCTCCGGCACCAACGACAAGGCCGGCTCGGCGCAGAACCTGCTCCGCTGGACGTCCACCCGGACGATCAAGGAGACCTTCGTCCCGGCCCGCGACCACCGCTACCCCCACCAGGGCTGAGCGACATGAGCCTCACCCTCACCAATCCGCTGCGGCCCGCCCTGCTGGCCGCGGCCCGCTCGCACCGGATGGAGCGGATCGTCAGCGGCTCGACGCTGACCCGCACGCTGGTCGCCCGCTTCGTGCCGGGGGCCGCAGAGACGGCCGCCGTCGAGGCGGTCACCCGGCTGGTCCAGGCCGGACGCTTCGTCTCCGTCGACTACCTCGGCGAGGACATCAGCCACCCCGACGAGGCCGAGCAGACGGTCCAGGCCTACCTGTCGCTGCTGCGGGCGTACGGGAAGCTCGACGTGAGGGCCGACGACGGAGTGCGGCCGCTCGAGGTGTCGATCAAGCTGTCCGCCCTCGGGCAGTCCCTGCCGGGCGGTGAGGAGCTGGCCCTCACCAACGCGCGGCTCGTCTGCGCCGCGGCGGAGGAGGTCGGGGCCTGGGTCAACGTCGACGCCGAGGACCACACGACCACCGACTCGACGCTGGCCATCGTCCGCGAGCTGCGTCGGGAGTTCCCGAGCCTGGCCACGGTGCTGCAGGCCTACCTGCACCGCACCGAGGCCGACTGCCGCGAGCTCTCGGGCCCGGGTTCGCGGATCCGGCTCTGCAAGGGCGCCTACCAGGAGCCGTCCGAGGTCGCGTTCCAGGGTCGTGACGCCGTCGACGCGTCCTACCAGCGCTGCCTGAAGGTGCTGATGGACGGGGCCGGCTACCCGATGGTCGCCTCGCACGACCCCCGGATGGTCGAGGCCGCCCAGGCCTACGCCACCGAGGCCGGCCGCGGCCACGCCGAGTTCGAGATCCAGATGCTGTACGGCATCCGGGACGCGGAGCAGACCCGGCTGGTCGCCGACGGTGTCCACGTCCGGACGTACGTGCCCTTCGGCGACGACTGGTACGGCTACTTCATGCGCCGCCTGGCTGAGCGGCCCGCCAACCTGCTGTTCTTCCTGCGCTCACTGCTCACCAGGAGCTGAGCCGGCCGAGCCCACCGCCCCCGGAGCCTCTCCGGGTGCGACCGGTGGGACCGGTGCGACCGGCTCCACCGGCTCGACCGGGAACGCGAGGATGAAGGTGCTGCCGCCCCCCGGCGTCGCGGCGTGGATGAGGGTGCCGCCGTGGGCGGCCATCAAACCCGCCGCGATCGACAGGCCCAGGCCGGCGCCGCCCTGGTGGCGGGAACGGCCGTAGTCGAGGCGGTAGAAGCGTTCGAAGACCTTGGCCGCGGCGTCGGGCGACAGCCCCGGCCCGTGGTCGACCACCCGGGCCTGGACGCCGTCCTCGCCTACCCCGACAGCGATCTCGTACGGCGTCCCGTCCGGGGTGTGCCGGAGCACGTTGGCCACGACGTTGCCGAGCACCTGCCGGAGGCCGCCCTCGTCCCCGACCACCACCGGCGGTGCGTCGACCCACCCCGGCCCCTCCAGCTGGGTCAGCCGGACGGCCCTGCCGGGGTCCCGGGCCCGCGCGTCCGCGACGGTGTCGGCGGCGACGGCCAGCAGGTCGACGGGCCGCCGGTCCAGCTGGGGTGCGTCGTCCAGCTGAGCCAGCTGCAGCAGGTCGTTGACCAGGTCCCCCATCCGGATCGACTCCGACTCGACCCGGCTCATGATCACGGTGACGTCCTGCGGTGTGGCCGCGACCCCCTGCCGGTACATCTCGGCGTGGCCGCGGATGCTGGCCAGCGGGGTACGCAGCTCGTGGCTCGCGTCGGCGATGAACCGCCGCAGCCGCTCCTCGGTGGCGATCCGGTCGTCGAAGCCCTGCTCGATCTGGCTGAGCATGACGTTGAGGGACCGCGTGAGCCGACCGATCTCGGTGTTGGCCGGCGGGGTCTCGAGGCGCTGGGACAGGTCACCGTCGGCGATGGCCCGGGCCGTGTGCTCGATGGTGGTCAGCGGTCGCAGCGCGAAGCGGACCACGTACCAGCTGCCGAGTCCGGCCAGCAGCAGGATGACCAGCGAGACCAGCAGGGTGATCAGTTGCAGGCGGCGGAGCGTGTCGACGGAGTCGGCCAGCGAGATGCCCAGCACGAGGTAGCCGCCGGAGGTGGCGGTGACCCGGACCCGCCAGGGTGCGTGCTGGTCGACGCCAGCCACGGTCAGCGGTTCCTGGCTCGCGACGGCCGTACCGAGCCGCCCGGCCAGGGCGGACACGTCAGGCCGGTCGAGGGCCTGCGGGGCGTGAGGCACCTGGCACAGGATCGTGCCGTCGAGGTCGGTCACGACGAGCGCGTAGGAGGTCGGGAGCTGCTGGGTCCCGAAGTCACCCTGGCCGAGAAGGCCGCACAACTGTGCCGTCGTGCCCGCCGCACCGAAGGGTGCCGCGCTCCCTCGCTGAGGAATGTTGAGCTGCTGGTCGATCCGCTGGTTCAGGTAGGTGCCGATCAGCCGCACAGCCGCCACGTTGGCCAGGGTCAGGCCCACCGCCAGCAGACCGACGACGCCGATCACCAGCCGGGCCCGCAGGGACAGGTTCCGCGACGCATGGGACCACCGGCTCATCGATGTTCCCGCGGCAGCCGCAGCGTGTAGCCGATGCCCCGGACGGTCTCGATCAACGGCGGGTCGTGGATGTCGATCTTGCGGCGGAGGTAGCGGATGTAGGAGTCGACGACGCTGGAGTCCCCGTTGAAGTCGTAGTGCCACACGTGCTCGATGATCTGGGCCCGGGACAGCACGCGTCCCGCGTTGCGCAGCAGGAAGCTGAGCAGGGCGAACTCCGTCGGCGAGAGGTGCAACCTGGTCGAACCCCGCCACACCTCGTGGCCGTCCTCGTCGAGCACCAGGTCGGCGTACCGCAGCGAGCCGTCGCCCACGGCCGCGGGCTCGCGCGCGGGCCGCAGCCGGCGCAGCACGACGCCGACCCGGGTGATGACCTCCTCCAGGCTGAACGGCTTCGTGACGTAGTCGTCCCCGCCGAGGGTGAGCCCGCGGAGCTTGTCTTCGAGGGTGCCGCGCGCGGTGAGGAAGAGCACGCCGACGTCCCCGCCGGCCCGGAGCTGCGGCAGCAGCTCGAAGCCGTCCGCATCGGGCAGCATCACGTCGAGGATCACCAGGTCCGGGCCGAACTCCGCGGCCACGCCGAGGGCCTGGCTGCCGGTCGTCGCCGAGGCCACCTCGAAGCCGACGTACCGTAGGCTCAGCGTGAGCATCTCCACCAGGTGTGCCTCGTCGTCGACGACGAGGATCCGGGAGCCCCTCAGCTCGGGCGCGATCTGCATGGGCCTCACAGTGGGCGATTCCGATGAGAGTTTCATGACAACACCTCCGCTATCACCGAACTCTCACCATCCTCACCCCGTTCTGGCAACTCGGGGGGCCATGCTCGGAGCCATGGTGAGTATGTGCTGCGTCGGTTTCCGGCGGCTGCGATGAAACGGCGGACCGTCATCATCAACTCGGTGCTCGGCGTGGCCCTCCTCGGCGTCGGAGTGACGACCGCGGTGGCGGTGACCGGTGGTCGCCCTCAACAGGCGGCGACCGGCACGACGGTCGCGGTGCAGCGTGGGACGGTGACCGCGACGGTGACCGCCACGGGCAACGTCGAGGCCGGGTCGACCGTGGCGGTGGACTCCTCCGCGTCGGGCAAGGTGACCAGGATCTATGTGAAGAAGGGCCAGCAGGTCGCCAAGGGCGACAAGCTGCTGAAGATCAGCGACACCTCCGCGCGCCAGGACCTCGAGACCGCGGAGGCGACCCTCGACTCGGCCAAGGCGAGCCTGGCCACCACCGTCCAGGGCCGCTCCGCCGCAGACCAGGCGGTCGACAGCGCCGGGATCCGCAGCGCGCAGACCTCGCTGGACAACGCGCGCACCTCACTGCGCCAGGCCAGGTCCAGCCGCAAGCTGGACAAGAAGCAGCAGGACCAGCTGGTCGCCAAGGCCGACGACGCGGTCGATGAGGCCAAGAGCCAGAAGTCCGACGACGAGGACTCCTTGGCCGCGGCGAAGAAAGCGCTCGCCACCGCCCAGCAGGCTGGCGACTCGGCCGCGGTCACCAAGCAGCAGAACCTCATCACCCAGCTCCAGACGGCGCTCAGCACCGACGCATCCACGGTGACCAGTGCGGAGAGCTCGCTCACGGCCAGCAAGCAGACGCGGGACAAGACGCTGCTGGCCGACCGCCAGGCCATCGAGACCTCCGAAGGTCAGGTCACCGCCGCCTCGGACAGCCTGAGCTCGCAGCGGGCGCAGGCGGCCTCGAACCAGCAGCCGGCCCGCCAGGGCGCCATCGACTCGGCCCAGGCCCAGGTCGACAGTGCCGGGGTGGGTGTCGAGCAGGCGAGGGACGCGCTGAAGGACACCACCGTCCGGGCGCCCGTCGACGGCACGGTCGCCGATCTCACCGCGGTCGTCGGCCAGTCCTCCTCGAGCGCGGGCGGCGGCTCCGCCACCGGTGCCTCGGGAGGCAGCACCGCCGCCGCGACGACCTCCTCGACGAGTGGCAGCTCGACCTCCACCGGACTGGTGACCCTGGTCGACAACCGGGCCAGGCAGGTGACCGCGGCCGTCGCCGAGGCGGACATCGTGAAGGTGAAGAGCGGCCAGTCGGTCTCGGCGTCCTTTCCCGCCTCCGGCAAGACGCTGAAGGGCAGGGTGACTCTGGTCGCGACCGAGAGTACCGTCTCCAACAACGTCGTGCAGTATGACGTCGCGGTCTCGCTGCCCACCGCCGACTCCTCGATCCGCCTCGGCCAGACCGCCGACGTCACCATCACCACGGCCAGCCACGCCCGCGTCCTGTACGTCCCGACCAGCGCCATCACCACCAGCGGCTCCGCCACCAGCGTGACCCGGCGGGCGAACGGCAGCGACTCGCTCGTGCAGGTCCAGACCGGCCTGGTCGGCAGCAGCGGTACCGAGATCGTCCGCGGCCTGGCCGAGGGGGACCAGCTGGTCCTGCCCACCGCCAACACCGAAGGCTTCACCTTCCCCGGCTCCGGTTCCGGCTCGGGCTCCGGCTCGGCGACCCCGAGTGCCAGCAGCTCGGCGAGCCGGAGATGAGCGGGCGGGTGCGCGACGCCCCGGTCATCGACCTCCGCAACATCACCAAGACCTACGGCGAGGGCGAGACCGTGGTCCACGCCGTCGCCGGGGTCAACCTGAGCGTCGAACGCGGCGACTACGTGGCCATCATGGGCGCCTCCGGCTCGGGCAAGTCCACCCTGATGAACATCATCGGCTGCCTCGACGTCCCTACGACCGGGGTCTACCGCCTCGACGGCATCGACGTCCGGCGGCTCAGCGACCGTCAGCAGTCCAGGATCAGGAACCGCAAGATCGGATTCATCTTCCAGAGCTTCAACCTGATCGCCCGCACCAGCGCACTGCGTAACGTCGAGCTGCCGTTGGCCTACGGCGGCGTCAGCACCCGCGACCGCAAGGCCCGCGCCCAGGCGGCCCTGGCGTTGGTCGGCCTGGCCGAGCGGCTCGACCACACGCCCGCCCAGCTGTCCGGCGGGCAGCAGCAGCGCGTGGCCGTGGCCCGGGCCATCGCCACGGAGCCGGTGCTGCTGCTGGCCGACGAGCCCACCGGAGCCCTCGACAGCCGCAGCACCGAGGACGTGCTGCGCCTGTTCGACTCGCTGTCCGCGGCGGGTCGCACCATCGTGGTGATCACCCACGAGGACGAGGTCGCCAGCCACGCCAAGCGCGTGCTGCGGATGCGGGACGGCCTGGTCGAGTCCGACGAACGGCTGGCCGACGTGCACGCCGAGCCTCCGCGCTACCACGCCGAGCCGGCGGCATGAACCTCTTCGAGAGCTTCCGGTTCGCCTGGCGGGGCGTCACCGCCAACAAGGGCCGGTCCGCACTGACCATGCTCGGCGTGCTGATCGGCGTCGCCTCCGTGATCGCTCTGGTCGCCGTGGGCAACGGCGCCAGCGCCACGGTGACGAGCAGCCTCAACAGCCTCGGCTCCAACACCTTGACCGTGACCCCCGGCGCCTCGTCGGGAAGCAACCTCGGTACGCCCTTCGGCTCCGGCGGGGACGCCTCCGACACGTCCGGCACCACCAACTCGGGCACCGACATCCGGGCCGTCGAGCTCGACCTGGACGACGCTCGCGCCCTGGCGGACAAGTCGCAGGCCCCGGACGTCCTGGGCGTGGCTCCGGTGGTCAGCGCGACGTCGGTGACCGCGACCTACCGCGGGGCGTCCCACGCCGTCGGCACCATGACCGGCAGCACCGCGGCCTACCTGCTGATCAACAACGACACCGCCGCGGTCGGCCGCACGTTCACCGACTCGGACTACCTCGCCCACTCGCGGGTGGCCCTGGTCGGCCCGACCGTGGCCAAGGACCTCGTCGGCGGCGACGGCAACGCCGTCCTCGGCAGGACGATCAACCTGAACGGCAACGGCTTCACCGTGATCGGGATCCTGACCGCCAAGGGCAGCACCGGCCCCCAGGACCAGGACGACCGGATCACCGCCCCCGCCACCGCGGTCCAGGACACCCTGGCCGGCTACCAGAACCTGAGCTCCATCTCGGTCAAGGCGACCTCCGCCGAGACCACCGACGCCGCCCAGGCGGAGGTCGAGCGGATCCTCCAGGCCCGGCACGGCACCACGGAGGACGATCCGGGCTTCACGGTCTCGAACTCGGCGTCGATCCTCAGCGCGGTGAGCACCATCACGTCGACGTTCACGGTGCTGCTCGGCGCGATCGCTGGCATCTCCCTGCTGGTCGGCGGGATCGGGGTCATGAACATCATGCTGGTCACGGTCACCGAGCGCACCCGGGAGATCGGTATCCGCAAGGCGATCGGGGCCGGCCGCGGCGACATCATCACGCAGTTCCTGGTCGAGGCCGTGATGTTGTCGATGCTCGGCGGCGTGCTCGGGATCCTGCTCGGCTCGCTGGTCGGCCTGATCAAGGTGGGCACCTACCAGCCGGTGGTGTCGACGGGGTCGATCGTGCTCGCCTTCTCGTTCTCCGTCGCGATCGGCCTCATCTTCGGGCTCTACCCGGCGAACCGGGCCGCCTCGCTCAAACCCATCGACGCGCTCCGCTACGAATGAGCGCCCGCCCCGACCCGAGGATGTCGACCACGATGCCTGACTCCGGCGCCCGACCCGACGACCGACCCGAGGACCGACCCGATGACACCGTCGAGATCGGGCCCGTACCCAGCCGCGCGCGGACCGCCGACGACCCGTCCGACCCCGCTGCGGCCCCCCGGGACTCCCCCGCGACCGTGGACTTCACTGATGATGACGATGAGTTCCAGCCCGAGGCCCGGCACCGGAGCCGGGTCACGACCGGTCTGCTCGTCGCGCTGATCTTCATGGTGGGGATCCTCGTCGGCGTGCTGCTGGGCCGGGTGCTCAGCCCGGCCCCCGCCGCTCAGACCGTCTACGTCCTCGAGGACCCGGGCACGGCCTCGGCCTCGGCCGCGGCCTCACCGTCCGGGGCGCGCTGACCGCGTACCTCCCGCCCGCCCCGGCGAACGGCCGGCTGCTGATCTCGGCGAGGGGCTGTCGCCCGTTCTCCCCTCACGTTCCCTGAGCCGGCAGCCTCAGCTGAGGCTGTGCCGGTCAGGATCGTGTAGCGATGTGCCGCGAGTATGCGGCAGATCGCTACACGATCTTCGCGGAGCCGTCGAGGAGCTGGGTCATCAGCCCGCCGTGGCGACCAGGCGGCGCAGCAAAGCCGCGGCAGGCGGGCCCCAGCTGGCCTTGCCGCCCGGACGGCCGTGCACACCCGCGTCTCCGATGAGCAGGCAGGCGAGGGCTCGCAGCACCGCCCAGCCGCGGGACCTGCCCAGTCGGGTGCGGCGCCCGCATCCTTCCAGACCGCGCGGGCGCCGTCGGGGTCCGGGACCAGGCCCAGCTCGCTCGCCATCTCAAGCTGATACGGAAAGCCGTCGGCCTGCCCGGCCAACGGACCACCTCGGCTGCGACCGCTCGGCGCGCCGGCGGAAGCCGGGCGGTGCAGGGCGGTCAGGAACGCGGCCAGGCTGTCGGCCGCCTCCGTTCCGCGGGTCGCGGGCGCCCGGTCCCCGGGCTCGCCGGGCACCCAGGTGGTGACGAGCCAGGGTCTCGGGAAGCGCCAGGTCGGCTCCCCCAGCCGCTGCGGCACCGGGACGGGCAGCGGGAGGAGCGGCGCCAGGGCGGGCAGCCAGGCGAACTCCTTGCGGAGCAGATCGTCCGCCGACGCGGTCGCCCAGGGCAGCCGGACGGCCAGGTCGTCGCCCAACCGCCACAGCTGGTTGTCCCAGCCGCGTGCGCCGAGCCTGATGGTCTGCTCGGCGAGGTCCGGGTGCTGGTCCCGCAGCAGGTCGCGGACCAGCTCCGCGGTCACCTCGGGTCCGGCGCGGCTCACGGGCAGCAACGGTAGCGGCCGTTCAGGGATCGATACCCTGGCCCGATGATCCGGCACACCGTCGCCTTCACCCTCGTGCATGCCCACGGCTCCGCAGAGGAGCAGGACTTCCTGACCGCCGGACCCCAGCTCCTTCGGGCGATCCCGGGCGTGGTCGACTTCACGGTCTCGCGACAGGTCAGCCCGAAGAGCAGCTACCGGTTCCAGTTCGCCATGACCTTCGCCGACCCCGACGGCTACGCCGCCTACAACGACCACCCCGACCACCGGCGTTTCGTCGGCACCCGCTGGGCGGAGGAGGTCAGCGCGTTCGAGGAGCTGGACTTCACGAGCTACCCCTGAGATCTCCTGGGTCGCCGCCGCCCGGACTCAGTAGCGTGGCGCCATGACGGTTGACCCCACGACCAGCTTCTGGGCCGACGCCGAACGGCATCTGGTGCGCTACGGCGGCTCGTTCACCCCCGAGATCATCGACCACGCGCTGGGCAGCTACGTCTTCACCGAGTCCGGACGCAAGATCCTGGACTTCACGTCCGGGCAGATGAGCGCGATCCTCGGTCACTCCCACCCCGACATCGTCGAGACGGTCCAGCGCGAGGTCGGCCGCCTCGACCACCTCTTCAGCGGGATGCTGTCCCGGCCGGTCGTCGACCTCGCCCGCCGGCTGGCCGGCTCGCTGCCCGAGCCGCTCGAGAAGGCGCTGCTGCTGACCACCGGGGCCGAGTCGAACGAGGCGGCCCTCCGGCTGGCCAAGCTCGTCACCGGACGGCACGAGATCGTCTCCTTCGCCCACTCCTGGCACGGGATGACCCAGGGCGCCGCGTCCGCGACCTACAGCGCCGGCCGGAAGGGCTACGGCCCGGCGGTGGTCGGCAGCCTGGCGATCCCCACCCCGAACGCCTACCGGCCCGACTTCCTCACCTCTGAGGGTCAGCACGACTGGCGCAGGCAGCTGGACGTCGCCTTCGACCTCGTCGACGCCCAGTCGGTCGGGAGCCTCGCGGCCTGCCTGGTGGAGCCGATCCTCAGCTCCGGCGGGGTCGTGGAACTGCCCCTCGGCTACCTCGCCGCACTCAAGGTGAAGTGCGAGGAGCGCGGCATGCTGCTCATCCTCGACGAGGCGCAGACCGGGCTGTGCCGGACAGGTACCTGGTACGCGTTCGAGCGCGACGGCGTCGTCCCCGACATCATCACGCTCTCGAAAACTCTCGGGGCGGGGCTGCCGCTGGCCGCCGTCGTGACCAGCGCCGAGATCGAGGAGGAGGCGCACGCCCGCGGCTTCCTCTTCTTCACCACCCACGTCTCCGACCCGCTCGTCGCCGCCGTGGGGAACACCGTCCTCGACGTCCTCGAGCGCGACCACCTCGACCAGCGGGCCGAGAAGCTCGGTCTCGTCCTGCAGCAGGGACTGCTCGCGATCCAGAGCCGGCACAACGTCGTCGGCGACGTCCGGGGACGCGGGCTGCTGCAGGGGCTGGAGCTGGTGGTCGACCGGGCGACCCCGCAGGGCTCGGACCGGCTCGGAGCGCTGGTGACCAGCCGCTGCCTCGAGCTGGGCCTGCACATGAACGTCGTCCAGCTCCCCGGTATGGGCGGCATCTTCCGGATCGCTCCCCCGCTGACCGCCACCGAGTCCGAGCTCGGAGAGGGCCTGGACATCCTCGACCAGGCCATCGGCGACTGCGCCGATCGGTCCTCGGCCGTAGAAGGCTGAGGCCGAGCCAGTGGTCACCGCCAGCTGCTGAGCGTCCGACCGTCGAAGCTTCGGCACCGGTACGTCGGGTCCTTTGACTCCGTCACCAGCGGGTTGGGCTCGTGGGGCGCTGCCGTCTGCACCGATCCGGCCCGGGCCCGGCAGGCCGCCTGCCAGTCCGCGAGCCGTTGCGCCGACGTGAGCCGCAGGCCGACGAGAGTGGCGGCGACCATGACGACGACGACGAGTCCGGCGACCACGGCGGTCTTGTGCGCCCTGGTCCAACCCCGTCCCGCGGCCCGGGTCGGTGCCGAAACACGCATGAGCCCTCCCGGTCGACGCTTCGGGCAGCGTACCTCCGGCCAGCACTGGGCCACCGCCCCACGAGCGGGCAGCTCCTGGAGGGCTGCGACAGTGGGAGCGTGTCCGACAGCACGGTCCAGGCGAATCGCGCGGTGTGGGAGCTGGCGTCGGCGAAGCACGTCCGCGAGTACGACGACCTGCTGGCGCAGGCCCGCTCGGGTCCGGCGCTGACCGCGGTCGAGCTAGAGCTGCTCGGTCCCCTCCTGCGGCAGCGGCCGGCGGTGGTGCATCTGCAGAGCGGTCAGGGCCTGGACGACATCGCCCTCACCCACGCCGGCGCGAGCGGAGTCATCGGCGTCGACTACAGCGTCGTGGCGGCCACGTCAGCCGCCCGTCGAGCCAGCGAGCTCGGACTGCCGTGCGCGTACGTGGTGGCTCAGCTGCCGCCGGCGCCGCTCCGTGACGGCTGCGCCGACCTCGTCTACACCGGCAAGGGCGCCCTGATCTGGATCCCGGACCTCCAGTCGTGGGCCGACGACGTGTTCCGGCTGCTGGAGCCCGGTGGTCGCCTGTTCGTGCACGAGGCGCATCCGATGGTGCCGCTGTACCGCTGGGACGCCGACGCCGCCAGGCTCCGACCCGACCGCAGCTACTTCGACCGGCAGCACGTCAACGACACCTTCCCCGCTCGCGGTGCCGTCGAGTGGCAGTGGACGCTCGGAGACCTGGTCACCGCGGTCGTCCGCGCGGGGCTCCGGATCGAGGAGCTGCGGGAGCACCCCGAGCCGTTCTGGCGCCCGGGCGACGTCGAGGCGGCGGTTTGGGACGGCCGGCTCCCCAACACGTTCAGCCTGCTCGCCAGACGACCACTAGCCCTGGCCGATCAGCCATGATCCTGCCCGAGGTCCGCGACCCCCGCCTGGTCACCGTCAGACGCGGCGGCAGCCTCACCGACGCCGACCACCGGCTGCTCGCGCTCTGGGCCGCCGCGTGCGCCGAGCACGTCCTGCCCCTCGTCGAGGCTGCGCTCGCGGCCGACCCGCGGCCCCGGCTGGCGATCGAGGCGACCCGAGCCTGGGTCCGCGGCGAGCTACCGATGATGACCGTCCGCTCTCTCGGCGGGCACGCCATGGGTGCCGCCCGGCCGTTGCGCGGCGCAGCCCGTTTCGCCGCCTACGCCGCCGGCCAGGCTGCGTGCGTCGCCCACGTCCCCGAGCACGACCTGGGAGCGGCCGCCTACGCCGTCAAGGCCGTCCAGTCCGCTGCGCCGGCTGCCGGGTCCGAGCAGGCCCGCCGGGCCGAGTGCGCCTGGCAACGAGCTCAGCTGCCCGCCCAGGTGCGCGACCTCGTCCTCGAGGACCAGCACCGCCGCAACGCTCTCTGCTGGTCGGTCTTCGACGACGTCTGCTGACCGTCCCTCGGCTCGGGACGCTCAGCTGAGGACGCCTCAGCTCAAGACAATGGTGTGCTGGCCGTTGGGAATGGTCACCGTGAGGCCGCCGGCGACCGCCGTGGCGGGGACCCTGGTGCCGTCCACGGTGACCCTGCTGACGCCGGGGCGGCGAAAGGTCACGACGCTGGGGACCCGAGCCGCCACACTGCCGGACTTGCCGCGCATGTGGACCGACACCGCGTGGTCGGCGATGACGCCCTGTCCGTCTCCACCGTCGAAGGCCCGTCCCCGGCGGATGAAGTAGAAGCTCGTCTTGCCGCTGTGCCGACGGAAGACGGCAGCATCGGCGGTGAGCGTGGCGCCACCGACGGAGACCGTCCGGCCGCCGGCGGCGACCGCGTAGTCCCGGTACGCGCCCTGGGTGACCCGGGCGCCGCTGTAGCCCGATCCGGAGAGCCGCGCGAGGGCGGGTTTGGCGTGCTTCGCGTCGTGCGGGACCAGCACCGTGACCACCTGCCGACGTCCGGCCGAGTTGGTGGTGAAGCGGGCGTCGAGCGAGCGGGCGACGATGCTCTGGTCCCAGCCCGCGATCACGGCCTTCGACACCGTGGTCCGGTCGGGCTTCGTGCCGAGGAAGATCGACAGGTAGGTGGGGGTGGACTTCCGGCGCTCGACGGACCACCGGTACTCCCGACCCGGGGCGACGGTGGTCACGGCGGCCGACGCCGGGTGGAGGTAGACGTCGACCGACCGGTCCGCCGGTGCGCCGCGCACGTCGTCGAGGGAGAGGAAGTAGCCGTTCTTCTTGTCCTGGGGCTGAACCATCAAGAAGCTGCGGACGTGGACGGCCTTCCCCCGGTAGATCCTGTCCCCGACGCCGCTGGCGTAGTCGAGTCCGTTGCCGGTCAGGTAGTCGGTCACCCCGTCGCCGGCGGCGGTGAGGTGGTTCGCGCCGCCGAGGACGACGGTGTTGCTGGAGCTCGCCGTGCTGTGGATCTTGCTCCACGACGCACCCAGCGCCCCCTTGCCGTAGCCGTTGTACCCGGAGTTGAGCAGCAGCGCTTCGCCGTAGCCGGCGAGGTAGAGGGCGTTGACCTCACGGTGCATGTGGGCCGTCACCTGCGCCGAGGTGATCCGCGGGTTCCACATCGCCCCCATCAACGCATCGCTGGACACGCTCTGCTGCTGCCAGAACGCCGCCCCGCTCGCCGGCCAGGCGCGACTCAGCGGACCACTCGGTGTGACAGGCGCCGCCTTGGTCACGCTGTAGCTGAGCAGGTCGTCCGGCATCGTGTCGATGCCGGCCGTGATGTGCCGAGCGGCGCTGGCCGCTGCCCGGGGTGAGAACCGGCCGGCCGCGAAGACCGCCGTCTCGGGCTTGAAGGTGTTCAGGTCCCGACCCAGCACGCCGGAGTCGCCGAACCCGACCATGCCGTTGAACGGTCCGTACGCGAACCCCATCAGCCATTCCATGAAGCTCTGGATGGTCGGGTCGGCGTAGTACGTCGGGTCGACCTTGGTGTGTTCGGCGACGTAGAGGTAGCCCTGCTTGGCGGTGCGCTCCCCGCCGTTGCGGGCCAGCGCGTACTCGGTACCGTCCTTGAAGGCGCCGTCGGGAGTGAGCCAGTCGAGGTACTGCTGGTGGTACTGCTGGGCCGCCAGGGTGCGGCGCCGGACGTCGCCCTGGTAGGTCGCCCAGATCGCCCGGGCTCCGTACGTCGCCGTCCCCCAGCCGCGGTTGGCAGCCCAGTACCACTCCGCCACGCTGTCCAGCGTCGACTCATAACGGGCGAGCGTGGACGTCGAGAGGTCGTCGTGCATGACGTCGAGGGCGAGCACCGAGTTGAAGTAGCCGCTCGAGGGCGGCACCACCTGGCTCCACCGGTTCTTGCTCTTCGGATACTCCCGCTTCATCTGCTTCAACACGGCCGGCCAGGCGTCGAGCACCACCGCCATCCGGCGGCGGTAGGTGGGCCGCTCCTTCGCGTCGAGCACGTACATCAGCGAGCAGGCGCCCATGATGTCGCGGATCCGGATGCCCTTGGCCGTGATGGTGGCCCGTGAGGAGTAGGAGAGCCCGGCGCAGTCGTGCGCCGCCTGGGTCTTCATGCCCAGCCACGGGTACCGCTTGGCCCGCGCCCGCAGGCCCGCGTACTCGCTCTTCTTGACGATGAGGAAGGGGTGACTGGTCACCGCGAGCGCGTCGGCGGCGAGGGGGTCCGTCGGCGCGGCCGGGACCGTTGAGTCCGACGGCACCGTCGGGTCGTCGGCCCACGCGACGACGGGTCCTCGGGCGGCGAGCATCGACGACAGCAGGGTGACCGTGAGCAGGACGGCCAGCCACCGGCGAACGCGCGGCCGGGACGACCCGTACCTGGTCGGGGCGTCCGGCGTCCGCCACGGTTCACGCATCCGAAGCTCCGTTTCTCAGATCCCGAGTCGAGTCGCTGCTGGAACAGTCTCGGTGAGGATTCGGAGTCGCGCTGCCACCGGGAAAAACCTGCCCTGACGGTCGTCTCGACCGGCCGTGCCGATTCCGGTCCGGAGCGTGTCGTGCAGTAGAGTCAGTCCTCGTGGTCGCGCCGCTCCGGTGGCCGACCTGAGCGGGCTGTGGCGCAGCTTGGTAGCGCACCTGACTGGGGGTCAGGGGGTCGCAGGTTCAAATCCTGTCAGCCCGACCGGCATCGTGCCTGGTCAGAGAATGATGACGAGGACGCGGACGTGGGCCCGGTTCTCGTCTCCGACTGAGCTGCCGCGCTGAGGCCGCCGATCACCGGTGGGTGCTTCCGGCGCGGTCGTGAACCCTCGAGAGCAGCATGTCTGTTCAGGCTGTGGCGTGGCGTTGCGGCTCGTCGTGCGGATGGCCGTCGCCTCGAGCCGAGCTGGATCGGGGTCGGCGGGCTCGTCGACGACAGGACTGCGAAAGCGGTCAGGTTGGGCTCGATCAGTCTGGGAACCGGGCACGGCAGGTGCGAGGACCTGCCGCCGGCCGAGCGCGGCGCTCAGACTGGGGAACCTCCAGGGAGCCACTCGAGCAGCTCGAAGGCTTCGCCCGTGGTGGGGAGCTCGCCCAGCAGGGGCCGGAAGTGGGGGTCGGTGTCGTGACCGTCGAACGTGGCGGCCTGCACGCCGGCTGCGGCGAGGGACAGCAGACTGGCCCGCACGCAGGCCCGGAGAAGATCGAGTCCGAGCGGTTCGACCGGGCTACGGCACTCGGCCACGATGACGGCGTCGCCCTCGTCGAGGAACACGTACGAGCCGGCGAGCACCGTAGAGGTGGCGACCAGCCGGGTGTGATCGAGGCTGATGTCGGTCCTGAACCCAGCCAGCAGCGGTTCCTCGAACCCTGCGGCGACCGGCGACCAGCTGGCGTGGACCCAGGCGTACGTGTCGACCCAGGCGCGCTCCAGCTCGTGCCTCGGGACCTCTGCGCCAGGCACCACGAGCACCTCACCGGTACGCAGCCCGAGGGCGTCGGAAGTGGCCACCGTCTCGGGCGGGCAGGTCTGGTAGGGACGAGCGCCCAGATGCCGGGCGAACGAGACCGCCTCGGCCGAGACGTACCCGCGGGTGCACAACGGCTTGTCCTCGGCCCGCAGCTCGACGAGGTGACCGAGCATCTGCCGGCCGTACCCCCGGTGCCGTGAGCCGGGCGCGACGATGACCTCCGTCCAGTACCGGCTCGCGTGCACCCGGCTGGTGAAGATGCGCCCGACCACGACCAGCTCGTCCCCGGCCCAGCCGCCGGCCGCACGGGTCGACTCGTCACGCCAGCGGTCCGGCCGGAGATCTTCCTGCTGCAACCAGACGGGCGCCGCCTCGACGACCGGGCGAGTCAGCGGTCGGCACTGCACAGGGCCAGCATGACAGCCCGCAGCCGGCTGGACAGCCGGCGGGGCCGTTACTGAGGCGACAGCTGCGTCGCGGTCATGCTTGGCTGGGCCGATGTTGCGGATCGCGCCGGTGGACGCCGACGATGACGGCCAGTTCGCCGCCTGGTACTCGGCGTTGCGCACCGGCGCAGCCGCGGGGCGGCACGCGCCGGTCGTCGTGTCGGCCACCGCCCTGCGTTCCCAGCTGCTCCACCAGACCCGCGCTGTCCGCTACGCCTTCGGCGCCTTCGACGAGGACCGGTGCCTGGGCACAGCCCTCCTGGAACGAGACACCGAGCACAACAGCCACCTGGGCGAAGTCGACGTCAACGTGCCGCCCGAGCACCGTCGGCAAGGCATCGGCACCCTGCTGCTCCACGAGCTGTCCGAGATCGCAGCCGAGATGGGACTGACGACCCTGCTCGGTGAGACCGCAGCCGTGGGCGAGACCTCACCCGGTCTCACCTTCGCCCGCGGCCATGGATTCCACAGCGTCCACACCGAAGACCGGCACGTCCTGAACCTCCCGCTGCCCCCGAGCCGACTGGCCGAGCTCGCCCGGACCGGCGACGCGGCTGAGCACGGCTACTCCGTCTCCTCCTGGTCCGGCCCGACCCCTGCCGACCAGCTGACGGCGCTGGAGACCCGCATGAACGCGGAGGTACCCACCGGTAACGTCGACTCCGACCCGGAGGAGGTCACGCCGAACGTCCTGCTGGCCCGCGACCACCGCCTCCGGGAGCGCGGATACCTGTCGCTGGTCGCTCTCGTCACCACCGCCGGCGGGAACCCGGCTGGATACACCCAGCTCCTGGTCCACGGCGACGACCCCACCAACGCCGTCCAGGACGACACGTACGTGCTCACCCGCCACCGGGGACACCGCATCAGCGCCTGGCTCAAGTCCGTCAACCTAGCCGCCCTGCAGGCGAGCAGTCCCGCCGTCCGTTACGTCCACAGCTGGACCGACGGAACCAACAACGCCATGCAGACCATCAACGCTCAGTTCGGGTTTCGGGCCGTCGACGTCATGCACGAGGTGCAGCGGGGCGGGCGCCAGAGCTGACCACTCCGCTGTCAGTTCGACGAAGGAGGTTCGATCAGGCCGACTACTCAACGTGGGGCGGCCATCCCTCCCGTCATCGCCCCGCTCGAGAGACCGGTTCAGGTGCTCTGGGGGCGTGAGCCGCGGCACTCGAAGCTGGCTGAGCGGGTGGTCTCGAGCACGGCCCGACGCGTGAGCGGCAGGGCGGCGGCCGGCGACGTGAGCTCGGTCCACGTTCGCTCGTACGGAGGGCTGACGGTCCGGACCTCGCGCCACGGCCGCCCTCGCCAGGTGTAGATCTTGATCGTGAAGATGGACTGTAGGAGATCGGCGAGGATGTCGATCGTCTCCGCTTCCCAGCCGTCGGGCCGCCCGGGCCGGGTGGAGTACGCCTCGTCGTGGCCCATCACGCCGTAGAAGTTGACCCAGCCGTCGCTCAGGACGAACTGGATCTCCATCCACGGCTCGGTGTCGTGCCGGAGCTTCACCCAGGTCTCACCGCCCTCGCGTTCGACGACCTGGTCGGCCGGGTCGAGTCGACGTGGCGACAGCTTGTCCAGGAGGTCGCTGACACCGAGGACGACCCGCCGTTGGGCTTCGGAGGCACCGCTGAGGTCATAGCGGCCGAACCACGCAGTCACAGCCACCGTCGCGGAGCAGGACCGTTGGGTCCTCGGTGAGACCTCACCGGTTCAGGACCGGTCGCGGCGCTTCTCCCGGGCCCGGACCTCGACGTGGACGGGGGTGCCGACGAAACCGAACTCCTCGCGCAGCCGCCGCTCGACGAAGCGGACGTAGGGGGCGTCGATCTGGCCGGAGGTGAACAGCACGAACGTGGGCGGCCCGGCCTGGGCCTGGGTGCCGAAGAGGATCCGGGGCTGCTTGCCGCCGCGGACCGGGTGCGGGTGCGCGGCCACGATCCGGCCGAGGAAAGCGTTCAGCTTGCCGGTGGAGACGCGCGTCTCCCAGCCGTTGATGGCCTCCTCGATGGCCGGGCCGAGGCGGTCGACGTGCCGGCCGGAGAGGGCCGAGATGTTGATGTGGCTGGCCCAGCCGAACTGGACGAGGTCGCGCTCGATCTCGCGGTCGAGGTAGCGGCGCCGCTCCTCATCGGTCAGGTCCCACTTGTTGAAGGCGATGACCAGGGCGCGGCCGGCCTCCTCGACGGAGGTGAGGATGCGCAGGTCCTGCTCGGTCACCGGCTCGCTCGCGTCCACCACCACCACGCAGACCTCGGCCCGTTCGATAGCGCCGTGGGTACGCAGCGAGGCGTAGTACTCGTGCCCGGACGCCTCCTTGACCCGTCGCCGGATGCCGGCCGTGTCGATGAAGCGGTAGATGGTGCCGTCGACCTCGACGAGCTCGTCGACCGGGTCCACGGTGGTGCCGGCGACGTTGTCGACGACGACGCGCTGCTGCCGGGCCACCTTGTTCAGCAGGCTGGACTTGCCGACGTTCGGCTTGCCCACGATCGCGACCCGGCGCGGACCGCGCTCCACCTCGGGGGTCTCGCGCGGCGCGTCGGGGATGGCGCCGAGGATGGCGTCCAGCAGGTCACCGCTCCCCCGGCCGTGCAGGGCCGAGACCGGGAACGGCTCCCCCAGCCCGAGGTTCCACATGCCGGCCGCCTCGGCCTCGCTGCGCTGGTCGTCGACCTTGTTGGCTGCCAGCACCACCGGCTTGCCGCTGCGGCGCAGGATCTGGACCACGGCCTCGTCGACGTCCTGGGTGCCGACGGTCGCGTCGACCACGAAGAGCACCGCGTCGGCGGAGGCGATGGCCAGCTCGGCCTGCTCGGCGATCTGCGCGGCCATGCCCTTGGCGTCGGGCGCCCAGCCGCCGGTGTCGACCAGCACGAAGGACTTGCCGTTCCACTCCGCGTCGTAGGAGACGCGGTCGCGGGTCACGCCGGGCACGTCCTGGACGACGGCTTCGCGGCGTCCGATGATCCGGTTGACCAGGGTCGACTTGCCGACGTTCGGGCGGCCGACGACGGCCACCACGGGCAGGATCGGCGCCGCCTCGACGGCCACGGTGTCACTCATGTTCTCTACAGTTCTGTTGTCGTCCGGGACGCCGGCGGGAGCTCCCTCAAGGTTTCGGCGGCCCGGGCAAGGGTAGCCCGGTCAGCCCCTGGGCAGCGACCACGTGCTCGGCCAGCCGGCGGCGGAGCTCCTCGGTGGCATCGGCCACGGCCGCCCGGGTCCGCGGCCAGGGCGTCAGCGGCAGGGTGAACGGCTCCCCGTAGACGACGTGCACCGGGGAGCGTCGGTGCGGGAGCGCGTTACGGCCCTGGCCGGGCTCGCGGGTGCCGAGAAGGGCGACCGGGACGACCGACGCCCCCGTCACCATGGCGAGGTAGGCGGCGCCGCCGCGGGCGTACGCGACCTCGCCGCCGGTCCGGCGGCCCTCGGGGAAGACGGCCAGCACCTTGCCGGCCCGTAGCACCTGCACCGCCCGACCGATGGCGCGGCCGTCAGGGACCCGGCGGTTCACCGGGAGCTGACCGACGTAGGTGAGGAGCCGTCCGCCGAGGCCGGAGAAGAGCTCGACCTTGGCGATGGTGAAGGTCCTCCGCCGGGTCACCGCGACCAGCGCAGGTCCGTCGAGCACGCCGAGGTGGTTCGCGGCCAGGATGACGGGTCCGCGGTCCGGGACGTGCTCCCGGCCGTGCACCCGCACCCGCCACCAGCTGTGCAGCAACAACCTGACCGGTACCCGGAAGAGCCGCAACCCCCACTCCTTGGCCGGCGGCAGGTCCGCGGTGTGCGGGAGATCCGGGCTCACCCCGTTGATCATGCGCAGGAGTCGATCATGCGCGAGAATCGATCATGATCGAGAGTTGATCATGCCCGAGAGCTGATCATGCTCGAGAGTTGATCATTCACGGAAGGTGATCATGCCGCAGGAGGTGATCACGGACGGGCGAGGGTCACGGGGCCGTGGTGCCTGGCCGCAGCGCGGAGGTCGCCGTGACGGGAACGAGGTCGCAGATCGCGTCGATCACCTGCTCGAGGTCGAGGTGGGTGGAGTCGACGACCACCACCCCGGGAGCGGCGGAGTGGAACTCGGCGACGTTCGAGTCGTCGCGGTCGCGGCGGATCACCTGGTCGTGGACGTCGGCCTGGTCGACCTCCTCGCCCAGCTCGGCGTGCCGTCGGGCGATCCGGGCGGCCGGGTCGGCCACGAGCAGCACCCGGACGTCGGCGTCGGGGGCGACCACGGTGGTGATGTCGCGGCCCTCGGCGACCACGCCGCCGGTGGCGTCGGCGATCACCTGCTGCTGGCGTGCGACCAGGTTCGCGCGGACGCCCAGGTTCGTGGCCACGGCGCTCACCGCAGCCGACACCTCGGGCAGCCGGATCGCGTCGGTCACGTCGTGGCCCTCGATCGAGACGGTCGGCACCTCGGGGTCGAGGCTCAGGTCGAAATCGGCCCCGCTGACCAGCCGCGCCACGGCGTCGACGTCGGCGAGGTCGACGCCCTCGTGCACCGCCAGCCAGGTGGCCGCGCGGTACATGGCGCCGGTATCGAGGTAGGACAGGCCCAGCCGCGCCGCAACCCCCCGGGCGGTGCTCGACTTTCCTGAGCCGCTCGGACCGTCGATCGCGACCACCAGCGGGCCGGGGCCGCGGTCCGCGCCGGTCGGGCGGGGGACCCTCGTTACCTCAGACATCGGGACAGCGTACCGGGAGCCCGGCGCCGGACCGGGGCCCCCGACGCCGGCTCAGCCCGCGACGGACCAGCCGCCGGCCAGCATCGCGGCCCGCAGCTCCGGAGCGAGCGGCGGGGACACCGACAGCGCGAGGTAGCCGATCTGGCGGGCCTGGTCGTGCTCGATCGCGATGTCCTCCACGTTGACCCCGCACTCCCCGACGTGGGCGAACAGCCGGCCCAGCGCACCCGGGGTGTCCGGGATCTCGACCACCACCTGCGCGTAGCTGACCGGTGCGGCCCCGTGCTTGCCGGGGATCCGGCGTGTCCCCTCGACGCCGCGGGCGAGGTGGCTGCGCAGCTCGTCGGTCTCGGCGCCCGCCTCGACCGCCTTGATCAGCGTGCTCAGCTCGTCGGAGACGGTCCGCAGCTCGGCAAGCACCGCCGTCGAGTTGGCGCTGAGGATCTGTTCCCACAGGCCCGGGTCGCTGCCCGCGACGCGGGTGACGTCACGCAGGCCCTGGCCGGCCAGCAGCAGGTCCTCCGTGCCGACGGAGGTGAGGTGCCCGGCCATCAGCACCGACATCAGGTGAGGCAGGTGAGACACCCGCGCGACGGCGGCGTCGTGGTCGTCGACGTCCATCAGCACCAGATGCGCCTGGCACGCCTCGACGAGCCCGACCACGCGCTGCACCGACGCCGGCTCCGACCGTCGGTGGGGCGCGACCACCCAGGTCCGGCCGTCGAAGAGGTCGGCCCGGGCGGTCACGGGACCGGAGTGCTGGGAGCCGGCCATCGGGTGCGAGCCCACGTAACGGCCCAGGTCGTCCCCGTAGCGCCAGACCGTGTCCAGCACGCCGGCCTTGACCGAGCCGACGTCGGTGACCGTCGCGCGCGGGTACTGGGCCAGGCTGGCGACCACCACGCCGGCGATCGCTGCGGGCGGCACGGCCACCACGACCAGCGAGACGTCGTCGGCAGCCGGCTCCGCCAGGGTCCCGGCGCCCAGTCCGGCCGCCACCCGCGCGTGGCTGATCGTCTGGTCCCGCAGGTGGACGTCACGCCCGGACGCGGTCAACGCCATCCCGATCGACGCCCCGACCAGGCCGGTTCCGACGACGACGACCCACCCGGTTCCGGCGGCGGGCGTGGCCGCGGGGGTGGTGACGGAGCTGGTCACGGAGCGGGAGCCGGCGGCGCCTCGGAGCCCTCCCCGGCGGCTGGCCCCCCGTCACCCAGCAACTCGGTCAGCCGGTCGGGCCGCAGCCGGCGGAACTTGCGGGGCATCGCCCGGCCCCGGTCCAGGACGGCGACCTCGAGCGCCTCGACCCCCAGCTCACGCGGAGTGGCCGTCGGACCACCGTCGGAGGCCAGCGCCCGTACCGCCAGCTGGACCGCCTCCGCGAGCCCGAGCTCGGCAGAGAAGCCACGACGGACGGACTGGGCGATCACCTCGGCCGAGCCGCCCATCACGGCGAAGTCGTTCTCGTCGGTGACCGAGCCGTCGTAGGTCAGCCGGTAGATCTGGTCCGCGGACTCCGTCAGCCCCAGCTCGGCGACGATGATCTCCACCTCGTAGGGCTTCTCCCCGCCGGAGGAGAAGATGGTGCCGAGCAGCTGGGCGTACGCGTTGGCCAGCCCACGCCCGGTCACGTCGGTGCGGTCGTAGCTGTAGCCGCGCAGGTCGGCGTAGCGGATGCCGGCGGTACGCAGGTTCTCGAACTCGTTGTAGCGCCCCACGGCAGCGAAGCCGAGCCGGTCGTAGATCTCGCTCACCTTGTGCAGGGCCTGGGACCGGTTCTCGGCCACGAACAGGATGCCGTCGGCGTAGTGCATCACCACCACCGAGCGGCCGCGGCCGATCCCCTTGCGGGCGAAGTCGGCGCGGTCCTTCATCTGCTGCTCGGGAGCGACGTAGAACGGCGTGCTCATGTCTGCGTTCTCCTCGGGTCGTCGTGGCTCATGTCAGGCGGTTCACGTGAGGGGGGCGGCCGGTCCGTCGGGCCGCTGCCGCCGGCTGGCCACCACCGCCTCGATCATCGTCTCGATCTCTGAGTCCGGCACGCGCTGGACGCCGTCGGCGCTGGCGACCAGCACCACGGGGAAGATCCGCCGGGCCAGGTCGGGCCCGCCGGTGGCTGAGTCGTCGTCGGCGGCGTCGTAGAGGGCCTGCAGCACGGCCAGGGTGGCCGAAGGAGCGTCGAAGTCCGGGCGGTAGAGCTTCTTCAAGGCCCCCCGCGCGAACACCGAGCCCGAGCCGACGGAGAAGAAGGCGTGCTCCTCGTAACGGCCACCGGTCGCGTCGTAGGAGAAGATCCGGCCCTCTTCGGTGGCGACGTCCCAGCCTGCGAACAGCGGCACCACGACCAGGCCCTGCATGGCCAGGCCGAGGTTCTGTCGGATCATCGTGGCCAGCCGGTTGGCCTTGCCCACCAGCGACAGCGGGGCGCCCTCGATCTTCTCGTAGTGCTCCAGCTCGACCTGGAAGAGCCCGACCAGCTCGACCGCGATGCCGGCCGCGCCGGCGATGCCGACCACGGAGAACTCGTCGGCGGGAAACACCTTCTGGATGTCGCGCTGGGCGATGACGTTGCCCATCGTGGCCCGCCGGTCCCCGGCCACCACGACGCCGCCCGGGTAGGTCGCGGCCACGATGGTGGTGCCGTGCGGCGCCAGCTCAGCGACGCCCGCACTCAGCGTGCGAGCCCCGGGCAGCACGTTCGGCGCCACCTCGGCCGCGAAGTCGGTGAACGAGGACGTACCGGCCCGCAGGTACTCCGCCGGCAGACCGGGCAGCCGGGCGGTCGGGCTCACTGGCCACCCTTCTGCACGAACGAACGCACGAACTCCTCGGCGTTCACCTCGAGCACGTCGTCGATGGCGTCCAGCAGGGAGTCCACCTCGGAGTCCAGCTCGGCCTTGTGCGCGGTGTCGGCGGGCGCGAGCTCCTCGGGCTCGGTCTCCTCCGTGCGCCGCGACTTGCGCTGGCTCTGCTCTGACTCCGCCATGGGTTGCTCCTCTACCTCGCTGCTCGGACCGCCAGGATCCTGAGTGGTTCCACCCTAACCACCAGCGGTGACAAAACCGTGCGAGCGCCGGCTACCGGCCGAGGGCGGCGAACAGCTCCGTCACGTCGGAGCAGCCGTCGATCATCGCCCCCACCTGCTGACGGGTACCGCGCAGCGGGTCGAGCAGCGGCACCCGCTGGAGGGCGGCACGGCCCGGCACGTCGAAGATCACCGAGTCCCACGAGGCCGCCACGACGGCGGAACCGAACTTGTCCATCATCCGGCCGCGGAAGTAGGCGCGGGTGTCCTCCGGCGGTGAGGTCCGGGCCCGCTCGATCTCCGCAGGCCCGACCAGCCGCCGCAGCAGTCCCTTGGCCACCAGCGCGGCGTACAGGCTGCGGCGAGGGTCGACGTCGGCGTACTGCAGGTCGATGAGGGCGAGCTTCGGCGCGTCCCAGCCAAGCCCGTCGCGGGACCGGTAGGACTCCATCAGCTTGAGCTTCGCGACCCAGTCGAGCTGGTCGGCCAGGCTGAACGGGTCCGTGCGCAGCGTGTCCAGGCAGTCCTGCCAGCGCCCGAGCACGTCCTTGGCTTCGGCCGCCGCCGGCTCGTCCAGCTCACCGCCCACCCGGTCCAGGTGCGCCAGACAGGCCCCGAGGTAGGCCTCCTGCAGGTCGACCGCCGACATCCGGCGACCGTCGGCCAGCGTCAGCAGCGCCCGGCAGCCGAGGTCGTGGCTGACCGCCCGCATCGCCGCTACCGGCGTGTCCAGCCGGAGGTCGAGGCCGAGCTCCCCGGCCTCGATCACCCGCAGCACCCAGGAGGCGGTGCCGACCTTGAGGTACGTCGAGGTCTCGGCCAGGTTGGCGTCGCCGGTGATGACGTGCAGCCGCCGGTGCCGGCTGGCGTCGGCGTGCGGCTCGTCGCGGGTGTTGATGATCGGCCGGTTGAGCGTGGTCTCCAGCCCCACCTCGGCTTCGAAGAAGTCGGCCCGCTGGCTGATCTGGAAGCCGGCCTGCTGACTGGCCTGGCCGATGCCGACCCGGCCGGCGCCGGTCACGACCTGGCGGGAGACCAGGAACGCCGTGAACTGGGTGACGACCCGGTCGAACGGGGTGGCGCGGGCCAGCAGGTAGTTCTCGTGGGTGCCGTAGGAGGCGCCCTTCCCGTCGGTGTTGTTCTTGTACAGCCGCACCGAACGGCCCAGCGACTCACTCGCCCGGCGAGCAGCGATCGCCATCACCTCGTCGCCCGCCTTGTCGAAGCGCACCACGTCCAGCGCGCTGGTGACCTCGGGGCCGGAGTACTCGGGGTGCGCGTGGTCGACGTAGAGGCGGGCCCCGTTGGTCAGGATCAGGTTGGCCATGCCGAGGTCGGAGTCGGTGAGCTGGTCGGGGTGAGCGTTGCCCCGGGCGACCTCGTAGCCACGGATGTCGCGCAGCGGCGTCTCGGTCTCGTAGTCCCAGCCGGCGGACGGCGCGCCCGCGGTCTGACCTCCCGCGCCGCTGCCCTGGCCGTGGCTGCCGTAGGCCTTGACCACGTGGTTGGACAGCTGCATCGGGTGCAGGTCCTCCTCGACGGCGGTCATCGCGGCCCGTGGCGGCAGGGCGCTGATGCCGTACTCGGTCTCGACACCCATCACCCGGACGTGCCGCTGCTGACGGGCCTCAGCGTCCTCGGTGGCCGATCCCCCGCCGGAGGAGCCTGCACGACGAACCCGCTCAGCCATGCGCCCAGCGTAGTGTTGCCGGCGTGAGAACCGGGCGGGCGCTGGCCGCCGACGTCATCTGCCTCCTCGTCTTCGCGATCGTGGGCCGGTCGAGCCACGGCGAGACCACCGGTCTGACCGGCGTGCTGCACACCGCCTGGCCCTTCCTGGTCGGCGGCCTGGTCGGAACGGTCGTCGGCCGGCTGGTCAACGACCCGTTCACCCTGCGGGCCGGGGCCTGCACGTGGCTGGGGGCGCTGGTGCTGGGAATGGCCCTCCGCGCCGCCACCGGAGCCGGGGTCGCGATCTCGTTCGTCGTCGTGACCGCCGTCGTCCTGGCCGTCCTGCTGCTGGGCTGGCGCGGCATCGTCGCCCTGGTGAGCCGCTTCCGGCTCCGCCGGGCCCGGACGGTCTGAGCCCGGTCAGCTCCGGTCGGTCGGCCCGTACCCCTGCGGTGCCTGCGGGTACGGGCTCTGGGGCTGCTGAGCCTGCGGGTACTGGGCCTGCGGGTACTGGGCCTGCGGGTACTGGCTCTGCACCGGGTACGGGGGGTAGGTCGTCGCGGCCGGCGAGGCGAGCAGCAGAGCGCGGACCAGCAGTCCGATGCCGGCGGCGGCAGGCAGCCCGTAGCCGAGGCTGACCAGGATCGACAGCAGCGGGTAGTCGAGTCCGGCCTGGACGAGCGCCGGCAGCGCCAGCCGCGACGTGGCCGCCACCAGGGCGGAGGCCGCCAGCAGCAGGCAGCCCGTCACCGCAGTGGAGCGGGCCGGTGGCCGCACCCTGGTGCCCACCAGGACCGCTCCGACGACCCCGGCGGCGATCTGCAGCAGATCGATCAGGAAGCCGACCGCGGTGCTGAAGGCATCCACCTACAGGTACTGCCCGGTGTTGGTGACGGTGTCGATGGAGCGTCCGGGCTGGGTGCCCTTGTTGGAGGAGATGAGCGTCCGGATGAAGACGATCCGCTCGCCCTTCTTGCCCGAGATCTTCGCCCAGTCGTCGGGGTTGGTGGTGTTGGGCAGGTCCTCGTTCTCGGCGAACTCGTCCAGGCAGGCCTGCAGCAGGTGACCGATCCGCAGCCCCTTCACGCCGGCGTCCAGCAGGTCCTTGATCGCCATCTTCTTCGCCCGGTCCACGATGTTCTGGATCATGGCGCCGGAGTTGAAGTCCTTGAAGTACAGGACCTCCTTGTCCCCACCGGCGTAAGTGACCTCGAGGAACTGGTTCTCCTCCGACTCCTCATACATCCGCTCCACCGTGCGGTCGATCATCCCGGCGACGCAGGCCGCACGGTCGCCGCCGAACTCGGCCAGGTCCTCGGCGTGCAACGGCAGCGTCGCGGTCAGGTACTTGCTGAAGATCTCCCGCGCCGCCTCGACGTCGGGCCGCTCGATCTTGATCTTGACGTCCAGCCGGCCCGGCCGCAGGATCGCCGGGTCGATCATGTCCTCCCGGTTGGACGCGCCGATGATGATCACGTTATCCAGGCCTTCGACGCCGTCGATCTCGCTGAGCAGCTGGGGCACGATCGTGTTCTCCACGTCGGAGGAGACCCCCGTGCCCCGGGTGCGGAACAGGGAGTCCATCTCGTCGAAGAAGACGATCACCGGCATGCCGTCGGACGCCTTGTCCCGCGCCCGCTGGAAGACCAGCCGGATGTGCCGCTCGGTCTCGCCGACGTACTTGTTGAGCAGCTCCGGGCCCTTGATGTTGAGGAAGAAGCTGCGCCCCTCCTGGCCCGTCCGCTCGGTCACCTTCTTGGCCAGCGAGTTCGCGACCGCCTTCGCGATCAGCGTCTTGCCGCAGCCGGGCGGGCCGTACAGCAGGATGCCCTTCGGAGCCTTGAGCTCGTGCTCGGCGAACAGGTCCTTGTGCAGGTACGGCAGCTCGACCGCGTCCCGGATCGCCTCGATCTGGGAGCCCAGGCCGCCGATCACCGAGTAGTCGATGTCGGGCACCTCCTCGAGCACCAGCTCCTCGACGTCCAGCTTCGGCACCCGCTCGTAGGCGAAGTGCACCCGCCGGTCGATGAGGAGCGAGTCGCCGGAGCGAAGCTTCTCCTCCCCCGTCGTCAGCCGAGACGCCAGCCGGACGACGCTCTCCTCCTCGCCGTGGCCGATGACCAGGGCACGGAGGCCGTCGTCGAGGACCTCCTTGAGCAGCACGACCTCGCCGACCTCGTCGAACTCCAGCGCGGCGACCACGTTCATCGCCTCGTTGATCATCACCTCTCGGCCGGGCTGGACGGTGTCCAGGTCGACCTCGGGGCTGACGCTGACCCGCATCTTGCGGCCCGAGGTGTAGATGTCGGCGGTGTGCTCGCCGGTGTCGGCCAGGAAGACCCCGAAGCTGGCCGGTGGCTGCGCCAACCGGTCCACCTCGGTCTTCAGCGAGACGATCTGGTCCCGGGCCTCGCGCAGCGTGCTGGCGAGCCGCTCGTTGTTGGCGGCGGTGGTGCGGGCGTCGGACCGGGCGTCGGCGAGGCGGCGCTCCAGCACGGCGATGTCGTGCGGGTGCGACGACACGCGGTCCCGCAAGCGGTCGAGCTCGTCACTGAGCGCGTTGACCTGGGCCATCAGTGCGCCCCGCTCGTCGGAACCTGCGCGGTCGTGAGCTGGGCGGTCGTGGGTGGGTCCGGGCATGTCGCACCTCCTGTGGTCACGACCATAACCCGCGGTTCAACGCGGCCCGGTGTAATCCTCGCCATACGCGCCGGGAGCGGGACGGCGCTTGCGCGGTGGAGCCGTCACGCCGGGGGCCAGCCGGCGGGCGGTGACCAGGAAACCGGTGTGGCCGACCATGTCGTGCCGAGGCCGGACGGCCAGTCCCTCGGCGTGCCAGGCCCGGATCAGGGTCTCCCCCGCCTCCGGCTCGGTGAACCCGCCCTGCACCCGCAGCGTCTCGACCGTCCGGGCCAGCTGGGTGGTGGTGGCCACGTAGCAGCAGATCACCCCACCCGGCACCAGGACGGCCGCCAGGGCCTCAATGCACTCCCAGGGCGCCAGCATGTCCAGCAGCACCCGGTCGATGGGCTCCTCGGAGAGGTTCTCGACCAGGTCGCCCACCCGGAGTTCCCAGGCGGGATGCGGCGAGCCGAAGAAGTTCTCCACGTTGGCCCGGGCCTGCTGGGCGAAGTCCTCGCGCCGCTCGTAGGAGGTCAGCCGTCCCGTCGGGCCGATGGCGCGCAGCAGGGTGCAGGTCAACGCGCCCGAGCCCGCGCCGGCCTCCACCACCCGGGCACCGGGGAAGATGTCGGCCGTCATCGCGATCTGGGCCGCGTCCTTGGGGTAGATCACCTGCGCGCCGCGGGGCATGGTGACGGTGAACTCGTTGAGCAGCGGCCGCAGCGCCAGGTACGCGGTGCCCCCGACCGAGGTGACCACGACGCCCTCGGGCCCGCCGATCAGCTCGTCGTGGTCGACCGCGCCCTTCGTGGTGTGGAAGCGGCCCCCGACGGCCAGCAGGACCGAGTGCCGCCGGTTCTTCGCGTCGGTGAGGGTGATCCGCTCCCCCGCCGCCAACGGCCCCAGCCGGACCCCGGAGGGCACGTCGGGCATCTCGGTCCCGGCCGTCACCTCAGCCACGGCTGATCCCGAACAGGCCGAGCTGCCAGCCCGGCCCGAAGGAGCTGGCCGACAGCCGGACGCCGGCTCGCGCGTAGACGTACTCATCGGACTGGGTGACCGGCAGCACCACCAGGTCGGTGGCGGCCTGCTTCTGCAGCGTCGCCAGCAGCCGGTCGGCCGTGGCGTCGTCGGCGGCGCTGCGCAGCGGCAGCGACGTGAAGGCGTTCTCGGTCGCGGCCACCGAGGCGGCGGTCGCCGGCAGCGGCGCCTCCAGGTAGGGCTGCAGCCAGGCCAGCGCCGTCGCCGTCCAGGCCTTGCGGTCCACCAGCGTCAAGTCCCCGGTCTCGTCGGGTCGCAGCTGCACGCTCAGCCCGCCGGTGTCCTCCAGCCGGGTCCGGATCTGGGTGGCGGTGTCGAGGCCGTTCGGTTCGGTGGAGTCGTAGCCGAGGGTCAGGGTGATCCGCTTCGTCCAGGTCACCCTGGGGTGGGTCTTGCCACCCAGCGGGAAGATGGCGATGTGGCCGGGCACGCCGCCCGGCACCACCGAGTCGGAGGTCCGGTCGCCCTGCAACGACAGCGCGATCGCTTGTCGCAGGCCCTTGTTGGCCCGGCTGCGGGAGGACCGCGACCACTCCAGCTGGAGCACGCGGACGCCGGTGAGGACCGACTGGTGGAACCCGTTGGCGGTGTCGGCGTCGCCGTCGGCGGCCGCCTGGCTGCTGAGCCGGGTGACCGCGGCGTCGTCCAGGCCACGCCAGACCACGTCGGTCAGGCCCTTGTTCATCGCGTCCTCGATGGAGGCGGAGTCGGGCTCGCTGCGGTAGACGAGGCTGTCCAGGCTCGGCCGGCTGCGGCCGACGTAGTCCTCGTAGCGCTGCAGGCCGATGGCGTTCTTCTCAAAGCTCGTCACCCGGAAGGGACCGGAGCCGACGATCGGCTCGTCCGGCGCCTGGACGCGGTCGGCGTCGTAGACCTCCTCGTCGACGATCGAGGCCGCCGGCGAGGCGAGCGCCCAGCCGAACTGGGTGTCGACCCGGCTCAGCACGAAGCGGACGGTGACCGGGTCCGGGGTCTCGATCTTGCGCAGCGAGGACAGCAGCCCGGCCGAGGAGCCGCGCACGTCCAGCCGGGCGGCCCGTTCGATGCTGAACTTGACGTCACTGGAGGTCAGCGGGTGCCCGTTGTGGAAGAACTCGTCCTCGTTCAGCGTGCAGGTGTAGATCGTCGCGGAGGTGATGAAGCCGCAGTCCCGCGCCGCGTCGGGCTTCAGCGCCGACTGCCCGGGGTCGGCGGTCATCAGCCGCTGGAACACGTTGGTGGTCAGCATGGCCGAGGCGGAGTCGGTGACGGCGGCCGGATCGGTGACCCGCACCTGGTCGGTGCTCATGACGGTGAACGGGCGGGGCGTGGCCGTGCCGGACGGTGTGGGCGTGGGAGAGCCGCCGAGGCTGCAGCCCGTCAGCAGCAGGGCACCGACAAGGGCGGCGGGGAGGACGCGGGTCCGCCGCCGGCCCCGGTCAGCCGCGGACACGGGCGTCCTCGAGCAGGCACGCCACGCCCGCGGCGTCCAGCTCGGCCAGCGAGGCCACCTGGAGCCGGCGCGGGGCCGCGGGGACGTCGACGTGGTTGGGTACGGCGATGACGAGGGCGCCGGCGGCGTTGCCCGACGTCGCGCCGGTCCCCGAGTCCTCGAAGACGACGCAGTCCCGCGCGTCGACGCCGAGCAGGGCACACGCCTTCTCGTACGGCTCGGGGTGCGGCTTGCCCTGGCTGACCTCGTCGCCGGCCACGGTGACGGTGAACGTACCGGCGGGCAGCTGGGAAAGGGCGGCGTCGAGCAGCACGCGGTAGGACGCCGAGACCAGGGCGCAGGGCACGTTGGCGTCGGCGAACGAGGTCAGCAGTTCACGGGCTCCCGGCCGCCACGGCATCGGCCGCTCGGCCAGGAAGGTCGCCACCCGTGCGACCAGCTTGTCGACCACCCACGCCGGGTCCAGGTCACGACGGCCGATGGCGTTCAGGATGTAGGCCCCGGAGTCCAGGAGCGAGTTGCCGACGAGCTGCTTGGCCTGCTCCTCGGTCCAGGTACCGCCGAGACCGCCGATCAGCTCGTACTCGGCCTCGATCCACAGCGGTTCGGTGTCGGCCAAGGTGCCGTCGAAGTCCCAGAGGGCGGCGGCCAGGGTCGGGGTCGGGGTGCTCATTGCCCGGACATCCTCCCAGCCGGGTGCGGAAAGCCACGAATCTGGCCCCGGACCGGATCCTGGGCTGAGAAGTCGTGCGACTACCCACGACTTCTCAGCACAGGTCGACGCCCGGACAGGTCAGCGGGCGTTGAAGTACTTCGCTTCGGGGTGGTGCACGATCAGCGCGTCGGTGGACTGCTCGGGGTGCAGCTGCAGCTCCTCGCTGAGCTCGACCCCGATCCGCTCCGGGCGCAGCAGGTCGACCAGCTTGACCCGGTCCTCCAGGTCCGGGCAGGCCGGGTAGCCGAAGGAGTAGCGCGAGCCGCGGTAGGCCTGGTCGCGGATCATCTCCTCGACGTCGCCGTCCTCGCGGGCGAAGCCGAGGTCGTTGCGGACCCGGGCGTGCCACATCTCGGCCAGGCCCTCGGTCAGCTGGACGCTCAGCCCGTGCAGCTCCAGGTAGTCGCGGTAGGCGTTCCGCTCGAACAGCTCGGCGGTCGCCCGGGCCACCGCCGCACCCATCGTGACCAGGTGGAACGCGATGACGTCTGGGCCCTTCTCCTGCGCCAGGGCCCGGTCGCGGAAGAAGTCGGCCAGGCAGAGGTGGCGGCCGCGGGTCTGCCTCGGGAACGTGATCCGGTGCAGGACGGCCGCCTCGTCGTCGACACCGGCACCCGGCCGCAGCACGACGAGGTCGTCGCCCTCGCTGAAGCAGGGCCAGTAGCCGTAGACCACCGCGAACTCCGCGATCCCGTCGGTCTGGATCCGGTCCAGCCAGGAGCGCAGCCGAGGTCGGCCCTCGGCCTCCACCAGCTCGTCGTAGGACGGTCCACCCTTCGCCGCCTTCAGGCCCCACTGGCCCATGAACGTGGCCCGCTCGTCGAGGTAGGACGCGACCTGGGCCAGCTTGATGCCCTTGACGATCCGCGACCCCCAGAACGGCGGCGTGGGCACGTCGACGTCGCGGGCCACGTCCGAGCGCGGCAGGGTGGCCAGACCCGTCCCTGCGACAGGGCTGCCGAGCTCAGGCAGCGGACTGCCAGGGGCCGGGGCCGGGGCGAGACGCTTGACCCGACGTTCGCGGGGGGCGGGCAGGGCGGCGCCCTCCTCGCCCCGCTTGACCGCCATCAGGGCGTCCATCAGCCGCAGGCCCTCGAAGGCGTCCCGGGCGTAGCGGACCTCGCCGGCGTAGACCTCGCGCAGGTCCTGCTCGACGTAGGCGCGGGTGAGCGCAGCGCCGCCGAGGAAGACCGGGTAGCTCGCGGCGACCCCACGCGCATTCAGCTCCTCGAGGTTCTCCTTCATCACCACCGTGGACTTCACCAGCAGCCCCGACATGCCGATCGCGTCGGCCTCGTGGCGCTCGGCCGCCTCGATGATGGTGTTGACCGGTTGCTTGATGCCCAGGTTGACCACGGTGTAGCCGTTGTTGGTCAAGATGATGTCGACCAGGTTCTTGCCGATGTCGTGCACGTCGCCCTTGACCGTGGCCAGCACGATCGTGCCCTTGCCGCGGCTGTCGGCCTTCTCCATGTGCGGCTCGAGGTAGGCCACCGCCGTCTTCATCACCTCGGCCGACTGCAGCACGAACGGCAGCTGCATCTGGCCGGAGCCGAACAGCTCGCCGACCACCTTCATGCCCTGCAGCAGGTCGGTGTTGATGATCTCCAGCGCCGGTTTGCCGTCGGCCATGGCCAGGTCGAGGTCCTCGGCCAGGCCCTTGCCCTCACCGTCGACGATGCGCCGCTGCAGCCGTTCCGACACCGGCAGCCGGAGCAGCTCGGCTGCCCGCTCGGCCTTCGTGTCGGCCGTGGTGACGCCGTCGAAGAGCTCGAGGAAGCGTTGCAGCGGGTCGTACCCCGGCTCGGTGTCGGTGGCGGCCCGGCGCCGGTCGTAGACCATGTCCAGCGCGACCTGCCGCTGTTCGGGGTCGATCCGGGCCATCGGCATGATCTTCGCCGCGTGCACGATGGCGGAGTCGAGCCCGGCTTCGACGCACTCGTGCAGGAACACCGAGTTCAGCACCACCCGTGCGGCCGGGTTCAGACCGAAGGAGATGTTGGACAGGCCGAGGGTGGTCTGGACGTCGGGGTAGAGCCGCTTCACCTCGCGGATGGCCTCGATCGTCTCGATGCCGTCTCGGCGCGTCTCCTCCTGGCCGGTCGCGATAGGAAAGGTCAGGCAGTCGAGGATGATGTCGCTGCGCCGGATCCCCCAGTTCTCCGTCAGGTCGGTGACGATCCGGCTGGCGACCGCCACCTTCCACTCCCGCGTCCGGGCCTGTCCCTGCTCGTCGATGGTCAGCGCGATCACCGCAGCCCCGTGCTCGGCCACCAGCCGGGTGATCCGGGCGAACCGGGAGTCCGGAGCGTCCCCGTCCTCGTAGTTGACCGAGTTGACCACCGCGCGGCCGCCGAGACGTTCCAGCCCGGCCTGCAGCACGGCCGGCTCGGTCGAGTCGAGCACCACCGGCAGGGTGGACGCGGTCGCGAGCCGGAAGGCCAGCTCGGACATGTCCGCGGCCCCGTCGCGACCCACGTAGTCGACGTTCAGGTCCAGCAGGTGCGCCCCGTCGCGGATCTGCGCGCGCGCGATGTCCACGCAGTCGTCCCAGTTCTCCGCCAGCAGCGCCTCGCGGAACGCCTTGGAGCCGTTGGCGTTGGTCCGCTCGCCGATCGAGAGGTAGCTGGTGTCCTGCCGGAACGGCACCTCGGCGTACAGCGAGGCCGCAGCGGCGACGTGCACCGGACGCCGCTCGACCACGGGGTGCTCCGCCAGCCGGTCGACCACCTGGCGCAGGTGCTCCGGCGTCGTCCCGCAGCAGCCACCGACCAGGCCGAGGCCGAACTCACCCACGAACTGCTCCAGGGCATCGGCCAGCTCGACCGGACCCAGCGGGTAGTGGGCGCCGTGCGCGGTCAGCACCGGCAGCCCGGCGTTGGGCATGCAGCCCAGGCCGACGGAGGCGTACCGGGCGAGGTGGCGCAGGTGCTCGCTCATCTCGGCCGGGCCCGTGCTGCAGTTCAGCCCGATGACGTCCACGCCCAGCGGCTCCAGCGCGGTCAGGGCGGCACCGATCTCGGTGCCCAGCAGCATGGTGCCGGTGGTCTCGACGGCGACGTGGACGATGACCGGCAGATCGCGTCCGGCGTGGGCCAGCGCGCGGCGGGCGCCCAGCGCGGCGGCCTTGGTCTGCAGCAGGTCCTGGGAGGTCTCGATCAGCACGGCGTCGATGCCGCCGGCGAGCATCCCCTCGACCTGCTGCTGGTAGGCCTCACGCAGGGCTGAGTACGCGACGTGGCCCAGGGTGGGCAGCTTCGTGCCGGGTCCGACGCTGCCCAGCACCCAACGCGGCCGCTCCGGGGTGCTGTGGGCGTCCGCGGACTCCCGCGCGATCCGGGCCGCCGACTCCGCCAACGGCACGATCTGGTCGGCGATGCCGTACTCGCCCAGTGCGGACAGGTTGGTGCCGAAGGTGTTGGTCTCCACGGCGTCGACGCCGACGTCGAAGTAGGCGTCGTGGATGGCCCGGACCACGTCCGGCCGGGTGCGGTTCAGCACCTCGTTGCAGCCCTCGAGCTCGTCGAAGTCGGCCAGCGTCAGGTCGTAGCCCTGCAGCATGGTGCCCATCGCTCCGTCGGCGATCACCACACGGGAGGCCAGGGCAGAACGCAGGTCGACGGGCATCTGCAAAGGATAGGCGGGCGGGCCGTCCGCAGCGGCCCGTGGCCAGCATGCGGCGTCAGAGGTCCCCGGGGTCCGGCGACTACAGTGGCCGTCATGTCTGACGCTCCTCCCCGTGACCTCCGCGACCTGACCGACCCGGTCGTGGTCGTCGCGTTCGGTGGCTGGAACGACGCCGGCAGCGCCGCGACCGGAGCCGTGGAGCACCTTGCCGAGGCCTACGAGGCCGAGTCCGTCTTCTCGATCGACCCCGACGACTTCTACGACTTCCAGGTCAACCGGCCCGTCGTCGAGCTGGACGAGGACGACGACCGCGAGCTCTCCTGGCCCACCACCGAGCTGAAGGTCGCCCAGCTGGCCGACGGCCGGTCGCTGGTGCTGGTGCAGGGCCTGGAGCCGAACCTGCGCTGGCGCCAGTTCTGCGCGCTCATCACCTCCGCGCTGCGCTCGGCCGACGTCCAGCGGGTGCACCTGCTCGGGGCGCTGCTGGCCGACACGCCGCACACCCGGCCGATCCCGGTGTCGACCTCGACCGGCGACCGCGAGCTGATGACCTCGATGGGCCTGGCCCCGTCGGGCTACGAGGGGCCGACCGGCATCCTCGGCGTCCTGGGCGACGCGCTCGAGCGGACCGGCGTTCAGGTGCTGTCGCTGTGGGCCGCGATCCCGCACTACGTCTCCCACCCGCCCTGCCCGAAGGCGACGCTGGCCCTGCTTTCCTCACTCGAGCAGCTGCTGGACACCTCGCTCGAGCTGGGCGAGCTGCCCGAGCTGGCCCGAGCCTGGGAGCGTGGGGTCGACGAGCTGGCCGCCGAGGACGCCGAGGTGGCCGAGTACGTGACCTCGCTGGAGCAGCAGCAAGACGCCACCGACCTGCCCGAGGCGAGCGGTGAGGTCATCGCGGCCGAGTTCGAGCGCTACCTCCGCCGGCGGCAGGGAAACTAGTCGCGCAGGAGGACCCTCTAAGGTTCTCCTGTGCCGAAGTCCCCTGCCCCCGCGCCGACCACCCCGCCCGCGCCCGATCCCCAGCCGGGCCCCGGTCTGGCCGGCAGCCCGCCGTACTTCGCGATCCTGATCCTGGCGGGGCTGATCATCATCGGCGCCGGCCTCAAGGAGACGGCCAGCCTGATCACCCCGATCTTCCTGGTGATCACGCTGGTGATCACGGTCTCGCCGCTGCGGTCGTTCCTGGTCAAGCGCCGCTGGCCGTCGTGGCTGGCCAGCACGGTCACGCTGCTGGCGATCTACGCGCTGCTGGCGGTGATCCTGGGGTCGGTCGTCTTCGCGATCTACCGGCTGGTCGCCACCCTGCCGCAGTACCAGTCCGCGTTCACCAAGATCTTCGACTCCCTGCTCGCGCTCTCCACCAAGCTGGGCTACGGCCAGGAGCAGATCAGCAAGCTCGCCTCGTCCTTCTCCCTCAGTAGCCTGTCCGCCCCGGCCCAGAGCCTGCTCAGCGGGATCAGCGGCGGCGCCTCGCTGCTGCTGCTGATCGTGACCGTGGTGATCTTCCTGGCCTTCGACGCGGCCAGCATGGGCGAGCGGCTGTCGGTGATCCGTGAGACCCGGCCGCGGATCGCCGACGGCCTGCAGAACTTCGCCAACCGGGTGCGCAGCTACTGGATCGTGACGACGGTCTTCGGGTTCGCCGTGGCCGTGCTGGACACGATCGCCCTGGTGATCATCGGCGTCCCGCTCTACATCACCTGGGGTGTGCTGGCCTTCGTCACCAACTACATCCCCAACGTGGGCTTCATCATCGGGGTGATCCCGCCGGCCCTGATCGCCCTGCTGGACGGCGGCGTGACCAGCATGATCGTGGTGATCGTCGTCTTCACCGTGATCAACGTCGTCGTGCAGACGATCATCCAGCCCCGCTTCACCGGTGACGCCGTGGGCATCAGCAGCACGGTCGCCTTCGTCTCCCTGGTCTTCTGGGCCTCGCTGCTGGGCGCCCTGGGCGCGCTGCTGGCCATCCCGGCCACGCTGTTCCTGAAGTCGGTGCTGGTGGACAACTCCGTGCCGGCGAACTGGGTGAACGCCCTGATCAGCTCCGATCCCGGCAAGGAGACGCCGCAGCGGCAACGGAAGCGGAGGGCGACAGAGGTGCCGCAGCCCCAGCAGGCGTCCGAGAACAGCGAGCGGGGGGCCTCGCGGGCCTCGAAGGCCTCAGCTCGCCGCCGCTGAGGCCAGCCGGCGCAGCTCGGTGACCATCGCGTCCGGGTCCTCGGCCCCGAACACCGACGAGCCCGCGACGAAGGAGTCGACCCCGGCCGCCGCGCAACGCTCGATCGTCTCCACCGAGACACCGCCGTCGACCTGCAGCCAGACGTCGCCGCCCAGCCGGTCCAGCAGGGCCCGGGTGCGCTCGATCTTGGGGAGGCAGAGGTCGAGGAACCTCTGGCCGCCGAAGCCCGGCTCGACCGTCATGATCAACACCATGTCGAGCTCGGGCAGCAGGTCGGCGTAGGGCTCGATCGGCGTGGCCGGCTTGAGAGCCATCGCGGCCCGGGCTCCCTGGTGGCGCAGCTCGCGGGCCAGCCGGACCGGCGCCGCCGCCGCCTCGACGTGGAAGGTGACCGACTCCGCCCCCGCCTCGGCGTAGGCCGGGGCCCAGCGGTCCGGGTCGGAGATCATCAGGTGCACGTCCAGCATCGCCGGCGTGACCGCGCGGATCGCCTCGACCACGGGCAGACCCAGCGTCAGGTTGGGGACGAAGTGGTAGTCCATCACGTCCACGTGCAGCGCGTCCGCGCCCGGGATGGTCTCGATGGCCGCCTGCAGGTTGGCGAAGTCGGCGGACAGCAGGCTGGGCATGATTCTGGCGGTCACGAGCGAAACCTATCCAGCAACCTCAGGTCCGGCGCAGGTAGGCCGCGAACATCGCGTCGGTGCCGTGCCGGTGCGGCCACAGCTGCAGGTAGTCCCCAGAGGCTGCCCCGGCCAGCTCCGGCAGCACCTCGGCGGCCGGGACGACGACGACGCCGTCCCGACCGGCCAGCACCTCCTCGACCACGTCGACGGTCTCCCGTCGGTGCGGCGAGCAGGTGACGTAGCCGACCAGGCCGCCCGGTGCCGCCGCGTCGAGGGCGCTGCCGAGCAGGGCGGTCTGCAGCGGGTGCAGCTGCTCGACGTCGGCGGCGGTACGTCGCCATCGCGACTCCGGCCGGCGCCGCAGCGCCCCCAGACCGGTGCAGGGCACATCGGCCAGCACGCGGGCGAAGGACCCGGGACGCCAGGACGGCCGGGTGCCGTCGGCCTGCAGCACGGAGGGTCGCTGGTCGGCCGGGTACGCCCGGACTCCGGCGGCCACCAGTTCGGCCCGGTGGGCCGACGGTTCGACCGCCACCAGCGGCTCCCCCACGAGGGCCGCGAGCCCGGCCAGCAGGGCCGTCTTGCCGCCCGGTCCGGCGCAGAGGTCGAGCCACGGTCCGGCGGGCGCGTCGGCGCGCGTCAGGCCCCAGGCCACCAGCTGGGAGCCCTCGTCCTGCACGCCGACGCGTCCCTCGCGTACCGCGGGCAGCCCGGCCGGCGGGCCCGACCAGCGCGCGGCATACGGGGAGAGGAAGCCCGCGTGCGCCCCGGCGTCGACCAGCTCGGCCACCTCGGCCAGCCCGGGCCGGACGACCAACGTCACCTCGGGGCTGTCGTTGTCCGCCTCGAGGGCGTTCGGCAGCTCTGCGGCGGGCAGCGCGTCGGCGAAGGCGTCCACCACCCAGCGGGGGTGGGAGGTCTGGAGGGCGAGGACGTCCAGCGGCTCCCGGCCGGCGCCGAGCTGCTCGAGCCACGCGTCGAGGTCGTGGGCCGCCACCCGGCGCAGCACGGCGTTGGTCACCCCCGTGACCCGCTCCCCCACCGTTGCGGCCGCGAGGTCGACCATGGCCGCGACGGCGGCCGGCACCGGCACCCGCATCGACAGCACCTGGTGCGCACCCAGCCGCAACAGGTCCAGCACGGCCGGCTGGAACGAGCTGAGCGGTCGGCCCGCTGCGGCGGCGATCACCTCGTCGTAGGTGCCCTGTCGGCGGCAGGTGCCAGCCACCAGCTCGGTGGCGAAGGCGGCATCGCGACCGGTGAGCCCGCGCGAGGTGAGGAGGGACGCCAGCGCCAGGTTCGCGTAGGCGCCGTCCGCGTTCACGGCTCGCAGCACGTCGAACGCGAGCCGCCGGGCTCGGTCGGGCTTGCGGCGCTTCGGGGGCGCCATCAGGTGCCGAGCACGTCGGCGGACCCTGGTGCAGTCCCCCGCGCCCAGTCCGCGGCCGGCATCTCGCGGGCGCCGGCAGGCTGGACCGTGCCCAGCAGGACCGCGCCCGTACCGGTCCCGACCTGAACGGCCCTCCTGGTCACGGCCATCGCGCCGGCGGCGAGAGTGGTGTCGCCAGCACGGACGGGCCCCAGCTTGAGTCGCTCGCCGCGGAACGTCGTCCAGGCCCCGGGCGCGGGCGTGCAGCCCCGGATCAGCCGGTCGACCACCTCCGCCGGTGCGGTCCAGTCGACCCGTGCGTCCTCGACCTCCAGCTTGGGGGCGATGGTCACCCCCGCTGCCGGCTGCGGCGTCGCCTCGAGGGTGCCGTCCTCGAGGCCGTCGAGGGTCCGCACCAACAGGTCGGCGCCCGAGACCGACAGCCGCTGCAGCAGGTCACCGGAGGTGTCGGTGGGCCGGATCGTCTCGGCCGTGCGCAGATAGGTCGGCCCGGCGTCCAGCTCGAGCACGATCTGGAAGGTGGTCGCCCCGGTCTCGGCGTCGCCGGCGATCACCGCGTGCTGCACGGGCGCGGCGCCGCGCCACGCCGGGAGCAGCGAGAAGTGCAGGTTGACGAAGCCGCGGGCCGGGATGTCCAGCACCCGTTGGGGCAGCAGGGCCCCGTACGCGACCACCGGGCAGCAGTCGGGACCGATCTCGCTCAGCCGGAAGAGGAAGTCCTCGTCCCGTGGCCGACGCGGGGTCAGGACCTCGAGGCCGAGCTCGGCGGCCCGGGCGGCGACGGGGCTGGGGTGCAGCTTCTTGCCCCGGCCCGCCGGCGCGTCCGGCCGGGTGAGGACGGCCACGACGTCGTGCCGTGAGGCCAACAGCGCCTCCAGCGGAGCCAGCGCCACCTCGGGCGTGCCGGCGAAGACGATGCGCACCGGCGAAGTCTAGGGCGTCCAGCGGCGACGCAGCCCAGTTGACCCAGCCGCCTCCGCCCCCTACGTTCTCTTGCTATTAGGTAAGGCTCACCTTAGGGAGTTCGCTTGGCCACCACGACGTCGACCGTGACGCCGGAGCAGCAGGAGCGGAGGCTGCCGCGGGTTCGGCGTCGTCCGTGGTGGCGCCGGCGCCCCGTCCACCGCGCCCTGGTGGTCAGCCACCGCTGGACCTCGCTGGTCCTCGGCCTGGTGCTGATCGCCATCACCACCTCGGGGGCGGCGGTCCTCTACGAGCCCGAGTGGCAGACCTGGGCCCACCCCGCGCTCTACACCGCTACCCCGAGCGACCAGCCGATGTCGCTGGGAGCCGCGTACGAGCTGGTGCAGCGCGAGCACCCCGACTTCTCCCCGGGAACGGTGAACGCCTTCCACGGGATCTATGAGGTGCTGTCCACCGACGGCGAGGCGCATCCCGGGGCATGGCTGGTGGATCCGGGTCGGGCCGCTGTCACCGGGTTCGTCAACCCGCAGCACGGCGTGATGGGCTTCTTCGTCAACCTGCACGAGTGCGCCCTGACCTGCGGGGGCTACACCGGCTACGTGCCCTTCCTGGGTCATGAGGTGCCCGGCCTGGCCACGCTGTTGCCGGGCGCGACCTGGGGCACCCTGATCCTCGCGTTGATGGGGGTGCTGCTGGTGTTCCTCGCCATCAGCGGGCTGGTCCTGTGGTGGCCGGGCCTGAAGCGCTGGAGCCACGGCTTCCGGGTCCGGTGGCGCCAGAGCCGCTACACCCGCGACTTCGACCTGCACCAGCTCGCCGGCCTGGTGGCCGTCCCCTTCCTGCTGATGTGGGGGATCACCGGCTCCAGCTTCGAGCTGCCCCTGGACAACGCCTGGTTCGCCGTGACCGGCGCGACGCCGACGCCGGAGGACCAGTACGACTTCACCTCGAACAAGCCGCCCGAGGGCGCCACCGACATCGGGCTGGACGCCGCGATCGCCGCCGCCGCGCGTACGACGTCGGGCACTCCGGTCTACGCCAGCGTCCCCAGCGAGGACGGCACGGACGGCAGCTACGGCATCTACCTCTCGGCGGGCGTCGACCCCTACGCCTACGGCCACTACCCCGGCCAGGTGCTGGTCGACGTCGATCGCTATGACGCGAGCCACGTCAAGCAGGTGTCGGAGGCCCGCTACAGCTCGCTCTCCCACCAGATCTGGGACAACTGGCGCTCCGGCCTGCTGCACTACGGCTACGCGGTCAACGGCTGGTGGCGGCTGATCTGGTTCGCCTTCGGGCTGGCGCCGCTGATGCTCGCCTGGACCGGTGTGTCGACGTGGCTCTACAAGCGAGGGGTGGCCCGGCGCCGGGCGCAGGCCCGTCGGGCGCGCGCGGCCGACCCGACCACCACCGAGGAGGCGAACAGCCTCATCCCGACCCCGTGAACGGGATCGCCGAAGCCACCACCGGGTACGCGATCCTGGTCGGCCTGGGCTGCCTGGCCTGCTGCCTGGTCGGGCGGCCGCGGCCCCGGGTGCTGGACGGAGCGCTGGTCGTCGCGGGTCTGGGCGCGGCGGGCACGGCGGCTGCGGCGGTCGCCGGCCTGCTGAGCGGCATCCGACCGGCCGAGCTGGGAACGCACCTGGGCTACCTGGTCACCGCACCGCTGCTGCTTCCGGTGACCGCCGGGGTGGTCGGCGGTGACCGGGGGCGCTGGGGCTCGGCCGCCTTCAGCACCGGCTGCCTGGTGCTGGCGGTCGTGGTGGTGCGGCTGGTCGCGACGGCCCGTGCCTGAGGGCGGGAGGCGGCCACCGGTCGGGCCGGGGCGGGTGCTCGCCCTCGCGTACGGCTTCTTCACCCTCGCGGCGGGCGCGCGCAGCACGGTGCAGCTGGCGGCCCACCCCGACCGGGCGCTCACCGCGTACGTCCTCTCGGCGGTCTCGGCCGCCATCTACCTGTCGGGCATGGTGCTGGTCGCGCAGGCGGACCGGGGTCGGTGGCAGCGGGCCGCCGTCGTCGTCTGCCTGGCCGAGGTCCTCGGCGTCGTCGGGGTCGGCACGTTGAGCCTCACCCGACCTGACCTGTTTCCCGACGCCAGCGTCTGGTCGGGTTACGGCTCCGGGTACGGCTACGTCCCCGCCGTGCTGCCGTTGCTCGCCTTGGCCTGGCTGCACCGGCTGCCCGGGCGGGCGGGCCCCTCGGCGGAGGTCGCGTCCCGGGCGGAGGGGTCACAGTCCCTGCCGGCCGGTCGACCAGTGTGCCTTGAGGCTGACGGCCCGCCGGCTCAGGCCGAGGGCCAGCAGCCGGCCCCGTAGCCGCTGCATCGTCGGGACGTGACCGGCCAGGCAGGCGGCCACCTCGTCGGGCCGATGGGGTGGGTGCTCGCCGAGCCAGTCGAGGAGAGCGACGCCGGGTTCGGCCTGCCTGGTCAGCACCGTCAGTCCCGGAACGAGGGCCGCGGCCGCGTCCTCGTCCCCGGCTGCCACCTCGACGGCCCCGTCGTACCTGCTTGCTGCTCGGTCCCGAAGCAGCGCGGCGAAGAGGCCGAGGGTGGTCGCGTCGCCCAGCAGCAGCTGCTGGGGCCGCGGGCGACGGCGCAGGCCACCTCCCGGCCCCATCATCGCCACGTCGTCGCCGGCCGCGAGTCCCTGCACCCAGCGGGTGCCCGGACCGTCGGCGTCGAGGCTGAACACGATCTCCAGCCGGCCGGTGGCGGGGTCGACCACGGCGGGCGTGTAGTGCCGGAAGGCCCGGGCGTCGACGCGGAACTCGACCTCCTGACCGGGGCTCCAGGGCCGGTTCCGCAGGTGGTCCACGACGAGCTCGACCTGCAGCAGGCCGGCGGTGAGCGGTAGCACGTCGAGCACCCGGCCCGGGTGGCCGAACCAGCGCTCGGCCCGTTGGGCGAGCGCGACAGAAGGAAGGGTCGGCACGGTCACCCCACCGCCGGCTCGACCTCGGAGCGGCCCGCCACCGCGTCACCGGACCCGGCCTCCCCGGCCGCGGGACCGGCGCGGTCGGCGAAGGTCAGCGCCACCGCGACCAGGGCGCCGCCGAGCAGGACGGCGGCCGCCACCAGGGTCGTCGAGTACCCCACCGCACCCGCCACGTTGAGCGCGAGGGCGCCGGCGGCGAGTGAGGCGACGAACGAGACGGTGGTCAACAGGGTGAAGTCGCTCCCGGCGTTCGTCGGCCGGCAGAAGTCCATGTTGATCGTGTAGACGACGGTCGACATCGCGGCGTAGGCCGCATTCATCGCGCAGACCGCGACGGTGGCGACGAGGTCGGAGGGCCGCCCGCCGGCCAGCGGCAGCAGGGCGAGCACCGCCAGCACCTGCACGGAGCCGAGGACGAGCATCATCGGCTTGCGGCCGAAGCGTCGGACGAGCAGCCCGCTGCCGAGCGCTGCGAGCAACGCGCCGCTGCCGGCGAGGATCGTGGTCGTCAACCCGATCCGGCTCAGCGACCAGCCGGCGTCCACGAGCATCGGGGTGACCAGCGCGTACGACCCGCCGACCCCGAGCCACAGGACGGGCAGCAGCACCAGGCTCCAACGGACGACCCCCGGCTGCCGGAAGACGGTGAGCAGGTCGCGGTAACCCGGCCGACTGGTCGGCTCGTCGGTCCGGAGGGGCTCGCGGTAGCGGAGCACCAGCCAGGTCGGCAGCAGCGTCAGCACCACCAGCGTGCCGATCGCCGCGGCCCAGCCCCAGGTGTCGTACACCACCAGGACCGCGCCGCCGCCGAGGATGGTGCCGAGGTAGCCGCCGCCCACCTGGATACCGTTGCCGATCCCGCGGTCGGTCGGGGCCAGGATGCGGACGGCGAGGGCGTCCGCCGCGATGTCCTGGGTGGCCGAGAACAGCACGACCAGCGCCGCGAGGGCCATCATCGGCCCGAAGTCGCCTACCGGGTCGAGGCCGATCATGGCCAGCAGGGACACCGCGATCAGCGGCTGCAGGACGAGCAGCCAGCCGCGGTAGTGACCGCGTCTCCGGCTGCCGTACCGGTCGAGCAGCGGCGCCCAGAACACCTTGACGGCCCAGACCAGCCCGAGGGCCTGGATGGTGGAGAGCTGCTCCAGAGAGGCACCGCGGTCGCGGAGGATGGCCACCAGCGCGGTGAAGAAGAAGCCCACACCGAGGAACTGCGAGACGTAGAGCCCGGACAGCAGGGTGAAGGTGCGACGGCGGCTCAGGGCCGGAGCTGCGTACGTTGTACTCATAAGGGTAGCCTTACCTCAGCGAGCCCGGGTGTCAAGCGTCCGGACACCGTACTTCTGAGACGATGACCAGATGAGTGAACCGGCGCCGCGTCCAGTGCCCGCGGCCCGACGCAGGCTCGACCGGTCCGCCGTCCTCGCTGCGGCGACCGGTCTGGCTCGCTCCGGCGGCCTCGACGAACTGACCATGCGCCGCCTGGCGGCGGAGCTGGGCACCGCGCCGATGTCGCTCTACCGCCACGTCGCCGACCGGCAGGACCTGCTCCAGGGAATGCTCGACGCCGTGGCGCAGGGCATCGTGCTGCCGTCCGCGCACGACGACCCGCGCAGCGAGCTGACCGCCGTCCTGACCGCGGCCCACGAGGCGTTCCGCCGCGACCCGTGGGTGGTCCCGTTGATCGCGGTCGACGGACTCGCCAGTCCGGAGATCCTGCCGACGGTCGAGCGGGTGCTGGCCGCACTGAGCCGCTCGGGACTACCCGACGACGAGCTCATCGGGGCCTACGTGCTGCTCTGGCAGTACCTCTACGGGGAGAACCTGGCCTCCCGCGGCGCCGGAGCCGACAACGAGGCCCGGCGGGTGGCCCGACTCGCTTCGGAGGAGGCCTTTCCCGTCCTGCGACGGCTGGTCGCCCGGTCGGGACCGGCGGCGGCGACCGACTTCTTCGAGCTCAACCTGCAGCGGGTGCTCGACGCGATTCTCAGCTCCCCTAGCCAGCTCCCCCTAGCCAGCTCCCCCTAGCCAACAACGACCCCTAGCCAACAACGATCGGGTCGACCCGGATGCGCAGCCCCCCCTCGCTCTTCCGGGCGCTGCGGATGGCGGTGACCTCCTTGACGGCCCGGACGAGTGCGGCCGCCTCGCCGGGCGGGGCGCGCAGGGTCAACCGGTGCAGCGACGTCTCCACGCCTCGTTCGGCGGGCAGCACCACCGGACCGAGCACCTCGGCGTGCCGCGGCGGGCGCAGCAGCTCGAGGAGCTCGGCCAGCGACTCGGCTCGTCCCTCGACGGTGACCAGCTTGGCGGCCGGGGGGAAGTGGGCCTCGGTGCGCTCGAGCAGCTCGCGGGCCGCGAAGCCGGCCGGGTCGACCCGGACCAGCGCCTGCAACGCCCGGCCGGCGCTGTCCCCCACGGCCACCACCGAGCCGCCGTCGCTCCCGCCGCGGACCAACGCCACCACGTTCAACCAGCGCCGCAGTGCCTCCTCCGACGCCCGTAGGTCGGCCCGCAGCAGCAGCAGCGGCGTGTCCAGCAACACCGCCGCGGCGTACCCGCCCTCAGCCCGGGGCTCGGCTCCCGGCGTGGCGACGACGATCGCCGGGACGGCCGGCACCGTGTCGCTCACCTGCCCGGCCCCGGACTGCCGAACCGGCGTCTGGGGGAACGCGCGCCCCAGCTCCTCGGCCGTCCGCTCGGCCCCCACGACCGGTGCCCGGAAGCGGGACGAGCCGCAGATCGGGCACTCCCAGCCCTCCTGGTCGCGCCCGCACCAGCGGCAGCCGGCCAGCACCCCGCCGCGCTGGCCCCAGCCGCCGGCCACCGCCACCTTCGTGGGTCCGCCGCAGTGCCGGCAGCGGACCGGTTCGCGGCAGTCCTGGCAGACCAGCGCCACCAGGTAGCCGGCTCGCGGCACCTGCACCAGGACGGGTCCCTGGGGCAGGGCGGACCGCATGGTCTCGAACACCTCGTGCGGCAGTCGCGCGGCCCGCGCGGCCGGATCCCGTTCCAGCGACCGGTCGCTGTCGGCGGTGACGCGGACCCGGGGGGCGGTGTGCCGGGCGACCGCCCGCGGCTGGGCCAGGTCCCGCAGCCACCCGCGCTCGACCAGCGCCTGCACCTCGGTGGTGCGCTGGTAGCCGGCGAACAGCACCGCGGCCCCGGCGTCGGTGGCGCGCAGCGCCAGCACCTCGCGGGAGTGCGGGTACGGCGCCCGCGGCTCGGACAGCAGGTCGTCGCCGTCGTCCCAGAGGGCGACCAGCCCGAGGTCGCGGACCGGCGCGTACGCCGCCGCCCGGTTGCCGACCACCACCCGCACCTCCCCCCGCAGCGCCCGCAGGAAGGCCCGGTAGCGGGCGGCCGGCCCCGACTCGGCCACCAGGAGGGCGAAGCCCGCCTTGCCCATCGCGTCGCGGAGGGCCGCCTGCAGGCGCTCCCGGTCGCGCTGGTCCGGCACCACCAGCACCGCGCCCCGGCCGGACTCGGCGGTGGCGCGCGCCGCCGCGGCCAGTCCCGTGGCCCACTCCCCGCTGGGATCGCTGCTCGGCGTGACCTGCCACGCGGCCCGGGGGCTGTCCCCGCGACGCAGCGCGGCCACGAACTCCGGCCCCGTCGGGTAGCTCTCGAGCGCGTGCCCCGGAACGGGTGGCAGCTCGAGCGGGCCGGGCAGCGACGCCGCCTTCTCGGTGGCGGCGTGCCGCGGCGGGACGGCCAGCCGGACGACGTCGGAGAAGATCCCGGCGTAGTGGTCGGCCACCCGGCGGACCAGCCGGGCGACCTCGGCGGTGAGCACCGGCTCGCTCGACACGACCTTGCCCAGCCAGGTCAGCTCGCCGTCGTGCTCACTGCGCGCCCGCCGGTCCAGCAGGAAGCCGTCGCGCTGCCGGCCAGCGAAGCGCACCCGCACCCGGGCCCCGGGAACCGCGTCCTCGTGCTGGGCGGCGGAGACGGCGTAGTCGAAGGACCGGTCGAGGTGGCTGAGCCCGACGTCCAGCAGCACCCGGGCCACCGGGTTGCTCGGCGCAGGAAGCAGGGTGTCCGGCGGTCGACCACGCCCGGCGGTCAGGCCGGGTGACGCGGTCGGGTTCGGCACACCCGATGATAGGCAGAGCCCACTGACAGACCTACGGTTCTCGGGTGACGTCCACCGCCGACCCCGACCTGCAGGTGCGCCGGCTGCTGGTCCATCTGGGTGCAGCCATGGTGGCGACCGGGCAGCCGGTCTCCGACATCGAGGAGGACGTGCGGGAGGTGGCGGCCGGGCTCGGCCACCCGGACGTGCAGATCGCCGCGGGGCCGACCGGGGTGCACGTCAACCTGAGCAGTGGGGAGCCCTCGACCTTCGAGGCGGTGCAGGGCTCGCTGCGGCTCGACCAGGCCGCGGAGGTCCGCACGATCCGCCACCATCTCGTCCAGGGCTCGATCTCGCTCGACCAGGCCATCGACCAGTTGCTGGCCCTCAGCTCCCGACCGCCCCGCTACCCGGTCTGGCTGGCGAATCTCGGCTGGGTGGGGATCACCGTGGGGATCGCGCTGATCCTGCAGCCGGGACGTGCGAACGTCGGCTTCGCGGCGGTCGGTGCGGTGCTCGTGGTGGCCCTGGTCCGGCTGTCCACCCGGGTACGGCTGGTCGCCACCCTGCTGCCCACGCTGGCCGCGTTCGCGGTCGCCTGTCTCGTCTTCGCCGGCTCGCAGGCCTGCTGGCTGGACGGTCCGCTCCGGACCCTGCTGCCCCCGCTGGCGGTGCTGCTGCCCGGCGCGCTGCTGGTCACGGCGATGTCGGAGCTCGCCACCGGGCACATGGTGGCCGGTGCGTCCCGGCTGACCTTCGGCGTCGTCCAGCTGCTGCTGTTCACCCTCGGCATCGCCGTCGCTGCGCGGCTGTTCGCCGTGCCGCCGGCCGAGCTAGCCAACCTGCGCGTCGACGACCTGGGCTGGTGGGCCGCCCCGCTGGGGCTGGGGCTGATCACCGTCGGCATCGGGCTGCTCGAGAGCCCGTCGCTGACGCTGCTGCCCTGGATCGGGCTGGTGCTGGTGCTCGCCTTCGGTGCCCAGACCCTCGGCCAGGCCCTCTCGGGGCCGGTGCTCGGCAGCTTCGCCGGTGCGCTGGCGGCAAGCCTCGGTGCGTCCGCGGTCGAGGGCCTCCGTCCCGACCTGCCCCGGCTGGTGGTCTTCCTGCCGGCCTTCTGGCTGCTGGTCCCGGGCAGCCTCGGCCTGGTCTCCACCACCCAGCTGGCGGTCTCGACCGGGGTCTCGGCCAGCACGCTGACGGGCGTCCTCGGCGTGGTCAGCGGCATCGCCCTCGGCCTCCTGGTGGGTGCCGCGCTCGCCCAGTCCCTCCGTCGTGGACTCCGCCGCGCCCGCCACGCCCGCTGAGGACCGAGGGGCTCAGCCCTTGACCGCTGCGGCGAGAGCCTCGGCGCGGTCGGCGACCTCCCAGGTGACGCCGGGCAGGGTGCGACCGAAGTGCCCGTACGCCGCCGTCGGCACGTAGATGGGGCGCTTGAGGTCCAGGTCGGCGATGATCGCCGCCGGCCGCAGGTCGAACGTCGCCAGCACGGCGTCGGCGATCTGGTCGGTGGGCACCTGCTCGGTGCCGAACGTCTCCACGTAGAAGCCGACCGGGTGCGCCTTCCCGATGGCGTAGGCGACCTGGACCTCACAACGCCGGGCCAGACCGGCCGCGACGACGTTCTTGGCCACCCAGCGCATCGCGTAGGCGCCGGAGCGGTCGACCTTCGAGGGGTCCTTGCCGGAGAAGGCGCCGCCGCCGTGCCGGGCCATCCCGCCGTAGGTGTCGACGATGATCTTGCGGCCGGTGAGGCCCGCGTCGCCCATCGGGCCGCCGATCTCGAAGCGTCCGGTCGGGTTGACCAGCAGCCGGTAGTCGCTCGAGTCGATCTCGAAGCGCTCGAGCACCGGCTCCACGACGTGCTTGCGGACGTCGGGAGCCAGCAGCGCGTCCAGGTCGATGTCCGCGGCGTGCTGGCTGGACAGGACCACCGTGTCCAGCCGGACCGGGCGGTCGCCGTCGTACTCCACGGTGACCTGGGTCTTGCCGTCGGGACGCAGGTACGGCATGGTCCCGTCCTTGCGGACCAGGGAGAGCTGCTCGGCGAGCCGGTGCGCGAGGTCGATGGGCAGCGGCATGAGCGACTCGGTCTCGTCGCACGCGTAGCCGAACATCAGGCCCTGGTCGCCGGCGCCCTGGGCGTCCAGCGCGTCGACCGACGCACCGGTGCGCGACTCGACGGCGGTGTCGACCCCCTGGGCGATGTCGGGCGACTGCTGGCCGATCGCGATCGTCACGCCGCAGGACGCGCCGTCGAAGCCCTTGGTGGAGGAGTCGTAGCCGATGTCGATGATGCGCTGCCGGACGACGCCGGGGATCTCGACGTAGGAGTCGGTCGTCACCTCGCCCGCCACGACCACCAGACCGGTGGTCACCAGGCACTCGACCGCCACCCGGCTCTCCGGGTCCTGCCGCAGCAGCTCGTCGAGGACGGAGTCGCTGATCTGGTCGGCGATCTTGTCGGGGTGGCCCTCGGTGACCGACTCGGACGTGAACAGTCTTCGTGCCATGGTGCGGGTGCTCCCTTGCTTGCTCCCCGGCACGCGTCGCCGGGTCGGGCCAACCTACCGGGCCGAGCGGGCCCTCAGTGTGGCATCCCAGATGACGTGGGCGAGTCGGTCCTTCGTGCCGGCCACCGGACCCTCGGCCCCCACCGCGCTCAGCACCGTGATCTCGCTGGTCGGCTGGCCGAACACCAGGCCATGCCCGACGGCGTTCAGGACGAGCAGGTCGCAGCCCTTGCGGGCCAGCTTGGCCCGGCCCAGCTCGAGCAGGTCGACGCCGGCCGCGGGAGTCTCGGCGGCGAACCCGACCAGCACCTGCCGCGGGTCCGTCCGGGCCGCGACCAGCGCGGCCAGGACGTCCGTGGTCTGGACGAGGTCCAGCTCGAGCCCGCCGGAGCCGGACTTCTTGATCTTGGTGTCGCTGGCCGCGGCCGGGGTGAAGTCGGCCGGCGCGGCCGCCATCACGACGAGGTCGGCCGTCGCGGCCGCCTCGGTCATGGCGACGGCCAGGTCAGCCGTCGAGGTCACCGCCTGGACGGGGACGCCGGCCGGCGCAGGACGGTCGACGTTGGCGGCGACCAGCCTGACCTCGGCCCCCCGCAGCCGGGCGGCCCGGGCCAGTGCCCAGCCCGTCAGGCCCGAGGAGGAGTTACCGAGGAAGCGGACGGGGTCCAGGTGCTCCCGGGTGCCACCGGCGCTGACCACCACCGACAGTCCGGCGAGGTCCTGCGCGGCGCCGCGGACGGCCACTTCCGGCTCGGCCAGCACCGTGGACGCGATGGCCGCGAGCTCGGCGGGCTCGGGCAGCCGGCCGGGCCCCGAGTCCGGTCCGGTCAGCCGGCCGGAGTCCGGGTCGACGACCATGACACCACGTTGGCGGAGGATGGCCACGTTGGCCCGGGTGGCGGCATGTCGCCACATCTCGGTGTGCATCGCCGGGGCCAGCACCACCGGGCAGTGGGCGGTGAGCAACACGTTGGTCAGCAGGTCGTCGGCCCGCCCGGTGGCCGCCCGGGCGATCAGGTCGGCGGTGGCCGGAGCCACCAGCACGAGGTCGGCCTGCTGACCGAGGCGGACGTGCGGCACCTCGTGGGCGTCGGCCCACACCCCTGTGTGCACCGGCTGCCCGGAGAGCGCGGCCCAGGTGGCCTCACCGACGAAGGTCAGCGCCGACTCGGTCGGGACGACGCGGACCTCGTGTCCTTCGGCGAGGAGCCGCCGCAGCAGCTCGCACGCCTTGTACGCGGCGATGCCTCCGGCGACGCCGAGGACGATCCGGCTCAGGCGGACTCACCGATCGGGGTGGAGCCGCCGTCGTCGTTGGGCTCCTCCACCTCGGGGTCGATGTCGATGCAGTTCAGCTTGCCCGCGTTGACCTCGCGGAGGGCGATCGAGAGGGGCTTCTCCTGGACGCCGGTCTCGACCAGCGGACCGACGTGGTCGAGCAGACCCTCGCCGAGCTGGGAGTAGTAGGCGTTGATCTGGCGGGCCCGCTTGGCGGCGAAGAGCACCAGCTTGTACTTGGAGTCCGACCGGGTGAGCAGCTCGTCGATCGGGGGGTTGGTGATGCCTTCGGCGACCACGTGCGTTGAAGTCAAGGTGTACCTAACGTTCGCTGTGCAGATCGTCTGTTGTCACAGACGGGCCAATGCTACCAACTCCGACACGGCCTGCCCCACCTCGCCGTTCACGATGACGTGGTCGAACTCGCGGGCCGAGGCGAGCTCGGCCCGCGCCGTGGTGAGCCGGCGCTCCTGCTGGGCCGCGGACTCGGTGCCTCGGCCGACCAGCCGGCGGACCAGCTCGTCCCAGGACGGCGGGGCCAGGAAGACGAACCGGGCGTCCGGCCAGGCCTCCCGGACCTGACGGGCGCCCTGCAGGTCGATCTCGAGCAGGGCTGGCCGGCCCCCGGCCATGGCCTCGAGCACGGGGGCCCGCGGCGTCCCGTAACGGTGGACCCCGTGCACCACCGCCCACTCCAGCAGCTCGTGGGCCCAGATCATCGCGTCGAACTCCGCCTCGGAGACGAACAGGTAGTGCACGCCGTCCACCTCGCCCGGCCGCGGGGCGCGGGTGGTGGCGGAGACGGAGACGAAGATCTCCGGGTGGTTCCGGGCCAGGGCGGTCACGACCGTGCCCTTTCCCACCGCGGTCGGACCGGACAGCACGGTCAGGGCGGGACGGGCGTCGCCGTCAGGATCCCTCACGAGGAGGAGGCGGGCACGGCGCTCGTCGCGGGGAACTCCGCGATCAGAGCAGCCGTCTGGTGCTTGCCCAGCCCGCGGAGCCGCCGGTTGGCCGCGATGTCGAGCCGCTCCATCACCCGGGACGCCCGTACGGCCCCCACCCGGGGCAGCGACTTGAGGACGTCGACCACCTTGGTGTGCGCGATTACGTCGTCCCGCTCGGCCTGCTCGAGCACCTCGGCCAGCGTCCGTCGACCGTCGCGCAGCGCCTGCTTCATGTCGGCGCGGCGGCGCCGGGCCTCGGTGGCGGCATGCCGGGCCTGCTGTCGCTGCTCGTCGCTCAGGGGGGGAATCGTCACGGCACGCGTCCTTCTCTACGACCAGCAGTCACCGGACCGGGGGCCCCGCGCCCACGCGGTGGCCCGCTCGTGATCTGGAAACCTACCCCAGACTCAGGGTGGCGCGCATGGCGGCCACGGATCGTCGGGCGGCGGCGCGCAGGGCGTCGGGGTCGGGGCCGGCGGCCATCACCTCGCGGCTGGTGGTGGGCAGCACGAGACCGACCGCGGGTCCGAAGACGTCGACGAGGTCGGCGGCCGTGCCCCCTTGGGCTCCGATGCCCGGGGCCAGGATGGAGCCGTTCAAGGCGGAGAAGTCGACCCCCGTCCGGCCGATCGTCGCGCCGGCCACCACCCCCACGTGGCCGGGACCGGGGCCGGCGTTGCGCGCAGCCGCCTCGTCCACGACGAGCTGGCCGAGCAGCCGTCCGTCGGCGCTGCGGGCGTGCTGGACGCTCGGGCCCTCGGGGTTGCTGGTCAGGGCCAGGACGTAGACGCCACGACCGGTCGCGGCGGCGAGCTCGATCGCGCCGTCGAGGGAGCCGAAACCGAGGTAGGGGCTGAGGGTGACCGCGTCCGCGGCCAGGGACGAGCCGTCGGCCAGGTAGGCCGACGCGTACGCCTCCATGGTCGAGCCGATGTCCCCGCGCTTGACGTCCAGCAACGAGAGCGCCCCGGTGGCGGCGATGTCGGCCAGGACCCGCTCCAGGACGGCCGCCCCCGCCGAGCCGTGGGCCTCGTAGAACGCCGACTGGGGCTTGAACACCGCGACCTCGGCCCCCAGCGCCTCGACCATCCCGCGGGCGCAGGCCTCCAGCCCGTTCACGTCGGTCCCCAGCCCCCACGCCCGCAGCAGGGACGGGTGCGGGTCGATGCCGACGGCCAGCGGGCCGCGCTCGGCCACCACCCGCCGCAGCCGCTCGCCGTAGCTATCCCGCATGCGCGCTCCTCAGGGCGTTGAGCTCACGGACCAGGGCCGGCCCGGCGTAGATGTAGCCGGTGTAGAGCTGCAGCAGCACGGCGCCGGCGTCGAACATCGCCCGGCCGTCGCCGGCGGTCATGATCCCGCCGACCCCGATCACGGGCAGCTCCGTCCGTGCGGTGAGGAAGGCGACGACGGCCCGGGCCCGCTCGGCCAGGGGCGCGCCCGAGAGCCCGCCGGCCTCGGCGGCGTACCGGTGCCCGGCGACCGCGTCCCGGGCCAGGGTGGTGTTGGTGGCGACCAGACCGGCCACCCCGCCGGCCGTGCAGACCGCCAGCAGCTCCTCCAGGGCGTCCTCGGAGAGGTCGGGGGCGAGCTTGACGAAGACGGGCACCGGCGGGCCGTCGGCGGCGGTCCGGGTCGCCTCCGCGACCAGCGTCCGGGTCAGCTCGCCCAACGCGTCGGCGTCCTGCAGCGACCGCAGCCCGGGGGTGTTGGGGCTGGAGACGTTGACGGCGACGTAGTCCGCGTAGCCCGCCAGCAGCCGGAAGGAGGCGAGGTAGTCCTCGGTCGCCTCGGCCAGCGGCGTGGTCTTGGTCTTCCCCAGCGAGATGCCCAGCGGGACGCCGACCGCCCCGTTGCCGCGGACCACCCCGGCGGCGGCCAGCCGGGCGGCCAGGGCCGGTGCGCCGGCGTTGTTGAAGCCCATCCGGTTGAGGATCGCCTCGTGCTCGGGCAGCCGGAACAGTCGTGGCCGGTCGTTGCCCGGCTGGGCCTGGGCCGTCACCGTGCCCAGCTCCGCGAAGCCGAAGCCGAGCGCGCCCCAGGCCTGCAGGCCGAGCCCGTTCTTGTCCAGGCCCGCCGCGACGCCCACCCGGCCGGGGAAGTCGATGCCGGCCACGGTGACCGGGTCATGATCATCGGCGAGCAGGCGCGCGACCGCCCGGCGTAGCCGCGGACTCTCCCCCACCTTGCTGATCAGGGCCAGGGTGGCCTCGTGGACGAGCTCTGGATCACCGCCGCGGGCGCGGAACAGCAACGGACGCAGGGCGTTGCGGTACCCCCAGCCCATCACCGACGCTGCTGCGGTCAACGGCGCTGGGCCCACGACTGCAGCGAACGGACGCCGACGTCCCCGGCCATGATCGCCTCGATCCCCTGCACCGCGGCGGCCAGACCCTGCACGGTGGTGATGCACGGGATGTTGCGCAGCACGCCGGCCGTCCGGATCTCGTAGCCGTCGAAGCGGGGCCGGCCGTCCGGGCTGAGCCCGTGCGGGGTGTTGAAGATCAGGTCGACCTCGCCGTCGAGGATGGCCTGGACGACGGTCTTCTCCCCGTCCGGCCCGGGTCCCTGGCTGTACTTGCGCACGGTGGTCACCTGGACGGCGTGCCGGCGCAGCATGGACGCGGTCCCGGCTGTGGCGAGGATCTGGAAGCCGAGATCGGCCAGCCGCTTCACCGGGAAGACCACGTTGCGCTTGTCCCGGTTGGCCACCGAGACGAAGACGGTGCCCTTGGTGGGCAGCGGCCCGAACGCCGCCACCTGGCTCTTGGCGAACGCGGTGCCGAACCCGAGGTCGAGACCCATCACCTCACCGGTCGAGCGCATCTCGGGGCCGAGGATCGTGTCGACGGAGATGCCCTCCACGGTCCGGAAGCGGTTGAACGGCATCACCGCCTCCTTGACGGCGATGGGGGCCGAGCTGTCCTCGGCCGAGCCGTCACCGACCGCGCGCAGGATGCCCTCGGCCCGCAGCTGCCCGATCGACGTGCCGAGCATCACCCGGGCCGCCGCCTTGGCCAGCTGGGTGCCGGTGGCCTTGGCCACGAAAGGCACCGTGCGGGAGGCGCGGGGATTGGCCTCGAGCACGTACAGGGTGTCCCCGGCGAGAGCGAACTGGATGTTGATCAGTCCACGAACACCGACGCCCCGGGCGATCTTCTCCGTCGAGTCGCGGATCCGGTCCACCACCTCGGCGCCGAGGGTGATCGGCGGCAGCGCGCACGCCGAGTCGCCGGAGTGCACCCCGGCCTCCTCGATGTGCTCCATCACCCCGCCGAGGTAGAGGTCGACACCGTCGTAGAGCGCGTCCACGTCGATCTCCACCGCGTCGTCGAGGAAGCGGTCCACCAGCACCGGGTGCGCGGGCGAGACCTCGGTGGCACGGCCGATGTAGGAGGACAGTGAGCTCTCGTCGTAGACGATCTCCATCCCGCGGCCACCCAGCACGTACGACGGCCGGACCAGCACGGGGTAGCCGATCTCGTCGGCGATCAGCTTCGCCTCGGCGAAGGAGCGGGCCAGGCCGTGCTTCGGAGCCGGCAGTCCCTCGGCCTCGAGCACCTCACCGAACGCCCCGCGCTCCTCGGCCAGGTGGATGGCCTCGGGGCTGGTGCCGACGATGGGCACGCCCGCGTCCTTGAGCGCCTGCGCGAGCCGGAGCGGGGTCTGGCCGCCGAGCTGGACGATGACGCCCGCCACCGGACCCGCGAGGGTCTCGGCGTGCACGACCTCGAGCACGTCCTCGAGGGTGAGTGGCTCGAAGTACAACCGGTCGGCGGTGTCGTAGTCGGTGGAGACGGTCTCGGGGTTGCAGTTGACCATCACGGTCTCGTACCCCGCACCGTCGTTGTCGGGGGCGGCCGACAGCGCCATCGCGGCGTGCACGCAGGAGTAGTCGAACTCGATTCCCTGCCCGATCCGGTTCGGTCCGCTGCCGAGGATCAGCACCGCCGGCCTGGTCCGCGGCAGCACCTCGGACTCGGTCTCGTAGCTGCTGTAGTGGTACGGCGTCCGGGCGGCGAACTCGGCGGCGCAGGTGTCCACCGTCTTGTAGACCGGACGGACGCCGAGGGCCCAGCGGACACCGCGGACGACGTCCTCGTGCAGGTGCCGCAGCGCCGCGATCTGGGCGTCGGAGAGGCCGTGGCGCTTGGCCAGCCCGAGCACCTCGACGGTCAGCTCGGGAGCGTCCCGGACGGTGGTGGCGACCTCGAGCACGAGCACCAGCTGGTCGACGAACCAGGGGTCGATCTTCGTCGCCTCGAACACCTGCTCGGGCGTCGCCCCGGCTCGGAGGGCCGTCATCACCTCGGCGAGCCGGCCGTCGTGCGGCCGCGACGCGAGAGCCAGCAGCTCCTCGACGCTCCGCAGGATCGGGGCGGTGAAGTCGAACGGCGCCTTGGGGTCCTCCAGGCTGCGCAGCGCCTTGCCGAGGGCCTCGGTGAAGTTGCGGCCGATGGCCATCGCCTCACCGACGCTCTTCATGTGGGTGGTCAGCGTGGAGTCGGCCGCGGGGAACTTCTCGAACGCGAACCGCGGCACCTTGACCACGACGTAGTCCAGGGTGGGCTCGAAGCTCGCCGGTGTCTGCTCGGTGATGTCGTTCGGGATCTCGTCGAGGGTGTAGCCGACGGCGACCTTGGCCGCGATCTTGGCGATCGGGAAGCCGGTGGCCTTCGAGGCCAGAGCACTCGAGCGGGAGACGCGCGGGTTCATCTCGATGACGATCATCCGACCGGTCGCCGGGTCGATGGCGAACTGGATGTTGCAGCCGCCGGTGTCGACGCCGACGTCGCGGATGATGCCGATGGCCACGTCACGCATCCGCTGGTACTCGCGGTCGGTCAGCGTCATGGCCGGGGCGACGGTGATCGAGTCGCCGGTGTGCACGCCCATCGGGTCGAAGTTCTCGATCGAGCAGATGATCACGACGTTGTCCGCGCGGTCGCGCATGACCTCGAGCTCGTACTCCTTCCAGCCGAGGATCGACTCCTCGATCAGCACCTCCGTGGTCGGGCTCGCCGAGAGCCCGGCGCCGGCGATCCGCCGCAGGTCGGCCTCGTCGTGGGCGAAGCCGGAGCCGACCCCGCCCATGGTGAAGCTGGGCCGGACCACCGCCGGGTAGCCGAGCTCCCCCGCCGCGGCCAGCACCTCCGCCATCGTGTGGCAGACGAAGCTGCGCGCGACCTCGGCGATCCCGCCGGCCGCCCCGCTCAGGTTCTCCACGATCGCCTTGAACTGCTCGCGGTTCTCCCCGCGGTGGATGGCCTCGAAGGACGCGCCGATCATCTCCACGCCGTAGCGCTGGAGGACGCCAAGGTCGTGCAGGGCCACGGCCGCGTTCAGCGCGGTCTGGCCGCCGAGGGTGGCGAGCAGCGCGTCCGGCCGCTCGATCGCGATCACCTGCTCGACGAACTCCGGCGTGATCGGCTCGATGTAGGTGGCGTCGGCGAACTCGGGGTCGGTCATGATCGTCGCCGGGTTCGAGTTGACCAGGATGACCCGGAAGCCCTCGGCCTTGAGCACCCGGCAGGCCTGGGTGCCGGAGTAGTCGAACTCGCACGCCTGGCCGATGACGATGGGCCCCGACCCGATCACGAGGATCGACGTGATGTCGTCGCGACGGGGCATCAGGCCTCCGCTCCCTGGGTCTGCGCGTCCGTTCCCCGAGCGTGTCGATCCGCCAGGACGTCGACGAAGCGGTCGAAGAGGTAGTTGGCGTCGTGCGGGCCGGCGGCGGCCTCGGGGTGGTACTGGACACTGAAGCCGAGGATCCGGCCCGACTCGTCGCGCAACTCGAGACCCTCGACCACGGAGTCGTTCAGCCCGACGTGGCTGACCGTGGCCGTGCCGTACGGGGTGTTGGTCGCTCGGTCGAGCGGGGCGTCGACCGCGAAGCCGTGGTTGTGCGAGGTCACCTCCACCCGGCGGGTCCGCAGGTCCATCACCGGTTGGTTGAGCCCGCGGTGGCCGTAGTCGAGCTTGTAGGTGCCGAACCCCAGGGCCCGGCCGAAGATCTGGTTGCCGAAGCAGATGCCGAAGTACGGGATGCCGGCGCCGAGGACGTCGCGGAGCAGGTCGACCGGCCCCTCGGTGGCTCCCGGGTCGCCCGGGCCGTTGGAGAGGAAGACCCCGTCCGGCTCGAGCGCGGCGATCTCGGCGAAAGACGTGGTCGAGGGCACCACGTGCACCTCGATGCCTCGCCTGGCCAGCTGGCGCGGTGTCATCGTCTTGATCCCGAGGTCGACCGCGACCACGCGGAACCGCGCCTGACCCCCCTCGGCGGCCACCACGTACGGCTCCGCCGTGGTCACCTCGTCGGCCAGGTGCGCGCCCGCCATCCCCGGCGCCTCCAGCACGCGCTTCAGCAGCGCCTCGGGGTCGGTCTCGACGCTGGAGACGCCGACCCGCATCGCGCCGCGCTCGCGCAGGTGCCGGGTCAGTGCGCGGGTGTCCACGTCGCACATGCCGACGATGCCCTGGGCCCGGAGCTCGTCCTCCAGCCCGCGGCGCGAGCGCCAGCTCGACGGCACCCGGGCGGCGTCCCGGATCACGTAGCCGGCAACCCAGATCTGGCCCGACTCGTCGTCCTCGTCGTTCCAGCCGGTGTTGCCGATGTGCGGCGCCGTGGCCACGACGACCTGGCGGTGGTAGCTGGGGTCGGTCAGGGTCTCCTGGTAGCCCGACATCCCGGTCGCGAAGACCGCTTCGCCGAAGGTCTCACCGACGGCGCCGAACGCGCGGCCCCGGAACGTCCGACCGTCCTCCAGGACCAGCAGGGCCGACGGCGGCGGGGTCATCAGGGATGGGGAGCTCGTCGAGCCAACTGCGGTCATGCCCGTCCTTTCCTGCCTCACAGGACAGGTCTTAAAGGTTGGTTGATCGCGGGTCAGGCTATCAGCCGGGAGCCGCCCTCGACCCAGCCACGATAGTTGTGCTATGCAACGCAAGGCCCTATAGTTGCGTACGTCAAGCAAGGAGATGACGCGTGCAGACCCTAGACGACCGGCGCGAGATGACCGCCGGCCTCCTCGACAGCCTCGGTCGGTTGATCCGGACGTCGAAGGCTCTCCGCCACCAGCAGACCACCCAGTTCGGACTGACCGGCACCCCGTTCGGCATCCTGAAGACGTTGGCTCAGGGCGACGCCCGCCCTGGTGACGTCGCCGGGCAGCTGCAGATCGCGCCCTCGGTCGTCTCCCGGGCGGTCGTGCCGCTGGAGCAGGAGCAGCTGGTCGAGCGCCGGACCGAGACCGCGGACGCCCGGGCCTGGCGGCTCGGCCTGACCGAGGCTGGCCACCGCAAGCTCGCCGAGCTCCGGGCGGAGTCCGTCGACACCCTCGCTCCCCTGCTCGCGGACTGGGACAGCAACGACCTCGCCGCCCTGACCGACCTGATGAGGCGACTGGAACGCACCCTGTGTCGCCAGCTCGACCACGTCGTCCCCCACGCCACCACCCCACCCACGAACGAAGGCCACGCATGACCACGACCGCGGTCGCCACCGCAGCTCCCCGAGCCGACGAGGCCGAGCACCGCCGGATCCTGAAGGTGATGTCCGGTCTGCTGACCGCCCTCTTCACCGCCCTGCTGTCCTCGACGATCGTCTCGACCGCCCTGCCGACGATCATGTCCGACCTGCACGGCACACAACGCCAGTACACCTGGGTGATCACCTCCTCGCTGCTCGCCATGACGATCTCAACCCCGATCTGGGGCAAGCTCTCCGACCTCTTCAACAAGAAGCTGCTGGTCCAGCTGGCGATCGTGCTGTTCGTCGCCGGCTCGGTCGGCGCCGGGCTCTCCCAGAGCGTCCCGCCGATGATGGCGTTCCGTGCCCTGCAGGGCCTGGCCATGGGTGGGCTGGTCGCCCTGACGCAGTCGATCATGGGCGCGCTCATCCCGCCCCGGCAGCGCGGCCGCTACTCGGGGTACATGGGCGCGGTGATGGCGGTCAGCACCGTCTCGGGCCCGCTGCTCGGCGGGGTGATCACCGACAACGCCAATTGGCGCTGGTGCTTCTTCGTCTGCGTCCCGCTGGCCGTCGTCGCGCTGATCGTGCTGCAGCTGACCCTGCACCTGCCCTTCAGGGCCCGCAAGGTCTCCATCGACTACGTCGGTGCCGGCCTGATCGCCGTCGTCGCGGCGCTGCCGATGCTCTGGGTGACCTTCGCCGGTAGTGACTACGGCTGGATCTCCTGGCAGTCGGGGCTCTTCCTCGGCGGCTTCCTGGTGGCGGTGGCCCTGGCCGTCGTGACCGAGCTCCGGGTCGCCGAGCCAATGGTGCCGATCCGGCTGCTCAACAACCGGACCACGATCTTGATGATCGTGGCCAGCCTGGGCGTCGGTGTGGCCATGTTCGGCAGCAGCACCTTCCTCACCCAGTACTTCCAGCTCGCCGGCGGGCACACGCCGACCCGCGCCGGGCTGATGACCATTCCGCTGATCGTCTGTCAGATGCTCACCTCGACCATCGGTGGACAGATCGTCACCCGGACCGGTCGTTGGAAGCCGCTGATGGTGGTCGGCTCGTTCGCTCTGCTGGCGGGGCTGGTCGGTCTCGGCACCATCGACCACACCACCCCGTACTGGCGGGTCGCAGTCTTCATGAGCGTGATGGGGGTCGGGGTCGGCGCACTGGTGCAGAACATCGTGCTCGCGGTCCAGAACACCGTGGACGTCGCCAACATCGGCGCGACCTCGGCCACCATCTCGTTCTTCCGCTCCCTCGGTGGCGCGGTCGGCGTGGCGGTCCTCGGGGCCATCCTGGCCAGCCAGGTGACCGATCACATCGCTACGGGCCTCCGCGGCGCCGGGGTCGCAACCGGCGGCGCGTCGACGGGCGACCTCGACATCAAGGACCTGCCCGCGCCGATCCAGGCCATCGTGCACGCGGCCTACGGGGACTCGTTCGGGCTGCTGTTCGCCATCGCCGCGGGGATCTCGGTCTTGACACTGGTGGCGGTCCTTGCCGTCCGCGAGGTGCCCCTGCGCAACACCGTGTCCCTGCAGCCGACGGCCACCGCCGCGGGTGACCTCACGGCGGAGACGATGGCGGAGGAGGTGCCGGCCCTGGAGCACCGGAGCCCCGCCGAGTCGCTCACCTCAGTACCGTCGTTCAACGTCGCGGCCCTGGACGACCCCGCCGAACGGCTGTCAGTCGCGGCGCTCGACGTGCTCACCGCGGCGCGTCAGGAGGCATGGCAGCAGCTCGCGGTGTCACCGGACGCTGCGGACCACCTGCACTCCTACGAGTACGGCCTGCTGCTGAGCAGCCAGCGGACCGCGGACAAGGTCGTCCGGCTTGCCCGGCTCCAGGCCGAGCGGATCCTGACCGAGGCCGACGAGGAGCTCGCGGTGCGTCAGCGGCGCCTCGAGACCCTGCGGAAGGCCGAGGCCGAGCTCAGCGCGCGGGTCCAGCGGCTGGTCCAGCAGCGCTGAGCCCCTCTGCCGTGCCAGCGTGAACGATCCTGACGGGTAGTCGCGTCAGGATCGTTCACGCTGAGCGTGTGTTGAGTGGATCAGGTCTGCTTGGCCCGCAGGACCGCACCGAGCAGTCCGTTGAGGAAGTCCGGCGACTCGTCGGTCGACAGGTCGCCGACCAGGGCGACCGCCTCAGCCACGGCCACCTCGTCCGGGACGGTGCCATGGTCGATCTCGAACACCGCGATCCTCGCGGCGGCGCGGTCGACACGCGGCATCCGCTCCAGGCTCCAGCCCGAGGCCAGCGAGTCGACGATCCGCTGGTCAATCGCCGGCTCATGCTCGATCACTCCGCGAACGAGCTCGGCCGTGTAGTCCCGTACCGGCGGTTCGGCGAGCTCGGTCCGGACGTTCAGCGTCTGCAACGGGTCGGTCCCGCGGAGGTCGGACTCGAACAGGATGTCCAGGGCGCGCTTGCGGGCCTTGCTCCGGGTCGACAGGTGGGTCCGGACGCGGTCACGTTCGGGCTGCGCAGCGGTCCCGGACGGTTCGGCGGCGGGCACGCCTCAGCCGACGCGGCCGAGGTAGTCGCCCGTGCGGGTGTCGACCTTGACCTTCTCGCCGTTGGTGATGAACAGCGGGACCTGGATCTGCAGCCCGGTCTCCAGCGTCGCGGGCTTGGTGCCGCCCGTGCTGCGGTCGCCCTGCAGGCCCGGCTCGGTGTAGGTGATGAGCAGCTCGACCGAGGCGGGCATGTCGATGTAGAGCGGGTTGTCCTCGTGGATCGCGACGGTGGCGATCTGCTCCTCGAGCAGGTAGTTCTTGGCGTCGCCGACCGTGGCGTCGCTGATGGTCACCTGCTCGTAGGAGCTGGTGTCCATGAAGACGAAGCCGGCACCGTCGTGGTAGAGGTACTGCATGTCACGGCGGTCCACGCTGGCCGTGTCGACCTTGGTGTCGGAGTTGAACGTCCGGTCAACCACCTTGCCGGAGAGCACGTGCTTCAGCTTGGTGCGGACCACGGTGTTGCCCTTGCCCGGCTTGTGGTGCTGGAACCAGACCACAGACCAAAGCTGGCCGTCCAGGTCCAGGACCATGCCGTTCTTCAGATCATTCGTCGACGCCACGCGTACGTACCCTTCTCGTCCCTGCTTCGGTGTCCAGCCGCCCGTCCGGTCGTGGGCAGCCACTCAGTCTAGACCCTCGGTCGCGCCCCTCAGACGACCGAGAAGCCGCTCGGCAGCGGCTCCCGGCCGGTGAGGGCGAGGAGCAGCTGCGCGCCGGCGCCCTCTCGGAACGCCGCCCCGACCGCCAGGGTCACGACCTCCGCCAGCACGGCCTCGCTCAGCTCAGGCGGTGGCAGTCCGAGCGCGCGGGCGATGTCGTGGCCGTGGACCACCAGCTCGAACGTCCGGGTCGGCAGGTAGTCGGCCAGCAGCATGCCCCCACCGATGGTCTCGATCAGCGGGTTCTCCGCCGTCTCGACCCGCGCGAGTACCCGTTCGAGCAGGCCTTGGACCGTCGCGGCCGGGTCAGGGCCCAGCGCGACACCAGCCTGTCGTCCCCGTTCGGCCACGGCCTCGGGCCCGCCGACCGCCGTCGCCCCGATGACGCGGATGGCCGCGATGTAGGAGACAGGACTGTCCAGGACGACCTCGGCCGCCGGCTGGTCCAGGTAGGTGTCCACGGTGATCAGGGAACGGGCGGCGTGACCCACGAGCGAGCGCAGGTCCCAGACGCCGAGACCCGGACCGTCCCACTGCTCGGGCCGGATCTGGCCGACCAGGGCGGCGTAGGCGTGCGCTGCTTCGGTGAAGTGCTCGTCGGAACTCACAGCCCGATTGTGGCGCAGGTTGTCCGCAGATTGCCCGCCGCCGGCTGACAGGCGGTCCGCGGTCGTGACAGTCTTGCGCTTCGCGGATTCGGGGGAGGACGTGACGATGGTCGACGCGCGGAGTGCGCTCGGGGTGCTGGCGCTCGTTTGCGCCCTGGCCCTGACCGGCTGCACCCCCGACGGCCCCGCCGAGCCGACCCCCTCGCCCACCCCCGCGAGCCAGACGCCGACCGAGACTGCGCAGGAGAAGCAGGAGCGCCTCGACTACGCCGCCGCCGAGAAGTCCTACCGGATCTTCCGCGCTGAATTCAACAGAGTTATGCGTCGGGGAGGTGCGTCGACCCCGACCTCGCTGATGAACCGCACGGCGGGAGGTAGTTACCTCAAAGAGTTCGCTGACATCATCGAAGCCTACAGGGGCCTGAAATTGCATACTGTGGGGTCGGAGGCAATCGTCTTCGTTCGACCCGACGGGTACTCGCCGAGTGATATCGAGCTAGAAGTTTGTGAGGATAGTCGCTCAATCCAGGAGGTTGATTCTTCGGGAAAGAGGACGCGGGCCGGTGAAATTCGCACGGCTTCACTGCAAGTCAAGCGAACCACGACTGGTTGGAAAGTATGGTCTGGTCAAGGAAGGAAGGTCTCGGAGTGCAGTTGATGCGTGGTTTCGGGGCTCTATTATTCGCTCTAGCACTGTCACAGATCTTTGCTGCTCCTGCTCACGCAAGTGGGGGATCAGATGTGGGAACCACGACATACGGGGCTCGAGTCTCAGCTTGGCGGCATGAACAAGAGAAGGCAAGGAAGTCGGCTCACGCCGAGAAGCCGGCGCCGGGCGATAGTAGAAGGCGTTACAAGAGCAAGCTGAGCGACTACCGCACCAAACTCAACGCCGCGATGGCAGCAAACAGCGCCGCGCAGGCGGCCCAGAAACGTTGCTTGGCCGCCGACGCCACAGCGAGCTGCCACTTCCTACAACTGAGACTGCCTACCCTGCCCGACGGGGGCCGGGTCGAAGGCGGCGTTGGCACGCCGGCCCAGCCGGCCTTGTCCCCCCAGCAGGCTGCCTACGTCGCATTCGCCCGACTACACCTGACCGCGCCGACACCGATGATCGGGCCCTCGCCAGACCTCAACGAATGGAAGATCGCCGCCGTCGGCTACCCCCTCTGGCTCTGGACGGACGGCACCACCAACCCCGCGCCGGTCACCGACTCCGTCTACGACATCTCCGTCGGCCTCGACGCCCACCTGGTCAAAGTCGTCTTCGACATGGGCGACGGACACAAGGTGGCCTGCACCGACGTCAGCCGCGAGTGGACAGCCGACGTGGCAGCCGGGGCCGAATCGCCGTCCTGCGGATACCGCTACCCGAAGCCCTCACTCCCAAGAGGCTCCTACACCGTCACCGCCAACGCCGTCTGGGCCATCGACTGGAACGTCAACGGCACCACCGGAACCATCCCCTTCTACCAGTCCGCCACCACCAAGATCCCCGTCGGCGAGCTCCAGGTCCTCGTCCGCTGAGCGCAGCCAGAAACGTTCCCGCGGGAACGTTGCCACGGGCTCAGCCGGCGACGGCTCCGTAGGCCGCACGCAGCAGGGCCTGATCGGGTCCGGAGAGGATCTCGGCGGAGCCGAGGCCGTTCAGGACGACGAAGCGGAGGGTGGAGCCGCGGGTCTTCTTGTCCAGGCCCATGGTGGCAACGAGGTCCTCGAAGGCGTCGGCGTCATAGCGGACCGGCAAGCCCAGGCTGGTCAGGACGGCGGCGTGCCGGGCGGCCGTCGCCGCGTCCAGCCGTCCGGCCTGCCGGGAGAGCTCGGCGGCGAAGACCAGCCCGACACTGACCGCTTCCCCGTGGCGCCACCGGAAGGACTCACGGCGCTCGATCGCGTGGCCGAGCGTGTGGCCGTAGTTCAGCAGCTCGCGTCCGACCTGTCCGCCGACCGAGGTCGACTCACGGAGGTCGGCCGAGACCACCTCTGCCTTGACCCGCACGGAGCGTTCGACCAGCTCCCGCAGCGCCGGGCTGTCGGCCATCCTGGCCGCAGCGGGGTCCGACTCGATCAGGGTGAGGATCTCGGGGTCGGCGATGAAGCCGCACTTGGCAACCTCAGCGAGGCCTCCGACCAGGTCCGACGGCGACAGCGACGCGAGCGTGTCGAGGTCGCACAGCACCCCGACCGGCTCGTAGAAGGCCCCGACCAGGTTCTTGCCCTCGGGGGTGTTGATGCCGGTCTTGCCTCCCACCGCCGCGTCGACCATGGCCAGCACACTCGTCGGCACCTGCACCAGCCGGACGCCGCGCAGCCAGGTAGCGGCCACGAAGCCGGCGAGGTCGGTCGTCGAACCGCCGCCGACGCCGACGACCGCGTCCGAACGGGTGAAGCCGGCCTGGCCGAGGACGGACCAGCAACGGGCCGCGACCTCGGCGGTCTTGGCCGCCTCCGCATCGGGGACGTCGATCCGGACGGCCGTCAGCCCGGCTGAGGTCAGCAGGTGCACCACCGACTCGGCGAGCCCGATCAGGGTCGGCGGGTGGATCACGGCGACCCGTTGCGCCGCCGTACCGAGCAGAGCCGGCAGCTCGTCGAGCAGGCCGTTGCCGACCAGGACGTCGTACGGTCGCTCGGCCCGCACGCTGATCCGCGTGGTCTCAGGCACGGGCGGACGCCGTCCCCACGAGCACGTCGACGACCGCGGCCGGGGTCAGCACATCCGTCTCGACCCGCTCGGTCGCGACCTCGGCGTAGAGCGGCGTCCGCTCGGCCAACAGCTTGATCAGCCGGCCGCGCACGTTGCCGAGCAGCAACGGCCGGGCCTCGTTCAGCCCCACCCGCGACACGGCGGTCGAGGCGCTGACCTGGAGCCAGACCACGCGATGGCCGCGCAGCGCCTTCCGGGTCGCGGCCGACAGCACCGCTCCCCCGCCCAACGAGAGCACGCCGGGTCCCCCGAGCAGCTCGGCGGTGGTCGACTCCTCGAGGGCGCGGAAAGCCGGCTCGCCGTCGTCGGCGAAGATCTCGGCGATGCTGCGGCCGGCGCGCTCCTCGATCACCCCGTCGACGTCGACGAAGGCCACCCCGAGACGCGCCGCCAGCAACGGTCCGACCGTCGACTTGCCCGAACCGGGAGCACCGACGAGGACGATCGTCCCGGTCACCGGCCGTCGAGGTGCGGGTCGACGGACAGGCCACGCTCGGCGACCTGTTTGAGGTAGCCCTCGTAGTTCCGCTTGGTCTCCTCGACCGAGTCGCCGCCGAACTTCTCCAGTGCGGCGTCGGCCACGACCAGCGCGACCATCGCCTCGGCCACCACGCCGGCGGCCGGGACGGCGCAGACGTCGGAGCGCTGGTGGTGGGCGACGGCGTTCTCACCTGTCGCCGTGTCGATGGTCCGCAGCGCCCGCGGCACGGTCGCGATGGGCTTCATCGCCGCGCGGACGCGCAGCACCTCGCCCGTGCTCATCCCGCCCTCGGTACCGCCGGACCGGTGCGAGGCGCGGGTGATCCCGTGCTCGCCGGCCACGATCTCGTCGTGGGCCGCGCTGCCGCGGGTGCGGGCGAGCAGGAAGCCGTCCCCGACCTCGACGCCCTTGATCGCCTGGATGCCCATCAGCGCGCCCGCGAGCCGCGAGTCGAGCCGTCGGTCCCAGTGCACGTGCGAGCCGAGGCCGGGCGGCAGACCCCAGACCACGACCTCGACCACGCCGCCAAGGGTGTCGCCGTCCTTCTGCGCAGCCTCGACCTCGCTGATCATCGCCGCAGCGGCCGCCTGGTCGAAGCAGCGCACGGGGTCGGCGTCCACGGCCTCGAGGTCGGCCCAGCTGGGCACCACGCCGGCGGGCGCCGCCACGGTGCCGAGCTCGACCACGTGGCTGAGTACCCGGACGCCGAACGCCTGGTGCAGGAACGCCATGGCCACCCGGCCGAGGGCGACGCGGGCGGCGGTCTCGCGGGCGCTGGCCCGTTCGAGGACCGGCCGGGCCTCGTCGAAGTCGTACTTCTGCATGCCGGCGAGGTCGGCGTGCCCCGGTCGGGGACGGGTCAGGGCAGCGTTGCGCGCCTGGCCGGCCAGCACCTCGGCGTCGATCGGGTCGGCCGACATCACCGTCTCCCACTTCGGCCACTCGGTGTTGCCTACCTGGATCGCGACCGGCCCACCCTGGCTCTCGCCGTGCCGGACGCCGCCGAGGATCGTGACCGCGTCGGCCTCGAACTTCATCCGCGCGCCGCGACCGAACCCGAGCCGGCGGCGCGCCAGGGCGTCACCGATGTCGTCGCTGGTCACCTGGACGTGCGCGGGTAGCCCCTCGAGCACCGCCACCAGGGCCGGACCGTGAGACTCCCCTGCCGTCAGCCATCTGAGCACGAGGATCAGTCTCCCACGGCGGCAGCCGCGAGGGCGTCGTGTCCGGCGGCGTAGAGGACCTCGGCGGCCACCCCGGAGCCCGTCATCAGCTCCAGCTGCAGCAGGGCCTGACCGACCAGCAGGTCGAGCCCGTTGACCACCGCGCAGCCCGCCGTCGCGGCCGCCTGCGCCAGCCGGGTGGGCCAGGGGTCGTAGACCGCGTCGAAGACCAGCGGCGCGCTGGCCGCGGCGGCCTCGGCCAGTGAGTCGGCCGCACCGGCGACGGCCGTGCTGACCAGGACGTCTGCCGTCGGCAGCGGTTCCGACCATTCCTGCACCCGCACCTGGACCGCGAGCGAGACTCCCAGGGCGAGCAACGGCTCCGCGCGGGACGGCGTCCGCGCCACCACCGTGACGGTCTGCGCACCGAGCCGGGCGGCCGAGACCAGCGACGAGCGGGCGGTGGCCCCGGCCCCCAGGACGGTCACCCGGGAGACACGGTCGGCGCCTGCGCGACGCAGGGCCCAGACCAGGCCGCCCACGTCGGTGTTGAACAGCCGGCGCCGTCCGTCCGCCTCGAAGACCAGGGTGTTCGCCGCCCCGGCCTGCGCGGCCAACGGGTCGACCTCGCCGAGGGCCAGGGCCGCCACCTTGAGGGGCATGGTCAGGCTGAGGCCCCGCCAGGAGGCGTCGCGGCCGGCGACGAAAGCACCGAGTCCGGCCTCGTCGACCTCGTACCGGTCGTAGCTCCAGTCCAGGCCGAGCGTCCCGTAGGCCGCCCGGTGCAGGGCTGGTGAGAGCGAGTGCGCGATCGGCGAACCGAGCACGGCGCAGTGCCGGTTCGAGCGGCCGACCTCAGCTGTCACAGGTGCCCGGGTTGTCCCGGCAGTACTGCTGGAACTCGGCCTTGAGCTTGAGGAAGCCGGCCTCGTCGGTCGCGAACTTCGTCTCCCCCGTCTTGAAGTTGACGGTGACGAAGAAGAGCCAGTCACCCTTCTCGGGGTTGGCGGCGGCCTCGAGCGCCGCCTTCCCGGGCGCGGAGATCGGCCCGGGCGGCAGACCCTTGTAGCGGTAGGTGTTGTACGGCGACTTGCTGGCCTGGTCCTGCGGGGTCGTCGTGTTGGTCTTCAGGTTCTCGGCGTAAATGACCGTCGAGTCCAATCCAAGCTTCATGCCCGCGTCGAGCCGGTTGTAGAGGACCTGCGCGACCTTGGCCCGGTCCTGCTTCTGGTTGACCTCGCGCTCGATGATGCTGGCGACGATCAGCACCTCGTACGGCGACCGCTTGATCTTCTTGGCGTCGGCCACGAGCCCGATGTCCTTCGTCACGGCGTTGTACTGCGTGACCATCTGCTTCATCGTCGACGTGGCCGTCGCGTCCGCGGTCAGCTCGTAGGTGTCGGGGAACAGGAAGCCTTCGGGCCGGTTCTTCGCGTAAGCCGGCAGGCCGAGACTCTTGGGTTTGGCCAGTGCCTTGTCGTAGGCGGACTTCTTGATCTTGGTCCCCTTGACCAGCGCCTTGACCTGCGCGCTCAGCCGCAGCCCCTCCTGGATCGTGAACTGGGAGCGGATGCGCGACTCACCGGGATTGATCAAGAGGTTCAGGGCGTCGACAGCCGGGATCTGGGTCCGCATCAGGTAGCGACCCGGCTGGATGCTGGTGGCGCGCGGCTCGGCCTGGACCGCGGCGTCCCAGGCCTTGGTGGACTTGATCACGTCGGCCTTGATCAAGACCGCCCCGATGTCGTCGAGCGAGGCACCCTCGGGGATCGTCACCGTGACGGCCGACTTGCCGGAGCCGGCGTAGTCGGGCACCTCGCCGATGCCCGCCAGGAAGGTGCTCGCCCGGTCCCACACGAAGTAGCCTCCGAAGAGCAGCACGGCGAGGGCCAGGATGACGGCCAGGCAGCCCTTGCCCTTGTGGGCGATCTCGCGAGCCGGGCTCGGTTTGACCTCCGGCTCGAGCATCGATGTCACGCGTCGGTCTCCTCGGGTCTGCGCTGGTCCTCGCCGCCCTCGTCAGCGGGGCCAGTGGCCGATACTAACTCCCCGGGCGCCTCGCCCCGGGAACGCTCGATCCCCAGCGCGTGCGTCAGGATCTCCGCCGCGGCCGCCGCGTCGATCACCGAGCGCTGCTGCCTGGCCTTACGGCCGCCCTCCCGCAGCCGTCGCGAGGCGCTCACCGTCGACAGCCGCTCGTCGACCAGGCGGACCGGCACCGGGAGCAGCGCGGCCAGCGCTCCGGCGCGGGCACGGACCTTGGCCGCGGCCGGCCCCTCGGACCCGTTCATCGACCGGGGCAGGCCGACGACGACCTCGATCGGTTCGGTCTCGGTGACGATTCGGACCAGCTGGGCGAGCTCGGTACCGCCGGCGGCCACCGTGTCCACCGGGTACGCGACGAGTCCGTCCCGGTCGCACGCGGCGACACCGATCCTCGCGTCGCCCCAGTCGAGCCCGAGACGCACTCCCCGCCGGAACTCCCCCGTCACGACTGCAGGATGTGCCCGACGGCGTGCTCGACCGCGGTGAGCGCGGCGTCCACCCGGGTGCCGTCGGTGCCCCCGCCCTGGGCGATGTCGTCCTTGCCGCCGCCCTTGCCCCCCAGCGCCTCGCTGGCCGTCCGGACCAGGTTGCCGGCCTTGAGGCCGCGGTCGCGGGCACCCGCCGTCGTCATGACGACCACGCTCGGCTTGTCGGGCGTGCCGCCGACTACGCTGACCACCGCCGGCCGGTCCTGCACCCGAAGCCGCAGCTCGAGCGCGAGGGTTCGCAGGTCAGCACCTGAGACCCCCTCGGCGTGGTGGCCGACGTAGGAGACGCCCCACATGTCATGCGCCTTGGCCAGGATGGCGCCCACCTCGGACAACACGTTGCGGCTCTTGAGCTCGGCGACCTGCTTCTCCGCCGTCCGCAGCTGCTCCACCAGCCTCGACACGCGGTCGCTGAGCTGGTCGGGCTGGACCTTGAGCGCCTCGCTCAGGCCGGACACGAGCGCCCGCTCCTTCGCCAGGTAGCGGAAGGCCTCGATGCCGACGAAGGCCTCGACCCGACGCACGCCCGAGCCGACCGAGGACTCCGCGTTGATGGTCACCAGCCCGATCTGGGACGAGTGCTGGACGTGGGTGCCACCGCAGAGCTCGCGCGACCACGGGCCGCCCATCTCCACGACGCGGACCTCCTCGCCGTAGGTCTCTCCGAACAGCGCCAGCGCCCCCAGCTCCTTGGCGCGGGCCAGCGTCATGTAGCTCGCGGTCACGTTGAGGTCGAGCCGCAGCGCCGCGTTGGCCGCCTCCTCGACGTCGGACCGGAGCGCCGGGCTGAGGCCGGACGGCCAGGCGAAGTCCAGCCGCAGGTAGCCGGGCTTGTTGTAGGAGCCGCTCTGCAGCGCCGTCGGGCCGAGCACCTGACGCAGCGCCGCGTGCATCACGTGGGTGCCGGAGTGCGCCTGGCAGGCGCCGAGGCGCCACTCGCCGTCGACGGAGGCGAGCACGTCGGAGCCGCTGCGCAGCTCGCCGTCCGCCACCTGGACCCGGTGCACGACCAGTCCCTTGACCGGACGCTGGACGTCGACGACCTCGAGCCGGACGCCGTCGGCGGTGATCACGCCGGCGTCGGAGTCCTGGCCGCCGGACTCGGCGTAGAACGGGGTCTGCTCGAGCACGACCTCGACGGTCTCGCCGGTCGCGGCGACCGGCACCAGCTCGCCGTCGCGGACGATGCCGCGAACCCGGGACTCGGTGACCAGCTCCTCATAGCCCGTGAACGGCGTCAGACCGAGGGCACGGAGCTCGCGGTAGACGTCGCTGCCGACCGCACCCGCCTTCTTGGACTTCGCGTCGGCCTTGGCCCGGTCGCGCTGCTCGGTCATCAGCCGTCGGAAGCCGGCCTCGTCGACCGACAGCCCCTGCTCGGACGCCATCTCCAGGGTCAGGTCGATCGGGAAGCCGTAGGTGTCGTGCAGCTGGAAGGCCCGAGCCCCCGACAGCGCGGGCTGAGACTCTCGCTTGGCGTCGGAGACGGCCAGGTCGAAGATCTGCGTCCCTGTGGTGAGCGTGCGGCGGAACGCGTCCTCCTCGCCGTAGGCGATCGCGGAGATGCGGTCGAAGTGGGTCACGACCTCCGGGTAAGCCTCGCCCATCGCGTCCCGGCTCACCGGTAGCAGCTCCGGCAGCACCGGCTCGTGCACGCCCAGCAGCCGCATCGAGCGGACGACCCGGCGCAGCAGCCGGCGCAGCACGTAGCCGCGCGCCTCGTTGCCCGGCGTCACACCATCGCCGATCAGCATCAGGCCCGACCGGATGTGGTCGGCGACGACGCGCATCCGCACGTCGTCCTCGTGGTTGCCGGCCCCGTACCGGCGGCCCGACAGCTCGACCGCCCGCTCGATCACCGGGTACACCTGGTCGATCTCGTAGAGGTTGTCGACACCCTGCAGCAGCAGCGCGGCGCGCTCCAGGCCCATCCCGGTGTCGATGTTCTTGCGGGGCAGGTCGCCGATGGTGTCGAAGTCGTCCTTCGCCCGCACCGCTGACAGCTCTTCCTGCATGAAGACCAGGTTCCAGATCTCCAGGAAGCGGTCCTCGTCCACCACCGGGCCGCCGTCGCGCCCGTAGGCCGGACCGCGGTCGATGTAGATCTCGCTGCACGGACCGCCCGGGCCGGGGATGCCCATGTGCCAGTAGTTGTCGAGCAGGCCGCGGCGCTGGATCCGCTCGGCCGGCAGCCCCGCGATACTGGCCCAGAGCGCGGCCGCCTCGTCGTCGGAGTGCAGCACGGTGACCCAGACGGTGTCGGGGTCGAAGCCGAGGCCGCCCGCGTCCTGGCTGCCGGTGACGAGCTCCCAGGCGTAGCGGATCGCCTCGGCCTTGAAGTAGTCGCCGAAGGAGAAGTTGCCGTTCATCTGGAAGAACGTGCCGTGCCGGGTGGTCTTGCCGACCTCCTCGATGTCGAGGGTCCGGACACACTTCTGCACCGAGGTCGCGCGGTCGAACGGCGGGGTCTCCGCGCCGGTGAAGTAGGGCTTGAACGGCACCATGCCGGCGTTCACGAACAGCAGGGTGGGGTCGTTGTAGAGCAGGGGTGCCGAGGGCACCACCTCGTGGCCGCGGGACGCGAAGTAGTCGAGGAAGCGGCGCCGGATCTCGGCGGTGTTCATGGGAGTCCTAGGAAGAGGGTCAGGCAGGGTGGGGCGGCTCGTCGGTCAGGCCGACCGCGTCACGGAGCTCCGCTTCGCGCTCGGCCGACGCAGCTCGTACCCGGTCGACGAAGTCGCGGGCTGAGTCGGTGAGTCCCGCGGCCGACTCCGCGACCCGCTGGCCGACCGCCTCGGGGCTGGCCCGACGCAGGTAGCCCCGCAGCTTCGACCACGCCCAGAGCGCGAAGCCCGCACCGACGGCGAACCACAGCAGCCGCCGGATCACGACTTGCTCCGCTTGGCCAGCCGGGCGCCGCTGCGCTCGCCGCCCGCACCCCGACCGCCCAACGCCTTACGGACGCCGTAGGTCAGCGCTGCCGTCTTGACCAGCGGTCCGCCCAGGGTGGCGGAGAACAGCGTGGCGAGGTTGGCCGCGTTGCCGCTGACGACCGTGGCGTTGCGGCTGACGGTGGCGACGTCGGTGGTGACCACGCCGATCTTCTCCAGCTCGGAGTTGGTGGCGCGGACGGTGCCCTGCAGCTCGGTCAGGATCGGCACCGACTCGTGGCCGATGTCGCGGACCGCCAGCCGGACCTCCTCGAGGACGCGTCCCAGCTTGAGCAGCGGGACGGCCGCGAGCGCGACCAGGGCCACGAAGGCAATGGCGGCGATGAGGCCGGCGATTGCTCCTACGGTCATGGAACTTCCTTCAGCTGGGGAGCCGACCCTGCGTGGGCCGCTCGCGAAACACTATCGCGCTGGCACCGCCGGACGCGCGACGCAGTTTCTGGGCAGGCCCTGGCAGGCTGGCGGCGTGGCTGAGCCCGAGCGGACCCTCGACGGCCGCTACCTGGTCATCGACGGGCGGCGCTGGCGGGCGAGCGACCCGACCATCCCCGAGCCGCTGCGCGCCGAGCTGGTCAACGAGCTGATGGCAGCCCGCCGTGCTGTGGGGTCCGCCGGTCGGCAGGCCGAGGGCAGTGATGAGGCCGTGACGGCCGCTCGCGCGCGGGTGCAGGACGCGAAGGTGGCCCTCGGCGAACGGGGCGAGCCGTGGTGGGAACCACCGTCGGCCGAGGGGCTGCGCGACCGGCTGGCGGCGGCGATGCGGACGCTGTTGCGCAGCCGCAAGCCCGAGTCGACCATCTGCCCCAGCGACGCCGCCCGGGTGGCGGGCGGCGAGACCTGGCGGACGGCCATGGACGCAGCCCGCGGTGTCGCCGCCGAGCTCGCGGCCGAGGGTCTGCTGGAGGTGCGCCAGCACGGCGCGAAGGTCGACCCGTCCGCCGCGACCGGGGCGCTGCGCCTGGCCCGTGGGCCGGGCTGGAGGGGCTGAGTTCTCGGCGGATGGGCTTGGGTTCGGTCGGGTGGGCGCCACCACCTGGTGGCCCTTCGACACGCTCAGGGAGCGGAGGGCGGGTCGGTGCGGCCCAGCAGCTCCTCGATGCGGGTGAGGCGGGCGGCGATGGCGGCTTCGGCGCCGTGATCGGTAGGGGTGTAGTACCGGGCGCCGGTCAGCTCGTCCGGCAGGTACTGCTGCGCGGCGATGCCGCGGGGCTCGTCGTGGGCGTAGCGGTAGCCCTCGCCGTGGCCGAGCTTCTTCGCCCCGGGGTAGTGGCCGTCGCGCAGGTGCGGGGGCACCTGGCCGATCCGGCCGGCCTCGACGTCGGCCATCGCGGCGCCGATGGCGGCGATCACCGCGTTCGACTTGGGCGCCAGGGACAGCGCGATCACCGCCTGGGCCAGGTTGATCCGGCCCTCCGGCATCCCGATGAAGGCGACCGCGTCGGCGGCGGCCACGGCGGTGGTCAGCGCGCTGGGGTCGGCGAGCCCGATGTCCTCCGAGGCCAGGATGACGAGCCGGCGGGCGATGAAGCGCGGGTCCTCCCCGGCGGCGATCATCCGCGCCAGGTAGTGCAGGGCCGCCTGGACGTCGGAGCCGCGCACGGACTTGATGAACGCGCTGATCACGTCGTAGTGCTGGTCGCCGTCCCGGTCGTAGCGGATCGCGGCCCTGTCGACCGCGCGGGCGAGCGTGTCGTCGTCGACGGTCCGCCCGCCCACCGCGTCGGCGCCCGCCGCCGCCTCCTCCAGGTAGGTGAGCGCGCGCCGAGCGTCCCCGCCGGCCAGTCGCAGCAGCGTCTGACGGGCTGGGTCGGTGAGCGCGAACGTCTCGCCGCCGGCGGTTCTCAGGCCCCGCTCCTCGGTCAGCGCCCGGTCGAGCAGCGCGCTGACGTCGTCGTCGGTCAGCGGCCGCAGGGTCAGCAGCAGCGAGCGGGACAGGAGCGGTGAGATGACCGAGAAGCTGGGGTTCTCGGTGGTGGCGGCGACGAGGGTGACCAGCCGGTTCTCCACCGCGGGCAGCAGCACGTCCTGCTGGGTCTTGGAGAAGCGGTGCACCTCGTCGACGAAGAGCACGGTCTCCTGCCCTGTCCGCAGGTCGCGGCGAGCCTGGTCGAGAACGGCCCGGACCTCCTTGACGCCCGCCGTGACCGCGCTGATCTCGACGAACCGGCGCCGCGTGCTACGGGAGACGACGGCGGCGATGGTGGTCTTGCCGACCCCGGGCGGCCCCCAGAGGAACACCGACATCGCCTCACCGGCCGCCAGCCGGCGCAACGGCGAGCCCGGCGCGAGCAGGTGCTGCTGGCCTACGATCTCCTCCACCGTCCGCGGCCGCATCCGGACCGCCAGCGGGAGGTGCGACCCGGCCGCGTCCCCCAGGCTGCCGGTCGGCCCGCCCGGGGCCGGGATCGAGTCGCCGAAGAGGTCCTCGGTCATGCCCACCTCGTCACGGGCAGCACCCTAGCGCCCGGACCCCGACGGGCCTCAGTTCAGGTCGGAGCCCTCGGACGAGCCGGCGCACGGCGGGATGACCGCGGTGATGAGCCGGGCGTTCGGGTTGCTGCGCTGCCGCAGCTCCCGCCGCTCGGCATCGGTGTACCCGCCGAAGATGCCGAACTCCGGTCCCACCTTCAGCGCCCAGGTCAGGCACGCGCGCTGGACCGGGCACTCGCGGCAGACGGCCTTGGCCTCCTCGATCTGGGCCTGCGCGGCCGCCCCCACGGTGCTGATCGGGAAGAAGAGATTCAGGTCCAGGCCGACACAGGCCGAGGAGTCCCGCCAGTCCGGCTCGGGGTCAGACCCGATCGGGGTCCGGCGCCGTACGACGGGACGGGCAAGAGTGACCTGTTCCTGGGCGGCCCAGGCGGCCGAGGCGGAGAGATCGGTGGCGGAAAACTCGACTGTGGACATGGGTGGCCGTTCTCTCAAGGAATAAGGAGACGGCTCGCTGCTCGACCGATGGCTCGACTCAACCAGGTCCGCAGCGGGCTGCGCAAGTGCCGCGACGGTGAATTCCTGGACGAAAGCCCGGCTCGGTCAACGGATGCACAAGATATGGGCCAATTCCGGTCGAGCAACGGGGTCGGGCGGCTCCTCTCAGACCTTCCCGGCGACCGTGTCGACGCCGGCCTCCCGGCGCTGCTGAGCCGTGATCGGTGCCGGCGCGTCGGTCAGCGGGTCGACACCGCCGCCGGACTTCGGGAACGCGATGACGTCGCGGATCGAGTCCATTCCCGAGAGCAGCGCGCAGATGCGGTCCCAGCCGAACGCGATCCCGCCGTGCGGCGGCGCCCCGTAGGCGAAGGCGTCCAGCAGGAAACCGAACTTCTCCTGCGCCTCCTCAGCGCTCAACCCCATCACGGCGAACACCCGCTCCTGGATGTCGCGGCGGTGGATACGGATCGACCCGCCACCGATCTCGTTCCCGTTGCAGACCACGTCGTAGGCGTAGGCCAGCGCCGAGCCGGGGTCGGTGTCGAAGGTGTCCACCGACTCGGGCTTGGGCGAGGTGAACGCGTGGTGGACCGCGGTCCAGGCCCCGCCCCCGACGGCGACGTCACCAGCGGCCACGGCCTGGCTGGCCGGTTCGAAGAGCGGCGCGTCGACCACCCAGAGGAAGGCCCACGCGGACTCATCGATCAGGCCGACCCGCCGACCCACCTCGAGGCGGGTGGCGCCGAGCAGCGACTGGGCCTGGCTGCGAGCCCCCGCGGCGAAGAAGACGCAGTCACCCGGGCCCGCGCCGACCTCGCTGGCCAGCCCGTCCCGCTCGGTCTCGGACAGGTTCTTGGCCACGGGGCCGCCCAGCTGACCGTCCTCGCCGATGAGCACGTACGCCAGCCCGCGGTGCCCCCGCTGACGCGCGAACTCCTGCCAGCCGTCGAGCACCTTGCGCGGCTGCGAGGCGCCTCCCGGCATCACGACCGCGCCGACGTACTCGGCCTGGAAGACCCGGAACAACGTCTCGGCGAAGTAGCCGGTGACCTCGGTGATCTCGTGGCCGAAACGCAGGTCGGGCTTGTCCGAGCCGTAGCGGGCCATGGCCTCGGCGTAGGTGATCCGCGGGAAGGGCGTGGTCAGCTCGACCCCGATCAGGGCCCACAGCCGGGTGAGAATCTCCTCGCTCAGCGCGATGATGTCGTCCTGGTCGACGAAGCTCATCTCGACGTCGAGCTGGGTGAACTCGGGCTGCCGGTCCGCGCGGAAGTCCTCGTCGCGGTAGCAGCGGGCGATCTGGTAGTACCGCTCCATCCCCGCCACCATCAGCAGCTGCTTGAACAGCTGAGGGCTCTGCGGCAACGCGTACCAGGAGCCGGGCTTGAGCCGGGCCGGGACCAGGAAGTCCCGAGCGCCCTCCGGCGTCGACCTCGTCAGCGTCGGGGTCTCGATCTCCAGGAAGTCGCGCTCGGCCAGCACGGCCCGGGCCGCCTGGTTGACGGCACTGCGGAGCCGGATGGCCGCTCCCTGGGCCGGCCGGCGGAGGTCGAGGTAGCGGTACTTGAGCCGGGCCTCCTCCCCCACCGTGATCCGCTCGTCGATCTGGAAGGGCAGGGGCGCGGCACTGCTGAGCACCTCCATCTCGGTGCTCACCACCTCGACCGCACCGGTGGGCAGGTCGGGATTGGCGTTGCCCTCGGGCCGCAGCGCGACGTCGCCGGTGACCCGGACGCAGTACTCGTTGCGCAGGTCGTGAGCGCCCGAGGCGGCCAGCAGCTCGTCCCGCACGACCACCTGGACGACCCCGCTGGAGTCACGCAGGTCGAGGAAGGCGACGCCGCCGTGGTCTCGACGGCGGGCGACCCAGCCGGCGAGGGTGACGGATGTGCCAGCGTGCTCGGCCCCGAGGGTGCCGGCGCCGTGGGTGCGGATCACAGAGCTGCTTCCTTCCGAATGCGGGCACGGATCGGTGCCCAGGACCGTCCACCGACGTGGACGACATCGACCGATCCTACGGGGCGGGGCCGGGCCGCCACGACGCCTTTCCCGGCGGCCCGGGCCTGCTCGAGGTCCTCCGTTCCGGCTCAGCGCGCCTGCCCCCGGCCTGCCTGGGCGTTGATAGGTTCGCCGCCATGAACGCCGGTCGCCGTGGGCTGCGGCTCCTCCGTTCCAGCCGCTGGGCGCTGCTGGTCCTGCTCGGCGCCGGCGCGGGCGCCATCGGTCACCACCACGGCTGGGCCCGCGCGGTCGCGGGGCTCGGCGTCGCGGCCGGTCTCGTCCAGCAGCTCGCCCTCCTCGCGCTGGCGCGGTACCGGCGGCGGCCCGAGGAGTTCCGGGTCGAGCTGCCGATGGCCGTCGCGCTGACCCTGGCCGTCGGGGTCTGGTGCGCCATCCAGCGCCCGACCCAGCTGCCGGGCGCGGTCGCCCTGACTCTCGTCTCCCTCGCCGTCGTCGGGGTGAACCGCTCCGCCCACGAGTCGTCCCTGCCGGTGCTCCTGGCCGCCCACCTGGCCGGCGTGGACGCAGAGCCGCCGCCACCGCCGCACCGCTGGCATCCGGGCCGGCTGGCGGCCGGCACGCTCAGCCTTCTGGTCCTGGTCGTCGTCCTGGCGACCCTCGGCGCGCGGCTGGTCCACCTCGCGCTGGTGGTGCTGGTTCTGGTGGTCGCGCTCGGCGTGCTGGGCAGCTCCCAGCGTCGGGTCCGCGCCCACCAGCTCGCCGTGCGTCGAGCCCTGCGCGACCTGGCCCCGGTGTGGGCCATGCCCTACAACGGCATCGCCGCCTTCCACCTGGGCATGTGGGCGCCCTACCTGCAGCGCACCGGCCGGCCGGTGATCGTGGTCACCACCATGCAGGAGACCTTCCGCCGGGTCGGCGCCGCCTACCACCTGCCGCTGATCTGTGCCCCGGACCTCGGTCCGGCTTCGCCGTCGAGCCTGTTCCCGCCGTCGGTCAAGGCGGCCTTCTACGTGTTCAACGGCTCGAACCGCCGCTTCCTCGAGGTGCGCCGGGTCCGGCACGTCTTCCTTCAGCACGGTGACAGCGACAAGGCGGGTTCGGCCAACCCCTTCTCACTCCGCTACGACCACATCGTGGTGTCCGGACAGGCCGGGATCGACCGGTTTGCCGCCTCCGGCCTGGCGGTGCCGGCGCACCAGTTCGTGCTGCTGGGCCGGCCGCAGACCGCCGACATCGAGCTCAGCACCCGCCCGGTCAGCTCGGCCCGTCCTCCGGTCGTACTCTACGCCCCCACCTGGAAGGGCCGGGCCGAACGCACCAGCTACTCCTCGCTGCTGCTCGGCCCGCGGATCGTCCGGACGCTGCTGGGCCTCGGAGCCGTCGTGGTGTTCCGGCCGCACCCGGCCGGGCGGAACTTCGCGCCCCACGTCCGGGCGATCAAGCGGATCCGGGCGATCCTCAGGGCGGACGAGGCGGTCACCGGCCGGCCGCACCGCTGGGGTCCGGCCGCGGAGGGCGTCAGTGTCGCCGAGGTCGTGAACTCCTCGGACGCGATGGTCTCCGACGTGTCCGGGATCGTGACCGACTACCTCGCCTCGGGCAAGCCGTTCGCGATGGTCTCGACCCGGCACCCCGCGGAGGAGTTCCGCCGGCTCTTTCCCACCAGCCAGGCGGCGTACGTGATCGAGTCCGACCTGGCGGGCCTGCGGGAGACCCTGCAGCAGATGCTCGGTCCCGACCCGCTGGCCGAGCGGCGGGCCGAACGACGTTCCTACTACCTCAGCGAGCGAGACGGACGGGAGGCCGCCGACGCCTTCGCCACCTGGGTCGAGAGCCTGGCCGCCGAGCCGGCGCGCGACTCAGCCGGGACGGAACGCCGATCCGACACGGTCCAGCGCGCCCTCCTCCACCGGTAGCCGGCCGCGCCGGACGGCGGCCACCAACCCGGCGTGGTCGACCTCGGTCTGGTCGGCGTAGGCGCGGGCGAACCCGGCCAGGGCACGGTCCAGCTTGTCCGAGGGGCCGGCGTATCCCGCGATCATCGACGCCCCGCTCGTCCGGGCGTGCCCCTTGGCCAGCAGGTGCCCGACGATCCCGGCGTAGTCGCTGAGTGCTGCGGCATCGATCGCGTCCAGCGGAATGGTGCCCTTCATGTTGCGGAACTGCCGCACGTAGTACTGGTTGTCCGCCACGGTGGTCCAGCCGAGCAGCGGGTCGCTGACCGTCTGCAGCGCCTGCTGGTACTCCACCACCCGCTGCCCCTGGTGGGCGTGCCAGGCCGAGTCGCCGTGCACGTACGGGGCCAGGACGGAGCGTCGGGCCTGCTTGAGCTGCAGGAAGACCACGTCATCGGGACTGCTGCCCTCCAGCAGGGCGACGTAGGCGCGAAGCCCGACGCTGCCGACCCCGACGACCTTGTGGGCCAGGTCCACCAACGTGTAGCCGCCCAGCGCCCGACGCCAGTGCGGAGCCAGGGTGGCGAGGTAGCTGTCGAGGGCGACGGCGACGGCCTCCGCCTCCTCGGCTCCGACCCGGGTGATCAGCGGCGGCTCCTCGACGATGTGCCGGACGCCGTCGTGCTCGGCGGTGAACCGCGGCAGCGCGCGGTCGCTGGTCCGGGAGCGGGCCCGCTTGGCCGAGCGGCGGATCTCCTCCCGCAGGGACTTCTCAGTCACCGTCTCGTGCAGCCGGCCGACGTCGAGCCGGTTGTAGCTGCGCATCAGCAGGGGTTGCTCGGCCAGGAACCGGACCTCGTCCCGGTAGGCCGCGACGCAGGCCAGGACGGCGTCGCGGCACTGGCTCTCGCTGGAACCGTTCTCGCGGCCGGCGACCCAGATGCTGGCGACCAGCCGGCGCAGGTCCCACTCCCAGCCGCCGGGGTGGGCCTCGTCGAAGTCGTTGAGGTCGATCACCAGCTCGCCCTCCGGCGAGGCGTAGAAGCCGAAGTTGCCGAGGTGGGCGTCGCCGCAGATCACCGGGGTGATGCCGGTGGCCGGCAGCGCGGCGACGTCGGCGGCCATCACCACCGCCGTGCCCCGCAGGAACCCGTACGGCGAGGTGACCATCCGGGCCACCCGGACCGGGACCAGCCAGTCGAGCCGGCCGCGGTGGGACTCCTCGAGCAACGCCACCGGGTCGGCACGGTCGGGCGGGGCCTCCCAGCGGCCGAGTGAGGAGCGCGGCACCTGGTGCCGCAGCTCCTTGCCCATGGCGTACCGGTCCTCGCGCGAGCTCGGCCGGCGGCGGAGCGAGGAGAAGACGTCACTGTCGGCCGACGCCAGCACCTGGTGACCCCGCGACGGCTCGTTCACCCGGCGGACCCCGTTCCGGCCGGACGGACCCGGGGGCGCAGGTCGTCGGCGGGAGGGCTCCAGCGCCCGGCGTCGGCCGGCAGCTGCTCGCCGGTCCGGATGTCCTTGACCTCGCCGGCGCCGGGAAACCAGACGAACGGGATGCCGCGGCGGTCGGCGTAGCGAATCTGTCTCCCGAACCTGTCCGCGCGCGGCGCCACCTCGCAGGCGATCCCGCGGGCCCGCAGGCTCTCCGCGACCGCGACCGCGTCGTCCCGGGTCCCCTCCGACTGCACCGAGACCAGGACGGCGCTGGGTACGGCGCGGGTCGGGACCAGCAGGCCGCGCCCCAGCAACGGCGCCAGCAGCCGGGTGACGCCGAGGGACAGCCCGACACCCGGGTAGGTCGTGCGGCCGTCGCTGGCCAGGGAGTCGTAGCGGCCGCCGGAGGAGATGGAGCCCCACGACTCGTAGCCGACCAGCTCGGTCTCGTAGACGGTCCCGGTGTAGTAGTCGAGGCCGCGCGCGATCTTCAGGTCGGCCACCAACCGACCGGGGACGTGCTGCCGAGCCGTACGGACGACGTCGGCCAGCAGCTCCAGACCCTCGTCGAGCTCGTCGGAGCGGACACCGAGCCGCTGCACCTGCTCGACGAAAGACTCGTCCGCGCTGGAGATGGAGGCCAGCTCAACCACCGACCGAGCCTGCGCCAGGCTCAGGCCGGCGTCGCCGACGAGCAGGTCGGTGACCCGTTCGGCTCCGATCTTGTCGATCTTGTCGACCTGGCGCAGCACCGCAGGCGGGTCCGGAACGTCGAGGCCGCGGTAGAAGCCTTCGGAGAGCCGGCGGTTGTTGACCCGCATCAGGGCGGGCGGCAGCCCGAGGTCGACGTGCAGCCGCTCGAGTGCGCCGAGGGTGACCAGCGGCAGCTCGACGTCGTGGTGGGCGGCCAGCGTCCCGGCGTCGACGATGTCGATGTCGGCCTGGGTGAACTCGCGGTAGCGACCCTCCTGTGGTCGCTCCCCGCGCCAGACCTTCTGGATCTGGTAGCGCCGAAACGGGAAGGCCAGCTGGTGCGCGTGCTCCAGGACGTAGCGGGCGAACGGCACCGTGAGGTCGAAGTGCAGACCGAGCTCGGCCGGCGTCCCCGGCTCGGCGGCCACCCGCTGCACGGCGTAGACCTCCTTGTCGATCTCGCCCTGCTTGGCCAGGGTGTCCAGCGGCTCGACGGCCCGGGTCTCGACCGAGCCGAACCCGTGCAGCTCGAAGGTGTCCCTGAGCACGTCCAGCACGTGCTGCTCGACGATCCGGCCCTCCGGCGTCAGCTCGGGAAAGCCGGACAGGGGCTTGGGGCGACTCACGACGTGCTCCTCGGGCGGGTGCTCTGACCCTGCAGGTCCTGCAGGTACGGGTTGTGCGCGCGCTCGGCCGTCATGGTGGTCTGGGGGCCGTGGCCGGGCAGGACCGCCGCCGCGTCGGGCAGCGTCAGCACCTTGGTGCGCAGGCTCTCCAGCATGTCGGCGGGGTTGCCGCCGGGCAAGTCGGTCCGGCCGACCGAACCGGCGAAGAGCACGTCACCGGAGAAGACCAGCGACTCGAAGCCGTCGAGCGCCACGTCGAGGGCGAACATCGTCGACCCTCGCGTGTGCCCGGGGGCGTGGATGGCCCGCAGCTCGAGCCCGGCGACCGCCACGGTGCCTCCGTCGGCAAGCTCGTGCACGGTGTCCGGCTCGACGAAGGTGCTGCCCGGCGCCAGCCGCTCGACCAGGGCGGAGGCGTCGGGACCCATGCCGAGATACGGGTCGGCGAGCAGCGTCCGGTCCTCACCGTGGACCCAGCAGGCCGCGTCGCTGCTGCGGCACAGCGGGGTGACCGAGAAGGTGTGGTCGAGATGCCCGTGGGTGAGGACCACCGCGACCGGCTTCAGCCGGTGCTCCCGGACAATCTCCCGCACCGGGTCGACGGCGCCCATCCCGGGGTCGAGGACCACGCACTCCGTCCCCGTTCCGGTGGCGAGGACGTAGCAGTTGGTCTGCCAGACCCCGGCTGGGAACGACGCGATGAACACAAACCTGAGACTATCGGGCAGGATTGGGCCATGACTGAAGCCGCTGGCCCACCGGCCCCCGGTGCCGGGGCGCCTGCCTCGTTCGGACGGGTCGACCCGGACGGGACGGTCTTCGTCACCACAGCCGCCGGCGAGCGCAGCGTCGGTCAGGTTCCCGACGTGCCGGTCGAGGAGGCGATGGCCTTCTTCACCCGCCGGTACGAGGCGCTCGAGCTCGAGGTGTCGCTGCTGGAACGCCGGGTCGCCTCGGGTGCCCTGTCCCCAGACGACGCGGCCGGATCGGTCAAGACGGTACGGACCGCGGTGGACGGGGCGAACGCGGTCGGGGACCTCGACCGGCTGCTCGCCCGGCTGGACGCCCTGGCCCCCCGGCTCGCCGAGGCGCGAGCCGCGAAGCGGGCCGAACGCGCCAGGGCGACCGAGGTCGCGCGGGCGGCCAAGGAGTCGTTCGTCGTCGAGGCTGAGCTGCTCGCTGCCGGCAACGACTGGCGCGGCGGGGTGAACCGCTTCCGCGCGCTGCTGGACCAGTGGAAGACCCTCCCGCGGCTCGACCGCGCCACCGACGACGAGCTGTGGCACCGGTTCTCCAGTGCCCGGACGACCTACACCCGCCGTCGCAAGGCCCAGTTCGCCCAGCAGGGTGAGCAGCGGGAGACCGCACGGGCGGCGAAGGAGAAGCTGGTGATCGAGGCGGAGGCCCTCGCCGGCTCCAGCGACTGGGGCCCGACCACGGGCACCTACCGCGACCTGATGACCCGCTGGAAGCAGGCCGGATCAGCTCCACGCGGGGTTGATGAGACGCTGTGGCGGCGCTTCCGAGCGGCCCAGGACGCGTTCTTCGCGGCCAAGACCGCAGCGATGAGCGAGCAGGACGCCGAGTTCGCCGCGAACGCGGAGGCCAAGGAGTCGCTGCTCGCCGAGGCCGAGGCGAAGCTGCCCGTCACCGACCCCGCGGCCGGACGGGCGATGTACCGCGACCTGCTCGAGCGTTGGTCCGCCCTCGGTAAGGTCCCGCGGGACTCGATCCGGCCGCTGGAGAACCGCCTGCGCGCCATCGAGGAGGCGGTGGACCACGCCGAGGAGGACCGCTGGCGCCGGACCAACCCCGAGGCACGCGCTCGCGCGGAGGAGACCGCCGCCAAGCTCGAGGCGCAGATCGCCCAGCTGGACGACCAGGCCGCCGCCGCCGACGCCCGCGGGGACTCCCGTCGCGCCGCCGACGCCCGCAGCTCGGCCGGCACCTACCGCGAGTGGCTGGAACAGGCCCAGAAGGCGGTCGCCGACTACTCCGGCTGACCACCGCCGTCGGGTCGGCTCGCACGTCGTGGCACCGCCAGCACGGTCACTTCACACCCCGTGGCGCACAAAATGCCCGTTCTCAGGGGTGTCAAGCGGGCCGTAGGGCTGTGAAGTGACCGTCTCACCTGGTTTGGGGGGCTCGGAGCGGCCGCGCGACCGACTCAGGGACGGGGTTACTGGGAGATGCGGTAGACGTCGAAGACTTCGGGGACGTTGCGGACGGCGCGGAGGACGTGGTCGAGGTGGGTGGGGTCGGCCGTCTCGAAGGTGAACTTGGCCCGGCAGATCCGGTCCTTGGTCGTGTTCAGCGCGGCGGACAGGATGTTCACGTGCTGGTCGGACAGGGTCCGGGTGATGTCGGAGAGCAGCCGGGCCCGGTCCAGGGCCTCCACCTGGATGGCCACCAGGAACGAGCTCTTCGCGGTCGGAGCCCATTCGACGTCGATCAACCGCTCGGGCTCGGAACGCAGGCTGCTCGCGTTCACGCAGTCGGTCCGGTGCACCGAGACGCCCGCGCCGCGGGTGACGAAGCCCATGATGTCGTCGCCCGGGACCGGGGTGCAGCACTTGGCCAGCTTGACCCACAGGTCGGTGGCCCCGACCACCCGGATGCCGCTCTCGCTGCCGCTGCTGCCGGCGGTCCGCCGACGGCGGCCGGTGACCACGCGGTCCTCGCTCGTCTCGTCCGCGGCGGCGTCCTCACCGCCCTCGACGCTGATCAGCCGGTTGACCACGGCCTGGGCGCCGACGGTGTTCTCCCCCACCGCCGCGTACAGCGCGGTGACGTCGGGCAGCTTGAAGTACCCGGCTACGGCGGTCAGGTGCTCGAGGGTGAGCAGCCGTTGCAGCGGCAGGCCGGCCTTGCGCATCTGGCGGGCCAGCGCCTCCTTGCCCGACTCCACCGACTCCTCGCGGCGCTCGCGGGTGAAGTGGTGGCGGATCTTGTTCCGTGCCCGCGGGCTGGCGACGAAGCCCAGCCAGTCCCGGCTCGGGCCGGCGTTCTCGGCCTTCGAGGTGAAGATCTCGACCACGTCGCCGTTGGCCAGCACGGACTCCAGCGGCACCAGCCGGTTGTTCACCCGGGCACCGATCGTGCGGTTGCCCACCTCGGTGTGGATCGCGTACGCGAAGTCGACGGGGGTGGAGCCCTGCGGCAGGGTCATCACGTCGCCCTTGGGGGTGAACGCGTAGACCTCGGTGGAGTTGATCTCGAACCGCAGCGCGTCCAGGAACTCACCGGGGTCGGCGGACTCACGCTGCCAGTCCATCAGCTGGCGCACCCAGACCAGCTCGCCGGCGTCGCCCGGGTTGGCCGTCGGCGCGGCGCCCTCCTTGTACTTCCAGTGAGCCGCGACCCCGAACTCGGCCCGGCGGTGCATCTCCTCGGTACGGATCTGCAGCTCGACCGGCTTGCCCTCGGGCCCGAGCACCGTGGTGTGCAGGGACTGGTACATGTTGAACTTGGGCATCGCGATGTAGTCCTTGAACCGCCCCGGCAGGGGGTTCCAGCGGACGTGCAGGATGCCGAGCGCGGCGTAGCAGTCGCGGTTCTCCTCCACCAGCACCCGCAACCCCACCAGGTCGAAGATGTCGGAGAAGTCGCGGCCGCGGACCACCATCTTCTGGTAGATCGAGTAGTAGTGCTTGGGTCGACCGGTCACCAGGGCCTTGATCTTGGCGGCCTTGAGGTCGGCGGTCACCTGCGCGACGACCCCGGTGAGGAACTCGTCGCGGCTCGGGGCCGCCTCGGCGACCAGGCGCACGATCTCGTCGTAGATCTTGGGGTGCAGGGTGCTGAAGGCGAGGTCCTCCAGCTCCCACTTGATGGCGTTCATGCCCAGCCGGTGGGCCAGCGGGGCGAAGATCTCCAGGGTCTCCGAGGCGATCCGGGACTGCTTGTCGGGTCGGAGGTAGTGCAGCGTCCGCATGTTGTGCAGCCGGTCCGCGAGCTTGATCACCAGCACCCGGATGTCACGGCTCATGGCCACGACCATCTTGCGGATGGTGTCGGACTTGGCCGACTCGCCGTACTTGATCTTGTCCACCTTCGTACAGCCGTCGACGAGCAGCGCCACCTCCTCGCCGAAGTCGCGGGTCAGCTGGGCGAGCGTGTACTCGGTGTCCTCGACGGTGTCGTGCAGCAGCGCGGCGCAGAGGGTGGTCTCGGTCATCCCCAGCTCGGCGAGGATGGTGGTGACGGCGAGCGGATGGGTGATGTAGGCGTCGCCGCTCTTGCGCAGCTGACCGCGGTGGTGCTGCTCGGCGATGCGGTAGGCCCGCTCGACCACGCCCAGGTCGGCTTTGGCGTGGTTGGCCCGGATCACCCGGAAGAGGGGCTCGAGCACGGGGGTCTGCTGCTTGGCGCTGCCCAGCCGGGCCAGCCGGTGCCGCATCCCGTAGCGGGGCTGCTCGCCGGGGACGCCGACGGACTGTCCGACCCGGGCGCTGTCGAGGGCGACCGGCGTCGCGCCCTCGTCGGCGTCCTCGGTCGAACCGCGGACGGCCGTGCCCTGATCACTCACCGATGGTGCCCCTCACCTCACGCCAGGCAGCCAGTCTAGGACCGGTCACCGGTGTCGATCGCGTGCCGCACCACGACGACCTGGTCGCCGGTCTCGAGCCGGGCGACCGTGGGGTCGTAGAAGCGGCGGAGCGTCCGGTTGCGGACCACGGCGATCACCGCCTCGTCCTCGACCTGGCCGGGCGACAGCCCGACCTCGGCCGGGGTGACCTGACGCTCCCCCACCTCCATCCCCTCGCGCGAGGAGAGCAGGTCCTCGATCACCGTGCCCAGGTTGGGGCTGGTCGCGGACAGGCCCAGCAGCCGGCCGACCGCCTCCGAGGAGGTGATGACGGCGTTGGCGCCGGACTGGCGTAGGAGCGAGGCGTTGTCCTCCTCGCGGACCGCCACCACGACGTGCGCGCTCGGGTTCAGCTGGCGCACCGTCAGGGTGACCAGGATCGCCGAGTCGTCCCGGTCGAGGGTGATGATCACCTCGCGGGCCTTGATGATCTCCGCCCGCCGCAGCACGTCACGCCGGGTGGCGTCGCCCTCGATTGCGGCGTAGCCGCGCAGGTTGGCGTCGGCGACGGCTCCCGCCCGGCCGTCGATGACCACGATCTGGGCGGCGTTGCAGCCGTTGGCGACGACGGTGTCGACGGCGCTGCGGCCCTTCGTTCCGTAGCCGACCACCACGACGTGGTTACGCATGTGCTTCCTCCAACGTCGGTCCAAGAAGATCCGCCGGCCCTCGTTGGCCAGCACCTGCAGCGTCGTGCCCACCAACAGCACCAGGAAGAGGATCCGCAGCGGCGCCACGATCACCGCGTTCAGGATCCGCGCGTGCGGGGTGATCGGGGTGATGTCGCCGTAGCCGGTGGTGGTGATGGTGACGGTGGCGTAGTAGAGCGCGTCGACCAGGTTGACCGTGCCGTCGTGGTTGTCGGTGTAGGAGCCCCGGTCGAACCAGACCAGCACCACGATGGCCAACAGCAGCAGCAGGGCCAGCAACGCACGCCGGGCCAGCTCGACCAGCGGCGAGGTCACCCGCGCCGGCAGGTTGACCAGGGCGTCGCTCGTCCACGGCCGACCGGTGCGTCGCGAGCCGACGATGGCCCGGCTACCGGCACCCGGGGGTGAGGTGCTCACGCAGGCGCCGAGGAGTCGTCGGGGGTGACGATCAGCGCGTGGACCTGGTCCAGGCCGTGCTCGGCCAGCAGGGCGCGTCCGTGCAGGAAGCCCAGCTCCATCACCACCGCGACCTGGCTCACCTCACCACCGAGGCGGCGGACGAGCTCGGCGGTCGCCACCACCGTGCCGCCCGTGGCCAGGACGTCGTCGACGACCAGGACCCGCGCCCCGGGGACGAGCGCGTCCTCGTGCATGGCCAGGGTCTCGGTGCCGTACTCGAGGTCGTAGGTGACCGAGACACACGCCCGCGGCAGCTTGCCGGGCTTGCGCACCGGGGCGAACCCGACACCCAGGGCCAGGGCCACCGGCGCACTGAAGATGAAGCCGCGGGCCTCCATGCCCACCACGACGTCGACGTCGCGCGGGGCACCTCGGACCAGGCCCTCGACGGCCTCCCGCAGCCCGGAGGCCGAGCTGAGCAGCGGCGTGATGTCCTTGAACGTGACCCCCGGCTTCGGGAAGTCCCGGACGTCGACGACCAGGGACGCCAGGTCGAGCGGCATGTCAGGCCGCTATTTCCGTCGCTGGCTGCGCGGCTTGTTCTGCGGCTGCGGCCGCTTCGCGGCACCCTCGCTGACCGGGCGCACCGGCACCGTTCCGGCAGCCGCCCGGGTGACGGTCAGCGCCGTCGCCCCCTCCCGGACCCGGCCCCGGTGGCCGCCGCGATCACTCTCGGGGTCGTCGTCGGGGTGACTGTCGAGCACGTCCTCCACGCCGTCGGTCGCGCCGCCGGTGGCACCGTTGACCGCGGTCACGTCACCGCGGCCCCGGGCACTCTCCTTGGCTCGCCGGTTCGCCACCCGCGTGGCCAGCTTGCGCATCTCCGGGTCGCGTTCCTTGAGCTGGGCCAGCAGCGGCGTGGCCAGGAAGATCGAGGAGTACGCGCCGGAGACCATGCCGACGAACAGCGCCAGGGCCAGGTCCTTCAGCGGCCCCTCGCCGAGGATGAACGCCCCGGCGAAGAGCAGCGCGGCCACCGGCAGCACGCCGATCACGGTGGTGTTGATGGAACGCACCAGCACCTGGTTGAGCGCGAGGTTCGCCGCCTCGCTGTAGGTCCGGCTGGTGCTCGAGCGCAGGTCCCGGGTGTTCTCGCGCACCTTGTCGAACACGACGACCGTGTCGTACAGCGAGTAGCCCAGGATCGTCAGGACGCCGATGAGGGTGGACGGGGTGACGGTGAAGCCGACCAGGGCGTAGATGCCGATGGTGAGGATGAGGTCGTGCCCCAGGGCCACCAGACCGGCACCGGCCATCGTGCCGTTGCGGAAGTAGGCCCAGATCACCAGCCCGACGAGGACGAGGAAGACCAGCAGCGCGATCAGCGCCCGCTCGGTGATCTGGCTGCCCCACGAAGCCCCGATCAGGCTGTAGGTCACCTGGTCACTCGACACCTTGGCTTCGGCGCCGATCGCGGCACGCACCTTCGGCACCTCCGACGTCGGGTCCAGCGTCCGGGTCTGGACCCGGACCTGAGTGCCGCCGATCGTGTTGATCGTGCTGTCGTCCAGGTTCGGCACGCCCGAGCGGTCGAGGGCGTTCTGCATGTTGTCCACGGTCTGGGAGTTGACCGTCGTGGTGGCGCGGAAGTCGGCCCCACCCTTGAACTCGATGCCGAACTGCAGCCCACGGATGCCGAGCGCGCCGAGGGAGATCACGATGAGGATCGCCGAGATCGCGTACCAACGACGACGGCGGGAGATGAAGTCGTAGGAGACCTCACCGGTGTAGAGGCGGTGCCCCAGCTGACCGAAGCGCGACATCAGGCCTTCCCTCCGCTGGTCACGACGCCGGGCCGGCCGCGACGGGTGCCGGGCAGCGAGGTCACCCCGAGGTGTTCCGGGTCGAGCCCGGACAGCTTGTGGCCGCCGCCGAAGAACGTCGTCCGGGCGAGCAGGGTCATCATCGGCTTGGTGAAGACGAAGACCACGAGCACGTCGATCACCGTCGTCAGTCCGAGGGTGAAGGCGAAGCCGCGGACCGAGCCCACGGCCAGGATGAACAGGATCAGCGCCGAGAGCATCGAGACCGCGTCGGCGATCAGGATGGTCTGCCGGGCGCGTCGCCAGCCCGTCTCGACGGCCGTCCGCAGGCTGCGGCCGTCGCGGACCTCATCACGGATGCGTTCGAAGAAGATGACGAAGCTGTCCGCCGTCACACCGATGGCCACGATGGCGCCGGCGATGCCGGGCAGGTTGAGCGCGAAACCCACGGAGCTGCCCAGCAGCACCATGCACGAGTAGGTGAGGACGGCCGCCACGGCCAGCGAGGCCACCACCACGATGCCGAGACCGCGGTAGTAGAGGAAGCAGAAGATCACCACGAGGCCGAGGCCGATGAGGCCGGCGATGATCCCGGCGCTCAGCTGCTCGCCCCCGAGGGTGGCGGAGACGTTGTTGACCTCGTCGACGGTGAAGGCCAGCGGCAGCGCGCCGTACTTGAGCACGTTCGCGAGCTCGGTGGCCGAGGTCTGGTTGAAGTTGCCCGTGATCTGCGCCTGGCCGCCCGGGATGGCCGCGCTGACCGACGGCGCCGAGATGGTCTTGCCGTCGAGCACGATCGCGAACTGGTTCTCGGGGCTGGTGCGGGTGGCGAGCTCGCGGGTGGTGTTCTCGAAGGCGGTACCGCCGGCGCTGTTGAATTGCAGGTTCACCACCCACTCGATGCCCTGCTGCGGGATACCCGCGTTCGCTCCGGTCAGGTCGTTGCCCTGGATCAACGTCGGGCCGAGGAGGTACTTGATCGTGCCGTCGGACTCACACGAGAACAGTGGCTGGTCGGAGACGTCGACCTGAGCCCCCGCCTGGTCGCAGGTGAAGGCGGCGAAGTCGCTGGTGTCGGTCGCGCTCGGCTGCCAGCTGATCGCCTTGTCCGGTGGGGTGCCCTTGCCCTCGACGCTCGGCTTCGGGGTGGTCGGCGCCGGCGGGGCCGTGGGCAGGGCCGGCATCGGCCGCTTGTTCCCGCTCGGGCTGGCGGAAGCTGAGGGGTCGGACGAGGCCGGTGCCTGGGCCGAGGTGCCGCTGCTCGGCGCGGTGCTACTGGACGCCGTACTGCTGGGGGCGGTGCTGCCCGTGGCGCTCGGCTCGGGGCTGGCGGTGGCCGGCGGGGTGACCTGCTCGGCGGCGTACACGGCCCGGAACCGCAGCACGGCGGTCTGCCCGACCAAGGCGACCAGCCGGTCCTGCTGGATGTTGGGCACGCTGACGTTGATCTGCTTGCCACCGGAGGTGGTGACCTCGGACTCACCGACTCCGAGGCTGTCCACCCGGTTCTGGATGATCTGCCGCGCCTGCTCGAGGCTGGCCGGGTCCACCGAACCGGACCCCGTCGTGTTCTTCGCCGTCAGCGTGATGGTGGTGCCGCCGCGGAGATCGAGGCCGAGCTTGGGCGTCCAGGTCTTGCTGAGCGCCATCAGTCCGACGAGGACGACGATCAGGGCGAGGAGGACGGTGAGGGTACGGCCGGGATGGCCACTGCGTACTGCCACTGCGGATGGGTTTCCTTGGTCTGGGGCCGGGCGGGCCGGCGCGGGCTGGTGAGGAACTCAGCCGAGGCGCGAGGTGTCGGCCCCCGCCGACCGGGGCTGCTCGGGCGCGACGGCCGGGGGCACCAGCACGTCGGGATCGGACACGCCCTCCGGCTCGGCGACCACGTCGGTCTCGAGCTCGTCGTCCAGGCCCTCGTACTCGGCGTCCTCGTCGGCCGGGGTCACCTTGCGGGCGATCGCCTGCTTGAGGACCGTGAGCTCGACGCCCGGAGCGGTCTCGAGCACGGTCTGCTTGTCCCCGATCGAGACGATCGTGGCGAAGATGCCACCGCCGGTCAGCACCCGGTCACCGGGGGCGAGCGCGTTGAGCGTCTGCTGGATGGCCTGCTGGCGCCGCTTCTGGGGGCGCAGGATCAAGAAGTAGAAGGCGACCACCATCAAGGCGATCATGATCAACGTCGTGTAGTTTCCCATGGCTCCAGCGTTCGTTCGGGGGCGGACTGAGGTTGCCCCCAGAGTCTGCGGTGACCGGCCCGGACCGGCGCCGACCGACGTACTCTACCCAGTCTGAGCCCGATCGCGACGTCAGCCAAACAGGTCCGGGGGGGTGTCGGAGGTCCCCGCGCCGCTCGGTGGGGTCAGTCCGAGGTGCTCCCAGGCGGCCGGCGTGGCCACCCGACCACGGGGGGTCCGCATCAGGAAACCCTGCCGGACCAGGAACGGCTCGGCCACCTCCTCGACGGTCTCCCGCTCCTCGCCGACGGAGATCGCCAGCGTCGACAGCCCGACCGGGCCACCGGCGAACCGTCGACACATCGCCGTCAGCACGCCGCGGTCCAGCCGGTCCAGACCGAGCTCATCGACCTCGTACAGCTCCAGTGCCGCCTGCGCGACGGCCCGGGTCACCCGTCCGTCGGCGCGGACCTGGGCGTAGTCACGCACCCGGCGCAGCAACCGGTTCGCGATCCGCGGTGTGCCCCGGCTGCGGCGGGCGATCTCGACCGCGGCGTCGTCGTCGACCCGGGCACCGATCAGCTGGGCGGAGCGGTGCACGATGTGCTCCAGGTCGGCGGCGTCGTAGAAGTCGAGCTGTGCGGTGAAACCGAACCGGTCCCGCAGCGGGCCCGGTAGCAGGCCGGCCCGCGTCGTGGCCCCGACCAGGGTGAAGCGCGGGATCTCCAGCGGGATCGCGGTCGCGCCGGGGCCCTTGCCGACCACCACGTCGACCCGGAAGTCCTCCATGGCGAGGTAGAGCATCTCCTCCGCCGGACGCGACATCCGGTGGATCTCGTCGAGGAAGAACACCTCCCCCTCCACCAGACCCGAGAGGATGGCGGCCAGGTCGCCGGCGTGGGTGATGGCGGGGCCGCTGGAGATCCGCAGCGGCGCCGCCATCTCGGCGGCGATGATCATGGCCAGCGTGGTCTTGCCCAGCCCGGGCGGTCCGGAGAGCAGCACGTGGTCGGCCACCGTCCCGCGGTGCCGGGCGGCCTCGAGTACCAGGCCCAGCTGGTCGCTCACCCGCGGCTGCCCCTCGAACTCGGCCAGCGTGGACGGCCGGAGCGCCGACTCCGCAGCCCGTTCGTCCGGGTCGGAGTCCGGCCGGACCAACGAGCCGACGTCGGCCGCGTCGACGTCTCTCATGGTCGGGCCTCGCTCATCGGCGGGCCAGGGTCTGCAGGGCCGCCCGCATCAGCACGGCGACACTGGTCGACGGGTCGTCGCGCATCAGCGGCTCCACCTCGGTGCAAGCTGCGTCGGCGTCCTTGGCCGGCCAGCCGAGACCGATGAGACCCTGGGTGACCTGGTCCCGCCAGGCCGGACCGGTGCCGACCGGCGCGTGCGGCTCGGAGCTGAGTCCGACGGTGTTGATCTTGTCCTTGAGCTCGATCACCATCCGCTGGGCGCCCTTGCGGCCGACCCCGGGCACCCGCATCAGCGCGACGAGGTTCTCCGAGGCGATCGCGGTGCGCAGCTCGTCGGGGGGCAGCACGGCCAGCGCAGCCTGGGCCAGCTTCGGCCCGACGCCGGTCGCGGTCAGCAGCAGCTCGAAGAACTCACGCTCGTCGGCCGTGGCGAAGCCGTACAGGGTGAGCGAGTCCTCCCGAACCACGAGTGAGGTGGCCAGCGTCGCGCGGTGTCCGACCCGTAGGCCGGCCACGGTGTTCGGGCTGCAGAGGGCCAGCACTCCGAGGCCGCCGACCTCGACCACCGCCGACGTCGGTCCGACCTGCATCACCGTGCCGCTGAGCGAGGCGATCATGGCGCTGTTCCCTTCAGACGGGCTCGGCTGAACGCCCGGCGCTGTCGGGCCGCGGACGCGCCCGCCGCGGCCACGGCGGCGTCCATCCGGGCGGTGGTTCCGCCCCGCCAGACGTGGCAGATGGCCAGGGCGAGGGCGTCGGCGGCGTCGGCGGGCCGGGGCGGCTCGACCAGACGCAGGATGCGGGTGACCATGGCGCCGACCTGGTCCTTGCCGGCGCGGCCGGAGCCGGTGATCGAGGCCTTCACCTCGCTCGGGGTGTGCAGGGTGACCGGGATCCCGCGTCGGGCGGCCACCAGCATCGCGATCCCCGCCGCCTGGGCCGTCCCCATCACCGTCTGCACGTTGTGCTGGGCGAAGACCCGCTCCACCGCCACGGCGTCCGGCCGGTGCTCGACCACCCACTCCTCGATCGCCGCCTCGAGCCGGACCAGCCGGAGCGCGGTGTCGAGGTCCGGAGGTGTTCGGACGACGTCGACGTCCACCAGCCGGGGCGGCTGGCCGGGGCGACCGTCCACGACGCCGAGCCCGCAGCGGGTCAGGCCGGGATCGATCCCGAGCACGCGCATCGGTGCCCCTTCCTTGGGCTATCGAACAAGCGTTCGCAGCCTAAGGCGCGATGATGCGCGGGCTCGGCATGACACGCGTTCCGCCGCCGAGTAGTAGCAGCTCCAGGCGGGAGGGAGTGAGGGCCGGACGCTCAGCCGATGCTGGCGAGGACCTCGTCCGAGGCGTCGAAGTTGGCGTAGACGTTCTGCACGTCGTCGGAGTCCTCGAGCGCGTCGATGATCTTCATGACCTTCTCGACGGTGAGCGCGTCCACCTCGGTCGTGAACTCCGGCACGAACGAGACCTCGGCGGAGTCGTAGTCCAGACCGGCCTCCTGGACGGCGGTGCGGACGCGGACGGTGTCGGCCGGGTCGGAGATCACCTCGAAAGCCTCCCCGAGGTCGTTGACCTCTTCCGGGTCGGCGTCGAGGGTGGCCTCGAGGACGTCGTCCTCACCGAGCTCGCGGTTGCCCTGCTGCTTCGGCACGACCACGACGCCCTTGCGGCTGAACACCCGGGCGGTCGAGCCGACGTCGGCCATCGTGCCGCCGTTGCGGGTGACGGCGATCCGCACCTCCGACGCCGAGCGGTTCCGGTTGTCGGTCAGGCACTCGATCAGCATGGCGATGCCGGCCGGTCCGTACGCCTCGTACATCAGCGTCTCGTAGTTGGCCCCGCCCGACTCCGCGCCGGAGCCGCGCTTCACCGCACGATCGATGTTGTCCTTCGGGACCGAGGTCTTCTTGGCCTTCTGGATGGCGTCGTAGAGGGTCGGGTTGCCGTCGACGTCACCGCCGCCGAGCCGCGCCGCGACCTCGATGTTCTTGATCAGCTTGGCGAACGACTTGGCCCGGCGCGCGTCGACGACGGCCTTCTGGTGCTTGGTGGTTGCCCACTTGGAGTGTCCCGACATGCCGTAGACCTTATCCCCGACACTTATCGCGGGATGCGCCAGCGTGGCGTGGCCGGCTTGGTCTTCCACTCCACGGTCGACCACTGGCTGCGGGCGGCGGCCCGCATCAGCGGGATGTCGGGGCTGACGGCGACCGGGTGTCCGACGCTGGTCAGCATCGGCAGGTCGGAGTGGGAGTCGGCGTAGGCGTAGCTGCGGGCGAGGTCGACCCCGTGCAGTGAGGCGTAGTGCTTCAGCCACGCCGCACGGGACTCCCCCACCAGCGGCGGCCGGGCGAGGTAGCCGGTGCAGCGGCCGTCGGCGTCGGTGGCGAGCTCGGCAGCGACGATGACGTCGAAGTAGGGCCGCAGTGGCCGGGTCAGGGTCTCGACCGCGCCGGTGATGAGGATCGTGGTGTGCCCGGCAGCTCGGTGCTCGGAGATCCGGGCCAGCGCGTCCGGGGAGAGCCGGTCCATGATCGAGGGCGCCATGGTGGTGTCGACCCGCCGTTCGAGGGCGGCGAGGTCGAGGCCGCGGTAGCGGCGGTAGACCGCCCGCAGGAAGCTGCCGCGGTCCTGCTGCTCGGCCAGCAGGTAGCCGGGCAGCCGCCGGGCCACCTGGCCGACCTCCGCGAGCTGGCCGAGCGGGCTCAGGTCCGGCAGCCGCGACCACAGGTACTGCTCGACGACGTTGGTCGACATGATCGTGCCGTCGAGGTCGAAGATGGCGACGGCCGCGCCGCCGGCGGTGTCGCGGCTGAGGTCCTTCATGGTGGTGGGGCGCAACCCCCGCTTGCGCCGCAGCGCGTCCATCCGGCGCACCGAGGAGGTGATCGAGGGGCAGTGCACCTCCTCGATGTAGGTCCGCCAGTCATACATCGCGGTGTCGAAGTCGAAGTCGGCGACGTCGGCCGGGTCCAGCGATCGGCTCAGCGCCAGGGTGTGGTCGTCGACGAAGTGCAGCTCGGACTGCAGGTACTCGTTGTAGAGGCTGTTGTACCGCTTCAGACCGTCCAGCCGGCCACGGAAACGGTCGAGGTCGCGGGCGGCCTGGCGGACGCGTTCGGACCTCGGCACCTTGGTGATGACCCGCTCGGCCAGCTCGACCGCGCGCTCTGAGGTGTGGAGCAGCCGGCCCACCGAGGCGGAGCCGGGGAAGTCCCACTCGGGCAGCGGGGAGCCCGGCTTGGCCGTCTTCTCCAGCGGGTGGGCGAGGAAGTAGGCGCGGATGTGGCGGTACATGTCGGCGATCGTCAGCGGGTTCCGTGCTCCGGAGCTGACGTGGTAGAAGGCGCACTCACCCGGTCGGGGACGGGTGGCGCAGACGGCCACGATCGCGTTCACCACCAGGTCGCAGGGCACGACGTCCAGCACCGAGTCCGGCGAGCCGGGGAACTCGGGCAGCTCGTGCCGGCCGTACGCCAGGATCAGCGGCTCGGCCATCTTGAAGCCTTCGATCCAGCCGGGGAACGGGTGCAGCCAGGACGACTCGACGATGGCCGGCCGGACGATCGAGACATGCACCTGCGCGCCCAGGTCGGTGACGACCCGCTCGCCCAGGGCCTTGGTGAAGGTGTAGACGTCGGTCCAGCCCAGCGAGCGGGCCCGCTCGGTGCCCGCGGTCACGAGCTCGGCCTGCACCCACTCCTTGCGCCGCCGCTCGGTGTCGGCCGCGGTGGTCAGGTAGCCGGCGCGCCGGTGCTGCCGCTCGGCCTGCTTGCGCAGCACCGTCAGCCGCTCCGGCATCCGCGACTCGGCCTCGACCCGCTCGCGCATGGCGAGCCCGGCCAGGGTCTCGGCCTCGTAGTCGATCGTGTGCTCCTGCGGGGCCTCCGGGATCGCGCCCCGGCGCCGGCCCGCGGTGTACGCGGTGGAGATGTGCACGTAGTGCGGTACGCGGTCCGCCGCACCGTCCTCGCCCCGGCACGCCTCGAGCATCCGCTCCATCAGCGTCTTCGTGCCGACCACGTTGGTGGTGAACGCCTGGTCGATCGGGGGGTCGAAGGAGACGTCGCCGGCGCAGTGCACCACCACGTCGAGGTCCCGCGGCAACGCGGGCACGTTCGGCAGGTCGCCCTCGAGCACCTCGATCCGCGCGTCGACCAGGGCCTCGGCGCCACCGGCCGCGTCCCGGACGTCGGTGAAGATCTTGTGCTTGACCAGGGAGACCACCCGGTCGCGCGCGCTGGCCGAGCCTTTGCGGCGGACCAGCACCGAGGGGCGGGTCTCGGGCAGCTCGGTCAGGATCTTCCAGAGCAGCTGCTCGCCGATGAAGCCCGTGACCCCGGTCATCACGATCTTCTGACCGGCCAGCAGGTCGCGCAGCCGACCGTCCAGCACGGGGGTGGCGCTCACGAGCGCTCCAGCGGCGAGGATGCGGCCACGAGAGCCTCCTCGATGGTGAAGCTGCCGACGTAGAGCGCGGTCCCGACGATGGCCCCTTCGACCCCGTCCGGTACGAGCGCGCGCAGGGCGAGAAGGTCCTCCAGCGTCGAGATGCCGCCGCTGGCCACCACGGGCGCGTCGGTCCGGGCGCAGACGTGGGCGAGCAGCTCCAGGTTCGGGCCGCTCAGCATGCCGTCGGAGTCGACGTCGGTGACCACGTAACGGGCGCAGCCGGCGGCCTCCAGCCGGTCGATCGTCTGGTCGAGGTCGCCGCCCTCCGCGGTCCAGCCGCGGGCCGCGAGCCGACGGCCGCGGACATCGAGGCCGATGGCGATCCGGTCGCCGTACTGGCCGATCACCTCGTCGCACCACTGCGGCTGCTCGAGCGCGGCGGTGCCGATGTTGACCCGGCGGCAGCCGGTGGCCAACGCCTGTTCGAGAGAGGCGTCGTCACGGATGCCCCCCGAGAGCTCGACCTCGATCCGCAGGTGGTCGACGATCTCGGCGATGATCTCGGCGTTGGTGCCCCGACCGAAGGCGGCGTCCAGGTCCACCAGGTGGATCCACTGCGCGCCGGCGTCCTGCCAGCGCTCGGCGGCGGCGCGAGGATCACCGAAGACCTTCTCCGAGCCGAGCCGGCCCTGGACGAGCTGGACGGCCTGTCCTGCGGAGACGTCGACGGCCGGCAGCAGCACCAGCGGGTCCTGCGGCGAATTCACCCGATGACCCTACCGGAGCAATGCGCCCCCTTCGACAGGCTCGGGGAGCGGTGGTGGGGGTCAGCAGGCGACGGCGGAGAGCCCGAACCGGTGCCGGGCCGAGGAGCTGACGGCGCCGAGGAAGCTCTCCGAGCGAGCCGACGCCGAGGCGGTGTACCAGCTGTCGTCGATATCGCAGACCAGCAGCTCGGCCGGGGTGTCGGCCAGCACCAAAGGCAGGGTGTGCACCACCGTGGAAGGGAAGCTGATCAGCCGCCGAGCCAGCACGCCCCGCCGGGCGGCGATCTCCAGCGGCAGGTCGGGGCGGACCACGGCGACGCCGAGCTGCTCGATCGCGGCGAGCTTGCCGACGTCCTCCTTGCGGTGGGCGAAGTAGCGGTCGACGGCGTACTGGTCGACCAGGCTGGCCACCCCCTGGAGGTAGTGCCCCACGTCGACCACGCCGGTCTCCACCAGCGAGGTGCCGATCAGGTCCGAGCCGAGCTTGACCTCAGGGGTCGGGAACCGGTTGCGGACCCAGCCGAAGGTGTTCTTGACCACCGGCACCCGCGGCAGCTCGACGTCCAGGCTCGAGAACAGGCTGAGCCGGCAGCCCGAGCCCGGGCCGATCCGCCGACGGACGGAGTCCGAGACCTGGTCGCGGGCGAAGGCACTGATCTGGCGGCGCCGGTCGGGCGTGGCCACGCTGTGCCAGCGGGACAGGTGCTCACCGGCCACCCACTGCCGGGCGAACTCCAGCGTGGCGGTGCCGTCGTCCACGATCACCACCTCGGGCGCCCGGCTGATGCTCATCACCACCTGGAGGACACCGGAGAACGGGTCACCCACCACGAGCCGCTGGACGCCGGACAGCTCCGCGGCCAGGGAGCGGACGGTGCGGGCCGTCGCCGCGCCGCCCAGCCGGGGCTCGTGCCAGGAGACGCGTCGGCCCTCCTCCCGGGCCAGAGCGGACATCGCCCGCAGCTGACGCCGGGAGACGTCGTTGACCGGCGCCAGCACCGTGATGGCCAGGTCGTCGGCCGCCTCACCGGCCTGGTCGGCCCACTCGACCACGTTCAGCAGCTGGGCCGGGCTCTCCACCAGGGCCAGGGTCTGAGGCGCTGACGAGCGGGCGGCCATCTCAGCTGCTCGAGCCGACGAGCTGGGCCTCGGGAGCACCCTGGACGCGACGGAGCTTCTTCATGGCGGCGAGCTCGCCGTCGTAGACCTTCTTGACGCCGTCGCCGAGCGACTCCGAGATCGTCCGGATGTCGCGGACCAGCCGCTGCAGCCCGGGCGGCTCCACCGAGGCCGCCTGGTCCGAGCCCCACATGGCCCGGTCCAGGGTGATGTGCCGCTCGACGAACACGGCACCGAGCGCGACGGCGGCGAGGGTGGTCTGCAGGCCGGTCTCGTGGCCGGAGTAGCCGATCGGCACGTTGGGGAACTCCGACTGCAGCGTGTGGATCATCCGCAGGTTGAGCTCGGTCGGCTTGGCCGGGTAGGTGCTGGTGGCGTGCAGCAGCACGATGTTGTCGCTGCCCAGCACCTCCACGGCGTGCCGGATCTGCTTGGGCGTGCTCATCCCGGTGGACAGGATGATCGTCCGGCCGGTGGCCCGCAGCCGGCGCAGCAGCTCGTCGTCGGTCAGCGACGCGGACGCGACCTTGTGGGCCGGCACGTCGAACTGCTCCAGGAAGTCCACGGCCTCGACGTCCCAGGGGGAGGCGAACCAGGCGATGCCGCGGGCGTGGGCGTGGGCGTCGATCTGGCGGTAGTCGTCCTCGCCGAACTCGACCCGGTGCCGGTAGTCGATGTAGGTCATCCGGCCCCACGGGGTATCGCGCTCGATGTCCCACTGGTCGCGCGGGGTGCAGATCTCCGGCGTCCGCTTCTGGAACTTGACCGCGTCGCAGCCCGCCGCAGCGGCCTGGTCGATCAGGGCGAAGGCACAGGCCAGGTCGCCGTTGTGGTTGATCCCGATCTCGCCGGTGACGTACACCGGGTGTCCCGGCCCGACCTCGCGGTCACCCAGTCGCCGGGTGGGGGCTGCGAACAGTGCAGACCCGGGCAGTGCAGGAGAGGTTGTCATGACCGGAACGGTAGGGAGCCGAGGTGGCGGGACGGATCTCTCCGGGCGAACGTCAGGAAAACAACGAGCGATAAGAGGGTTCGCTCCCCGAGCGCCGCAGCCGCAGCCGGGTGGCCACCGAACGCAGCTCACGGAGGCCGCTGCGGACGGGACGGTGCAGGACCGGCGGCACGAAGTCGCGGGGGCGCAACCGCCTCCCCCGCCCGGCCGGGCGCAGCTCACGCGGTGGTCGGCTGCGGTCCAGGGCCATCGCGCTGCGGAAGTAGGCCGAGGCCCAGACACCGGCCGAGGGCCGCTCGCCGGAGGCCAGCAGCTCCTCCACCCGGTCGGCGATGGCCTCGGTCGAGGTCTGGGTCCGGGGGAAGAAGTAGCTGGCCAGCCAGTCCGGCTCGGGCGTGCCGAGGTCGTCGGCGCTGATCTGGTCCCAGGTCCGCAGCAGTCCGCTCTCGAGGAAGACGTGGTTGCCGTAGCGCTCGTGCACCCCGAGGTCCAGCACCAGGGCCACCCGGCAGCCGTGGTCGAGCGCCTCCAGGCAGGCCGTCGACGAGACGGTCACCAGCAGGTCGACGCTGGGCAGCATGGTGGCGATCGGGGTGTAGTCCACGCGGAAGTTGGGCGGCAGCTCCGCACCCCCGAGCAGCACCTCCGGGTGGAAGCGCATCTTGTGGAAGGTGTCCTCATCGGGCCGGTGCCGCGGCTTGAGCAGCACCTCGCGGTCCGGGTGCGCCCGGGCGTAGGCGATCGCGCCGGCGTAGAGGTACTCCCGCTCCTCGGCGCGGTCCGGCACGGTGGGCTGGTCGGCGAAGAGCAGCCGCTTGACCTCGGTCCCGCTCGCGGGCGAGGGCGAGGCGCTGAGGAAGGGCAGGCCGGCCAGCAGCAGGTTGGCGTCCGGGATCTGCAGGTGGTGCGCGGCGTGGCGGAAGTGGTCGGCGTCGGAGACCGAGTTGACCGCGACGACGTCGGAGCCGCAACGGGCGAGGTAGCCGGCGGTGATCTTCTCGATGATGATGCCGACCCAGCCCGTGACCACGACGGGCCCGGTCTGGTCCCCGTCCCCCAACCGTTCCGCCAGAGCGAAGAGGAGCGCCTGGGTGGCCGGTCCCTGCAGGCTGCAGACCACCGCGTCGGCGGCGACCATCCGGTCGAGCAGCTCCTCGCGGGACAGCACGGGCACCTCGACGAAGCCGGCGTCGGCGATCTGCTGCTCGGACAGCGCGGACCGGCTGTCGGGCCGCACCACCTCGGTGCTGAAGCCGCGGAGCTGCAGCTCGTCGCGGATGCGGGCGCACCACTTCAGCTGGGAGTCGAAGGCTGCCACGTAGAGGGCGCGTCGCATCAGGGTCCGTTCTGGCTGGTCTACGGCGGGGGGTGCGGGTGCCGCAGGCTAGCCAGGCCGGGTGAACAGCGGCCCAACTCCCCGTGACGTGTCGGCCTCGGCAGCCTCAGGACGCGTACGGGCGGGCCGCCACCACCTCGGCCACCGGCAGCGGTCCGTAGAGGTGCGGGTAGGGGCCGGCGCCCAGATCCTCCACGACCACCGGGACCGACAGCTGGTCGGGATCCAGCTCGAGGACGACCAGCTCGTCGTCGGGCAGGTCGCCGTAGTAACGCTGCCGGGTGCCCGTGGTCTGCTCGGCGAAGCTGGCGTGCACGAAGCCCTCCGCCTCGTACGTGGCACGGCGGCTGGACCACGGGTAGTGGCCCTCGGCCTGGGCCTGCTGCCACCAGGTCCGCTCGGTCAGGTGCAGGACGGGCCGGCCGACCGGTTGCCGCGGCTCGAGCAGGCCCAGGTCGACCAGGTCGGCGCGCAGCCGGTCGGCGCCCGTGAAGGCGAGGCCGGTCAGGCCGAGCGTGCGGGCCGCCTCGATGTTGGGCAACGAGTCGTCGACGAAGACCGTCCGTTCCGGAGTCAGCCCGAAGCGCTGCAGGGCGAGGCTGAAGATCGCCGGGTCGGGCTTGGCCAGCAGCTCCGCGCCGGAGACCAGGATCCCGCCGAAGCGGCCCAGCAGCCCGAAGCGGTCCCGGGCCACGGGAAAGGTCTCGGCGGACCAGTTGGTCAGCGCGTTCAGCCCGACCCCGGCCTGCTGCAGCTCGGCCATCACCGCGCCCGTGCCGGGCACCGTGCCCAGCGTGTGGGAGAAGTGCCGGCGGTAGGCCAGGATCACCTCGGCGTGCTCGGGATGCCGGGCCACCAGCTCGGCCTCGCTCTCGACGTAGCGCCGGCCGGAGTCGTGGGCCCGGTTCCAGTCCTCGAACCCGATGGTGGCCATGAAGTGGCCGACCTGCTCGGCCGGGAGCACCTGCTCGTACGCCCGGGCCGGCTCCCAGGTGAGCACTACCCCGCCCAGGTCGAACAGGACCGTCCAGGCCTCTGGGCCAACCCCGGGGGCCCTCACAGCGTGTCGACCCAGTTGCGGATCAGCCGGGTGCCGGCCTGGCCGGACTTCTCCGGGTGGAACTGGGTGGACCACAGCGTCCCCTCCTCCACCGCGGCCACGAAGCGCTCGTCCTCGTGCTCGGCCCAGGTGATCCGGCGGCTCGGTACCTCGGGCAGCTCACGGACGCCGTAGCTGTGCACGAAGTAGAAGCGCTCGTCCTCGATGCCGGCGAACAGCGCGCTGCCGTCGGCCGCCTCGACGGTGTTCCAGCCCATGTGCGGCAGCCGGCGGGACTGCAGCCGCTCAACCACACCCGGCCAGATCCCGACGCCCAGCGCCTCCACGCCGTGCTCGACGCCTCCGGAGAAGAGGATCTGGTGGCCGACGCAGATGGCCAGGGTCGGCCGGCCCCCGGCGACCCGCTCCGCGATCAGCTCTGCCCCGTGTACGGCATCCAAGCCGGCCATGCAGGCCGCGAACGCGCCCACGCCGGGGACGACCAGGCCGTCGGCCGCCCGCGCCTGCTCGAGGTCGGTGGTCACGACCACGTCGACCCCGGTGCTGGCCACCGCGCGTTCGGCGGAGCGCAGGTTGCCGGAACCGTAGTCCAGGACGACCACCGACGGCGTCCCGGGCCCACTCACGAGAGCGCGCCCTTGGTGCTGGGGACACCGGTGACCCTCGGGTCGGGCTCGATCGCCGACCGCAGGGCCCGGGCCACCGCCTTGAACTGGCACTCCACGATGTGGTGCGGGTCGCGGCCAGCCAGCAGGGTGAGGTGCAGGCACACGTGGGCGTGGAAGGCCAGCGTCTCCATCACGTGCCTGGTCAGCGAGCCGGTGTAGGGCACCTCCCCGATCCGGACGTACGCCTGGCCCTCGGGCTCGCCGCGGTGCACGCAGTACGGGCGGCCGGAGACGTCGACCACCGCCGAGGCCAGGGCCTCGTCCAGCGGGACCATCGCGTCACCGAACCGGCGGATGCCGCGCTTGTCGCCCAACGCGGTCCGCAGCGCCTGACCCAGGACGATGGTGGTGTCCTCGACGGTGTGGTGGGCGTCGAGGTGGGTGTCCCCGCTGCTCTCGACCTGGAGGTCGATCAGCGAGTGCCGCGAGAGCGCCGTCAGCATGTGGTCGAAGAAGCCGACACCGGTCGAGATGCTCGACTCCCCCGTCCCGTCCAGGTCCAGGGACAGCCGGACGCTCGACTCGCTGGTGGACCGCTCGAGGCTCGCGGTGCGGTTGGCGGTCATCGCTGCTCCTGCAGGGTGTCGTCGAGCGCCGCGGTAAACGCCGCCATCTCGGCGGGGGTGCCGGCGGAGACCCGTAGCCAACCCTCCGGGCCCACCTCCCGGATCAGCACGCCCCGGTCGAGCAGGCCCTGCCAGACGGCGTGCCGGTCGGCGAACCGGCCGAAGAGGAGGAAGTTGGCGTCGGAGTCGGCCACCTGCAGCCCCCGCGCGACCAGGGCCCGGGCCAGCTCGTCCCGCGCGGTGCGCAGCGAGTCCACCGCGGCCAGCATCTCGGGCGCGTGCGCCAGCGCCACCCGCGCGACGGCCTGGGTGACCGCGGACAGGTGGTACGGCAGCCGGACCACCCGCAGCGCGTTCACGAAGGACGGCGACGCGGCCAGGTAGCCCAGCCGGCCGCCGGCGAAGGCGAACGCCTTGGACATCGTCCGGCTGACCGCCAGCCGCGGGTAGCCCGGCAGCAGCTCGAGCGCGCTCGGGGTGCCCGTCCGGGCGAACTCGTGGTAGGCCTCGTCGACCACCACCACGCCCGGGGCGGCGTCGCAGACGGCGGCGACGGTGTCGAGGCCGACGGCCGTCCCGGTCGGGTTGTTCGGGCTGGTCAGGATGACCACGTCGGGCTGCTCGCGCTCGACGGCCGTCACCGCGTCGGCGGTCCGGACGGTGAAGTCGTCCCCGCGCGGAGCGGTCAGCCAGCGGGTGTGGGTGTTGCGGGCGTACTCGGGGTACATCGAGTAGGTCGGGGTGAATGACAGCACACTGCGGCCAGGCCCGCCGAAGGCCTGCAGGACGTGGGTCATCACCTCGTTGCTGCCGTTGGCCGCCCACACCTGGTCGGCGGCCAGCCCGTGCCCGAGGTAGGCGGCCAGGTCCGCGCGGAGCGCGAGCGCGTCACGTTCGGGGTAGCGGTTCAGCGTGCGGGCCGCGCCGGCGACCGCGGCGGCAATGTCACTGACCACGGCCTCGCTGGGCGGGTAGGGGTTCTCGTTGACGTTGAGACAGACCGGGACGTCGAGCTGCGGAGCGCCGTAGGGCACCTCCCCGACCAGCTCGGGCCGGACCGGCAGAGCCGCCGGCACGGTCACCGTCGACGTCACCGCGCGAACCTCCGGCTGACGGCGGCCCCGTGGGCGGGCAGGTCCTCGGCGTCGGCGAAGACCTCGACGTGCCGGGCGACCTCAGCCAGGGCGTCGTGGGAGTAGGTGACCACGTGCACGGCCTTGAGGAAGCTCTTCACGTTGAGCCCGGAGGAGTGGCAGGCGCAGCCGGCGGTCGGCAGCACGTGGGTGCTGCCGGCGGAGTAGTCCCCGAGCGAGACCGGCGACCAGGGTCCGACGAAGATCGCGCCGGCGTTGGTGACCCGGGCCGCCCGCTGCTCGGCGTCGGCGGTCTGGATCTCCAGGTGCTCGGCCGCGTAGCCGTTGACCACGGCGAGCCCCTGGTCGAGGTCGTCGACGAGCACCACGGCGGACTGCGCACCGCCGAGCGCGGTCCGGATCCGCTCGCTGTGCTTGGTCGCGGAGACCTGCTCGGGCAGCTCGGCCTGGACCGCGTCGGCCAGCTCGGGTGAGTCGGTGACCAGCACAGCCGCGGCGACCGGGTCGTGCTCGGCCTGGGAGACGAGGTCGGCGGCCACGTGCGCCGGGTTGGCGGTGGCGTCGGCGAGCACGGCGATCTCGGTCGGGCCGGCCTCGGAGTCGATGTTGACCCGGCCCTTGAGCAGTCGCTTGGCCGCGACGACGTAGATGTTGCCCGGCCCGGTGACCAGGTCGACCCGCTCGCAGAGCAGGGGGACGCCGTGGGCGAACATGGCGATGGCCTGGGCGCCGCCGACGGCGTAGACCTCCTCCACGCCGAGGATCGAGCAGAGTGCCAGGATGCTGGGGTGCGGCAGGCCGCCGAACTCCCGCTGCGGCGGCGAGGCCACCGCGATCGACGGGACGCCGGCCACCTGGGCCGGGACGACGTTCATGATCACGCTGGACGACAGCGGCGCCAGGCCGCCGGGCACGTACAGCCCGACGCGACGGACCGGGATCATCCGCTGGGCGACGCGGGCGCCGGGCGCGAGCGTGACCTCGACCTCGCGCTCCCCCAGCTCGGCGGCGCTGACCGTCCGGCGGCGGCGGATCGACTCCTCGAACGCGGCCCGGATGTCGGGATCGAGCGCCGCCTCGGCTTCGCGCAGCGCCTCGGGCGGTACCCGGAAGCTCGGGGGCACGACCTGGTCGAAGGCCTGGGAGAACTCGGCCAGGGCGTCGGCACCGCGGGCAGCCACGCCGTCGCAGATCGGGCGCACGGCTTCCACCGCCGCCGCCACGTCGAAGGCGGCGCGCGGCACCACCGTGGCGTAGTCCAGCCGCTCACCGGACGCGGCCCGCCCGCGTAGGTCGATCATCCGAAGCACGGGAGCCATCGTAGGTGAGACGGCTGACAGGTTTTCGGACGCGGACGCGGCTGGACCCGGCCCGGTAGGGTCGGCGCCCGTGACCTTTCCCGGACTCGGCACGGCCGTCAACGTCGCGACGGTGCTGCTCGGGTCCGGCCTCGGGCTGCTGCTGGGCCACCGGCTGCCCGAGCGCACCCGGAACACGGTCACCGACGGGCTCGGCCTGGTCACGCTGCTGATCGGCGCCCTGTCCGCGGTCGAGGTGCAGTCCGGCGACCTCTCGGCTGAGGTCGGCGCGTCCGCCCCGGTGCTCATCGTCCTGGGAGCGGTCCTGATCGGCGGCATCCTCGGGTCGCTGGTCGACGTCGAGCGTCGGCTCGAAGGCGTCGGCGGATGGTTGCGGGCGCGGCTCAGCCGAGGCGCGGGACCAGCCGATGTCGGTCGGGAACGGTTCCTCGAGGGCTTCGTCTCCGCGTCGCTGCTCTTCTGCGTCGGCCCGCTCACCATCCTCGGCGCCCTGTCCGACGGGCTCGGCCGGGGTGCGGACCAGCTGTTCCTCAAGGCCGTGCTCGACGGCTTCGCCTCGATCGCCTTCGCCGCGTCCCTGGGGGCCGGGGTGATGGTCTCCGCGCTGACCGTGGCCGTCGTCCAGGGACTGATCACCCTGGTCGGCTACCTCGTCGGTGACATCCTGCCCGCCGCTCACCTGGCCGCCATCACCGCGACGGGCGGCCTGCTGCTGGTCGGTGTGGGCCTGCGGCTGCTGCGGATCCGTCAGGTGCCCGTGGGCAACCTGCTGCCGGCCCTGCTGGTCGCCCCACTCCTGGTGGCGCTCGTGGGAGTCCTGCGGTGAACGGGCCGGACGCCCCGGACCGGGACGGTCGGCGCCCGGTGCTGCGCGCGGCGGTCGGTATCGGCCTCTACGCCGCGGCCTTCGGCGCCTCGTTCGGGGCCGTGTCGGTCAGCTCGGGGCTCAGCCTGCTGCAGACGATGGTGCTCAGCCTGGTGATGTTCTCGGGAGCCTCGCAGTACGCCTTCGCCGGCGTGGTGGCGGCGGGCGGCTCCCCGTTCGCCGCGGCGGCCGCGGCCCTGCTGCTGGGCGTCCGGAACGGCTTCTACGGCGTTGGCCTCGCGGGGATCCTCAGGCCTCGCGGCTGGCGCCGGCTGGGCACCGCTCACTTCGTCATCGACGAGACGACGGCGATGGCGCTCGGCCAGGACTCCCGCTCGCTCCAGCGCTACGCGTTCTGGGCGACGGGACTGATCCTCTGCTCGCTCTGGCAGCTCGGCACCCTGGTCGGTGCGCTGGCGGGTGCGGCCGTCGACCCGTCGACGTTCGGGCTGGACGCCGCGGCGCCGGCGGTCTTTCTGGCCCTGCTCTGGCCCCGACTGGGCTCGGCTGCCAACCGCTGGGTCGCCGTGGCCGGCGCCGCGGTCGCGCTGCTGCTGGTGCCGCTGGTCCCCCAAGGGGTCCCCGTGATCGCGGCAGCCGGGGTCGCGGGACTGGCCGGGCTGGTACCCGTCCGGCAGGCCGTGCGCCCATGACCGGTCTCTGGGTCGGCCTCCTCGTGGCGGCCTTCGGCGGCTACCTGCTGAAGCTCGCCGGCCTCTCGCTGCCGGAGTCGGTGCTGAACCGGCCGCGGGTGCAGCGGATCGCCGCCTTCCTGCCGGTGGCCATGCTGTCGGCCCTGGTCGCCGTCCAGCTGTTCGACGGCGGGGGCCGCTACACCCTCGACTGGCGGACCCTGGCCGGGGTGGCGGCCGGAGTGGCCGCCCTGCTGCTGCGCCGCGGCTTCCTGGTGGTGTTCCTGGTGGCTATCGCCGTGACCGCGCTCCTCCGACTCCTCACCTAGGGAGGTTGCGGACTGGAAACCAGTTTCGTCGTGTTGACCTCATGGATCCCCGCACCGCTGCCGACCACCTCACTCGAGCCGAGCGCGCCCGGTCTGCCGCCGAGTCGCCGCGACTGCCGTCCGGGACGCCGGCCCTGGCTGGGGTCGCGGTCGCGCTCGGCTTTCTCGCCTTGGCGCTGCTGCCCTTCAGCACCGCCGGATGGCTGACGGGCGTCGTCGTGGCGCTGGCGCTCTGGGCCGCCGCAGGCTGGCTGGTCCTCCGGCTGCGCGCGGCCGGAGAGGTCCGCGGTCTACGCGGGCGGGGACGCACCACCGCGGTCGTGCTGGCCGTCTGCGCCCTCTCCCTGGTCCCGGCACCGCTGTCGACCACTCGGGCGACGCGGGGCACCTACCTGGTGCTGGCGGTGGCGGGTGGGTTGGCCATGGCGGTCGCGACCCGGCGGCGCGTCGACCGTGGCTGAATGCCTGGACGAGGCTCTCCACAGTTCCGCCCGGCTCCAGGTGGCCGCGTTTCTGTCGGGCTGCGACGAGGCGGTCTTCGCCACCGTGCTCGAGGGCTGCGGGTTGACCAAGTCGACGCTCTCGAAGAGCGTCTACGCGCTCGAGGAGGTCGGCTACCTGACCGTCCGCAAGGGCCGGCACGAGCGGCTGCCCCGCACCTGGCTCTCGCTGATCACTGAGGGCCGGACCTCCCTGGCCCGGCACCTCGACGCGCTGCGGCAGATCGCGGACCAGGCTGCGAGCCGGGCCGTCACGGCAGCGCTCTGTGCTCGGCCGGGACCGGTAGCGAAGGCAGCCGGAGCAGGAAGGCCGCCCCGGGGACGCCCGGCGGCGGCCCGACACAGGTGAGGGTGCCGCTGTGGGCCTGGGCCCAGCCGCGGGCGATGGCCAGCCCGAGACCGGAGCCGCCGGAGTCGCGGCCGCGGTCACGGTCCAGCCGGACGAGGCGCTCGAAGATCCGCTCCCGCTCCTCGACCGGGACGCCGGGCCCCGAGTCCAGCACCAACACCTCCGCACCCGCACCCGACGCCGCGGCCAGCCGGATCTCGACCCGACCCTCCGGGCCCGCGGCGCGGACGGCGTTGTCCACCAGGTTGCGCAGCACGCTGGTGACCTTCTCCGGGTCCAGCGCCAGCTGCGGCGCCTGACCGGAGACCTGGACGGTCACTCCCGGAGCGGTCAGTGCCAGCCGGTCGCGCTCGTCCTCGGCCAGGTCCAGGAGGTCGACGGGGACGCGTCGCAGCTCTGCGCCGGCGTCGAGCCGGGCGGCGGTGAGCAGGTCGCTGATCAGGGTGCCGGCGCGCCGGGCCTCCCGGACCAGCAGCACCTCCAGCTGCTCGCGGTCCGCGTCGGTGAGCTCGGGATGGTGCAGCAGCGTCTCCGCCGCGGCGGAGATGCCGGTCACCGGCGTCCGCAGCTCGTGGGCGGCGTCGGCCAGGAACGCCCGGGTGGCGGCCTCGGACCGGACGGCTCGGGCCTCGGCCCCCTCCAGCTCGTCCAACATGTCGTCGAACGCCGACGCCGTCCGGCCCAGCTCGGTGTCGGGTCGGGTCGGCGCCAGCCGGGAGCCGCGCCGGCCGTCGGCGATCCGTCGGGCCAGGCCGGCCATGGTGGCCAGCGGCGCCAGCGCGTACCGGGTGGCCAGCGCGACCAGCAGCGCCGACAGCAGCACCGCGCCCAGCCCGGCGAGGAGGAGGATCCGGCGGAGGGTCGCGGCGGCGGTCCGGGTGAGGTCGGTGTCCGCCGTCAGCACCAACGTGGCCCCGCGGACCCGTCCCGTCCCGCCCAGCCGGGTCGACACCGTCCGGGGCGACGCCGGAGTCGGCAGCGGGTCGCCGTAGACCGTGCCGTTGCGCAGCGTCAGCGTGGCGTCCACGCCGCTCACCCCGACGCGGTTGACGATCTGCTGCGGACCCACCCCGTTCCGCGCGAGCTGACGGCCGAGCTGGGCCCGCCCGTCCAGCAGCGTGCCCAGGCTGCGGTCGGTCTGCAGGGCGAACGTCTGGTCGACGGTGATCCCGAGCAGCAGCACCACCAGGGCCACCACCCCCGTGACGACCGCGGTGACGCGTCGTCGCAGCGACACCGTCCGCAGCGGTCCGCGCTGCTCGGACCTGGCGCGAGCCGGCGTCACGGCTGGTCGGCCAACCGGTAGCCCCGGCCGCGCACCGTGTGCACCAGTCGGGGGCCGGCCGCCTCGAGCTTGCGTCGCAGCGACGAGACGTGCACCTCGACGACGTTCTCGCCGAACCCCTCGTAGCCCCAGACCCCGGTGAGCAGCTGGAGCTTGCTGACCACGTGGCCCCGGTGCGCCGCCAGGTAGACCAGGACGCGGCGTTCGGTCTCGGTCAGCTCGACGAGGCGGCCGGCTCGTCGGACCTGGGCGCCGTCGTCGGCGATGGTCAGGTCGCCCACGGCGATCTCGGCCCCGCCCGGCACCACCCGACGCAGTACGGCCTGGACCCGGGCCACCAGCTCGGCCATCGCGAACGGCTTGACCAGGTAGTCATCCGCGCCGCCGCTCAACCCCCGGACGCGGTCGCCGGTGGTGTCGCGGGCGGTCAGCATCAGCACCCCCGCCCGGCTCGACCGGCGCACCACCGCGAGCAGCTCGAAGCCGTCCCGGCCCGGGAGCATCACGTCGAGCAGCACCAGGTCCGGTCCGAACGCGGTCAGCTCGTCCTCCAGGGCGACGCCGGACGCGAGCCCGCGGACGGCGAACCCGGCCCCGCGGAGCGCCGCCAGCACCGGTACGAGGATCGCCTCGGCGTCCTCGACGACGAGGATGCGCGAGCCGGCCATGCGAGACATGATCGCCCATCTCCTTGTCATGATCGGCCAGCGGCTTGTCATGATCGGCCAGCGCCTTGTCATGATCAGGACGTGGCGAAGGCATCGAGTGGCGGCACCCCGGCGACGCAGGCCCTGTCCCGGGCCGGCGTGGCGTTCACGCTGCACCCCTACGCCCACGACCAGGGCGAACGGCACTTCGGGGACGAGGCGGCGGCCGCGCTCGGCCTGGACCGGGCGCGGGTGTTCAAGACGCTGCTGGCCGACCTCGGCGGCGAGCTGGTGGTCGCGGTGGTGCCGGTGGCGGCCCAGCTGGACCTCAAGGCGCTGGCGGGCGCCCTGGGGGCGAAGAGGGCGGTGATGGCCGACCCCGGCGCGGCCACCCGGAGCACCGGATACGTCCTGGGCGGCATCTCCCCGTTCGGCCAGCGGACCCGGCTGCGGACGGTCGTGGACGCGTCCGCCGCGGACTTCACCACCGTGCACGTCTCGGCCGGGAAGCGCGGCCTCCAGGTGGAGCTCGCGCCCGCGGACCTGGTGGCGGTGACCGGGGCGCTAACCGCCGCCGTCGCCCGTTGAGCCGGGCGCCGAGCCGGCCGGAGGGCCTGCCGCCGGACGCGGGTCCTCCTCGTCGCGGCCGAGGGAGGAGCCGAGCAGCACCGGGATGACGGCGAAGAACGGCCAGACCAGCAGCGACGCCCGGGCCTGCAGCGTGAGCTCGATCGGGACCCGGTCCCCCGGCTTGGCCGCCGCCAGCCGCGCGGTGAACTCACCAGGTCCCAGCTCACGGCCGACCGCCCAGCAGAGCAGGGCGGCGAGCGCGGCGGTCCCGGTCGCCAGCAGCACCACCGGCCAGCCCACCCGGCCCAGCCGGCGCCAGGCGACCAGCCCGAGCGCGAGCCCGACCACCGCCCCGATCACCGCGAACCAGGCGTCGCCGCCCAGCACCTCGGCAAGCCCCCGCTCGGTGGTGTTCGCCCCGCCGTTGCTGCCCACGACGTAGCTCGGCAGGTCCGTCAAAGCCCACCAGAGCACGCCGCCCAGGACGCCCAGGCCCAGCCCGAGCGCCACCAGCAGGCCGCCCGCCACGCTCGCGCGCCGCCAGGAGGGCCGCGACGACCCCGCCGACGTCGACGGCCCCTCGGCCGGCCCCGACGCAGCCGGGCCGGGCGTCAGGACCTCGGCCACGGCGTCACGGCGCTGGTGGGGGGGCCGAGGTTCACGAGGCCAGGCACGACGGCCCCAGCAGGGCCTTGAGGTCGGCCATCAGGGGCTGGGAGGGCGTCACCCGCAGCTGCGCGTCGAGCTTCATCACCGTCGTCCGCCCGGAGGACTGCAGCTTCAGCCGCACCTCGGTCATCCCGGGGTGGGCGGCCAGCACCGAACGCAGCTGCTGGACGACCGGCTGGGTGCAGCGGACGGCCGGGAGCGAGATGACCACCGGACCGGACGGGGCGTCGCTGATGTCGGGCAGCGTCAGCTCCTGGGCGCTGATGGAGACGGCGTCGTCGTCCCGCTTCACCCGGCCCTTGACCTTGACCACCACGTCGGTGGCCAGCACGGTCGAGACCAGGTCGTAGGCCTTCGGAAAGAGCAGCACCTCGACCGACGCCTCGAGGTCCTCGACGGTGATCACCGCCCAGATGTCGCCCCGCTTGGTGGTCTTGCGGGTGACGTTGGTGATCATGCCGGCGATCGTGACCATGCCCTCCTTCGGCCCGTCGTCGGCGAGCAGGTCGGCGATGGCCAGGTCCCGCTCGGCGAGCAGGATGTGCTCCAGCCCCTGCAGCGGGTGGTCGCTGACGTAGAGGCCGAGCATCTCGCGCTCGAAGGCGAGCTTGGTGCGCTTGTCCCAGTCCGCCAGGTCCGGCACGACGCCGGTGAAGATGACGGCTGAGTCCTCATCCTCACCGAACCCGAAGTCGAAGCCGTCCTGGCCGTGGGCCTCGTTCCGCTTGAGGTCCAGCACCCCGTCGACGGCGGATTCGTAGACGCTCATCAGCGCCCGCCGGGTGTGCCCCATCGACTCGAACGCGCCGGCCTTGATCAACGACTCGATCACCCGCTTGTTGCACACCACCAGCGGCACGGCATCGAGAAAGCCGTGGAAGCTGCCCGCCTTGCCGTGCTGGTCTCGCGCCGAGACGATGCCCTCGACCACGTTCGCCCCGACGTTGCGGATGGCGGTCAGGCCGAAGCGGATGTCGGTGCCGACGGGGGTGAAGTTGGCGGCCGACTCGTTGACGTCCGGCGCCAGCACCGAGATGCCCATCCGCCGGCACTCGCTGAGGTAGATGGCCATCTTGTCCTTGTCGTCGCCCACCGAGGTGAGCAGCGCGGCCATGAACTCGGCCGGGAAGTTGGCCTTGAGGTAGGCCGTCCAGTACGAGACCAGCCCGTACGCAGCGGTGTGCGCCTTGTTGAACGCGTAGTCCGAGAACGGCACCAGGATGTCCCAGAGCGCCGTGATCGCGGCGTCCCCGTAGCCCGCGGAGCGCATCCCGTTCGAGAACGGCACGAACTCGGCGTCGAGGATCGACTTCTTCTTCTTGCCCATCGCCCGCCGCAGCAGGTCGGCCTGGCCGAGGGTGTAGCCGGCGACCTTCTGCGCGATCGCCATCACCTGCTCCTGGTAGACGATCAGGCCGTGCGTCGTGCCCAGGATCTCCGCGAGCGGCTCCTCCAGCTCGGGGTGGATCGGGGTGATCTCCTGGCGCTTGTTCTTGCGCAGCGCGTAGTTGGTGTGGCTGTCGGCCCCCATCGGCCCTGGCCGGTAGAGCGCCAGGACCGCGGAGATGTCCTCGAAGTTGTCCGGGCGCATCAGCCGCAGCAGCGAGCGCATCGGCCCGCCGTCGAGCTGGAAGACCCCCAGGGTGTCGCCCCGCCCGAGCAGCGCGTAGGTCGGTGCGTCGTCCAGCTCGAGGTCTTCCAGCACCAGCTCGAAGTCACGGTTCAACGCGATGTTGGCGACGGCGTCGTCGAGGACCGTGAGGTTCCGGAGTCCCAGGAAGTCCATCTTGATCAAGCCCAACGCCTCGCACGTCGGGTAGTCCAGCTGGGTGATGATCGCGCCGTCCTGCTCGCGACGCATGATCGGGATGATGTCGATCAACGGCTCGCTCGACATGATCACACCGGCCGCGTGCACGCCCCACTGGCGCTTCAGGCCCTCCAGGTCTCGCGCGGTGTCGACGACCTTCGCCACCTCGGCGTCGTTGTCGTACAGCGCGCGGAACTCACCCCCCTCGCCGTAGCGGGGGTGCTCGCGGTCGAAGAGGCCGGCCAGCGGCACGTCCTTGCCCATCACCGGCGGCGGCATCGCCTTGGTGATCCGCTCCCCCACCCCGAACGGGTAGCCGAGCACCCGCGAGGCGTCCTTGACCGCCTGCTTGGCCTTGATGGTGCCGTAGGTGACGATCTGGCTGACCCGGTCGTCGCCGTACTTCTCGGTGACGTAGCGGATCACCTCACCGCGCCGGCGCTCGTCGAAGTCGATGTCGAAGTCGGGCATCGAGACGCGGTCGGGGTTGAGGAAGCGCTCGAAGATCAGCCCGTGCTGGAGCGGGTCGAGGTCGGTGATCCGCATCGCGTACGCGGCCATCGACCCGGCACCCGAGCCGCGTCCCGGACCCACCCGGATGCCGTTCTCCTTGGCCCAGTTGATGAAGTCCGCGACGACGAGGAAGTAGCCGGCGAAGCCCATCGAGAGGATGACCCCGGTCTCGAACTCGGCCTGCTTGCGGCTGGCCTCGGGCACGCCCCGCGGGTAGCGGCGCCGCAGACCCGACTCCACCTCTTTGATGAACCAGGACGACTCGTCCTCCCCGGGCGGGCAGGGGTAGCGCGGCATGTAGGTGCCGCTGCCCTCGGTGAAGGCGATGTCGCAGCGCTCGGCGATGGCCAGGGTGTTGTCGCAGGCCTCGGGCAGCTCGGCGAACAGCGCGCGCATCTCCGCCGGGGACTTCAGGTAGTAGCTGTCGCCGTCGAACTTGAAGCGGTTGGTGTCGGCCATGGTGGCCCCGGTCTGCACGCAGAGCAGCACCTCGTGGGCCGCGGCGTCGGCCTGGTGGGCGTAGTGCAGGTCGTTGGTGGCCACCAGCGGCAGGTGCAGGTCACGCGCGATCTTCAGCAGGTCGGCGCGGACCCGGCTCTCGATGCTGAGCCCGTGGTCCATCAGCTCGACGAAGTAGTTCTCCGCCCCGAACAGGTCCTTGAACTCCGCGGCGCTGGCCACCGCGTCGTCGTAGCGGCCGAGCCGCAGGTAGGTCTGGACCTCACCCGAGGGGCAGCCGGTGGTGGCGATCAACCCCTTGGCGTAGGTCTGCAGCAGCTCGCGGTCGGCGCGCGGCTTGTAGAAGTAGCCCTCGAGCGAGCTGCGCGAGCCCAGCCGGAACAGGTTGTGCATCCCCTCGGTCGTCTCCGACCACAGCGTCATGTGGGTGAACGCGCCGCCGCCGGAGACGTCGTCACCGCTGTTGGCGTCCTTACCGGCACCGCCTGCACCCTCACCCCAGCGCACCCGCTTGCGTTCGCTGCGGTGGGTCTTGGGGGTGACGTAGGCCTCGAGGCCGATGATCGGCTTGACGCCGGTCTTGGCGGCCTTGGAGTAGAAGTCGTAGGCGCCGAACAGGTTGCCGTGGTCGGTCATCGCCACCGCCGGCATGCCCATCGCGGCCGCGCCCGCGAAGAGGTCGGCCACCCGGGCCGCCCCGTCGAGCATGGAGTACTCCGAGTGCACGTGGAGGTGGGCGAAACCACCGCCGTGAGGGGAGCTGTCCGCCATCAACCGATCCCTTCGTCTGCCGCCCGCCTACAGTAGCCGGACCGTCGGGCAAACGCCGACGGCGCGCGGACCGGGGAGGTCGACCGTGGGTCAGCTGGTCGGGGAGGGCCTCGCTCCCTGCGTCGCCGTGATCCAGCATGCCGCCGACTGTCCGCCCGGACGGGTCGGGCAGTGGCTGGTCGAAGCGGGCTGTGAGCTGGACGTCTTCGCCTGCCATGAGGGCGAGGAGCCGCCGTTCTCCCTCGACCCGTACGCCGGGCTGCTGGTCCTCGGCGGGGCGATGGGTGCCGACGACGACGCGGCGTTTCCCTGGCTCACCCCGACCAAGCAGCTGCTGGCCCGCGCGGTGGCCGACGAGCTGCCGACCCTCGGCATCTGCCTGGGGCTGCAGCTGCTGGCCGTGGCCTGCGGTGGGCGGGTCGCGCGCTCGGGCACCGGGCCCCAGCTGGGCGTCCGGCCTATCGACCGGACGGCCGCATCGGTGGCCGACACGCTGCTGACCGGGCTGGAGCTGAGTGAGGCCGTGCACTGGAACCACGACCTGGTCACCGAGCTGCCGCCCGGAGCGGTGGTGCTGACGACGTCGACGGGCGCCGTCCAGTCGTTGCGGCTGGGCCGTCGGGCCTGGGGCGTCCAGTTCCATCCCGAGGTCGACCCGGCGACGCTGCGCCGCTGGGCCGACACCGACGTGGCGGCAGGCGAGCTCGAAGCCGCGGTCGCCGACGCCCGGCTGGCCGAGGTCGAACGCCTCGACGCCGCCCTGGTGCCCGCCTGGCGTGGCCTGAGCGAGCAGTTCGCCGGGGTTTTGACCGCCCCGGCCGGACGCGTAGGCTCAGCCACTCACGTTCCAGGCGGGGGCCCGACCGGAGAGCAGCACCCATGATCTTCGCGAACTCGGCCCGGCCGCTGCCGACACGACGTCTCGTCCTGCGCCGTCTCGGTGTGGGTCTGGGTCTGCTCGCCCTCGTCAGCGGCGCGGTGGGCACCGCGACAGCCGGAGCGGGCGCGGCGGGACCGGTGGCCGCGGCCACCACGGTCGCCGTCAGCGGTGTTCCCCGACCGGCGCACACGGTGGTGGTGATGCTGGAGAACAAGAACCGGCACAGCGTGATCGGCAGCTCGAAGGCGCCCTACCTGAACGCGCTGGCCAAGCGCGGCGCGAACATGAGCCAGTCCTACGGGGTCACCCACCCCAGCCAGGGCAACTACGTGGCCCTCTTCTCGGGCAGCCAGCACGGTGTCGTCGACGACAGCTGCCCCGCCCGGCTGGGCGCCACCGACAACCTGGCCAGCCAGCTGAGCGCCGCCGGCCTCACCTTCACCGGGTACTCCGAGTCGTTGCCGAAGGCGGGCTACACCGGCTGCAAGAGCGGGAACTACCGCCGCAAGCACAGCCCGTGGGTGAACTTCTCCACCACGACCGCCAAGCAGAGCAAGCCGATGTCGGCCTTCCCGAGCGACTACGACAAGCTCCCCGCCGTCAGCATCGTCACCCCCAACATGTGCCACGACATGCACGACTGCTCGGTGGCCACCGGGGACGCGTGGGTGAAGAAGAACCTGGACGGCTACGCCCGCTGGGCGAAGAAGCACAACAGCCTGCTCGTCGTCACCTTCGACGAGAACGCCGGCGGCACGGTCAACCAGATCCCCACCCTGCTGGTGGGCCAGCAGGTCCGCCCCGGCACGTACGCGGAGTGGATGAACCACTACACGCTGCTGCGCACGATCGAGGACGCGTACGGCCTGGCCCCGCTCGGCCACGCGACCAGCGCCACCCCGCTGCGCACCATCTGGACGACCTCGCCCCGGGCGACGACCGGGGTCAGCAACGGCAGCTTCGAGCCCGGGCTGACCCGCTGGGCGGTCTCGGGGAAGACCTCGACCTCGCGCCGCCTGCACCACCACGGCAAGCGCTCCGCGGTCGCCGGCTCGACCGCGGCCACCACCGGTGACTCGATCATCAGCCAGACGGTGACCGTGCCGAGCGGCCGACACACGCTGAGCCTGTGGTGGGCCGGCCGGTGCACCGACACGAAGGCGAAGGCCTGGGCGACGGTGGTGGTCCGGCGCAACAGCTCGGGCAAGACCTCCACCCCCTTGCCGCGCACGTGTGCCAAGCGGGGGTCGTGGAAGAAGGTCACGATGAAGGTGACGCCCGGCCACTCCTACACGATCTCGATGGTCACCCACGACGACGGCGTCGCCGCCACCCCGAACCGGACGTACTTCGACTACGTGCGGCTGACCTGACCTGACCCCCACGAACACGGCTCGGGACCCGGCAGACGATGTACCTCGCTGAGGGCGTCAAGAACGCCCGCCTGAGTGGCGGCACGCTGCGTCGGATCGCCACCGGCAACGTGCTCGCCCTGGGTCTGACCAGCCTGTTCACCGATGTCTCCTCGGAGATGGTCAGTGCCGTGCTGCCGGCCTACCTGGTGCTCGGCCTGCACCTGAGCATCTCGCAGTACGGCGTTCTCGACGGCCTGTACACCGGTTCGACCGCGTTCACCCGGCTGCTCGGCGGCTACCTGGCCGACCGCTTCCGACGGCGGAAGGTGGTCGCCCTGGTGGGCTACGGACTGTCCGCCGTGGCCAAGATCGGCCTGCTCGGCACCGCCGACGTGCCGTCGGCGGTGGGTGCGGTGATCGTCGCCGACCGGACCGGCAAGGGGGTCCGGACCGCTCCCCGGGACGCGCTGATCGCCTCCTCGGTGGACGGGCGCGACCTCGGCCAGGCGTTCGGCGTGCACCGGGCGATGGACAGCGTCGGCGCCTTCCTGGGCCCGCTCGCCGCCCTCGGCCTGCTGCTGCTGGCCAGCTCGGAGGGCTACCGCGCCGTTTTCGTCGGCAGCCTGTGCGCCGCGGTGGTCGGCCTGGTGGTGCTGGCGCTGTTCGTCCGCGAGGGCCAGCCCGACCGCTCCCTGCATCCCGCGCCCGACCCTGACCCCGACCCGGAGCGCGGGCTGCGGGTGCGTCGGCTGCTGGCCGCCGGCACGTTCCGGCGGCTCTGTGTGGTGGCGGCCCTGCTCGGCCTGGCCACGGTGGGCGACGGCTTCGTCTACCTGGTGCTGCAGGACCGCGACGACCTGCCGGTCCGCGCCTTCCCGCTGCTGGCCGTGGGCACGAGCCTGGCCTTCCTCGTCCTCGCGGTCCCCCTCGGCCGGCTCGCCGACCGGCTGGGCCGCTGGCCGGTCGTGGTGACCGGCTACGGCTGCCTGCTGGCGGTGTACCTGCTGCTGAGCTCGGGCGCCGGGCCGATCTGGCTGGTGCTCGCCCTGTACGGGGCCTTCTACGCCGCCACCGACGGCGTCCTGGTGGCGCTGGCCGTCCCGCTGGTGCCCGAGCACCTGCGGACCACCGGGCTGGCGCTGCTTCAGACCGGGCAGGCGCTCGCCTACGTCGTCTCGTCGGTCGTCTTCGGGCTGCTCTGGCAGCACGTCGGCGTCCAGACGGCCTGCCTCACCGCGGCCGGCGTCGCCGCCCTGCTCCTGCCGTTCTGCGCGTTGCTGCTCCGGGGGACGAGGCGGGTGGCGTGACCACCCGGACGAAGATGCTGCTGACCGTCCTGGTCACGCTGGTGATGGCCACCACGGCCGTCGCCTGGGCGCTGACCAGGCCTGCACCTCAGGTCGAGGTCGATCCTGCGGTGGACCTGCGGACGCCGGGGATGGTCGTCCGGGACACCGCGACGGGCCGGCTGGCGGTGGTGCGCTCGGACGGGTCCCGGGCGCAGACCCGGGTCAGCTGCGCGCGGGTGTTCACCGCGGCGGGCCGAGCCGTCTGCCTCCGCGCGGACGACAGCGCACCCGGCACGTTCGCCCTCGATGTCGTGAACCCGGACCTGTCGGTGTTGCGGACGCTGCCGATCAACGGCGTGCCGACCCGGGCCCGGTTGTCGGCGGACGGCCGGATGGTGGCCTGGACGGTCTTCGTGGCCGGCGACTCCTACACCAGCTCCGGCTTCTCCACCCGCTCGGGCATCCTCGACACCGAGACCGGCGTGCTGAACACCAGCCTGGAGGACTTCCGGCTCGTCGACGCCGAGGGCAAGGGCGGGTCGCCCCCCAAGGACGCCAACTTCTGGGGCGTCAGCTTCGCCGCCGACGACAACACCTTCTACGCCACCATGGCCACCGGCAAGCACTTCTACCTGGTCCAGGGCGACGCCACCGCCGAGACCGTGAGCGTGCTCGCGGACGGCGTCGAGTGCCCCTCGCTCTCCCCCGACGGAACACGGGTCGTCTACAAGCGTCGGCTGCCGGACCTCACCTGGCGGCTGGAGGTCTACGACCTGGGCAGCGGCCACCGGACGCCCCTCGCCGAGCCGGGCAACGTCGACGACCAGGGCACCTGGCTGAACGACCACACCATCGGCTACGGGAAGCTCGACCCCGCAAGCGGTCGGATCGACGTCTGGTCCGTGCCGGCCGACGGGTCCGACCAGCCGAGCGAGCTCGCCGCCGACGCCGAGTCGCCCTCACCGCCGACGGTCTCCTGAACCTGCCGCCCCACCCTCCCAGAGCCTGCTGCCCACCGTTCCGTGAGCCTCTCGAAGGGCGCGTCAGGCGTCCACGACGGTGACCGTGTGCCGACCGGGCTCGCGGTACAGCGGGTAGAGCGGACCGACGAGGTGGGCCGCGGCGGCGTAGGAGTACCAGACCGGACCGCCCAGCCGCTCCTCGGCCTCGGTGGTGAGCACGATGCGGTCCGGGTGGGTCACGCTCGGGCCGTCCTGGCGGCGTACGAGGTCGAGGTCGGTGCCGAGCAGGTCGCGGGCGTTCGCCTCGCCGATCCGGCCGTAGGAGAGGGTCTCCACCTCCAGCCCGGAGACGACGACCTTGGCCACGTTCACCTCGCCGACCGTGATGGTGGCCGCGAGCACGTCGTGACCGGCGCTGGAACCGCGGCCCGCCAGACTCTCGAGCACGTGGTCGAGCAGCGGCTGGCCGGCCTGGGGCTCAGCTCCGCCGGTCAGGATCGAGTCGTAGTCGACGTGGTGGCGGCGGTCGGGTCCGGTCAACCGGCTCAGGTCCTCGGTGGAGAGGTCTCGCCAGACGCGCATGGCCTCGGTCGCGCGCACCTCCCCCGCCCCACCCAACGCAGCCCAGTAGCGGTCCGGGGCCAACGGACGCGAGCGCTCGGCCGGTCCGAAAGCGAAGGTCTTGCGGACCCGGGAGTTGGCGTACTCGAGCACGGCCTTGGTCAGGCTGACCTCCGCCGAGGGGTGAGCGGCCTCACCGCACGCCGTGACCTGGATCTTGGACCCCGGCGTGGGGTCGACGCCCATCACGTAGGTCGAGCAGACCCCCAGCTCGCTCGCGGCGTGCTTGAGCACCAGCTCGACGCCGGACTGCTCGACCCGGGCGACCAGCGCCGCCACCGAGGCAGGCAACCCGGCCCGGTCGATCTCGGGCGAGCGGGAGTCCAGTGCCCGGAAGCGGAGCCCGTTGGTGTGCCGCTGCAGGATCTCCAGCAGACCGTGGGTCAGCGGGCGGACCGGGTCCAGGCCGGCGCCCAGCCCGTTGGTGATGGGCGTCAGCAGTGGCTCGTACCCCGACGCCAGGTCACCCGGCTCGCTGGCCACGAGCTCGACCGGCACCCACACCTCCCCACCGGTCCGGACGCGGGTCATCGGCAGCCAGGTGCGCGGCATCGTCTCGACGTAGGCGCTGCCGGCGGGCAGGCACAACGTCCGCGGGTCGGCGACCCCCTCGGTGCCGAGCTGGGCGACCAGCTCGGCGTAGCAGGCCTGACGGGCCCGGGGCCGCAGCCGTTCCACCGCTGCCGCGGCCAGGACGCCCTCGGCCAGCTCACCGAGCCCGCTCAGGCGGGCGGCATCAAGGTCGGCACCATAGCCATTGCCGTGCGCCACGAACTCGCCGCCCGACAGCAGCGAGCAGCTGGTCACCGGCACGCCGATCCGGTCGAGGGACGAGATGTCGAGGTCGAGAACCTCCCCGAAGCCCGCGAGCACGTCGGCGAAAGCGGTCAGCGAGTCAGCCACCTCGTGACTGTATGCCCCCTCCCCCGCTCAGGCCGCCACGCCGGCCTCCTCACCCTCCTCGCCCCCGGGAGCCTCACCACCCTCGTCAGCCCCAGGGAGCCGGAGCCCGAACAGGACCTCGACGCAGGCGTGGAGGTCGAACCGTTCTCCGGCCCAGCCGGGCCGGATGGTCCGGGCGTCCGGATGGTCCATCCCGGTCACCTCGGCCAGCGCGGCGCTCGCCCGTTCGCGCTGCCTCGCCAGCTCGTCCTTGAGCTGGTCGTTGAGGTGGTGGGGCAGCCGTTCGGCGCTGTACCAGGATCGGTGCAGGGTGCCGTCGGGCATCAGGAACTCCCATCGAGCCACCGCACCGGCCGCCGCCGAGGAAGGGCGGATGGTCATGGCGCCCTCGTGCACGCAGGTGTGGTGGAACCGGCAGAGCAGGACGAGGTTGTCCAGGTCCGTCGCTCCACCGGCGGCCCACGCCACCCGGTGGTGGGCCTGCAGGTGCCGGACCTGAGAGCAGCCAGGGAACTGGCACATCCGGTCACGCACCATCAGGGCCCGCCGCTGTCCCCGGGACACGAGCCGCCGCGCCCGGCCCAGCGCCAGCACCTCGCCACCCTGCACGATCGCGCCGAGCACCTGGCCGTCGCAGGCCAGCCGCCGAGCCGTCTCGGGCTCGACGGGACCGACACCCGTCACCTCGCAGAGCGGGCCAGGCGCGCCCGTCGCCGGCGTTCCCGCGGGAACGCTCGGCTCCAGCTGATCAGCGTCGACGTGGACCACGACGAGCGTCCGGTCCTCCCCGGACCGGTCTTCCGGAGTGCCGGCGAGGAACCCGCGCGCCACGTCCAGCAGCGCGTCGGCGGAGGAGTAGACCGGGTCGGCCGGCACCTCCGGCTTCGAGGGGTCCGGTGTGGCCGGCGGGGCGCCGAGCTGGCCCTTCGCGGCGGTGATGGCGGCCACCAGGACGGCACCCTCCTCCGCGGGCAGCCGGACCGACACCGTCAGCGTGCCGTCCTCTCGGTAGCGCCACGACACCGAGCGTCTGACCTGCTGGGCCATCCGGGACCCGTCCGCGGCCCGGAACCCGGCGATCGTCCGAGCCAGCTGGGACGCCGTCGCCGTCAGCGCCAGCTCGCACAGCCGGGACTCCTCGACCACGTCGACCACCCGGGTCGCTTCCCGCACCTTCGAGTAGGAGAGCCGCCCGGCCGCGAACGCCTCCCGCACCGTGGGCATCCGACGAAGGGCTCGCGCCACCCGCACCCGCTCCCGCGCCGCTCCTGGTGACATCGAGCAGGTCCAGCTCAGCCAGTGGGCCAGGGACTTCACCCCGGACCACCACCGCACGGCACCGGTCGCGTCGAACTCACCGACCAGGTCCAACAGCTGGCACTCCGATCGTGCCGCCGTCGCCGCCGCCGCGCAGATCCGGCCCGCCAGAGCCTCCGCAGCGGCCCGCTCCCGCGAGGAGGCGACCTGCTGCGCTGTCGGCTCGCTCTGGACCGCCAAGGCCATCCCGGCGTAGCGACCTGCCACCACTCCGTGTCCCTCATGCACCGCCACGACTCCCCCTTCGAACACGTGTTCTGATACTCAGAACGCTACGGGAGGGTGCCGACAGTTCTGTCGAGCCTCGTCAGCGGCTGTGGCCAGACTCGATGGGTCCGGCGCCAACGTTCCCGCGGGAACGTTCCCGCGCGGGGCACCGACCCGTCGTGGTGGACTGGCCGGGTGAACGATGCCGACCCCGAGGACCCCGACGAGATCGGTGGCACGACGGCGGGGCTGTCTCAGGTCGTCCTCACCGACGAGCAGCGCCACATCGGCGTCCCGATGTTGCTGCACACCGCGGGGACGCTGCCGACGCCGGATGATCAGCCCGCCTTCAGCACCGCTGGGTACCTGCGGCAGGCCGCGCTCGGCCGACGACTGCTCGAGACCGGCGCGACAGGCGGCGCCGCCGGGAACGGGGGCCCGACGACGGCCCGCCTGCTGACGCTGAACTTCCATGCCGTTCCGGCCGAGTACCGCCGCGCCTCCGCCGAGCGCGTCCGGCGCGTCCTGGACCTCGGGGAGCCGTACGACCCGGACGCTGCCGACGACGGACTGCGGGTGATGGTGGCGTGGTACGACGGCGAGCGCGAGACCGCGCTCTGGGCGGCCGACCTCTGCGCCGGGCTCGGGGTGCGGGCCTTCTACTTTCCCGTCGAGCACACGATGCTGGAATCCGGGCCGCGGGTGAGCGATGAGGACCTGCGGTCGATCGCCGGGCAGCACGAGCTCTGCTTCCACACGTCGACGCACCGCTCGGCGGCGGAGGTCACGACGGCCAACCGGGATTCCGAGGTCGTCGAGCCCTTGGCCAGGCTCACCCGGGCTGCTGGACGCGTGCCGCGGCTGGCGGCCTGGCGTGGCGGTGCCCGCTTCGACCCCGAGACCCTCGGGGACCGGCTGATCCAGGGGGCCGGCGTGCGACACGTCGTCTCCAACTGGTCGGTCGAGCCGGTCCCAGCCGCCTTGGGGCTTGACCCTGACACGGTGTCATAGCGCAGAACATGCTCATGTTGTCCATCGGAGACTTCGCACGACTCGGCCAGGTGTCGGTCCGGATGCTGCGGCACTACGACCACATCGGCCTGCTCACCCCGGCGCAGACGGATCCCTCGTCCGGGTACCGCTACTACGCCCCTTCCCAGCTCGCCCGGCTCAACCGGGTGATGGCGATGAAGCAGCTCGGCTTCGGGCTGGACGAGGTGCGTCGACTGCTCGACGACGCCTTGGCGCCGGACGAGCTGCGGGGCATGCTCCGGCTTCGGCAAGCCGAGGTCGCGAGCGAGCACGACCTGGCGCTGATGCGGCTGGCCGGGGTCGAGCACCGTCTCCGTCTCATCGAGAAGGAGGATCAGTTGTCCGAGATCGAGTACGTGGTGAAGAGCCTGCCCCCACGGACGCTCGCCGCGCGACGAGCCTCGGTGGCCACGCCGGCCGACATCGGCACCGTGGTGGAGCCGCTGTTCGGCGAGCTGGCGGCGGCTGTGCAAGCGGCTGGTGGGTGCCCCGAGACCGGGGTGGCCGTCTACGACCTCGACCCCGACCGGGACGACGACGCGCTGCGGATGGTGGTCGGCTACGACTACTCCGGCGCCCCGGCTCCCGGCTTCGAGGTCGTGGCGCTGCCCGCCGTCGAGCAGTGCGTCTGTGCGGTGCACCTCGGGTCGATGAACACCATCGGTGACTCCTGGCAGCAGCTCATCCTCACGCTGGAGCCCCACGGCTGGGCCCCGGCCGGACCAGGCCGCGAGGTCTACCTCCGCGCCTGGCCCCAGGACGACCAGTCCGACTGGGTGACCGAGCTGCAGCAACCGGTCCGCCACCGCTGAGGTCCGGACGGGGTGAGGTCTACCGGGCCGGACGCCGCTGCTGCTCGCGGCGTTCGGGGTGGCCCGCTCTCAGAGGTAGGTCTTGGGCAGCGGTGCGGCGTACTCGGAGCGGGTGCTGGTCCGCAGACCCAGCTTGACCATCGACTCCACGAGCAGGACGCCAGCGGTCACGCCGTCGATCACCGGCACCCCGACCTGCTCAGACACGTCGGCGCAGAAGTCGGCCATCCCGGCGCAGCCGAGGACGATGCTGTCCGCTTCGTCGTACTCCACGGCCCGGCGGCAGTGGTCGACCACCAGCTTGCGCGCCTCCGAGCCCGGCTCGTCCAGCTCCAGCACCGGCACCTCGCAGGCGTAGATGCTGCGGCACTTGCCCGCGTAGCCGTAGCGCTGGACGAGGTGCTCGGCCTGGCCCATGGTGCGGGCCAGGGTGGTGACGATACTGAACGAGCGGCCGAGCATCGTGGCCAGGTGCATTCCCGCCTCGGCGATGCCCACCACCGGACCGGACGCGAGCTCGCGGCAGGCGTCGAGTCCCGGGTCGCCGAAGCAGGCGACGACGTAGCCCGAGACGCCGGCTGCCTCGCCCGCGCCGATCTCGCGCAGCAGGCCGGGGACGGCCAGCGCCTCGTCCAGGTGGCTCTCGATCGAGGCGGGGCCGGAGGCGTTGGTGACCCCGACCAGCTCGGTGCCGGGGTCCACCAGCGGCCGGGCGCAGGCCAGCATCTTGTCTGTCATGGCCACGGTGGTGTTGGGGTTCACCACCGCGATCCGCCGTACCGGCCGGGTCCCCGCCCCGACGCTCACGGTTACTTGCCCACGCCGTCGGTGGCGAGCTCGCAGTCGGTGTCGAGGCCGGTGATCCGCGGGCTGCGGCGCTCCAGCAGCCAGAAGGCCGCGAAGCCGAGCCCACAGCCGAGGAACCAGCTGAAGTCACCGGCGTGGGACAGGATCGCGCTGGAGGACTTCGCCCACACCACGCCGCCGATCAGCACCATGGTGATCGCCGGGATGCCGCCGATCAGCACCGCGGCCACGGCGTTCGGGTTGTAGCCGTTGCGGAACCAGTAGCGCCCCGTGGTGCTCATCGTGTACATCTCGTCGACCCAGACCCGCTGCTTGCTGACCAGGTAGTAGCCGGCGATGAGGATGCCGAACAACGGGCCGATCAGCGCACCGAGAATCCCGAGGGTGAAGAGGATGCCCTGGTCGCTGTTGTACCAGTTCCACGGGGTCAGCAGGACCGACCCGACCGCGGCGATCATGCCGCCCATCCGCCAGCTGATCTTCTTGGGGTTGACGTTGGAGAAGTCGAACGCGGGTGAGATGAAGTTGGCCACGATGTTGATGCCCACGGTGGCGATGACGAAGGTCAGCCCGCCGAGCAGGATCGCGAAGGCGGAGTCGATGCGCTCCACGGTCTTGATGGGGTCAGTGATCATCTCCCCGAACACCGGGACGGTCGCGGAGGCGGTGACGACGGTGAGGATGGAGAAGAAGAGGAAGTTGATCGGCAGCCCCAGCGTGTTACCCCGGCGGACGGCCTTGAAGGAGCGCGCGTACCGGGAGAAGTCGCCGAAGTTCAGCATCGGGCCGGAGAAGTAGGAGACCACCGAGGCGATCGCGGCGATCATCACGGGGATGGAGGCGGCGAAGCTCAGGTGCTTGGTGCTCAGGTTCAGGCTGATGTTGCCGATCCCGGCCTTGGCGACGAGGTAGACGCAGAGCGCGATCATGACCACGTAGACGGCCGGGCCCGCGAAGTCGATGAACTTGCGGATCGCCTCCATCCCCCGCCAGAAGACGGCGGCCTGGGCCACCCAGAGGATCGCGTAGCAGAGGTAGCCGAGCGGCGAGAGACCCAGGAACGTCGTGGAATCCAAGCCTGCGGAGAATCCCGGGAAGAACTTGAGGAAGATGATCATGAGCGAGGTGGCGGCCAGGTAGGTCTGGACGCCGTACCAGGCGATGGCGATGCAGCCGCGGATGATGGCCGGGATGTTGGCCCCGCGGACGCCGAAGATCGCCCGGTTGATCACCGGGTACGGGACCCCGCTGACCTGGCTGGGCTTGGCCACCAGGTTGCAGAAGAACATGACGATCAAGATGCCGATGACCAGCGAGACGAGCACCTGCCAGCTGGCGATGCCGAGGGAGAACAGTGCGCCGGCGGTGACGTAGCCGCCGACGCTGTGCACGTCGGACATCCAGAAGGCGAAGATGTTGTAGCTCGACCACGTCTGCTTGCGCAGCGGCGCGAGGTCGGTGTTGGCCAGCCGGTCGTCGTACTCCGGCTTGACCAGGCCGTCCCCACCGGGGTGCCCGGGGGTCTCGGTGACGTCGTGGTGGGTGTCCAGCGAGTTCGCGGTGTCCGTCATGGGAATCCTCCTTCGAGGGCGCGCTCGAGGGGGCGCGCAGCACCGCTCACGCTAGGGACTGCGGTCAGTCCGGAGGTTGCGCCGATGTAACCGAACGGTGACGTTCTCCCCGTGGACCCGCCGTCAGCGACTGACGAGCTCGACCAACGTGGTCGCGGTCCGCAGGTTCCGCACGGTGGCGGTCACGCCCAGCAGGGCCGCGAACTTCACCGCGAGCTTGCTGTTCGCCTGGCCGTGGCCGTACTCGACCCACACCTCGAGACCCGAGAACCGGTACGGCTCGTCGGTCGCGGCCAGGGCGGCGACCCGCTCCTGCGCCCCGTCGGTCGCCGGGCCGGCGAGGAAGGCCACGGTCACCCGGCTGGGGTCGCCGCCAGGGAACGGGTTCGCCGCCACGACTGCGGACAGCTGCTCCGCGGTCCGGACGACCACGTCCGCGTGCAGCCCGAACGTGTCCTCGATGCCCTGCTCGAGGCGGCTCCGCACCGTCTCCGCATCCTCGTCAGCCACCAGCAGCAGGTTGCCGGAGTTGAGGTGGGTGGACACCTGCTCGTACCCGCGCTCGCTCGCCATCGTCCGCAGGGCCGGCATCGCGACCCGCTTGGCCGTCCCCACGTTGATGCCGCGCAGCAGGGCGACGTAGCGGGTCATGATGAGATTCTGGCACCCGATGAAAGAGGAATGCATGGGACTTCGCTGGTACAGCGTGGTGGTCGACTGCCGTGACGTCGCCGCCCAGGCCGCCTGGTGGGCCTCGGCCCTGGGCTGGCGGACGGAGTACGAAGCCGAGGACGAGGTGGTGCTGGTGCCTCAGCACGCGACCCCGGAGCTGCTGGACTCGCTGCCCTGGGAACAGGTGCCGCCCGGGCTGGTGTTCGTGCCGGTCCGAGAGGGCAAGACGGTGAAGAACCGCCTGCACCTCGACCTGGCCCCGCACACCAGCGACGACCGGGACGCCGAGATCGCCCGGCTGATCGCCTCCGGCGCCACTCGCGTGGACGTCGGTCAGGACGACTCGGCGACCTGGGTGGTGCTCGCCGACCCCGAGGGCAACGAGTTCTGCGTGCTGTCCTCACGAGACCGCTGACCCGGGCGGCCCGGGGGTCGGTGACGCGTCCTCAGGGACGGGCTGCCAGCGCGGCGAGGGGGCCGGCGACCCAGCGCCGGACGGCGGCCCGGTGCGACAACCGGACCACGACCAGCTCGGGCCGCTGCTCCACCAGCGCCAGCACCCGCGTCCGGGTGCTGGCGTGGGTGGACCACGCCCACCGGACGATGTGCTCCGGATCGGTGAAGATCGTCCACAACGAGGCCTCGACGTTCCCGTTCCACAGGACCTCTCGGCGCAGCCTCCGACGAAGGGTGCGCCGGACCACCTGGTGCATCACCCGCGGCCGGCTCAGGTCGAGCCAGACCAGCAGCTGCGCGCGCCCGGCGACCAGATCCCGCACCGGCCCGTACTGCCACTCCGTGACCCAGGCCGGACCGGCGACGAAGCGGTGGACGTCGTCCTCGAAGGTCGGCCTGGGCACCCAGCCGGGCCCGTGGAACAAGGCGTCGATCTCCACGTGCGGGAGGCCAAGCCGTTCACCGACCGCTCGGGCCAGCGTCGTCTTGCCCGATCCCGAGGTGCCCGCGACCACGATGCGCCGGGGGCGGCCGGGCAGCGGGTCGTCTGCGGTGAGGAGCGGCACCCGCCCAGCGTAGGAAGGCCCCGACGTGAGCGAACGGGAGGACCGGCAGCAGCAGGGCGGGGCTCTGGCCTAGGATCCCGGACGAGGTCGGTCGGCCGTCGGGCCGGTCCGCAGGACGGAGAGCGGGCAGATGGCCGGTGGGCACGAGGTCGCGTCCCCGGAGGCGGTGAGCGAGACGGAGCGGGCGGTGCTCGGACCGGTGACGGCCCCGGCTCTCCACGCGTTCCTGGACGGCTACGCCCGACGGCACCTCGGCAGCGGCATCGGGCGGGTCCGCTTCCGTGCTGGACGGATCGATGTGGTCTGGGGGGTCGAGCTCGACGACGGCCGCGCGGTCGTGCTCAAGGCCCATCGACCTCCCGTGGACCTGCACGCCCGGCGAGCCGCCAACGACGCTCAGCTGGTCCTCAGCCGAGCCGGCTTCCCCTGCCCGACGCCACTCTCCGGTCCCGACGAGACGGGCGGCCACGTCCTCACGGCGGAGAGCCTGCAGGAGGGCGCGACACCGGATGGTCGCGATCCGGCCCACCGACGACTGCTCGCGGCGGGACTGGCCCGGCACATCGCCGTGCTGCGCGAGGCTCCGGACCTCCTCAGTCGAGCCGGTCCAGGGCCGTCGTGGTGCCACTACCAGGCGGGCCCGTGGCCCGTGCCCCACGACAGCGTCGTCGACTTCAGTACGACCCCGCCGGATGAGGCGTGGCTCGACGACTTCGGACGCCGGGCCGCCGACCAGATCCTGGCTCACCGGGACCGGTACGCGGTGGTGGTCGGGCACGCCGACTGGTACGGCGGCAACACCGTGGTCGCCGACGGCGAGCTGGTGGGCACGTTCGACTGGGAGCTGGTCGCCGACCGCGAGGCCGTCATCGCCGGCTTCGCCGCCGCCTGCTACGCGGCCAGCTCGACCGGTGGCGGCGGTCTGTCGACGCCGGAGGAGGCCGCCTGGTTCCTGCAGGACTTCGACACCGCGCGGGGCACGCCACTGTCCGACGGGGAGCAGCATCTGGCGGCCGGAGCAGCCGCGTGGATCGTCGCCTTCAACGCGCGCTGGCAGGTGGCCCTGCGCGGCCAGGGCCGGAGCAACGACCCCGACCTGGTCGAGCTGGTCCGTCGCCGGCAGCAGGACTACCTTTCTCTGACCTGGTAGGGGCGGGAGTCGGGCAGAGTGGCGCCATGACCCCACGGCTGGTCGACCTCGCCGAGCACCCCGAGCTGGTCGGTGCCGTCGCGGAGCTGCGATGGCGCGCGTGGGGAGACGCCGTGCAGGACCTCTCCCACTGGGTGGCGGTGACGGCCCGCGAGGCCGGGCACGACCTGCCCCTCACGCTGGCGGCGGTCGGCCCGGACGGTGACGTCTGGGGCGGGGCGGCGCTGGACCGGACGGACGACGGGCTGAGCGACGCGGAGCGGGCCGGCCGCACGCCATGGCTGCTGGGTCTGGTGGTCGCCCCTGGCCACCGGCGGCAGGAGGTCGGCCGCCTGCTGGTGTCCGCGGTCCACGCCGAGGCCGCCCGACGGGCGCACCTCCGCTTGTGGGTGGCGACCGGTGGGCCGGCCGTGGCCTTCTACCGGCGGTGCGGGTTCGTCGACGCCGAGACGTTCGTCCTCCGGTCCACCGGCGAGCCGACCACGGTCCTCGGCCGGCTGCTCGACGACTCGACGCTGGTGTGGCCGGAGGTGGCGCCGACGTGGGGGCGGGTGCGGCTGCGGGCGTTCGTCGGAACCGACGTGGCCATGGTGCGGGAGCTGGCGAGCGACCCGTACCTGCCGCTGATCGGCTCGCTGCCCGCTGACGCCGACGAGGCCGGCGCCGAGGCGTGGATCGGGCGCCAGCAGGGCCGGCTGGATGAGGGGGTCGGCTTCAGCTTCTGCGTGGCCGACCGGTACGACGAGCCGCTCGGGAGTGCCGGGCTGTGGACCCGTGGCCTCGTCGGCGGACGAGCCACGGCCGGCTACGCGATCCGTCCGTCGGCCCGCGGTCGTGGTCTGGCCGTCGACGCGCTGCGGTCGCTGACCGACTTCGGCTGGACCCTGCCCGGCCTGCACCGGATCGAGCTGTACGTCGAACCGGACAACGTCGCCTCCCGACGGACCGCCGAGCGAGCCGGCTACCGCTGGGAGGGGCGGCTCCGCCGGCACCAGGAGATCGGCGGCCGCCGGCGCGACATGGACCTGTACGCAGCCCTGCGCTGACCCGGCTGACCCCGGGCCGCCCGGTAAGCCGCTCGACAGGGACCGAGGATCGGTGCGACAGTCCGGCCATGCCCGATCACCCCACACCCGTTGAACCCGTACCCGACCGACCAAGCTCCGCCGTCGTCGCCGAGCGCGAGGACACCCGCACCGACGGCCCCATGACCGGGAACGAACGGGCTGTCCTCGACCACTGGCTCGAGCTCTACCGCGAGACCGTGCTGCTCAAGATCGCCGGCCTGGACGCCGACCAGCTCGCCGCCCGGTCCTCGCCCCCGTCGTCGTTGAGCCTGGTCGGGGTCGTACGGCACCTGACCGAGGTCGAGGCCTACTGGTGGCGGGTCGTCCTGCTCGACGATCAGGACGTCACCGACTACTACTGCACCCCCGAGAGTCCCGACGGGGACTTCGACGACGCCACCCCCGCGACCGCCGCAGCCGACGTCGCCGCCTACACCTCGGAGCTGGTCACCGTTCGGGCCGTCGCCGCCTCCTGGAGTGACCTCGACCTCCTGGCCCGAAGCACCCGGCGCGGCAAGGCCGTCAACCTCCGCTGGATCCAGACCCACCTGATCGAGGAGTACGCCCGCCACCTCGGCCACATGGACCTGCTCCGCGAAGCCGTCGACGGCCGCACCGGCTACTGAGATGGGCCGCCGTCAGTCCGCCGTGATGGTCACGGTCCGGGTGACGCCGGTGATCCGCGCCGTGCCGCTGTAGCGGACCTGCAGTCGGTACCGCCCCTTGGCCAGCCGGCCGAGCGTCACGACCCTCGTGCCGCTGCTCCCGGGCATCAGCGCGAGGGTCTGCGTCCGGTTCACGCCGGGCCCGCTCAGCCGGACGCGCAGGTCGCCCGCGGGTGAGGTCGCCCCGGCCACCCGTACGAGCAGGGTCGGTCGCGGGGCACGACCCGCGCGGACCCGGCGGGGCACGGTCACGGTCAGGCGGGCGGCGGTCCGCGTCGGGGCGAGGACGTCGGCGACGTCGAGGCTGCGGAAGACGATCCGCTCGTGCCAGGACGTCCGGCCGGTCTCGTAGAGCACGCCGACGCTGCCGTCATCGAGCTGCACCAGGTCGGAGTAGGACGCGGGCCGGCTGTCCAGCTGGACGTCGTACGGCGCTGCCCACCCCCGTCCGGCCGTGGCCCCACGGCTGGCGAACAGCGCCATCTGGTGCCGCCGACGCGGGTCCTGACCGGCCGGTGAGGAGTAGAGGAGGACTCCCGCATGGGTGCCGGTGAGGGCCAGCGCGCTGCCCTGGACCGACACCACCGGCAGCCCGGCCCGCCGGAAGGGCCCGGTGAGAGTCCGACCGCCGTCGAGGGAGTAGGCGCCGACGCGGCCGCGGCCGACCGCCGCAGGACCCCGGGAGTGGTAGCTGACCCAGAGCCGGCCGTCGGCCAGCTCGGCGACGGTGCCCTCGATCCGCGCGTCAACGGTCAGCGCGTGGTAGCCGACGGACCAGTGCACGCCGTGGTCGTCACTGACCAGGCCGTAGGTGCCGTAGCGGTCCCCTGACTTGTAGCCCAGCGGCACGACGATCCGGCCGCGGTGCGGGCTGGCCGGGTTGTGCAGCTGGATCGCGTGGCCCGGGCCGGTCAGCCCGCCCTTCCAGCCGGGCGTGTGCGCCAGGTCCAGCCGGGCGTCGGCGTAGGAGGTGAAGGTCAACCCGTCGTCGGTGCTGCGCTGCAGGTGGAGGCCGCGACCGCCGGGCCCGGCGCTGGGCCGGCCCACCCGGGGTCGGTCGACGGTGAGCAGCAGGACCGTGCCGGTCGTGGTGTCGACGACCGGTGCCGGGTTGCCCACGGTGTCGGTGCCGGAGTCGGCCACCACCCGCGGAGCGGTCCAGTGGCAGCCGCGGTCGACCGAGCGCGCCACCACCACCTCGGTGTCGGAGAGGTCGCTCGCCACCGCCGTGCTGCGCCGTCGTTCGGCGAACGCGACCAGCGTGCCCCGCGGCGTGGCCACGAGAGCCGGGATGCGGTAGACCATCCGCTTCGGCACCGAGGTGAGGAAGGGCGTCGCGGTGCACCGCGCGGGGAGCGACGACGTGGGGGTGGGCCCGGCCTGGGCCGAGCTCGACGTGGGCTGCAGGCCCAGGACCAAACTGAGGACTGCGAGGACAGATCCGGTCAGGGGGTGGCTGGTCATCGGGTCGGGCCTCCGTGTCGGCCCCGAGCCTGCCGCTGAGTCTAGGTGCGGGACCTGCCGGCCGCAGGCCGTCCGCCGACCCGACCGCCGGAGACCCAGGCGCTGTAGGAGCGCAGGGAGGCGTTCCCGGGCCGGCGGAGCCAGGGCCAGGGGTGCAGCTCGGTGACCTGCAGCTGTGCGGCCCGACGCGCCCAGCCGGGGACGGGGGCGTAGGTCGTGGCGAGCCGACGCCCCGCGAGCTCGGCGACCGGATCGCCCCGCCGCACCTCGAGCGGTCGGGTGCTCGCCAGCTCGCCGAGGGTCTCGGCCAGGAAGACCAGTCGCTTGCCCGAGAGACGCAGCCGGCGCAGCAACGGCTCGTCGAAGACGAAGACGGCGGGTCGGCCGACGTCGGCCGCGAGCGCGGGGTCGTCGACGCCCAGGGACTCCGCAGTCAGCCAGGTCACCTCGCCGTCCTGGCCCTCCATCGTCTCGGGGCCCGCGGGCGTCGGCCCGGTCCCGAGGTCGGGTCCCTCCACCGCCGGTCCGAGGTCGGCGTCGGGCCACCCCTGGACCGGGCAGGTTTGGCGTAACGGGCAGTGCCGGCACAGCTGCGGCGCGCGCTTCTCGACCTGCCAGCGGCTGAAGCCGTACGCCTTGCCGCTGCCGGTCCCGGTCGTCCACTGCCAGCCGAGCCGGTTCGCGGCGCGGGACCCGTCCAGCAGGTGCGCGAACATCTGCTGCTCACCCTCGCGCCACTCGGCGCCGGCCCGGACGCTCCACTGGGAGGCGAGCCACATCCGGGTCTGGTTGACCAGCCAGCCGTCGCGGTGCAGCTCACCCACCACGAAGTCCATGCACGCCATCTCCGCGGGCCACGGCTCCCCCGCCCAGACGGTCGACCGGGGCTGCTCGCGACGTAGCGGTCGCCCCAGCGCCGGGCCGGTCCGGGCGTAGAGGTGTCGGGCGTACTCAGCCCAGAGCAGCTCGTCGCGGTAGCGCTTCCGGTCCCCGGCCGGGGCACCGGCGACCGCCGCCCACACCTGCGGCAGCGGCAGCAACCCGTACCGGATGTAGGGGGACAGCTGGCTCGCCCCCCGCCGCGACTCGGGCAGGACGGTGCTGCGGTTGCGGGCGTACCCGGTGATGTCGAGCTGGGCGAGCGCGGCATCCGCCGCGGCCTGTCCGCCACGGAAACCACCAGCGGCCACGCCCTCGGGCCCCTCGAGGGTCAGGTCGCCCAGGTGAGCGGCGACCCAGTCCAAGACGTCCTCGGGATCGGCGGGCGGGGTGGGGAGCAACGGCACGTGCTCACTTCCACCGGGGCACCGGCCCCGGATGCGACCGGTCTGCGAAGGCTGGGCATGGCGGGACGGGCCAGCTGGAGCGATTGTCCCGCATACACCCGTCACTATCGCGCCAGGTGAGCAGGCCGACAGGGGCCCGGGCCGGTGAGAACTGCTCAGGCGGTCTTGACCCAGCGTCCCCAGTCGTTCTGGCGGCAGTAGCCAGCCGCGAGCCACAGCCGGTGCCCGAGCTCGTTGTCGTCGAGGACCATGGCGTCGAAGCGTCGGGTAGAGGGATCTCGAGTGAGGGCACACCTCATCGTCGTCGACGCTCACCCTCGCCCGCCCGCTGGTACGGCCTGGGCGCAGCAGTGGGCGCCGGGAGGTCCCGACGCCCGCTGCCCTGCAGGGCCCAGCTCGGACGCCCTGCCGCTCGAGGAGCCTGCGGGCTCAGACCCCCTGCAGCTTGCCGGCGCGCGGGCGGATGAAGATCGCCCAGGTGACGGCGAAGCAGATGGCGTAGAAGACGAGGAAGGCGACGTAGGCGCCGTCGCCGTTCTTCAGGGTCAGGAAGGACTGGCGGAAGGCCAGGTTGACCAGCACGCCGCCGAAGGCGCCGATCGCCCCGGCCAGGCCGATCAGTGCGCCGGACCGCTTGGTGGCGAGCCGGGCGGCCTCGACCTCGTCGGCTCCGGCACCGGTGGACAGCTGGGCCTTGGCGCTGAAGATCGCCGGGATCATCTTGTAGACGGCACCGTTGCCCAGACCCGAGAACACGAACAGGATCACGAAGCCGACCAGGAACAGCGGCAGCGAGTTCGCCCGGGAGGCGAGCAGCACCACCACCGCACCCAGCGCCATCGCCACGAAGTTCCAGAAGGTGACCAGCGAACCCTTGTACCGGTCAGCGAGCGCACCCCCCACCGGACGGATCAACGAGCCGAGCAGCGGCCCGAGCCAGGTCAGCGCGGCGGCCTTGAGCGGAACCGGGAACTGGCCGGGGAACTGGACGAGCAGCACCTGGCCGAAGGCGAAGCCGAAGCCGATGAACGAGCCGAAGGTGCCGATGTAGAGCAGGGAGATGACCCAGGTCTGGTAGTGCCCGGTCACCTCACGGATGGCGCCCTTGGCGTTGGAGTTCTGGCTGAGGTTGTCCATGGTCAGGGCCGCCCCGAGCGCCGCCAGCAGGATCAGCGGGATGTAGATCGCGACCATGGCGCGGGGGTGCGTGGCGCCGACGGTGGCCAGCACGAGCAGGCCGACAAGCTGGACCACCGGGACGCCGAGGTTGCCGCCGCCGGCGTTGATGCCGAGCGCCCAGCCCTTGAGGCGGGAGGGGTAGTAGGCGTTGATGTTGGTCATCGACGACGCGAAGTTACCGCCGCCCACCCCGGCGAGCAGCGAGACCAGGAGCAGCGTGGTGAACGAGACGCCCGGCTTGAGCACGAGGGCGATGGCGATGGTCGGCAGCAGGAGCAGCAGCGCGGCCACGATGGTCCAGTTGCGGCCGCCGAACTTGCCGACCGCGAAGGTGTAGGGGATCCGCAGGACCGACCCGACCAGGGTCGGCAGCGCGGTGAGCAGGAACTTCTGGGCCGGGTCGAAGCCGTAGTCCTTACCCAGGAACAGCACCAGCACCGACCACAGGCTCCACACCGAGAAGCCGATGTGCTCGCTGAGGACGGAGAAGATCAGGTTGCGTCGGGCGATCGACTTGCCTTGGGTGTTCCAGAAGTCCAGGTCCTCGGGACGCCAGTCGTCGATCCAGCGCCCGCCTCGCCGTTGTTGAGGCGCCGCGGTCGCGGTGGGGGTGTTGACAGTGGTCATGGTGTCTTCCTCGCAGGTTGGGCCAGTTCTCAGCGGGTGAGGACGATCTCGTCGCCGTCGACGCGAACCTCGTAGCGGCGCAGAGGCTCGGCCCCGGTGGTGGAGCACCCGGTGGCGAGCTCGAACGCGTTCAGGTGAAGCGGGCAGATCACGTGCGTGCTGTCGGTCTGGCCGTCAGCGATCGGACCGCCGCGGTGGGGGCAGACCGCCGAGAGCGCGTGCACCTCGCCGTTGCGCAGCCGGAAGACGGCCACCTGTTCGCCCTCGACGTCGAAGGCCCGGCCCTCCCCGTACGGGATCTGCTGAACGGTGCCGAGCCGGTGCTCTCTCCCCTCAGGGGGGCGACCCCCTGAAACCCCCGCGCTGGCCAGCACGCTCACCAGGACCCCCCGAGCAGCTCGGCGGCCCGACCGGCGGGGACGTGCGGCAGGACCTCCAGGGGCAGGGCGGTGCGGAACTGGCCGGGGGTCATCGGCTCCCGCCCCTGGGTCCACGGGTCGACGTGGGTGTCGGCGTGGAGCTGGACCTCGGCGTCCAGCCGCGCGGCGATCCCATCTCGGTCCTCGACCACCACCGCCCGGATCTCTTCGATCCCGACCCGCGGCACCCAGGCGTACGTCCGCTCGAGCCAGTTGGCACTCTCGCGGTAGTACTGCAGGAAGCGCCCGGTCAGCAGCTTCGCCTCATCGGCGGAGTCGACGGTGCCGAGCAGGTCGCCCTTGCGGATGTGGGCGCCGGCCGCGCCGCCGACGTAGAGCTCCCAGCGACCGCCCTCGATGGCCACGATCCCCACGTCCTTGCAGAGCGACTCCGCGCAGTTGCGCGGGCATCCGGACACGGCCAGCTTCATCTTGGCCGGGCTCTCCATCCCGGCCATCCGGGTCTCGATCTCGACCCCGAGCTTGGTGGAGTCGCCGGTCCCGAAACGGCAGAACTCCTGCCCGACGCAGGTCTTGACCGTGCGGAAGGACTTCCCGTACGCGTAGCCGGACGGCATGTCGAGGTCGGCCCAGACGCCCGGCAGGTCCTCCTTCTTGATCCCCAGCAGGTCGATCCGCTGGCCGCCGGTCAGCTTGACCAGGGGGACGGCGTACTTGTCGGCCACGTCGGCGATCCGGCGCAGCTGCTCGGGGGTGGTCACCCCGCCGCGCATCTGCGGCACGACGGAGAAGGTCCCGTCCTTCTGGATGTTGGCGTTGACCCGGTCGTTGATGAACCGGGAGTCCTTCTCCTCGGCATATCCTTCGCCGTACATCATCTTGAGCAGCGAGGCGAGGCCCATCTTTGACTTGGCGTCCTCGGCACCGTCCGGGGCGAGTGCGGCGAACACCGCCGACGGCGTGGTCAGGCCCTGCTCGCGGATGATCTCCATCAGTGGTGCCTTGGCCATCGGGATACCGGGCACGTAGTACCCGGCCGACGGGTCCTCCTCAACCGCGCCACCGGCCGCGTGCTCCACCAGCTGGGCGACCAGACCCTTGCAGGTGCCGCAGCCCTTACCCGCCCTCGTCTTGTCCATCACGCCGGTCACCGTCTTGCACCCGGCCCCGACGCAGTCGACGATCGCCTTCTTGGACACCCCGTTGCAGTTGCAGACCTGGGCGTCGTCGGCGAGCTCGGCGACCCCCACCTCCTCGGTGGGACCGCCGAGGTCGAACATCAGCTCCACCCGCGCCTCGGGCAACGGCAGCCCGCGGTCGAACGCCTGCTGCAGGAACGCCACCTTCGTGCTGTCGCCCAGGAGGGTGGCGCCGATGATCTTGTCGTCCCGGATGACGATCGACTTGAACGTGCCCCGCCGCGGCTCGGAGAAGACGATGTGCTCGTCGCTCTCCTTCTCCGGTCCGAGGACGCCCATCGAGGCCACGTCGACCCCGGCGACCTTGAGCTTGGTCGCGGTGCGGGAGCCCAGGTAGGCATTCGTCGGGTCGGCACCGGTGATCTGGTCGGCCAGCACCACCGCCTGCTCCCAGAGCGGGGCGACCAAGCCGTAGACCTCGCCGCGGTGCTGCACGCACTCCCCCACCGCGTACACGTGGTCGTCGTCGGCGGTCCGCATGAAGTCGTCGACGACGATGGCCCGCTCGACCGCGAACCCGCTAGTCAGCGCCACCTCGGTGTTGGGCCGGATGCCGGCGGCGACCACGATCAGGTCGCACTCCAGCTCGGTGCCGTCCTTCAGTCGGACGCCGCGGACCCGGTCCGGACCCCAGACCGCGGTCGTGCGGGTGCCGGTGAGGATCGTGATTCCCAGGGCCTCCATCGAGAGCCGCAGGATCTCACCGCCCGCCGGACCGAGCTGGGCGTTCATCAGGTGCGAGGGCGAGTGCACGACGGTGACGTCGAGGCCGTGGCTCTGCAGGCCGCGGGCCGCCTCCAGGCCGAGCAGGCCGCCACCGATCACCAGCGCCCTGCGGTGGTCGTCGTGGGTGGCGTGCTCGATCATGCCTCGGGTGTCGTCGATGGTGCGGAACGCGAAGACCCCGGGCAGCAGGCTCCCGTCGGGGGTGTACAGGCCGTCCATCGGCGGCATGAACGAACGGCTGCCGGTGGCGATCACCAGGTCGTCGTAGGGCGTGACCTGGCCGTCGTCGCTGAGCACCACCTGGGCGTGCCGGTCGATCCTGGTGACCCGGACGCCGGCGTGCAGCGCGATGTCGTTCTCCTCGTACCACGGCAGCGAGTTGAGGAAGATGTCGTCGTGGGACTCCTCGCCCGAGAGGACGTGGCTGAGCATGATGCGGTTGTAGTTGCCGTACGGCTCGTCGCCGAACATCGTGATGGCGAACATCTCGGCGCCGCCACGGGCCAGGATCTCCTCCACGGCACGGGCGCCGGCCATCCCGTTGCCGACGACCACCAGCTGGCGCTTGGCTGGCGCGAGCATCAGTGCTCCACCAGACCCAGGTCGACCACGACGGTGCCGCTGAGGCCGACGGGCGCGGCCAGCTGCAGCTCGACCGCCGAGCCGCCGTCGATGTCCTCGACCACCCGCAGCGGGACGTGCACGCTCTCCTTGGCCCCGATCGGGAAGTAGCGCATCGGGACGCCGTCGCGCATCAGGACGACCACGACCAGCTCGCCGCTGGAGTTGCCACCGCGGAAGTACAGCGCCTGCGCGACGATCCCCTCGGGGACCACGTGGGTCAGCTCGGCGCTGACCGGCGAGGGCTTGTCCAGGCCGGCCCCCTCGAACGGGTAGATGCCCTGCAGGAAGCGGTTCTGGCTGATCATCGGGATGTCCTTACGTCGGTGGGGCTGGAGGCGCCGGTTCACGAGCTTGTTCGCGGGGTCAGGGGGGTCGTCCCCCCTGCGAGTCAGGGTCTGTCGGGGCGAGGTGCTGAGGAGGTGCTCGTCGTCGGGCGATCCGACCCTGGCCACCGCGACGGCGCAGACCTTGAAGGCGGGCATCCGCGAGTGGGGGTCCAGAGCGGGGTTGGTCAGGGCGTTCGCCGCCGAGGCGCCACCCCAGTGGAAGGGCACGAAGACGACGTCGGGGCGGATGTCGGTGTTGATGCTGGCGCGGAAGTTGGCCGCACCCCGCCGGGTCCTGAGCTGGACGATGTCGGCGACCTCGATCTTCAGGCTGCGGGCCAGGTCGGGGTGCAGCTGGACCTCGGGCTGGACCGCGGACTGCGCCGTCGCCAGGTGCCGCCGGGTCTGGGTGCCGCTCTGGTACTGGGCCATCAGCCGTCCGGTGGTCAGCACGTAGGGGAACCGTGCGTCGGGGCTCTCCTCCGGCGCCCGGTACTCGACCCGGAAGAAGCGGGCCCGGCCGTCGGCGGTCGGGAACGAGTCGCCGAAGAGCCGCGGTGTGCCCGGATGCGGCGGCTCGTCGGGCGCGGCCTGCGGGCAGGGCCAGAAGACGCCCTGCTCGGCCTCGATCCGCTCGTAGCTGATGCCGGAGTAGTCGGCGATCCCGCCGGCGCTGGCCCGTCGCAGCTCGTCGAAGACCTCACGCGGGTCGGTGGAGAAGTACCGGCCCCGGCCGAGCCGCTGGGCGAGCCCGTGCATCAGGTACAGGTCGTCGTGGACGCCGACGGGTGGTCGCAGCGCCTGTCTGCGGCGGATCACCCGGCCCTCGAGGTTGGTCATCGTGCCCTCCTCCTCCGCCCACTGGGCGGTCGGGAAGACGACGTCGGCCAGCTCGGCGGTCTCGGAGAGGAAGATGTCGGAGACCACGAGCAGGTCGAGAGCGGCCAGCCGCTCGCGGACCCGGTTGACGTCAGGGGCCGAGACCACCACGTTGGAGGCCAGCACCAGCAGTCCGCGGACCCCGCCCGGCGTGCCGAGCCGGTCGAGCATCTCGAACGCCGACAGGCCGGGCTGGGGCAGCTCCTCGGGGTCGATCCCCCAGACCGCGGCCACGTGCGCCCGGTCGGCCGGGTCGGTGAGCTTGCGGTAGCCGGGCAGCTGGTCGGCCTTCTGCCCGTGCTCGCGGCCGCCCTGGCCGTTGCCCTGACCGGTGATGGTGCCGTAGCCGGAGTACGGCTTCCCGGGCAGCCCGAGCGCCAGGGCCAGGTTGAGGAACGCCTGCGCGGTGTCGGTGCCGCTGCTGTGCTGCTCGGCTCCGCGGGCGGTCAGGACCATCGCGCTCGGTGCTGCCGCGAGGGCGCGGACCGTCTGCTCGAGCGCGGCGACCGGGACCCCGGTGATGCGTTCCACCCGGTCGGGCCAGTACGCGCTGACGCTGGCTCGGACCGCGCCGAAGCCGGTGGTCCGGTTCGCGATGTAGGTCTCGTCGACCAGGTCCTCCCGGATGGCGAGGTGCAGCAGGCCGTTGGCCAGGGCCAGGTCGGTGCCCGGGGAGGGAGCCAGGTGCAGCGACGCCCCCTTGGCCGTCGCGGTGCGGCGCGGGTCGACCACGATGTGGGTCGCCCCGGCGGCCCGGCCCTCGTCGAAGAACTGCATCGCGGGCGGCATGGTGGCCGCCGGGTTGGAGCCGACCAGCAGGATCGCCCGCGCCTGCGCGAGGTCGGCGAGCGGGAACGGCAGCCCGCGGTCGATGCCCAGGGCCTTGTTGCAGGCCGTGGCCGCCGACGACATGCAGAACCGGCCGTTGTAGTCGATCATGGCGCTGCGCAGCGCGACCCGGGCGAACTTGCCGAAGGCGTAGGCCTTCTCGTTCGTCAGCCCGCCGCCGCCGAAACAGCCGACGGCGTCGCGACCGGACTCCTCCTGCAGCGAGATGATCGTGCTCGCCACACGATCGAGAGCCTCGTCCCACGTCGCGGGCCGGAGCTCGCTGCCCCGGTCTCCGGGCACGCTGCGGACCAGCGGCGACAGGAGCCGAGACGGGTGGTCGAGCAGGCTGGTCGCGTTCCAGCCCTTCGAGCAGAGCCCGCCCCGGTTGGTCGGGAAGTCCGGCAGCGGCTCGAGCGTCGCCGGCCGGTCGCCGGCCACCACCGAGACTCCGCACTGCAGCGAGCAGTACGGGCAGTGCGTCGGGGTGGGGGTCCGCGTGGGGGTCACGGATGGGCCAGGGCTCACGCGCTCATCGTGGGTAACCGCTGTTACGGGCACCGGGACGATCCGTTACGACGATGGTGCCGTTCCCTCACACGCCCGACCGCGGACGGTGAGGCGCTGGTGCCCGGCAGTTACCGAGCAGAAATACCGGGGTAACGCCCGCTGCATAGATTGCCTCCGGGTGGTCGAGTCGCCGGGAGACCCCCCTCCTCCCGGGACGGCCACCGCCGTCGCGAGATCGACCGCGCGAAGAACGAGGACTGGTGCAGCCATGCAGATCGACGTCGACGTCAGCGGGCGCAAGGTCGTGGTGTTCGGCTCCCCCGTGCCCGCCCGTCGGGTGGTGACCCGCTACGTGCGGGCCGGGGCGCGGGTCACGTTGGCGCTGCCCGGGCCGGTGCCGCCGGTGGAAGAGCGGATGGACAGCGTCCACTACACCTCCCAGCCGGGCAGCGCCGACACCTCCGGCCTGCTTCGGCTGCTCGGGCCGGCCTGGTCGGCGGTGGTCGTCGACGCCGAACCGGTCGTCCGGGACCGGGTGATCGAGCTCTGCGGCCACCTCCGGGTCCTGGTCCAGCGGGAGGTCCCGGCCGCGACGCAGGGTCAGGTGGTGCTGGTGGGCGGCGGCCCGGGCGACCCGCGGCTGCTGACCGTCGAGGCCTGCCAAGCCCTGCGGGACGCCGACGTCGTCTTCTACGACCGGCTCGCGCCGACCGAGGCGCTGCCCGAGCTCGCGCCCGGGGCCGAGCTGGTCGACGTGGGCAAGTCGCCGTACCACCACCCCGTCACCCAGCGCTCGATCGAGGAGCTGATGGTCGCGCGGGCCCGGGCCGGGCAGTCGGTCGTCCGGCTCAAGGGCGGCGACCCGTTCGTGTTCGGCCGGGGCGGGGAGGAGATGCTCGCCTGCCTGGGTGCGGGCGTCAGCGTCCGGATCGTGCCCGGGGTGTCCAGCTCGTTGGCCATCCCGGCCGCCAGCGGCATCCCCGTCACGCACCGGGGGCTGAGCCACGCCTTCACCGTGATCTCCGGCCACGTGCCGCCCAGCGCCGACGAGCTGGCGGCCCTGGTCCGGCTGGGCGGGACGATCGTGGTGCTGATGGGGATCGCCAGCCTCGAGCAGATCGTCGGCGGGCTGTGCGGCGCCGGCATGGACGGCGACGTCCCGGCCGCGGTGGTCGAGCGGGGCTTCTCCGCCTCCCAGCGCAGCACCTTCACCACCGTCGGCCGGCTGCCCGCCGAGGTGCGACGACTGGACCTGCGCTCCCCCGCCGTGGTGGTGATCGGCGAGGTCGTCTCGGTGGCCACCTCGGCCCAGGGCGCGGCCGAGCTGTGGGCGTCCGACCCCTTCCTCGACGTCGAGGAAGTGCGTCGAGGGTGACGAGCGGCTCGGGGGCGGGCGGGACCGGAGGGGCGAGGACCGCGGCCGGTCGGGCGGAGGAGCTGCAGGGCTTCCGGATCGGGCTGACCTCGGACCGCCGCTCGACCGACCTCATCTCCGCGCTCGAACGCCGCGGGGCGCAGGTGCTGCACGCGCCCGCGCTCAGGATCGCGCCCCTGGACGCCGACGGCACCCTGGTCCGTCAGACGCAGGAGCTGATCGCCACCCGGCCCGAGGTCGTGCTCGTGACCACCGGCTACGGGATGCGTCGCTGGTTCGAGGTGGCTGACGCCGCAGGGCTGGGCGCGGAGCTGACGGCCGTGCTGGAGCAGGCCTCGATCCTGGCCCGCGGACCCAAGGCGGTGGGCGCCGTCCGGGCCGCCGGTCTGGAGGAGACGGCGGGAGCCGAGCTGGACACGACCGCCTCGCTGGTGGACGCGGTCACCGGCCGAGGCCTCACGGGGCGACGGGTGGCCATCCAGCTGCACGGCTTCACCGACGAGGTGCAGCTGGCCCGGCTGAACGAGGTCAGCGCCAGCGTGCTCACGGTGACGCCGTACCGCTGGGTGGCGCCGACCTCGGGCGAGCGGCTGCTCCGGCTGGTCGAGGCGGCCACCCGGCAGCAGCTCGACGCGGTCGTCTTCACCAGCGCGCCGGGAGCCGTGGCCACGCTGGAGGCCGCGGCGGCCTCCGGGCTCGGGCCGGCCTTCGTCAGCGCCCTGACCAGCGGCGTGACGGCCGCGGCGGTCGGCCCGGTGACCGCCGAGCCCTTGCGGGCGGCGGGCATCGAGGTGGTGGTGCCCGAGCGGCACCGGCTCGGGGCCCTCATCCGGGTGGTCTGCGAGCAGTTGAGCACCCACCACGTCCAACGCTTTGACAGCGGCGGGCTGCGGCTGGAGCTGCGCGGCCGCAACGTCTGCGTGGACGGCCGCAGCATCACCCTCGGCCCGAACGCCCTGGCCATCCTGCGCACCCTGGCCGCCACCCCCTCGGTGGTCTCGCGCCTCGAGCTGAGCGAGGCCCTGCCCGAGCCCCTGGACGACCACGCCCTCGAGGTGGCCATCAGCCGGCTCCGCCGCAGCATCGGTATCCCCGACCTGATCACCACCGTCGTCCGCCGCGGCTACCGGTTGAACGCCGAGCGCCCGGCGGGAGCTAGCTGCCCAGCTTCGTGATCTTGAACAGCCAGCTGATACCGGCGCCCTGCCACATGGGCGGCGCGTACGGGTTGTCCGACGTGGGGAATCCCGTCCAGTTGGCGGTCGAGAACTCATAGAACTCCAGCGGGCGGTACATCAGGGGCACGACGGGGATCTGCTGGCGGTAGATCTTGTCCAGGGCCGTGTACGCGGCCTTGGCGGCGGTGTCGTCCTTGGCCGACGCCGCGGTGTCCAGCAGCCCCGGCACCTCGGGGTGGGAGAACCGGTTGTAGTTGAAGAACGCCGTCTTGCCGGCCTCGGGCACCCCACGGTTGTCCATGGCGTCGCGGAACCGGATCCACGGGCTCGCCGGGCTGACCCCGGAGTAGGAGTACATGCAGAGATCGAAGTCCTGGTTCTGCATCGCCTTGATCATGGTCGGGGCCTGCGGGAACTTGGTCTCGATCCCGATGCCGATCGCCTTGGCCGACTTGGCCACGATCTCGCAGGCGGTGTTCCAGTCCGTCCAGCCGGTCGGGGTGATCAGCTCCCAGCCGCCCAGCTTGGTGCCGTCGGGCAGCACATAGATGCCGTCGGAGCCCTTCTTGGCCTTGAGGTCGCCCTCGAGGATCTGCACGGCCTTGTCGGCGTCGAACGTCCAGCCGTCGGCCTTCACCCCGGCCGCGTCGTAGAACTTGCTCTCATAGCCCGTGGGCAGGATCAGGCTGGCGTTGGCCGGGTCGGAGTAGCTCGACATGGCGGTGGCGGCCACGTTCGGGTAGTCGATGCAGCAGGCGATCGCCTCGCGCACCAACACGTTGTCCAGACCCTTACGGTTCAGGTTGAAGATCAACAGCGGGATGCTGCCCGGCAGGTAGTAAGGGCTTGTCCTTGAGCCAGGTGGCGACCGGCCGCTGCTTGTCCTCCCACATCTTCCAGATCTGCGGCGTGAACTGCTGGCTGGCGTCGATCTCACCGCTCTGCAGCTTGATGTCGCCGTCGTTGCCGGTCTTGAAGATGGGGTGCACGATCGCCAGCGGCGCCGGCGTGCCGTAGACGGTCTTGCCCCAGTAGGTGTCGGCCCGGGTGAGCGAGACCTGGGTCTGGTCGGCCTTGTCCAACGTGTACGGGCCGCTGCCGACCGGTTTGAGGTTCGTCTCGGCGGTGATCTTGGCCGAGTCGATCGTGCTCCAGACGGCCTTGGGTACGATCAACAGCTTGCTCAGCGAGTCCTTGACCGAGCCGGGGTTGTACGGCTTGTCCTTGAGGGTGAAGACCACGGTCCGCGCGTCCTTGGCGGTGACGGAGTCGAGGTAGGTCCAGACCGAGGAGTAGCTGGTGCTCACCTGCTTGGACAGCTCGTAGCTGAAGACCACGTCATCGGCGGTGAGCTCGCTGCCGTCGGACCAGGCCGTGCCCTCCTGCAGGGGCACCGTCAGCGTCTTGGCGTCGGTCTGCTGGAGCTCTCGGCCCAGACCCGGTTGCAGCGAGCCGTCGATGAGGTTGAAGCGCAGCAGCGTCTCATAGACCAGCTGGCTCTGGCCCTGCCCCGCGGGCCACGCCGGCGAGGCACCGAGGGGGTTGAAGCTGGTGGGCGGTCCCCACTGGAAGCCGGACACGAAAAGCGTGTCCCCCGAGGCGCCCGGCCGGCCCTTCGCGCTGCTGCCGCCGGTGCTGCTGCCGGTCTGGGCGGTGCCGCAGCCGGTCGCTCCCAGCCCGAGGACGCCACCACCCAGGGCCAGGCCGGCCAAGGACAGGAAGCGTCGTCGGGTCGGGGTGTAGCGCCCTTCGGCGGGCTCGGGGAAAGGGTCAGGCATGTGTTCCTCCTTGAACGCGTGCGGTGGGTCGTGCAGTCGTGCAGTCGTGCGGTCGTGCGGTCGTGCCTAGCGGTCGCAGCCGCCGTCCTTGTCCGGACGCGAGAACGGCTTGGCGAGGTCGACGGTGCCCTTGTAGCCGTACGGGTCCTCACCGGCAACGAGGACGACGTCGCGGTAGTCGGCGATGGCCATCCACTCGTCCTTGGCGGGGGGACGCCAGGGCAGCAGCGACTCCGCACTCATGTAGTGGTTGGCCAGCGCACGCCGGTAGCCATGCCGGCCGGAGTTCTCCAGCGAGCGGTGCAGCAGGTAGCCGTTGAAGACCAGACCGGTTCCGGCCGGGATCTCGACCGGGACGGCGTCGTCGTCGGTGTAGGGGAAGTCGTAGGCCTCGGTCGAGCAGTCGAAGCGGGGGTCGTCCTGGTCCTTGGCCGGGTAGATCACGCCGCGCCGGTGCGAGCCCGGCAGCACCCACAGGCAGCCGTTCTCGACCGTCGCGTCGTCCAGGGCGATCCAGACCGCGGTCAGCGACCGGTCGCGGGTGGGGATGAAGAACTCGTCCTGGTGCCAGGCCTGGCCGGGCTTGCCCTCGCTCTTGATGAACAGCATCGACTGCATGGCCTTGACGTTCGGGCCGACGACGGCGGTCAGGGCGTCCACGACCCGTGGCGCCTCCAGGGCCGCCCGGGCGGGTGGGGACACCTTGTGCGGGTAGTGGACGCAGAGGTAGCGGCGAAGCACGTCTTCGTCGCTCAGGTCGGCCGGGGCGTCCGTCACGGCCTCGGACTGGTCGGTCGGCCAGCCGTAGCTGAGGTCGCCGTAGTCCCCGCGGCACAGCCGGAGGGCGTCCGCGTTGACGGCGTCGACCTCGTCCGGGGTGAGGGCGCCGGCCAGCAGGGCGAAGCCGTGCTCGGCGTAGTGGGCGACGAACTCCTCGTCGACCACGTCGAAGAGCCGGAGGCCGGCGGGGGTGGTCGAGGTCGTCCGGGGGGTGAGCAGGTCGGTCACGGTGCAGCCTTCGGATCGGGATCAGTACGCTTCACTGTGGCAGCCGGCGCCGCGCGGCGAAATGTCCCGGACACGCGACTTACTATCTGATCGTGACATCGCCGGTAGCTCACCTCCTCCCGACCGTGGCGGTGGAGGGCGCGGGCGTCGTCCGGATCGCCGACTACCAGCCGGGCTCGTCCTACGGTCCCCGGGAGCTGATCGACTTCGAGTTCCTGTGGCTGCTGCGAGGTTCGGCGATCTGGACGGTGCACGCGCCCGGCCCGATCATCGGACCCCGCATCGTTGCACCGGTGTCACTGTTGCCCGGCACCCTGCTGCTGGCTCCGACCGGGGCTGTCGATTCCTTCACCTGGGACAGGGCGACCCCGTCACGGCACGCGTGGGCCCATTTCCGGGTGACCGACCCCGCCGACCTGCCGGAACCCGGCACCTGGCCGCTCACCCGCGACCTGACGTCGGCCCCGTTCCTCGCCGCACTCTGCCGCTACCTGGAGGTGCTCGGCGGCCAGCAGTCGAGCGACGCGCGGCGGCGCAGCGACCAGCTGCTCGGCCTGCTGCTCGACCTGTTCGTCCGGGGCCCGCTGGACGAGCCCGCCGCCGCCCTGCCCGCGCTGGTCGCGGCCGCCACCACCGTGACCGCGCGGATCTGGGCGGTCGAGGGCGTCCGGCTGGTCGAGGTGCACGAGCTGGCCACGGCGACCAGCGTCTCCGTCGGGCACCTCTACCGGGTGTTCCGCGAGCACTACGGCCTGGGACCGGCGCGGGTGCTGGAGCTGGTCCGGCTGTCCCGGGCCGCCGTCATGCTGCAGCGCAGCAACGCCTCGCTGACCGAGGTGGCCGCCGCGTGCGGCTTCGCCAACGCCTACCATTTGTCCCGCCGCTTCCGGACGGCCTACGACGGGCCGCCCGGCGCCTACCGCCGCGTCGCGGCCCGGTCCGACCCGATGGCGCCGGTGCGCGCGGCCGGGCTGCTGCCGGTCGCGCACGTGCTCACTGCCGAGGACGACTGAGTTCCCACGCCCGAGGACGGCCCGTCAGGTGGCGTCGACCACCCGGTCGAGCCACTCCCCCAGCAGCTCACGCTCAGCCCCGGTCAGGCCCTCGAGGCGCGGGCCGACGGCCCGGAGTGCCACGGCGGTCGCCAGGCTGCTGTCCACCGGATGAGCCGGTGGGTCGAGGAGGATCTGGCCGAGCACGGCGTCGACCATGCCGTCGGCGAGGCCGGGGTCGCGCATCTCGAGCGGGGTGGCGAGCGTCGTCTGCACGACGCCGACGGCCGCGGCGTGGATGAGGTCGCCCGCGCGCTTCTCGCTGACCCGGAGCCGGCCGGTCTCAGCGATCCGGTGCACCCGAGCCTGCAGGAGCCGGCGGCCCTCGAGGGCCGCGGCAGAGTGCCGCACCCGGTCGGGGTCGCTGAGAAGGCGGAAGAGCCCCGGGTTGTCCAGACCGAACTCGACCTGGGTGCGCCATGCCGCCCGCAGGTCCGCCACCGGGTCGACGGCAGCCTCGGACGCGGCCGCGGCGAGCTTGGACTTGGCCGCCACGTAGCCGGCCATCACGTGCTCGGCGACGGCTTCCAGCAGGCCGTCCTTGTCGTCGAAGAGACGGTAGATGGTCGGGGCCTGAACCCCGGCACGCTCCGCGACCCTCCGGGTCGTGACCTCGGACGGCCCCTCCTGGTGCAGGAGCTGCGCGGCCACGGCAACGATGCGAGCCCGCGCCTCGGCGCGACGATCACCCGCAGCACTCATGGACCAACGGTAACGTAGCGCTGCTACCGAGAGTGTTACCGTTGGAATCTCTTCAGCGATATCAACGATTCGAGGATGTCCACATGATCGTCGTGACCGGAGCGACCGGAGCACTCAACGGCGCCACCATCGACCACCTCCTGGAGCGCACGCCGCCGAGCGAGCTCGTCGTCGCGGTCCGCGACCCGGCCCGAGCGCGACGGTTCGCCGACCGGGGCGTGGTCGTCCGGCGGGCCGACTACGGCGACCCCGGCTCGCTGCGCAGCGCCTTCGTCGGCGGCGACCAGCTGCTGCTCGTGTCCCAGAACGACCTGCACGCCGATGGGGTAGCTCTGCACCGCAACGCCGTCGAGGCTGCGGTCGAGGCCGGCGTCGGCCGGATCGTCTACACCAGCCACCAGGCCGCCGCCCCCGACAACCCCTTCGGCCCTGGACGCGAGCACTTCGCCACCGAAAGCTCCTCGCCGCGTCCGGCACCGCGTGGACGTCACTGCGGAACGGCTTCTACGCCCACAGCATCGGCTGGCTGACCGGCCCGTGGCGTGAGACCGGCAGGATCGAGGTGCCTGCCGACGGCCCGGTGTCCTGGACCGCCCGGGAGGACGCCGCCGAGGCGGCCGCGGTGATCCTGGGGTCCGAGGGTGGCTACGACGGCCCGGTCACCCTCACCGCCGGCGCCGCGCCCACCTTCTCCGACCTCGCCCGGACAGCCTCGGAGCTGACCGGCCGGCCCGTCACCTGCGCGGTCGTGGACCCCCAGGAGTGGAGTGCCGCACAGACCGCGGCCGGCCGGCCGGCGTTCCTCGCCTTCTACGAGGCCGCCCAGCAGGGATTCTTCGCCGAGGTCGACCCGCTCCTGGAGACGTTGCTCGGACACGCCCCGCGCACGGCCCGCGAGGCGCTGGCCGCGGGGGGCTGAGCACCACCCCCTGTCAGTGGCGTAGGGCAGGATCTCCTCCGTGGCGGCAATCACGGTCGAGGGGCTCGGCAAGACCTACGTCGTGCCCGAGCGGGATGGCGGCGTCCGGGCCGCGCTGGCCTCGCTCGCGCACCGGCGGACGCGAGAGGTGCACGCGGTGGCCGGCGTCGACTTCCGGGTCGAGGCGGGTGAGGTGGTGGGCTTCCTCGGCCCCAACGGCGCGGGCAAGACCACGACGCTGAAGATGCTCGCCGGGCTGCTGCACCCGAGTGCCGGCACCGCGGAGGTCCTGGGCTTCACCCCGTGGCGGCGCGACCGGGACTACCTCGGCCGGATGGCCCTGGTGATGGGCAACCGCAACCAGCTGCAGTGGGACATCCCCGTGCTCGACACCTACCGGCTGTACCAGGCGATCTTCCGGATCGGGCCGGTCGACTTCAGCCGCCGGCTGGCCGAGCTGACCGACCTGCTCGAGCTCGGCGACCTGCTCCGGGTACCCGTGCGCAACCTGAGCCTCGGGGAGCGGATGAAGTGCGAGATCGCCGGCTCGCTGCTGCACTACCCGCAGGTGCTCTTCCTCGACGAGCCGACCATCGGGCTGGACGTGGCGATGCAGCGAAGGATCCGCGCATTCGTCGCCGACTACAACGCCCGCACCGGCGCCTGCGTGATGCTGACCAGCCACTACATGGCCGACGTCGAGGCGCTCTGTCGTCGGGTCGTGGTGATCCACCGGGGCCGGCTGCTGTTCGACGGCGACCTCTCGGCTCTGGTCGCGCGGTTCGCGGCGGACAAGCTGCTGAGCGTCGAGGTCGCCGAGGGGCACGACCTGGAGGGTGTCGACCTGGCCGGACTGGCGGGAGGTGAGGTGGTCGAGCGGTCCGCGACCAGCGCGACCGTACGGGTGCCGAAGGTCGGTGCGCCGGCCGCCGCCGCACGGCTGCTGGACCGGCTGGCCGTCATCGACCTGACCATCACCGACCCACCGATCGAGCGGGTGATCGAGGACGTGTTCGCCTCGCCCGCGGGGCCGGAGAGCGCGTGAGCGACCTCCCCGGGGAGCTCGAGCGCTTCTCGGCGTCCGCGCTGGCCGCCTACTACCGACGCCAGCTCGCGTCCACGCTGGCGGCGAACCTGGCCTACCGCGGCGCAGCGGCGATCTGGGTGCTGACCAGCATCATCTCCCCGCTGGTCTTCATCGTGGTCTGGCGCAGTGTTGCTGCGGGTGGCAGCACCGGCGGCTACGACGCCGCGCAGTTCGTGGCGTACTTCCTGGTGATGATGGTCGTGGACCACCTGACCTTCATCTGGCACATGTGGGAGTTCGAGTACCGGATCCGCAACGGCACCTTCTCGCCCCTGCTGCTGCGGCCCGTGCACCCGATCCACAACGACGTCTGCGAGAACCTCACCTACAAGCTCGTGGGGCTGGTCGGCATCCTGCCGGCCGCGGTCCTCCTCGGACTGGTGTTCGGCGCCGACCTGTCCGCCACCACGCCCCGGACCGTGCTGGCCTTCCTGCCCGCCCTCCTGCTGGCGATGGTGCTGCGCTTCGTCCTCGAGTGGTGCGTCGCCCTGGCCGCCTTCTGGCTGACCAAGGTGTCGGCCCTGAACACCGTGTTCTTCTCCCTGTTCACCTTCCTGGGTGGCCAGTTCGCGCCGCTGTCGGTGCTCCCGGCGTGGGCGCAGACCCTCGCCGCGTGGACGCCGTTCCCCTGGACACTCGCGTTCCCCGTGGAGGTGCTGCTCGGCCGCCGGAGCGGGGCTGACCTGCTGCTCGGCTACTGCGTCCAGCTGGTCTGGGTCGTGGTCGCCCTGGTCGCGCTGCGGCTGCTGTGGGCGCGGGCGACGCGCCGGTACAGCGCGGTCGGAGCCTGACGTGCACTCCCTCCGCGTGCTGCGGGCCTTCCTGTCGATCGGGGTGGCCAACCTCCTCCAGTACCGCTCGGACTTCGCCATCGCGGTGGTCAACGCGGGCGTCGGTCTGGTCACGGCCGTGCTGGCGCTCTCGGTGGTGTTCGGCAACACCGCGGACCTGCGCGGCTGGACCGCCGACCAGCTGCTGGTGCTGGTCGGCGTCCACTTCTTCATCAGCGGGCTGGTCGGGGTGGTGATCCGGCCGTCGATGGAGGCGATGATGGAGGGCATCCGGCTGGGCACTTTCGACTTCGTGCTCACCAAGCCGGCCGACGCCCAGCTGCTGGCCAGCGCCCGGGTGATGTCCCCGCAGGCGCTCACCGACGTGGTGGTCGGGCTGGGCGTCGTGGGCTTCGGGCTCAGCAGGATCGGGGCGACGCTGCACCCCGCCGCCGTGGTGCTCTTCGCGGTGACGCTGCTGGCCGGTTTCGCGACGGTCTACAGCTTCCTGCTGCTGCTGTCGACCTGCGCGTTCTGGTTCGTCAAGCTCGACAACATCCTGGTCATCTTCCAGGCACTGTTCGGCAACGCCGGCCGCTGGCCGGTGCCGATCTTCCCCGGCTGGATGCGGCCCGTGCTCACCTTCGTGGTGCCGATCGCGTTCGCCGTGACGGTCCCGGCCCAGGCCCTGACCGGGCAGCTCTCCGTGGGCGGAGCTGCCGGGTCGGTGGGTGTCGCGGTGCTGTTCCTGGTCGCGTCCCGAGCCTTCTGGCTGGTGGCGCTACGCCGCTACACCGGTGCCTCGGCTTAGGACGTGGCTTAGCCGACGACGTTGATGCGGTTCGCCGCCGGAGCCGACAGGTTCGGGTGGTCGCCCAGGTAGTCCACGAGCGCGTCCAGGTCGATCGGGCCGCCCGTCAGGTCGGTCCCGGCCTCGAAGACGGTGAACCCGTCGCCGCCGGCGGCCAGGAAGTTGTTCACCGAGACCCGGTAGGAGGCCGTCGGGTTGACCGGCAGCCCGGCCACGGTGATGGCCGAGACCTTCGAGCCGAGCGCCGCCGAGGTCGTCCACGTGTAGTGCAGGGTCGAGGAGACCTGCAGCCAGGTCGGATCGGCGCCCGCCGTCTGTTGCTGCTGCTCGAGCACCGCCTTGAGCTGCGCGCCGGTCAGGGTGATGGTCTGCATGATGTTCGCGAACGGCTGGACGGTGAAGGCCTCGCCGTAGGTGACCGGTCCGGCGTCGAGGTCACCGCGGATGCCCCCCGGGTTGGTGATCGCGATCTGGGCGCCGTTACCGGTGGTCGCGGCGAGCTGGGCGTCCGCGATCACGTCACCGAGCGGCTTCTCCGGGGCGTCACTGCCCCGGCCCAGCAGCACCTGCGTGGTGCTGCCGATCTGCCGGTTCGCCAGCGGGGCCGACTTCGTGACCGCCCGGTCGACGATCGCCTTCACCGTCGCGTCGGGGGTCACGGTGCGGGTGACGACGACGTTCCTGGCCGTGGTGCGGCTGCGGACGACGTCGTGGGTCCTCCGGCTGACCCGCACGTCCACCACGGAGAGCAGACGGCCGAAGGAGAGACCCTGGATGAGCGGCCTGGGCCGACCCAACGGGTCGCGCACCGTGCACCGCTCGGCCTGGTGGGTGTGCCCGGCGAAGAACGCATCGACGCGGGCAGTCGCCTTGGTGGCGATCTGGTGCGCGAGCTGCTCGCTGCCCAATTGACAGGCGTTCGGTCCGCCGAGGCCGGTCGTCTCGTCGCCCTGGTGCATCAGCACGACCTGGGCCTTGACGCCCATCTTCTGCAGCAGCTTCGAGCTGCGGTTGATCGCGGCGACCTCGTCGGTGAACTCCAGGCCGGAGACGGCCGTCGGGGTGACGACCTCCGGCAGACCCTTCAGGGTGACGCCGATGACGCCGACCTTGACCCCGCCGACCTTCTGGATGCTGAACGGTGAGAAGGCCTGCTTGCCGGTGTCGAAGCGGACGTTGGCCCCGAGGTAGGGGAAGTCGGCGCCGGCGTAGGAGGTGCGGAACTGGCAGCCGTCGGGGACCTGGCAGCCCCCGAGCTGGATCCGCCGCAGCTCGGCGAGCCCCTCGTCGAACTCGTGGTTGCCGACCACGGACGCGCGCACGCCCATCGCGTTCAGCACGTCGATGGTCGGCTCGTCGTGGAACAGGGCCGACGCCAGCGGGGAGGCCCCGATGTTGTCGCCGGCACTGAGCAGCAGGGAGTTGTGGCCGTACTGCAGCTGCTTCACCCGGGTGGCCAGGTACGCGGCTCCTCCGGCGTCGACCTTGGTGCCGTCAGCCAGCGTCACCTGGCCCGAGGAGCCGCCCGGCGCCTCGAGGTTCCCGTGCAGGTCGTTGAAGGAGATCAGCCGGACCGGGACGGTCCCGGTCTTCTTCGCCTTGACCGCCCCGGCCGGCGTCGCCACCGACGGAGCGGCGTCTGGACGGTGAGCTGAGGACGTCGGGGCGGCCTGGGCCGCCGGGCTGAGCAGCAGGACGGAGAGCGCGGTGACGGCGAGCATGGCGCTCAGCCGGCGGCCGGCGGGGTGGACGTGGGGCATGGCGAAACCCTTCACAGGCGACGGGACGGTCGGGCCACAGTGTGCCGTTTCCGTTGAACTCCGTCGCGGCGGGGTGCTACCCGTCATCCGTCGACTGTGCGGGAATGGCGGCTGACCGGCCGGGAGAACCGCGATCCGCGCACTCCCGGTCAGGCGACGAAGATGCAGAACGGGTGGCCGGCCGGGTCGGCGAAGACGTACAGCGGCTCGTCCGGGTCGTCGAAGCGGTCCCACAGCACGCGGGCACCCAGGGTGGTCGCCCGGTCACGCTGCCGGACCAGAGCGTCGGCGTCGCCGACCGTCAGGTCGAGGTGGAGCATCTGCGGGTGCTCCCCCTCGGGCCAGGTGACCCGCGGCAGCTGCTCGACCTGCTGGAACGCGATGCTCGTCGCGTCCCCGCCGTCCGGCCCGGCACCCGCGCCGCGCAGCACCAGCCAGTCGCGACCGCGCTCGTCGTCCTCGCCCGCGGACGGCGGTTCGTCGCCCGGCCGGTAGGCCAGGCCGAGCAGCTCGCGGTAGAACTCCGCCAGGGCACGGGCGTCGGTCGTGTCCAGCACCACCTGGCGCAGCTGCGGCACGTCGTCAGTCGTCACGGGATGAGGGCCCCTCAGACCATCATCTGGCGGGCGGTCGGCGGGATCGGCTTGGGCAGCTTGGTCGAGCCGGACAGGTACTGGTCGACCCCGGCGGCGCAGGCGCGGCCCTCGGCGATGGCCCAGACGATCAGCGACTGGCCGCGGCCGGCGTCCCCGGCGACGAAGACACCGTCGACGTCGGTGGCGTAGTCGAGGTCGCGGCGGACGTTCCCGCGCTCGTCGAGACCGACCCCCAGCTGGGCGACGACGGTGTCCTTCTCGGGACCGACGAAGCCCATGGCCAGCAGCACGAGGTCGGCCGGGATCTCCTGCTCGGTGCCCTCGACCGGGGTCAGCCTGCCGCCCTCGAAGACGACTTCGGACATGGTCAGCGAGGTCACCTGGCCGTTCTCGTCGCCGTTGAACCTGGAGGTGTTGACCGAGTAGACCCGCTCCCCCGCCTCCTCGTGCGCCGAGGAGACCCGATAGGTCATCGGGTAGGTGGGCCAGGGCTGGTGCGCCGGACGCTCCTCGGGCGGGGTGGGCATGATCTCCAGCTGCCGGATGGACGCGGCGCCCTGCCGGATCGCCGTCCCCAGGCAGTCGGCGCCGGTGTCGCCGCCGCCGATGATGACCACGTGCTTGCCGTGGGCGCTGATCGCCGGCGCGTCGACCTTGCCGCGGGCGTACCGGTTGGCCCCGGGCAGGAACTCCATCGCCTGGTGGATCCCGTTCAGCTCCCGGCCCGGAACGGGCAGGTCGCGACCGATGGTCGAGCCGACGGCGAGGACGACCGCGTCGTAGCGCTCCTTCAGCTGGGGCCCGGTGATCTTGACCCCGACCTCGACACCGCAGCGGAAGTTGGTGCCCTCGTCCTTCATCTGGCGGATCCGGCGGTCGAGGACGGCCTTCTCCATCTTGAACTCGGGGATGCCGAAGCGCATCAGACCGCCCGGCTCCTCCGCACGCTCGAAGACCGCGACGGTGTGGCCGGCGCGGGTCAGCTGCTGCGCGGCCGCCAGCCCGGCGGGACCCGAGCCGATGACGGCGACCGTCCGGCCGGTGTGCCACTCGGGCGGCTGGGGCAGCACGCGGTGCTCGTCCCAGGCCTTGTCGATGATCGCGACCTCGACGTTCTTGATCGTCACCGGGTCACGGTTGATCCCGACCACGCAGGCCGTCTCGCACGGCGCCGGGCAGAGCCGGCCGGTGAACTCGGGGAAATTGTTGGTCGCGTGCAGCCGTTCCAGCGCCTCGTCCCAGTCGCTGCGCCAGACGAGGTCGTTCCACTCCGGGATGAGGTTGCCGAGCGGGCAGCCGGTGTGGCAGAACGGGATGCCGCAGTCCATGCAGCGGCCCGCCTGCTCGGAGATGATCGGCAGCAGCGCGCGCCCCGGCGTGCCGGGGTAGACCTCGTGCCAGTCGTGGATCCGCTGGGCCACCGGCCGCCGCTCGGCGACCTTGCGCGGCGTGCTCAGGAAACCCCGGGGGTCAGCCATTCTCGTGGTCCTTCGTCTTCGGGTGGGTCAGGGAAGGCGCAGCCTCTTCGAGGCTGTCGACAGGCTCAGGACGCATCACGACTTGGCTGCCTCCATCATCTTGACGGTGGTGGTCTCGTCGTCCAGACCCTCGGACTCGGCCTGCTCGCGGGCGGCGACCACCCGGGCGTAGTCGCGGGGCAGGACCTTGCGGAACCGGCCCTGGGCTGTCGCCCAGTCCCCGAGCAGCGCGGCGGCCACCTCGGAGCCGGTCTCCTCCTGGTGCCGGCTGACCAGCCCGCGCAGCAGCTCGCCGTCGGCGTCGCTGACTTCGAGGGCGTCGACCAGGTCGCGGTTGAGCAGCGATTCGTCGAGGTCGAGGACGTAGCCGATGCCGCCGGACATGCCGGCGGCGACGTTGCGCCCGGTGCTGCCCAGGATCACGGCCACCCCACCCGTCATGTACTCCAGGGCGTGGTCACCGGTCCCCTCGACGACCGCCAGAGCGCCGGAGTTGCGGACGCAGAACCGCTCCCCCACCATGCCGGCGATGAAGATCTCACCGGAGGTCGCGCCGTAGCCGATCACGTTCCCCGCGATGATGTTCTCCGCCGCCACGAAGCCTGCGGCACGGTCGGGCCGCAGCACGATCCGGCCGCCGGACAGCCCCTTGCCGAGGTAGTCGTTGCTGTCGCCCTCGAGCCGCAGCGTGATGCCGGCGGGCACGAACGCCCCGAAGCTCTGGCCGGCCGAGCCGGTGAAGGTGAGGTCGATCGTCCCGTCGGGCAGCCCCTCGCCCTGGGTCGCGAGCGTGACCTCGTGGCCCAGGATGGTTCCCACGGTCCGGTTGACGTTGCGGATCTTGAGCGAGGCGCGGACGGCCTCACCGGAGGTCAGCGCCGGTCGGCACAGGTCGATCAGCATCTGGTCCAGCGCCATCTCCAGCGCGTGGTCCTGGCCGGTGACGTTGCGTCTCGGCGTGCCCTCGGGCAGCTCGGGCGCGTGCAGGATGGGCGCGAGGTCCAGCCCGTGGGCCTTCCAGTGCTCCTCCGCCGGCACGGTGTCGAGCACCCCGACCTGGCCGACGGCCTCGGCCAGCGTCCGGAAGCCCAGCGCCGCCAGGTGCTCGCGCACCTCCGTCGCGATGAACTCGAAGAAGTTGACCACGAACTCCGGCTTGCCCGAGAACTTGGCCCGCAGCTCCTGGTTCTGGGTGGCGACGCCCACCGGGCAGGTGTCCAGGTGGCAGACCCGCATCATGATGCAGCCGCTCACCACCAGCGGCGCGGTGGCGAAGCCGAACTCCTCGGCCCCCAGCAGGGCGCCGATGATCACGTCCCGGCCGGTCTTGAGCTGGCCGTCGACCTGGACGACGATCCGGTCCCGCAGCCCGTTGATCAACAGGGTCTGCTGGGTCTCGGCGAGACCGAGCTCCCAGGGGCCGCCGGCGTGCTTGAGCGAGGTCAGCGGCGCCGCACCGGTGCCGCCGTCATGGCCGGAGATCAGCACCACGTCGGCCTTGGCCTTGGAGACCCCGGCCGCCACCGTGCCGACGCCGACCTCGGCCACCAGCTTGACGTGCACCCGCGCGGACGGGTTGGCGCACTTCAGGTCGTGGATCAGCTGCTTGAGGTCCTCGATGGAGTAGATGTCGTGGTGCGGCGGCGGTGAGATGAGCCCGACGCCGGGCGTGGAGTGCCGCGTCTTGGCCACCCACGGGTAGACCTTCTGGCCGGGCAGCTGGCCGCCCTCGCCGGGCTTGGCGCCCTGGGCCATCTTGATCTGGATGTCGGAGGCGTTGGTCAGGTAGTCCGAGGTCACCCCGAACCGGCCCGAAGCCACCTGCTTGACCGCCGAACGGCGCTCCGGGTCGTAGAGCCGGTCGCGGTCCTCGCCGCCCTCGCCGGTGTTGGACTTGCCGCCCAGCCGGTTCATGGCGATGGCCAGCGTCTGGTGCGCCTCCAGGCTGATGGAGCCGTAGGACATCGCCCCGGTCGAGAAGCGCCTGACGATCTCGCTGACCGGTTCGACCTCCTCGATCGGGACCGGCGTCCGGTCGCGGAACTTCAGCAGCCCGCGCAGCGTCATCAACCGCTCCGCCTGGGAGTCGATGTGGGCGGTGTACTGCTTGAAGATGTCGTAGCGGCCCGAGCGGGTGGAGTGCTGCAGCCGGAAGACCGTCTCGGGGTCGAACAGGTGCGGCTCGCCCTCCCGGCGCCACTGGTATTCCCCGCCGACCGGCAGCAACCGGTGCGCCAGCGGGATGCCGTCAGCCGGGTAGGCGCGCAGGTGCCGGGCCCGGATCTCGTCGGCGATCTCGCTCAGGCTGACCCCGCCGAGCTTGGAGGTGGTGCCGGTGAAGTAGCGGTCGACGACCTCACGGGACAGGCCGAGCGCCTCGAAGATCTGGGCCCCGGTGTAGGAGGCGACGGTCGAGACGCCCATCTTGCTCATCACCTTGAGGACGCCCTTGCCGAGCGCCTTGACCACGTTGGTCACGGCGACCTCGGGCTCGACGGAGGTGTAGACACCACTGCGGGAGAGGTCTTCGACGCTCTCGATGGCCAGGTACGGGTTGACCCCGGCCGCACCGTAGCCGATCAGCAGCGCGACGTGGTGCACCTCGCGGACGTCACCGGCCTCGACGACCAGGCCCACCTGGGTGCGCGTCTTCTCCCGCACCAGGTGGTGGTGGACGGCGGCGGTGAACAGCAGCGACGGGATCGGCGCGAGCTCGGCGTTGGAGTGCCGGTCCGACAGCAGGATGATCCGGGCGCCGCCCTCGATCGCCGCCGAGATCTCGGCGCACAGCTGGTCGAGCTTGGCGCTCAGCGCCTCCGCCCCGCCGCTCACCTCGTAGAGGCCGCGGGCGACGTAGGTGGAGTAGCCGGGCAGGTCGCCGTCCCGGTTGATCTTGACGATCTTGGTCAGCGCGTCGTTGTCGAGCACCGGGAAGGGCAGCACCAGCCGTCGGCAGGAGGCCGGGCCGGGGGCCAGCAGGTTCTGCTCCGGGCCGATCGTGTTGTACAGGGAGGTGACGAGCTCCTCGCGGATCGCGTCCAGCGGCGGGTTGGTCACCTGGGCGAACAGCTGGGAGAAGTAGTCGAACAGCAGTCGCGGCTTCTCACTCAGCGCCGCGATCGGGGTGTCGGTCCCCATCGAGCCGATCGCCTCGGCGCCACCGGAGGCCATCGGCGCCAGGATCAGCCGCAGCTCCTCCTCGGTGTAGCCGAACACCTGCTGACGCCGCGTGACCGAGGCGTGGGTGTGGACGACGTGGTCGCGGTCGGGCAGGTCCTTCAGCCGCATGCGGCCGCCGACCAGCCACTCCCCGTACGGGGCGGCGGCGGCGAGGTCGGCCTTCACCTCCTCGTCGGAGATCAGCCGGTGCTGGTCGAGGTCCACCAGGAACATCCGGCCCGGCTGCAGCCGGCCCTTCTGCACGATCTTCTCGGCGGGGATGTCGAGGACGCCGGCTTCGGACGCCAGCACCACGAGACCGTCGTCGGTCACCCAGTAGCGGCCCGGACGCAGCCCGTTGCGGTCGAGGACGGCCCCGACCTGGGTGCCGTCGGTGAAGACGACGCCGGCCGGCCCGTCCCAGGGCTCCATCAGGCAGGAGTGGAAGGCGTAGAAGTCCTTGCGCGCCCGGTCCATCACCGCGTTGTTCTCCCAGGCCTCCGGGATCATCATCAGCATCGCGTGCGGCAGCGAGCGGCCGCCGAGGTGCAACAGCTCGACGACCTCGTCGAAGGAGGCCGAGTCCGACGCGTCTGGCGTGCAGATCGGGAACAGCCGCTCGAGGTCGCCAGGGATCAGGTCCGAGCGCAGCAGCGTCTCCCGCGCCCGCATCCAGTTGCGGTTGCCCTTGACGGTGTTGATCTCGCCGTTGTGGGCGATCATCCGGAAGGGGTGCGCGAGCTCCCAGGCCGGGAAGGTGTTGGTCGAGAAGCGGGAGTGCACGACGACCAGGGCGCTGGCCATCCGCTCGTCCAGCAGCTCGGGGAAGACCAGCTCGAGCTGCTCGGTGGTGAGCATGCCCTTCCAGACGAGCGTGCGGCAGGAGAGGGAGGAGAAGTAGACCCCCGTCTCGTGCTGGGCGCGGCGGCGCAGGCAGTAGACCATCCGCTCCAGGGGCAGCCCGCTCTGTCCCTGCCGACCGGCCACGAGCAGCTGCTCGAAGTACGGCATGTTCGACCGGGTCAGGTTCGACAGCGACGAGTCGTCGGTACGCACCCGCCGCCAGCCGAGGACGGTCAGCTCCTCCTCGGCCGCGATCTGCTCGATGCCGGCCTTGGCCCGGGCCCCGGCCTCGGAGTCGGTGGGCAGGAAGGCCAGCCCCACCGCGTACGCGCCGGCCGCCGGCAGCTCGAAGTCGACCTCGGCACGCAGGAACGCGTCCGGTACCTGCATCAGGATGCCCGCGCCGTCACCGGTCAGCGGGTCCGAGCCGGTGGCTCCGCGGTGGTCGAGGTTGCGCAGCGCCTCCAGGCCCTGGCGGACGATGGCGTGGCTGGCGACGCCGGTCAGCGTGGCCACGAAGGCGACCCCGCAGGCGTCGTGCTCGAACGTCGGGTCGTAGAGGCCCTCGGCACGCTGTGACCACGACCGGGGACCCGGCGAAGGGGCAGGGGCAGCGGTCATGAGGGAACCTCCGTGGTCGAAGCCGGTGAGCCGGGCGGGCTCGGGTCCGGGGTCGTGGCGAACGGCTTGGGCGCGTTCCCCCCGGGGTGGAGCACGAGCAGCGGGGACCGCAGGAGGGACGACGATGGCCCGAAGGTGGGGAAAGGCTAACGCAGAGTGTTCTGACCACGCGCCGCAATAGTTGCGATCACCGAACGGCCCGGGCCGAGCCTAGTCAGTGGCCCCGACATCACCAGCCGAGCGGCCCGATCTGGACACCTCGGCTTCGGCGTCCGGCTCCGGCTCGGCGCCGGCGGCCGGCTCGGCGGCCGGTTCCTGCCCCTGGACGGGCTCCGGCCCCTCGACAGGCTCCGGCCCCTCGACAGGCTGAGGGATCAGGGGCCCGCTCGGTGCGCCGGCTTCGACGACGTCCTCGCGGCCGGGCCGGTTGCGGACCAGCCAGACCAGTACCGCCAGCGCGACGACGAAGGCGATCGCGGCGGTGTAGTTGTTCAGCCGGAAGCCACCGATCCGGTTGACGGTGTCGATCCGCAGCGCCTCGATCCAGAAGCGGCCGGCCGAGTAGAGCATCACGTACAGCGCGAAGACCTTGCCGTGGCCCAGGCGGTAGCGGCGGTCCACCAGGATCAGGACCACGGCCATGGCGAGGTTCCACAGCAGCTCGTAGAGGAAGGTCGGGTGGAAGGTCGCGTACTCCCCGTAGCCGCTGGGCCGGAACTGCGGCGCGATCTCCAGGCCCCACGGCAGGGTCGTCGGCCGTCCGAAGAGCTCGGAGTTGAACCAGTTGCCGAGCCGCCCGATGGCCTGGGCCACCAGCAGCGGCGGGGCGCAGGCGTCGAGCAGCGCCGGGAACCGGATGCCTCGGCGTCGGGCCACCAGGTAGGCGCCGAGCGCGCCGCCGGCCACGGCCCCCCAGATGCCCAGGCCGCCGTTCCAGATCTTGAGTGCGTCCACGGGATGCCGCCCGGGCCCGAAGTAGAGCTCGTAGTCGGTGATCACGTGGTAGAGCCGGGCGCCGATGATCCCGAACGGGATGGCCAGCACCAGGACGGTCTCCAGGCCGTCGGCCGACCCGCCGCGGGCCCGCCAGCGGCGGTTGGCGATCACCATCGCCACGATGATGCCCGCGATGATGCACAGCGCGTACGCGCGCAGCGGGAAGGCACCGAGGTGCCACACGCTCGAGCTGGGGCTCGGGATGAACTGCGGCATCGGCGCAGGAATGGTCTGGGGCACGGTCGCCTCCTACTTCGCGCCCGAGGCGGCGTCGATCAGGGCCTGCAGCTTGGCCGGGGTCAGGCCCTCGAGGGCCACCGGCGCGCCGTCCAGGAACATCGTCGGGGTCTGGGTGACGCCCTTGGCGTCGGCGGTCGCGTTCACCGAGGTCACCCAGCCGGCGTTGGCGCGGGAGGTGACGCAGTCGGTGAAGGCGTCCGTGGGTGCCGCCCCCACCAGGCTCGCCAGGTCGACGAGCTGGGCGTCGTTCCACTCCAACGCGGGGTTGGCGAAGAGGCCGAGGTAGAACGGGAAGGCAAAGCCGGCCTCGCCGGCGCAACCGACCGCGTTGGCCGCGGCGCTGGAGCTGGCGTCGATGAAGGACATCGGGTAGAGCTCGAGCCGGGTGGTGCCCTCGGCCACGGCCGTCGTCAGCGTCGGCCCGAGCTCGGTCTCGAAGTCGGCGCAGTGCGGGCAGTGGAAGTCCTCGTAGAGCGTCACCGTGGCCGGCGCGGCCTCGGCCCCGAAGCGGAGCGGCTGGCCGTCGGTCACGGTCTGCGGCGCCTCGCTCACGGCCGCGGCGACGTCGGGGGCGGTGGTCGGTGCACGCTTGGTCCGGTACGCCTGGAAGCCGATCCCGCCGGCCACCACCAGCACGACCAGGGTCAGCATCACCGCCAGCAGCACGTTGCGGTCCTGGCGCCGGCGCGCGGCCTGCTCGGCCGCCTGCGCCGCCGCCTCGCGGGCACGGACGCTCACCGCACACCGCGCAGCTCGGGGGCGGACCGGCCGAGCTCGACCGGTGGCGGCTTGGCCGGGCCCAGGGCCAGCGCCCCACGGCTCGCCGGCCGGACCACGAGCCACAGCGCGAGCAACAGCAGGCCCGTGTCCCGCAGGATCTCGCCTGTGTAGTGGGTCTGCCCCGCCGCCACTGCGCCGCCGCCGCCGAAGCAGCCGCAGTCGATGCTCAGCCCGCGGGCCGCCGCCGAGGCGACGCCGCCGAGGAACCCCACCAGCAGCACGCCCGCCACACCGGCTGTCAGCCGGGTCCCGACACCAACCCCCAGCAGGAGCCCGAGGACGATCTCCAGGAAGGGCAGGCCCCAGCCCACGGGCGTCTCCAGCGCCGCCGGCAGCAGCCGGTACGCGCGGACGGCCGCAACCGAGCCCAACGGGTCGACGGCCTTCGTCACACCGGCGACCACGAACACCCCGGCCAGGACCAGTCGGGCCGCGGTGGAGACCCAGGGCGCCGCCGCCCCAAGGGCGGGGCGGCGGGTCACGCCGTGACCAGCCGCGGGCCCGCTGCCGGCGCGCCCGTCCGGACCCCGTCGACCAGGTTCGCGACCAGCCGGCGCAGCGCCTCCAGGTCGTCCGGGGTGCCGGCGGCCTCCGCGTCCAGCAGCGTTCGAACCAGGGCCGAGCCGACGATGGCGGCGTCGGCGAAGCCGGTCACCTCACGCGCCTGGGCGCCGTCGGAGATGCCGAGCCCGACCCCGATCACGGCGTCCGGGTCGATGGCGCGGATCCGGCGGACGAGCTCCGGAGCAGCCGAGGAGACCGAGGTGCGGGTGCCGGTGACGCCCATCACGGCCGTCGCGTAGACCCAGCCGCGGCACGCGGCGAGGGTGGCCGCGATCCGTTCGTCGCTCGAGGACGGCGAGACCAGGAAGATGCGGTCCAGGCCGTGCGCGTCGGAGACCGCCAGCCACTCCGCCGCCTCGTCGGGCGTGAGGTCGGGGGTGATGGCGCCGGAGCCGCCGGCCGAGGCCAGGTCCCGGGCGAAGCGGTCGGCGCCGTAGCGCTCGATCAGGTTCCAGTAGGTCATCACCACGGCCGGCGTCCCGGTCGCCGCCACGGCCTCGGCGGCGGCGAAGGCGTCCCGGGTGCGGACCCCGCGAGCCAGCGCCCGGGTCCCGGCCTGCTGGACGGTCACGCCGTCCATCATCGGGTCGCTGTAGGGCATCCCGATCTCGACCAGGTCGACGCCTGGGCGCTCGTTGGAGCCGCAGAGTGCCCTCAGTGCACGCAGTGACTGCGGCACGTCGGGGTAGCCGACGTGCAGGAAGCCGACCAGCGCGCCCCGGCCCGCCGACTTCGCCGCGGCGAAGACCTGGCCGGTCCGGCCGAGGTCGAAGGCGCCTGGCGGGGACGCCGTCACAGCTGCACCCCGGTGGTGCTCGCCGGACCGTCCTCCTGCAGGCCGAGGTCGAGCCCGTCCTCGCTGCTGAGGTCGGTGCCCACGGGCGCTCCGGACTCCGAGCCGGTGCCGCGGGTGTCGATGTCAAACCACTGGATGGCGGTGTCGACGTCCTTGTCCCCGCGACCGGACAGGTTGACCAGGATCAGGGCCGGCTGGCCGTCGGCGCGCGGCGGCAATCGGCGGGCCAGCCGCACCGCCCCCGCCAACCCGTGCGCCGACTCGATGGCGGGCAGGATGCCCTCGGTCCGGCACAGCAGGCCGAACGCCTCCATCGCCTCGGCGTCGGTCACCGGCTCGTAGTGGGCCCGACCGGTCGCGGCGAGCCACGAGTGCTCGGGGCCGACGCCCGGGTAGTCCAGTCCGGCGGAGATCGAGTGTGACTCCTTGGTCTGCCCGTCCTCGTCCTGCAGCACGTAGGTGCGCATGCCGTGCAGCACCCCGACCTCGCCGGCGGAGATGGTGGCGGCGTGCCGGCCCGTCTCCATGCCGTCGCCACCGGCCTCGAAGCCGTACAGCGCGACGCCATCGTCGGGGATGAAGTCGGCGAAGATGCCCAACGCGTTCGAGCCGCCGCCGACGCAGGCGGCGACGGCGTCGGGCAGCCGGCCGTAACGGTCCAGCACCTGGGCCCGGGCCTCGGTGCTGATCACCCGCTGGAACTCCCGGACCAGCATCGGGAACGGGTGCGGCCCGGCGACGGTGCCGATCAGGTAATGGGTGTGGTCGACCGAGGCGACCCAGTCGCGCATCGCGTCGTTCATCGCGTCCTTGAGCGTCTGGGTCCCCGACTCGACCGCGATCACCTCCGCGCCGAGCAGCCGCATCCTGGCGACGTTCAGCGCCTGCCGCTCGGTGTCGACCTTGCCCATGTAGACGGTGCACTCGAGCCCGAACAGCGCCGCCGCGGTCGCTGTGGCCACCCCGTGCTGGCCCGCCCCCGTCTCGGCGATCACCCGGGTCTTGCCCATCCGCTTGGTCAGCAGGGCCTGGCCGAGGACGTTGTTGATCTTGTGCGAGCCGGTGTGGTTGAGGTCCTCGCGCTTGAGCAGGATCCGCGGTGCCGGGCCCTCAGCCGGGGCGCAGGCCTGGCTGAAGCGCTCCGCCTCGCTGAGGGGAGTCGGCCGTCCGGTGTAGTCGGCGAGCAGGCCGGAAAGCTCGGCCAGGAACGTCGGGTCCACCATGGCCGTCCGGAACTCATGGTCCAGCTGCTCGAGCGCCGCGTAGAGCGCCTCGGGGACGAACTTGCCGCCGAACTGCTCGAAGTGCCCAGACGCGTCCGGGGTGGCGAACTGCGCCTCGTCGGCCGGTGGCGGGACGGTGTCGGTGCTCACTCGATCTTCCTCACGGAATTCTCCGGGCGGACCCGGCTCTAGCCCCTTCGACAGGCTTGGGGAAACGGTGAAAGGCTCAGGGGAGGTCGTTGTTTCAGGAGCGGTGCAGGGCCGGGTGGGCGCCAGCGGCGACCAGGTCGGCCACGCCGTGCCGCGGGTCCCCACCGGTGACCAGCGCCTCGCCGACGAGCACCACGTCCGCGCCGGCCCGGGCGAGCTCGATCACGTCGTGCGGGCCGCGGACGCCGGACTCGGCCACCCGGATGATCCCCGACGGGATCGTGGGCGCCGTCCGGGCGAAGGTGGTGGTGTCGACCTCGAGGGTCCGCAGGTTGCGGGCGTTGACCCCGATGATGCGGGCCCCGGCGTCGACCGCCCGGGACACCTCCTCGGCGTCGTGCACCTCGACCAGCGGGGTCAGGCCGATCGACTGGGCGCGCTCGACCAGGCAGATGAGCTCGTCGTCGGTCAGGGCGGCCACGATCAGCAGCACCAGGTCCGCACCCGCGGCCCGGGCCTCGAACAGCTGGTACGCGGTGACGATGAAGTCCTTGCGCAGCACCGGCACGTCGACGGCGAGCCGGACCCGGACCAGGTCGTCGAGGCTGCCGGAGAAGCGCCGGGCCTCGGTCAGGACAGAGATGGCGGCGGCGCCACCGGCCTCGTACTCACCCGCGAGCCAGGCCGGGTCGCCGATCTCGGCGAGGTGTCCCTTGCTCGGGCTGGAGCGCTTGACCTCGGCGATGACCGAGACCCCGGGACCGTGCAGCACGGGCATCGGGTCCAGGGCGGGGTCGATGTGCTGCACCCGCTCCTTGAGCCGGTGCAAGGGCACCTGCTCCTGCCGGAGGGCCAAGTCCTCCCGGACCCCCGCGATGATGTCGTCGAGCGCACCCACGTCTGATCAGCTCGTCAGCGAGCGCCGTGCCCGAGGACCTGCAGGACCTTGACCAGGATGAGCCCCACGACCATCACCGCAACCGCCACCCAGAAGAGCACCCAGTTCTGCATCATGACGCCGATGCCGCCCATGATCGTGGCGAGCATCGCGATCAACGAGCCGGTCCACGCGGCGGTGGTCCGGCCGTGGTGGACGTGCTTGTCACCTCCGGCGGCCGAGCGGGACTCGGTCTCCCCCACGGTGTCACCTTCGACCCGCGTCCTCGTGCTGTCAGCCATACGTCCTCATTCCGGCGGTCGTGTCTGGGGCCCGTCGCCCATTGTGTCCCGGATGCCGTCGGAAAGCACATCGGGTGGGCTCTCGGTCGACGACAGATCGCGTCGGTCGGTCCGGGCCTCGGCGGTCGGGTCGAGCCCGGCGTCCTGGGCCCGCCAGACCGCCGCCGGGTCGTCGGCCGCCGTGACCCGCGCCGTGGCCGCGGCCCGGCTGAAGCGGTCCGCGCGCTGCGGCCACCGTGCCGCGGTCGTGGTGACCAGGACGCCGGCGGCCAGCACCAGCAGCCCGGCCGCCGCGTAGACGTAGGGCCAGAGCGACGCAGTGAGCGCGAACTGGTCGGCCAGGCTGACCTCGCGGATCCCGGCCTGCACGGTGGCCGCGTTGGGTCGCGGCCGGACCGCCCCCAGCACGGCGACGGCGGCGCCGGTCACGGCGCTGAGCACACCCACCAGCTGTCGCCCCCGGCGCCGGAGCACCAGCACCAGCAGCCAGCCGGCCAGGGCCACGACGCCCAGCGCCTGGCTCAGACCGGCCGTGGTCGCGGTGCCGCTGAACGAGACCGACACCCCGGTGCTGCGGACGCGCCACCAGGACTGGGCGCCGGCCAGCAGGGCCAGAGCGGCGCCGGCCAGGCCGGCGACCAGCGCCCGCGTACGCAGCCGAGCGCCTCCAGCCACCGGCGACGGGCCAGGAGACGGGTCAGCCACCGGCCACCCGCAGCGGCTCGAAGCTCTGGGCCACCGCGATGGCCCTGACCACCGCGGCGGCCTTGTTCTGGCTCTCCTGGTCCTCGGTCGGGGCGTCGGAGTCGGCCACGATCCCACCGCCGGCCTGGACGTAGGCGGTGCCGTCCTTGAGCAGCGCGGTCCGGATGGCGATCGCGGCGTCGGCGTTGCCGGCGAAGTCGAGGTAGCCGACCAACCCCCCGTACAGACCGCGGCGCGACACCTCCAGGCCGTCGATGATCTCCATTGCCCGCACCTTGGGGGCACCGGAGAGGGTGCCGGCGGGGAAGGCCGCCAGCACGACGTCGAGGGCGCTGCGCCCCGCCGCGACCCGGCCGGTGACGGTCGACTCCAGGTGCATGATGTGGCTGTAGCGGCGGACCTCCATGAACTCCACCACCTCGACCGAGCCCGGAGCGCAGACCCGGCCCAGGTCGTTGCGGCCGAGGTCGACCAGCATCACGTGCTCGGCGCGCTCCTTGGGGTCGGCCAGCAGCTCGGCCTCCAGCGCCGCGTCGGCCGCCGGGGTCGCGCCCCGCGGCTTCGAGCCGGCGATCGGGTGGGTGACCGCCGTGTCGCCGGTGACGGTGACCAGCGCCTCGGGGCTCGAGCCCACGATGTCGAACGGGCGGCCGTCGACGTCGGCGAGCCGCAGCAGGTACATGTACGGGCTGGGGTTGGTCAGCCGCAGCACCCGGTAGACCTCGAGCGCGTCGGCGGTGGTGTCGACCTCGAAGCGCTGGCTGACCACCACCTGGAACGCCTCGCCGGCGCGGATCTCCTCCACCGCGGCGCGGACGGCGGCCTGGAACTCCTCCGGGGTGCGCTGCCGGCGGACCGGGAGCGAGGAGTCGAACGCCGCGCTGACCACGGCTGAGGGTGTCGGCCGGGCGAGCAGGTCGGCCATCGCCTCCAGCCGGGCGACCGCGTCGGCGTAGGCCTCGTCGACCCGGTCGGGGCTGTCGTCGAAGTTGATCGCGTTGGCGACCAGCCAGACCTCGCCGTCGTGCTGGTCCAGGACGGCGAGGTCGGCCACCAGCAGGAAGGCCAGCTCGGGGATGTCCAGGTCCTTCGGGTTGCTGTCGGGCAGCACCTCGACCCGACGGACGGCGTCGTAGCCGAGGTAGCCGACCAGGCCCGAGGTGAACGGCGGCATCCCGCTGCTGGTGGCCGGGGGTATCAGGGGGTCGTCCCCCTGCTCGCGGTCATGGGGAGTGTGCAGGAGTCGGAGGGTCTCCCGGAGCGCGTCCAGCGGGTCGCCGCCGCTGGGCATCCCCGCCGGCGCGTGGCCGGTCCAGCAGGCCTGACCGTCCGCCTCGGTCAGCGTGGCCACCGACCGGACGCCGACGAAGGAGTAGCGCGACCAGACACCCTGCTCGGCCGACTCCAGCAGGTAGCTGCCCGGCGCGTTGCGGGCCAGCTTGGTGTAGAGGCCGACGGCAGTCTCCGCGTCGGCCAGGAAGCGGGCGTGCACCGGGACCACCCGACGCTCGGCCGCCTGCTTCCGGAAGCCGTCCAGGTCCGGGACGACCCTCATCGCCGGCCTCCGGCGGCGACCACCGCGGGCAGTCGGCGCGCGTCGAAGCAGGTCCGGTCGCCGGTGTGGCAGGCGGCCCCGTCCTGCCGCACGGTGACCAGCAGCGTGTCGCCGTCACAGTCCAGCCGGACCTCGCGCACCCACTGCCGGTGGCCGCTGGTCTCGCCCTTGACCCAGTACTCCTTGCGGCTGCGCGACCAGAAGGTGGACCGGCCCGTGGTCAGGGTCCGGTGCAGGGCCTCGTCGTCCATCCAGCCCACCATCAGCACGTCCCGCGTCCGCTCCTCCTGCACCACGGCGGCTACGAGGCCGGCGGGGTCGCGCCTGAGGAGGGCGGCGATCTCGGGGTCGAGGCGGGATTCGGGGTCGGGCTGGTCGGTCACGGGCCCATTGTTCACGCCCGCGTTGGTCGGGGCGAACGCGTTATGCGGCCGGTGGAGGCGACGGGACCCTCCGACCGGACCGTTAGCATGACGTCTCGTGACCTTCGCCAAGACCGAGCGCGCCGAGCTGTGCGACCTGCTGGACCAGGTCGGGCCGGAGGCGCCCACGCTCTGCGAGGGCTGGGACACCCACGACCTGGCCGTCCACCTGTGGATCCGCGAGACGGACCCGATCGGCGCCCCGGGCATCCTGGCCAAGCCGCTCTCGGGCCTGCTCGAGCGGCGGATGACCGAGATCCGGGCGCGGTGGCCCTTCGAGGAGCTGGTGGAGCGGATCCGCAAGGGTCCGGCACGGCTCTCGGTCTTCGCGATCCCGGGCGTGGACGAGGGCGCCAACACCACCGAGTACTTCGTGCACCACGAGGACGTCCGCCGCGCCGGCCCGCAGCCGCAGACCTCCCGCACCCTTCCGGTCGAGGTGGAGGAGTGGATGTGGCGCCGGCTCAAGCTGCTGGCCCGCGCGTGGTTCCGGCGGGTCCCCGTCGGGGTCGTGCTGGAGGCCCTGCACCTGGGCGCCGGCCCGGCCGGTGAGCCGGAGACCATCCGGGCGACCAGCGGCTCCTCGATCGTCACCCTGGTCGGGGCGCCGAGCGAGCTGATGCTCTACGCGCACGGACGTGGGGCCGTGGCCGAGGTCAAGCTGGTCGGCGAGCCCGACACGATCGAGCAGCTGACCAACGCCGACCTGCACCTCTGAGCCCCTCCGCCGCGCCGGCAGGTGTGGCTACGCTGGCGGGCATGGGCGTCCTCTCCTGGGCCCGGAAGCGCAGGGCTCGGTTCGAGCGGGTGCAGCTGGTGGACGGGTTGGCTCCCCTCGAGCCGTCGCTGCCGGAGCAGACCGACGCGGTCTTCGCCATCGTGGCCGAGGCGGTCCTGCTGCAGGACGCCGCCGAGGAGGTGCTGGTCTCGGTGGGCCGCGGGGAGCACCTCGGCCTGGTCGCACCCCGGGGCGGGCCGCTCGTCCGACGGTTCTTCGCCCTCCGCGATGCGCTCCCCCGGCCCCGGGACCCGTGGCTGCAGGCCCGGGTGGCGGCTCTGGACACCATCCTGCTGCACCACGCCATGCAGGTCGCCACGTCGATGGAGTTCCTGGCCGTCGCGGGCCGCTCGGACCGGTTGTCCGAGGTCACCGGCTCCTACGGCGGGCTGGGCCGCCCGGCCGAGCTGCTCGACCAGACCTACGCCGAGCTGAGAGCCCGTCGAACCGACGCGTCAGACCACGTGTCCGATATCTCCTCGGTGTCTGGTTCCCCGCGCGGACGGCCGATCTAGTCTGGTCGCAGGCCCGCAACTCGGACCGATGACCCCAGGAGCACCCGTGAGTTCACGTCCGGCACGCATCGTCACCATCGTGGTCGGGGTCCTCGCCCTGCTGATCGGGGGGGTCTGGACGGCCCAGGGCTCCAACCTGATGCCGGGCAGCGGCATGTCCGGACAGCGCCAGTGGCTCGTCATCGGGCTCGTGGTGGCGATCGTCGGCGTGCTGCTGCTGGTCCGCGGCTTCCGCCGCCCGCGCACCACCCGGTAGCGGAGCAGGCCTCTCGAACCAGAGGCGCGGGTCACCCCGACGTAACACGGGCTGGCTAGATTGCCTGCGGATGAGTGCCGAACTGACGCTGGGTGCCGAGGAAGAGCTGCACCTGATCGACCTGGACAGCTGGAAGCTCTCCGCCCGGGCCCCCCAGCTGCTGAGCAGGCTGCCCAAGGAGAACTACTCGGCCGAGATCCAACGGACCACGGTCGAGACCAACACCGAGGTCGTCGACTCTCTCGCCGGCCTGCGGTCGGAGCTGGTCCGGCTGCGCTCGGGCCTGGTCGAGGTCGCCGCCGAGGACAACATCGGGATCGCCGCCGTGGGCACCGCCCCGACGGCCGCGTTCGCCGACTTCGAGCTGACCACCACCGGCCGCTACGGGCGGATGCAGGAGCAGTACCGGATGCTCGTGGACGAGCAGCTGATCTGCGGGCTGCAGATCCACGTCGGGGTCAGCAACCGCGACCTGGCGGTGCAGATCATGCAGCGGCTCGCGCCGGACCTGCCCGTCCTGCTGGCGCTGTCGGCCAGTTCCCCGTACTGGAACGAGCAGGACACCGGCTACTCCAGCATCCGTTCGATCATCTGGCAGCGCTGGCCGAGCGCCGGCGCGACCGGTCCCCTGCACTCCGCGCAGGAGTACGACGACCTGCTCACCGACCTGATCAACACCGGCGTCATCGCGGACGCCAAGATGGCCTACTTCGACGTCCGGCCGTCCTCGCACGCGCCCACCCTGGAGCTACGGGTCTGCGACGCGACGCCCATCGTCGACGACGCCATCCTGATCGCCGGCCTCTTCCGCGCGGCCGTCCGGGCAGCCGAGGTCGACATCGCCAACTGCCGCCCGTTCGTCCCGGTCTCTGCGCCGCTGCACCGGGCGTCGGTCTGGCGGGCCGCGCGGGCCGGGCTCAGCGGTGAGCTGCTCGACCACCTGCGGCACCCCAAGCCGCACCCGGCGCGGCTGGTCGTCCGTGCCCTGGTCGCGCGGCTGCGACCGCAGCTGCAGGAGATGGGGGACTGGGAAGAGATCAGCGAGCTCGCCGAGAACGCCCTGGCCCGCGGCAACAGCGCCGACCGGCAGCGGGCGGCGTTCGCCGAACGCGGGCTCCTCAGCGACGTCGTCTCGCAGGTGGTCGCCGAGACCCGCGGACCCTCCGGGGGTCCCGAGCCGGCCGTCCCGGCCCTGCGCCGCTACCGTGCCCGCGCCGGTGACGAGGCGGTCGGGCCCGGGCTGGCCCCCCGGGTGGCCTACCGCGAGGTGATCGACTTCTACCGCAGGCTGGACGAGGCCGAGGTCCAGGCCCGCTCGCAGCGCCGCGACGCCTGGGTGGACGACGCGGGGCTGACCTTCGGGGTCGGGGGTGAGCAGCGTCGGTTCGCCGTCGACCTGGTCCCGCGCGTCATCAACCCGCACGAGTGGCAGGCGCTGGCCGCGGGACTCAGCCAGCGGGCGCGGGCCATCGAGTCGTTCCTGCAGGACGTCTACGGCGAACAGCGGCTGCTCCGCGACGGCATGCTGGCCCGCGACCTGGTCGAGGACTCCCCCGGCTGGCGACCGGAGGCGCTCCGGCTGCCCGCCGGTACGGTCCGGGCGCCCATCATGGGCTTCGACCTGGTCCGCAACGAGTTCGGCGGCTGGCGGGTGCTCGAGGACAACCTGCGCAACCCCAGCGGGGCGGCGTACGCGCTGGCCATCCGGGACCTGATGGACGCGGTGCTGCCCGACCTGCCCCGGCCGGAGGCCCTGGTCGACCCGGCCACCGCCCTGACCGAGCTGCGAGGCGGCCTGCTCGCGGGCCTGGACGAAGCCGCGGTACCCGCCCTGCTGTCGAGCGGACCGGACAGCTCGGCGTGGTTCGAGCACCGGCTGCTCGCCGAGCGGGCCGGGCTGCTGCTCTGCCAGGCCGACGACCTCGAGGTGACCGACGGTGAGGTGCGGCAGCGCGGCACCGGGACCCGGGTCGACGCCCTCTACCTGCGGCTGGACGTCGAGCTCGTCGACCTGGTGGCCGAGGACGGCCGTGCGGTCGGCGCCGAGATCTTCGAGGTCGCCGCCACGGGTGGCGTCCGGCTGGCCAACGCCCCGGGCAACGGGGTGGCTGATGACAAGGCGATGTACTGCTACGTCCCCGAGCTGATCGCCTACTACCTGGGCGAGCACCCGACCCTGGAGTCGGTGCCGACCTACCGGACCAGCGACGACGCCGAGTACCGGATCGTGCTGGACCGGGTCGGGGAGCTGGTCACCAAACCGGTCGACGGCCACGGTGGCCTGGGCGTGCTGATCGGCCCGGACGCCGCCGCCTCGGCCGTGTCCGAACGCCGGGCCGAGATCGCCGCCAACCCGGCCGGCTGGGTCGCGCAGGAGGTCGTCGCCCTGTCGTCCCACCCGACGCTGGAGGGCGGCCAGCTGGAGCCCCGGCACGTCGACCTGCGGGCCTTCGTGTACGTCAGCGGAACCGGCCCGGACGACTGCCGGCTGGCCGGTCTGGCGCTGACGCGGATGGCGCCCGAGGGCAGCCTCGTGGTCAACTCCTCCCGCGGCGGGGGCGCGAAGGACACCTGGATCATCGCGCCGGAGGACGCGCGATGAGACTTGGACCGACGACCGAGATGTGCGAAAGGGGTTCCCGTGTGCGGGTTGGCCGGTGAGATCAGGTACGACGGTCGGAGCGCGGACGTGGCGGCGTGCGCGCGGATCGGCAGCTGCCTCGAGCACCGGGGGCCGGACGGGGACGGCATCTGGGCCCGCGGTCCGGTCGCGCTGGCCCACCGGCGGCTGTCGATCATCGACCTCAGCGCCGCGGGCTCCCAGCCCATGGTGGACACCGCGCTCGGGCTGACCCTGGTGTTCAACGGCTGCATCTACAACTACCAGCAGCTGAAGGTCGAGCTCGAGGGCCTCGGTCACACCTTCTTCTCCACCTCCGACACCGAGGTGATCGCCAAGGGCTACGCCGAGTGGGGGCTGGACTGCGTCGACCACTTCCTGGGCATGTTCGCGTTCGCCGTCTACGAGCACCGCAGCGGCCGGCTCGTCCTGGGCCGGGACCGGCTGGGCATCAAGCCGCTCTACCTGGACCAGACACCCGACCGGCTGCGCTTCGCCTCGACGCTGCCCGCCCTGCTGGCCGGCGGTGGCACCGACACCTCGATCGACCAGACGGCCCTCTCGCACTACCTGACCTTCCACAGCGTGGTGCCGGCCCCGCGGACGATCCTGAACGGGATCAAGAAGCTGCCGCCGGCCACGGTCCGGGTGGTGGAGCCGGACGGTACCTTCGTCGACCGCCGCTACTGGTCGCCCGACTTCAGCCGCGACCCCGACCGGGCCGACTGGACGTCGCAGGACTGGGAGGCGGCGCTGCTGGAGAGCCTGCGGGTGGCCGTCGACCGCCGGATGGTCTCCGACGTGCCCGTCGGGGTGCTGCTGTCGGGCGGCATCGACTCCTCGCTGGTGGTGGCGCTGCTGGCCGAGATGGGCCAGACCGATCTCAAGACCTTCAGCATCGGCTTCGACTCCGCGGGCGGTGAGTCGGGCGATGAGTTCGAGTACTCGACCCTGGTCGCCCAGCGGTTCGGGACCGACCACCATCGGATCAAGATCGACAGCTCGCGGCTGCTACCGGGCATCGACGCGACGGTCTCGGCGATGAGCGAGCCGATGGTCAGCCACGACTGCGTGGCGTTCTACCTGCTGAGCGAGGACGTCAGTAAGAGCGTCAAGGTCGTGCAGTCCGGTCAGGGTGCCGACGAGGTGCTCGGCGGCTACGACTGGTACCCACCGCTGTCCGGGGTGCCGCGGGCGGACGCGGTCGAGGCGTACTCCCAGGTCTTCTTCGACCGGCGCTGGGACGCGATGAGCTCGATGCTGAACCGGGACTGGCTGCTGGACCACGACGCGCCCACGGCGTTCGTCACCGAGGGGTTCGGCCGGCCGGGGGCCGAGACGGCCGTCGATGCGGCGCTACGTAACGACACCACCGTGATGCTGGTCGACGACCCGGTCAAGCGGGTCGACAACATGACGATGGCGTGGGGACTGGAGGCCCGGGTGCCGTTCCTGGACCACGAGCTGGCGGAGCTGGCGGGCCGGATCCCGCCCGAGCTCAAGCTGGCGGACGGCGGCAAGGGCGTGCTCAAGCGGGCGAGCCGGGGCGTCGTCCCCGATGAGGTGATCGACCGCACCAAGGGCTACTTCCCCGTTCCGGCCATCCGTCAGCTCGAAGGGCCCTATCTTGACCGGGTGCGCGACGCCCTGACCGACCCCCGGGCCTTGGCACGGGGCCTCTTCGACGCCGGAACCGTGGACGCACTGCTCGCCGACCCGAACCGGACCCGGACCACCCTCGGCTCCAACGCGCTGTGGCAGCTCGCCCTGCTCGAGATGTGGCTGCAGCACCATGACGTGGGCTGAGGGGGACCTCGGTTGACGGGGACCCGAGTCGCCGGAGCCGAGGCCGAGGCCGGCACGCTGGCGGAGGGCACTCTCGCGAACACCACTCTTGCGGACACTCTCGTCGACGCCTGGGGCAGCTGGGGCCCGACGCTGACCCCGGACTGCCGGCGGATCGCGTTCGTCAGCGACCGCAGCGGCGTGCCGCGGGTCTGGGTGGACGAGCTGCCGCCGCGCAGCGACCCGCCCGAACCGAGGATGGTCGAGCTCTCCGAGGACCCGGTCGTCTCGGTCAACTGGTCCGCCGACGGCGCCTGGCTGGCCTGCTGCCTGGCCACCGACGGCGGGGTCCGGACCCAGGTGTGGGTGGTCCGTCCCGACGGTGGCGGGGCCCGGTGCATCGCCGGCTCACGCGACCAGCACGCCGAGCTGGGACCCTGGACGCGGAGCGGTCACCGCGTGGTCGTGACGTTGCCCGGCGAGCAGGCCGGGGACCCGACGGTCTGCTTCCTCGCCGACCCGTCCACGGGCACGCTCACCGAGCTGGCCACCGGCGACCTGATCAGCGTGCTGGACCTGAGCGTCGACGAGGACTTCGTGATCGTCAAGGACGGCCAGCGCGGCAAGCAGTTCTGCGTGGTCGTCGACCGCGTCGCCGACGCCGACTTCCCCCTGCTGCCCTACCCCGCCCTCGGGTCGACCGACCGGGCGATCATCCGGCCGGCCCCGGACCTGGACCCGGAAGACCTGATCGCCTACGTCTCCACCGACGCGGGCCTGCCCCGGCGTCAGGTCGTGGCCGTCCCGTTGGGTGCCCAGGGCTGGCGCGGTCGGGCCGGCGTGCTGGCCGCCCGCGAGGACGCCGAGCTCGAGGGCCTGGACGCCGACGACCCGGGCCGGCTGCTGCTGCTCGTCTGGAACGTCGCCGGAGCCAGCGAGCTGCAGCTGTTCGACACCTCGACGCTGGTCGCCCGGCCGGTCCCCGACGTCCCGGGCCAGGTGGTCACCGGCGCCCTGCTCAGCCGGGACGGCTCCACGGCCGTGATGAGCGTCGAGGGTCCCGAGCGGCCCCGCGAGCTGTGGAGCCTGGACACCGCCAGCCTGACCTGGACGCAGGTGACCAACGCCCCGTTGCTGCCGGACACGGTGCTCGTGCGGCCGAGCCTGGAGACCTTCACCGGCCGGGACGGGCTGCCGCTGACAGGCTGGCTCTACCGGGTTCCCGGCCAGGTCGGGCCGGGGCCGGCGATGCTGAGCCTGCACGGCGGCCCGGAGGCGCAGGAGCGGCCGACCTTCAACCCGCAGCACCAGGCCATGGTCGCCGCCGGCGTCGCGGTGTTCGCCCCGAACATCCGCGGCTCGTCCGGGTTCGGCCGCACGTTCGTACATGCCGACGACGTGCACGGCCGCCGCGACGCCTTCGACGACGTGCTGGCCTGCCGCGACCACCTGCTCGCGATCGGCGTGGCCGACGTCGGCCGGATTGCGGTCACCGGCCGCTCGTACGGGGGCTACCTGACCCTGGCCATGCTCGCCTTCTCCCCCGGTATCTTCGCCGCCGGGGTCGACATCTGCGGCATGTCGGACCTGCACACGTTCTACCACGACACCGAGCCCTGGATCGCGGCGGCCGCCGTCAGCAAGTACGGCGACCCGGAGCGCGACTACGCGCTGCTGCGGGCCATCTCGCCGCTGCACGCCGCGGCCAACATCGACGTCCCGCTGCTGGTGGTGCACGGAGAGCTCGACACCAACGTTCCCCTCGGCGAGGCCACCCAGATCGTCGCGGCGCTGACCGCTCTGGGACGCCCGGTGGAGTACCTGCAGCTCGACGGCGAGGGCCACGAGTACCGCCGGGCCGACTCACGGCGGCTGCTGGTGGCGCGGATGCTCGACTTCCTGGTCCCCCCGCTGGGCTCGTGAGCGGCTTCGACGAGCTGCTCGGTCTGGCCGCCGAGACGCTGCGGCTGTGGCGGGGGCACCTGTGGACCCTGAGCGCGTGGTTCTGCCTGGGCGTCGCCGTGCACACCGCGGGCCTGGTGGCCTCGGCGAAGCTCGGCGCCACCCACCCCGTGCTGGCCACCGTGGTCTTCGTCCTCGGGGTGGTGGCGACCCTGGTCGCGCTGGTGCTGATGATCCACACGGTGCAGCCCTCGCTGCGTGCCCCGGCCGGCCTCGACCCCGACCCGGCCGCCCTGGCGAGGCGCCGGATCCCCGGCGGCGTCGTCCTCCGCGAGGGCCGGCTCGAGGTGGTGACGGCCGCCGTCGGCCCCTTCCTCGCGGTCTACGCGGTCTGGGGCTTCGTCGACGACCAGGTGACGGAGCTCTTCGGCACGAACTACCGGCTGCTGGGGCTGGACCCGCAGAGCTTCTCGATCAGCTTCGCTCCTGACCGGCTGCGCTTCTACCTCGTGCTGTCCGTGGCGGTCTGGGTGCTCCGACAGGCGCTGCGGCTGGTGCCGGCGAGGCGGCCGCTGCTGGGCGTGCGGCTGGTCGGGGTGCTGGCCGAGGCGGTCTGGGTGTTCGGCGTTTTCGCCCTGCTCGTGATCCTCGGCAAGGTGGTGCGCAGCTGGCTGCGTGGCCGGGTCGCCTACGCCGCGCTGGACGAGGGGTGGCAGCGGCTGCTGGCGGCGCTGCCGAGCTGGCCGCTGCCGTTCGGTCTCACCCTCCCGCGCGCGCTGGCCGGGCTGGTCGCCCAGGTGACCGGGACGGTGCTGCCCGGCGCCTGGCACGCCGTCGTGCCGCCGCTGGTGTGGTTGGCCCTGACGGCCACGGTGCTCGGCTGGCGGAACCTCGGCAGTGGCGACCTGCTGGCCGGGATCCCGCTGGCCGGCCGGATCAAGGGTCGACGCCTGCCCGGCGGCAGGCGCACCCGTACGGTCGCGGCCCTGCTGACCGGCGACCTCCGGACCAAGTACCTACCCGTTCTCGAGGCCCTGCAGCTCGTGGCCCGGAGCGGTCCGGCGTTCATGAGCGCCTACCTCCTGCTGGCCACCCTCATCACCAGCCTGCAGACCTGGTTCGACATCGCGTCCTCGGTGGTGCTCGGCCCGCGCAGCGCGGCGGCCTCGCTGGCCACCGATCCCGTCCTGACGCTGCTGTCGGGACTGCTCGTCACCCCGCTGTCGATCGCCCTCTACGCCGCGGGCTTCGACCGCGCGCTGGCCGCCGTCGGCGGGATCGAGCTCAGGGTGAGAACACCACCACGTGAGCGTCGTCGTCCCACGAGAGCCGCCACGTCACCCGCGACCCGTACCCCGCCGGGATGACGTAGCTCTCGCCGACGGTCACCGGGACGTTCCGGGCCAACGGCGCGTCGTCGGTGCCCGAGCAGGTGAGCCGCTGCGGGCGCCGGAGGTCGTAGGTGTAGTCGAGGTCGTCGGTCCAGACGGTGCCGTCGTCGGCGACCAGGGTCGCGTCGCAGAAGTGGGCGTCGAGCGGGACGGTGTCGTCGAGGATCGTCTGCTGCCAGGTGACGAGCACCAGCACCGAGCCGGCCGGTCCCGTGACGGGAGGGTCACCGGCGTCGGTGTCGGGCATCGTCGCAGCGACCGCGATGGAGCGGACGGACACCTGGGTGCCGGCGAGCGTGACGCTCTCGCCCACCCGGGCGGCGAGCGCCGCCGCCGGCGTCCGCTGGGCGTAGTAGAGGTAGCCCTGACCCCCGGTGACCAGGACCGCCACCAGCAGCGCCACCGCGAAGGCGGCCGGTGCGGACCGCCACCAGCGACGCCTCACGGGGTGACCCGGACCGTGGCGTCGGTCACCTTGAGCGGCCCCGGCAGCCGAGGGGTGTCAGGCCCGAGCCCGAGGTCGACGCGGACAGCCCGGGAGTAGACGTCGAACGCGGCGGCGTCGTGGTCGACCTGCAGCACCGCGCCGGCCACCCGGTCGTCCGGCACCTCGAAGACCTCGGTCGCCACCCGGGTGAAGCCGGGATCGGTCGCACTGAGCTCTGAGGAGATGGTGTCCTGACGCGCCTCGTACTGCCGGCCGTCCCGGGTGCTCAGGGTGACGTCGCTGAAGAACACGTGGGCGCGGGTCACCCGCGCCTCCACCGCGACGACGACGAAGGTGGCGTCGCTGACCAGCGGGTCCCCGTAGGACTTGACCACGGAGCCGGTCAGCCGGACCGAGGTCACCCGGACCGTCGCGTTCTCCAACCGTCCCCACTCACCGACGCCGACGTCGTCCCAGCGGCGCCGGTAGTCCATGGCCGGGTCCGGGGTCGCGACGGTGAGGGCGACGACCAGCACCAGGCATCCGACCAGGGCCAGCAGCCCCGGACGGGACCAGCGGCTCATCGGTTGTCTGGACACGGCAGGTCGAGGTGGGCTCGCGGCGTGGCGGTCACGTTCCACTCACCGGTGGTGAAGAGGTAGTTGGTGCCCTGCCGCTCGTCGCGGACGAGCACCCGGACGACCGGCGGTGACTGAGCCGGCGCGTTCGGCCAGCGGTAGTCGACGGTGATCTCCTGCGGCACGTCGGGGTCGAAGTCGCCCTCGCGCGGGCCTTTGAACTCGGGGTCCTCGCTGACGGGGAGCGTCGCCGTGGGCGTGGCCACGGTCACCAGGCGCGGGTCCATCCCGTAGACCGACCGCATCCCGGTGAAGGTGGCGCGCAGGTGCACCCGCAACGCGGGTCCGGCCTTCGGGTCGTACCGATCGGCGGGGATCAGCTCGACCGTGTGCACCACCAGCTGCCACCGGGCCAGGTCCAGCACCTCGTCGGCGTCGGCGCTCCGACCCTGGGCACCCCGCCCGGACCGGAACCCCCCGAACCCCGCCACCAGAGCCAGCACGACGACGACCGCAACGACCGGCACGAGCCACAGCCGTACGACGCCGCGCAGCTCTCCTCGGGTCACGGTCGCCCAGCCTAGGTCAGCGAGGGTCGTCGAGTGTGCGCGAAAGGGGTTCGAAAGCGCGGCGACGGCGCGATTCGCGCACACTCGGACTGAACAGAGCCACCCACTCGGCCGTGAACTTTGGATCGGGGCCTTTGTAGCCGCCCGCCCGCAGCGCCTGCAGCACGCGCCCGACCACAGCTCGCGGCCGATTCATCCGAGCAGCCGTCATCCGCACCAGCGTGCGGCCCTCCGCCGCGAAGCCTTCGTGCCGCTCGATGTCTCGGTTCCACTGCCACCGGTCCCGACGGTGCTGGTCACCCTCGTACTCGAGCAGGACCCCGAACTCGCGGTAGCGCATGTCCACCCGACCCACCGCCTCGAACTCATCACCGACCAGCGGGTTGCACTCGGGCTCGGGCAGCCCAGCGAGGACCAGGCACAGCCGGAGCTCGGTCTCGCGGGGCGAGTCCACTCTGGCCCGGACCAGCCCCGCCGCACGCCGGGCCAGCAACGCACCGCGGCCACGGGCCGTCGACGCCGTCGCCACCAGGAGCTCGGACGTCACCTGCCTCGTCCGCACCAGATGGTCGCCCGCGCTGACCAGCTCGACCAGGTCGAGTGCGGGTGCCGCGCCGACGAAGGCGCGCTCAGCGTGGACCACCCGGTGCCTCGCCGCGGGCAGGACGGCGGTACGAGTCACCTGAAGCCCGGGCCGCCGGACCGGGTGGACGTGGGTGGTGACCAGATGCAGCGGCCGCAGCGGACCCACCGCAAGGCCGTAGCAGCGCAGTGCGGTCACACCAGTCACGACGGCGTCGGACGGGGCCACCCGGAGCGCCGCCTCGACCAGGAGCGCAAGCGTGACCTCGGAATCCCCGGCGAGGTACGCGCCGGAAAAGATGCGCTGCACTGCTGGCCCTCGCAGCCGGCTCGGCGTCAATCCGGCGCGCATCGCGTCCTGGGTCGTGAAGGCGCCAGGCGGCAGCTGGCTGGGCAACGGATCCACCCCGTCAGCGTCGCCTCGAGGGGACCCTCGCAGGTGGCCAGCGACTCATCTGTGGATGGCGCCGCCGAGTGTGCGCAGATGTGGACAACTGTCGTCAGCTGACCACGATCTGCGCACACTCGATCAGCTGAGGCGCTCCAGGATGAGCTCGCGTACCCGACCCGCGTCGGCTTGACCGCGCATCTGCTTCATCACCGCGCCGATCAGGGCGCCGGCGGCGGCGACCTTGCCGGAGCGGACCTTGTCGGCCACGCCCGGGTTGGCGGCGATGGCCGCGTCGACCGCGTCGCCCAACGCCCCCTCGTCGGAGACGACCGCCAGCCCGCGGGACTCGACCACCTCGGCCGGGCTGCCCTCGCCGGCGGCGACGCCGTCGAAGACCTGCCGGGCCAGCTTGTCGTTGATCGTCCCGGCCTCGACGAGCGCCTGGATCTCCGCCACCTGGACGGGCGAGACGCCGGTGTCCTCGAGGTCGACGCCCTGCTCGTTGGCGCGCCGCGCCAGCTCGGTCAGCCACCACTTGCGGGCCGACTGCGGGGACGCGCCGGCCGCGACCGTCGCCTCGATGGCGTTCAGCGCTCCGGCGTTCACGACGTCGCGCAGCTCGAGGTCGGAGAAGCCCCATGCGGCGCTCATCCGGCGCAGCCGCTCGGCGGGCGGCTCGGGCAGCGTGCCACGAAGCTCCTCGACCCACTCCCGCGACGGGGCGACGGGTACCAGGTCGGGGTCGGGAAAGTAGCGGTACTCCTCCGCCTGCTCCTTGGAGCGCCCGGCCGCCGTGGTGCCCGGGCCCTCCTGCCAGTGCCGGGTCTCCTGCGTGACCCGGCCACCGTCGCCGAGCAGCGCGGCTTGGCGGGTGATCTCGTACCGGACGGCCCGCTCGACGCTGCGCAGGGAGTTGACGTTCTTGGTCTCAGTCCGGGTGCCGAGCGGGGACTCAGGCGTCGGCCGCAGCGACACGTTCGCGTCGCAGCGCAGCGAGCCCTGCTCCATCCGGACGTCGGAGACGCCGAGCGCGCGCAGCAGGTCGCGCAGCATGGCCACGTAGGCCCGAGCCACCTCCGGCGCCTTGTCGCCCGCCCCTTCGATCGGCTTGGTCACGATCTCGATCAGCGGCACGCCCGAACGGTTGTAGTCCAGCAGCGAGTGGTCGGCACCGTGGATGCGGCCCGTAGCGCCGCCCACGTGCAGGGACTTGCCGGTGTCCTCCTCCATGTGAGCGCGCTCGATCTCGATCCGGTAGGGCCGACCATCGACCTCGACGTCGGCCCAGCCGTCGTAGGCGATCGGTTCGTCGTACTGGGAGATCTGGTAGTTCTTCGGCTGGTCGGGGTAGAAGTAGTTCTTCCGCGCGAACCGGCACCACTCCGCGATCGAGCAGTTCAGCGCCAGCCCGATCCGGATCGCCGACTCGATCGCGAGGGCGTTGACCACGGGCAGCGAGCCCGGCAGCCCCAGGCAGACCGGGCAGGTCTGGGTGTTCGGCTCGGCGCCGAACTCGGTCGAGCAGCCGCAGAACATCTTCGAGGCCGTGTTCAGCTCGACGTGCACCTCGAGCCCGAGCACCGGGTCGAACGTGGCCATGGCCTCGTCGAAGGGCATCAGCGCGGTCATGCCGATGCTCCGCTCAGCGCGGGGATCCGGTCCAGCAGGTGGCCGCTCCACTGCGCGGTGAGCGCCCGCTCCAGGGCCGCGCCCACGCGGTAGAGCCGGTCGTCGGCCAGCGGCGGGGCCATCACCTGGAGTCCGACGGGCAGCCCGTCCTCCGGCGCCAGGCCCACGGGGAACGAGGCGCTGGCGTTGCCGGCCAGGTTGGACGGGATGGTGCAGAGGTCGTTCATGTACATCGCCAACGGGTCGTCGACCTTCTCGCCCAGCCGGAAGGCGGTCGTCGGGGTGGAGGGTGAGATCAGCACGTCCGCCGCCCCGAACGCCGCCTCGAAGTCACGGCTGATCAGGGTGCGGACCTTCTGCGCCTGGCCGTAGTACGCGTCGTAGTAGCCGCTGGACAGGGCGTACGTCCCGAGGATGATGCGGCGCTTGACCTCCGGGCCGAAACCGGCCTCGCGGGTCGCGGCCATCACCTGCTCGGCGCTCGTGGTGCCGTCGTCACCGACGCGCAGCCCGAACCGCATCGCGTCGAACTTGGCCAGGTTGGACGAGCACTCGCTCGGCAGGATCAGGTAGTAGGCCGGCATGGCGTAGACGAAGTGCGGGCAGGACACCTCGACGATCTCCGCCCCGAGCGAGGCCAGCAGCTCGACCGACTCCCGGAAGCGCTGCTCGACGCCCGGCGCGTAGCCCTCGCCGCCCAGCTCGGTGACCACGCCGATCTTCATCCCGCGGACGTCGCCGGACTTCGCGGCGGAGACCACGTCGGGAACAGCGGCGTCGATCGAGGTCGAGTCCAGCGGGTCGTGGCCGGCGATCACCTGGTGCAGCAGGGCCGCGTCCAGCACCGTCCGGGCGCACGGCCCGGGCTGGTCCAGGCTGGAGGCCAGCGCGACCAGGCCGTAGCGGGACGTGCCGCCGTAGGTCGGCTTGACGCCGACGGTGCCGGTGACGGCGGCAGGCTGGCGGATCGAGCCGCCGGTGTCGGTGCCGATGGCCAGCGGGGCCTCGAAGGCCGCGAGCGAGGCCGCCGAGCCGCCGCCGGACCCGCCAGGGATCCGGTCGAGGTCCCACGGGTTGTGGGTCGGGCCGTACGCGGAGTTCTCGGTGGAGGAGCCCATCGCGAACTCGTCCAGGTTGGTCTTGCCCAGGACCACCAGGTCGGCGTCCAGCAGCCGTTGGGTCACCGTCGCGTTGTACGGCGGCGTCCAGCCCTCAAGAATCCTCGACCCGCAGGTCGTGGGGGCTCCGGTCCAGGTCAGCACGTCCTTGAGGGCCAGCGGAACCCCGGCCAGCGGGCCGAGCGGCTCACCGGCAGCGCGCTTGACGTCGACCGCGGCGGCGGCGGCCAGCGCGCTCTCGCCGTTGACGTGCAGGAAGGCGTGCACGTCCGGCTCGACGGCAGCGATCCGGTCCAGGTGCGCCTGGGTGATCTCGACCGCGCTCTGCTCGCCGGACGCGATCCGGCCGGCGAGCTCGACGGCGGTGGCGTGGGTGGTGTCGCTGGGGGTGCTCACCGCTCCTCCTCGAGGATGCGGGGCACCCGGAACCGGTCCTGCTCGGCGGCGGGCGCACCGGCCAGCACGGCCTCCCGGGGCAGCGACGGGCGCACCACGTCCGGCCGGAAGACGTTGGTCAGCGGCAGGGCGTGAGAGGTCGGCGGGATGTCCTCGGCCGCCACGTCGGACACGTGCGCGACCGACTCCAGGATCACGTCCAACTGCGGCACCAGCACCTCCAGCTCATCCGCGGACAGGTCGATCCGGGCCAGCCGGGCCAGTGCGGCCACGTCGTCGGCAGTCAGTGCCACCTGCAGAGTCTCCTCGTCATGGGTCGGGCGGCCGTCACCCGACCGCTGATCATCCTAGGGGCGGCCCCTCATCCGAGCCGGCGGACTCCCAGCCGCGGACGTGCTCGGGCCCGGATCAGGTCACGCCAGCGGCCGGAGCACCAGGCCGGTCTTCAGCTTCGGGGTGAAGAACGTCGACTTGGGCGGCATCAGCAGCCCCTCGAGGGCGGTGCGCCGGATCTCGGCGACGCTCACCGGCCGGATCAGCACGGCGGCGCTCGCGGCCCCGGTGGTGACGGCGTCGAGTGTCTCGGCCAGTCCGTGCTGGTAGGTCACCGTGGCGTTCGACCCGTCCAACGCCAGCTCCAGCCAGGCGCCGTCCAGCGCGCGGGCGCCGTCGAACACCGCCTGTCTCGGTATCAGCCGCCAGGCCACGTCCGGTCCGACCAGGACGAGGAACCCGTGTTCCTCCATCGCCGCCAGCGTCGCCGCGTCCGGGAACGGGGTCGGCTCCAACGCGAACCAGGGCTGCAAGGCCCGGATCAGGTCGTCGAGGGAGACGCCGGCGTACAGCCGGTGGATGGCGGCCACGCTGAGCTGGTCGGCCACGAGCTCCTGGACGAAGGTCAGCGTCTCCTCGGCGGCGGAGTCGTGCCGGCCGGTGGCGGCCCGGACCTCGTCGCGGTAGGTCCGGCTGACGGCGTAGCGGTGGTGGCCGTCGGCGATGAGGACGTCCGCCGAGCCGACGGCGGCCGCGACGGCCGCCACCCGGTCCGCGTCGGCCACGCGCTCCACCCGGTGCTCCACGCCACCGCCGGTGACCGTGCCCAGCAGTTCCCCAGGCGCCGCGAGCAGCTGGGCCAGCCCGGACGCCAGCGAGAGCCCCCAGACCGGCGACAGGTTGGTCGCGGTGGCCCGGGTCAGGTCCAGCCGGTCGGTCGAGTCCTTCGGCGTCGTCCGCTCGTGCGGCAGCACGCCGCCCGCGCCATCGTCGACCACCTCGAGGCCGCCCAGTACCCCGGCGATGACCCGGATCGCGCCCGTCGCGTCGGCGAAGCGCATCCGGTACAGCGTGAAGGTGGGCTCCCGGTCCGCCACCAGCACCCCGTCGGCCCGCCACTGCCGCAGGACCGCGGCCGCCCGCTCGTAGCGCTCGGGTCCACCCCGCGGGACGTCCACGCGGACGATGTTGTGCTCCGAGCGGGCCGCGAACGCGCCGACCTCGGCCTCGCTGAGCACGTCATAGGGAGGCGCGGTCACGGCGTCGAGGTCGTCGGCTCCGTAGCGGAGCGCAGGAAAGGGGAGGAAGCGGGGCACCGCACCAGGTTGGCACGCGGGACTTCGTCGACGACCGCGCCGGGCCTGAAACCCCCCGGTAATCACGGTGTTGGAGGATGACCCCGTGTTCCTGATGCGCATACGCCTGCCCGACCGACCCGGATCGCTGGGTGCGGTGGCCACCGCTATGGGCGGAGTCGGCGGCGACATCAACGCCGTCGAGATCGTCGAGAAGGGTGACGGCGGCTTCGTGGTGGACGACTTCATCGTCGACCTGCCGCCCGGTCAGCTGCCCGAGAACATCATCACCGCCTGCCAGAGCCTCGAGGGCGTCAAGGTCGAGTGGATCTCCCGCTACCCCGAGGGCGGCGGCCTGCAGTCCGACCTTGAGGCGCTGGAGCGGATGACCGCCGACCCCAGCCACGCCGCCGAGACGCTCGTCTCGCTCTGCCCTGTCGTCTTCCGGTCGCACTGGGCCACCCTGCTGCAGACCGAGGCCGGCCAGGCCGCGCCCGTCTACTCCACCACCCTGGCCCCCGACCTGACGCCGGCGATCGCCGCCACGTTCGGGCCGTTCGACGTGACCCACCGGGTGGACCTCGCCTCCGGCTGGAGCCCCGGCTGGGGCGACACCACGCTGGTGGTGACCCCGCTGACCCGCGACCGGGTGATCGCCATCGGCCGGCTGGGCGGACCGGCGTTCCTGGACTCAGAGATTGCCCGGCTGCACCACCTGGCCGCGCTGGTGAAGTAGGGCGCTCCCCTTCCGCGGAGCGGCCCCCGGCATGGACGCCCTCTAGAGTGGACGGCGTGCCGAAGATCTTCAGCAACCTCAACCTGAACGGGTGCACGCCGCCGCGCGTGCAGCCGACCATCGGTGAGTGGGGCCCGCTGAAGGTGCCCAGCACCAAGGCCAAGAAGCGGATGCGGATCTGGGTGGGGCTGGCCCTGCTCGGCGCGATGATCGCGCTCTTCCTGCTCGGCTGGTACGTCTACCACGCGATGACCGGCAGCTGGGGCTTCGGCATCGGCTCGTGAGAGCACCTCGTCCGGCCGCGGGCGCCGCCCTGGCGGCTGCCTCGATCGCTACCCTGGGAGGTGCGTACCACCTCGGTTTCGGCGCCCACTCCCAACGCTTCGGCCCCTTTCCCTACACCGCTGCGGTCCCGGGCGAACAGCCGGTCATGGCGCTCACCTTCGACGACGGGCCGAACGAGCCGTGGACGAGCCGGCTGCTCGACGTCCTCGGCGAGCGCGGGGTCCCGGCCACGTTCTTCCAGGTGGGACGCTGCGCCGAGCGCCATCCCGGGACCACGCTCCGAGTGCTCGCCGAGGGCCACGTCCTCGGCAACCACAGCCTCAGCCACTCCTTCTCCCGCTACCTGAGCCAACCGCGGCAACGGGAGGAGATCGCCGGCGGCGCCGCGGTGCTGCACGCGATCACCGGCCGGAGGCCCACCCTCTACCGGCCGCCTTGGCTCTGCCACTGGCCCTGGGTGCTGCGCAGCGTGGTGGCGTCCGGCTCGTCGGTGGTCTCGGGCACGTTCGCCCACCCGCTCGAGGTGTTCCAGCCGTCGGCTTCCCGGCTGAGCGCCGGAGCGGCGACCAGGGCCCGGCCCGGCGCCATGCTGATCCTGCACGACGGCCGCGAGGCACGGGGCGGCCACCGCGCGCAGACCGTCGCCGCCGTGGGCCCGCTGGTCGACCGGCTGCGCAGCCGTGGCTACGGCTTCACCACGGTGGACCGGCTGCTCGGCGTCGCCGCCTACCGGTGAGGGTAGGGCGAGGACTGTGACCGCCCCCGTCTCCGCCGTGGCACCGACCCGGGCTCGGCTGCGGCTGCTGCTGGTGGCGCTGGCCCTCGCGCTGCTGCTCTCCGAGCTCGACCAGACCGTCTTCGCCACCGCCCTGCCCACCGTCGTCGGGGAGCTCGACGGCGTCGGCGACATGCTCTGGGTCAACACCGCCTACGTCCTCGCCGGGACCGTGACCATGCCGCTCTACGGCCGCCTCAGCGACCTGATCGGCCGCCGGCCGCTGCTGCTGGCCGGCCTGCTGGTCTTTCTCGCCGGCTCGGTCGTCGGCGGGCTGGCCCCCAGCATGGCCGTCCTGATCACCGCCCGAACGGTCCAGGGCCTCGGCGCCGGCGGCATGATCATCCTGGTCCAGGCGGTGGTGGCCGACGCCGTCCCGGCGCGGGAACGGGCGGCCTACCTGAGCGCGGTGGCTGCGGTGTTCGCGGTCGCCGCCGTCCTCGGACCGGTGCTGGGCGGCTGGCTGACCGAGGGCCCGGGCTGGCGCTGGGCCTTCTGGGTCAACCTCCCCGTCGGCGGCCTCGCCCTGGTGGCGGTCGCTGTCCTGCTCCACGAACCGCCCCGGAACCGCGCTCGGCTGCGTCCCGACGTCGCGGGCTTCGGGCTGCTGACCCTGGCCGTCACCGCCGTCGTGCTGCTCGCCTCGTGGGCGGGGACCCGGTTCGCCTGGGGCTCACCGGCGGTGCTCGGGCTCGCGGTCGTCGCAGTCCTGGCCACGGCCGCGTTCGTGGCCGTGGAACGGCGGGCCGCCGAGCCGGTGCTGCCGCTGTCGCTGTTCGCGGACCGGACGTTCCGCGCGGCGGTGCTGGCGGGGCTGGCCATGGCGGTGGCCATGTTCGGCACGGTCGGCTATCTGCCGACCTACCTGCAGATGGTCACGGGACTCGGCCCGACGGCCGCCGGGCTGGCCATGCTCAGCCTCGTCGCCGGCATCGGGCTCTGCACCGTGGGCTCAGCCCGGCTGGTCCGCCGGACGGGCCGCTACCGGACGCTCACCCTGCTCGGCTCGGTGCTCACCGCGGTGGCGCTCGCCCTCCTGGCCACCCTCACCCCGGCGACGCCGCTGCCCCTCACGGCCGGCTACCTGTTCGGTCTCGGGGCCGGGATCGGCTGCGCCTGGGAGGTGCTGGTGGTCGTGGTGCAGAACTCCTCGCCGCCCTCGCTGGTGGGCACGGCCACGGCGGCCAACAGCTTCCTGCGCGAGATCGGGGTCTGCCTCGGCTCGGCCGTGGTGGGCGCTGCCTTCACCTCGCGGCTGGCGCGCGCACTGCCGGTGACGCCCGAGGACCTGACGCCGGAGCGTGTCCGGCTGCTGCCGCCCGAGGCCCGGGCCGGCGTCGCCACCGCCTACAACGATGCCCTCACCCCCGTCTTCGGCTGGCTCGTGCCGGTGATGCTGCTGGCCGTGCTGGCCCTGGTCGCACTACGGGAGGTACCGCTACGCTCCATTCTTGCAACGATGGAAGAACCCGCCGAGGAGCGATGATGACCCTCACCCAGACCCGCCAGACCGATGAGCTGCCGCTGCCGCCCGACGCCGATGAGGAGACCGTGGGGATCGTCCGCGGCCTCTACACCGACGGCATCATCGCCCGGCGCGGTGCCTTCAGCCGGGAGTGGGCGGCGCAGATGGGGGCTGACCTCGAGACGGCCTTCACCGAGGCGCGCAGCCGCGAGAACGGGGCCGTCGGCCGCGGACCGAACCGGTACTACGTCGAGATCCACCCCGAACAGCTCAGCGGGTTCGTCGACCTGGTCGACCACCCGTGGGTGCGTCGGGTGGCCGAGGCGGTGCTCGGACCCGACTACGAGATCGTCGAGGTGGGCTTCGACATCCCCTTCGCGGGCGCGAAGCAGCAGCCGTGGCACCGCGACTTCCCGATGCCGGACGCGACCAGGACCGGAGGCCGGCTGACCTCGCTGGCCTTCAACCTCACCGCCGTCGACACCGCCGAGGACATGGGTCCGTTCGAGATCGCGCCCGGCACCCAGTGGGACTGGTCGGCGGAGTTCGACCACGGCATGTTCCCGCCGAAGCACCTCTACCCGCGGTACGAGGAGCGGGCCGTCCGGAAGTACCCGTCGATGGGCGACATCTCGGCCCGCTCGGCGCTGACCATCCACCGGGGGACCGAGAACCACTCGCAGCTCTCGCGTCCCGTCCTCGTGCTGGGCCTGGACGCGCCAGGGGCCGGCAACGCCGAGCACCACGCGATGGCCCTCACCCGAGCCTTCGATGCCGTGCTACCCGAGCGTATCCGTGCGCACCTGCCCTGCCCGGTCGTCGAGGAGCTGACGCCGATCACCCAGCTGCACACCATCGAGGGCCTGATGATGGGCGAGGCTTAGGTTGGCTCCCCCTCACCCGCCGGCACCTCCTCTGGCTCGGCCTTCTTGGCTCTGGTCTTCCTGGGTCTCGGCGTAGCCTCCTCGGCCCCCGGCTCCGGTGCCGGCTCCTCGGCGCGGGTCGCGATCTCTCCCGCGGCGTCGGGACCGTCCTCCAGCAGCACCCGAAAGGCCTCGACCCCGTCGAGAACGGGCACCCGGAGCTCGACCGCGCGGTCGGCTTTCGAGCCGGGCGACTCCCCCACCACCACGAACGCGGTCTTTTTCGAGACCGAGCTGGCGACCTTGCCGCCGCGGGAGGTGATGGCCTCCGCCGCGGTGTCACGGGTGAAGCCGGTCAGGCCGCCGGTGACCACGATCGAGAGCCCAGCCAGGCTCTGGTCCCGCTGCTCCGGCTGCTCCTCGGTCATCGCGGCGCCCGAGAGCTGCCACTTGTGGACGATCTCGCGGTGCCAGTCGACGGCGAACCACTCGGCGATCGTCGTGGCCATCGTCGGCCCCACGCCGTCCACCGCGGCGAGCTCCTCGGCGCTCGCGTCAGCGATGGCGTCGACCGAGCCGAACGCGCGGGCCAGGTCCGGCGCGGTCGACGGTCCGACGTGCCGGATGCTCAACGCCACCAGGAACTTCGAGAGCGGGCGCTCTCTTGCGGTCTGGAGGTTGTCCAGCAGCTTCTGGCCGTTGGCGCGCAGCGCTCCGTCCTTGGTGCTGAAGAACGGGACCCCGTTCAGCTGCTCGGCGGTCAGGTCGAAGAGGTCGCCCTCGTCGCTCAGCAGACCGCTGTCCAGCAGCGCCGTCGCCGACTGGTAGCCGAGGTTCTCGATGTCGAGCGCTCCCCGGCTGGCCACGTGGAAGAGCCGCTCCCGCAGCTGCGCCGGGCACGAGCGGTGGTTGGGACAGCGCAGATCGGCGTCCCCCTCCTTCTCGTGCCGCAGCTCGGTGCCACAGGCCGGGCAGTGGGTGGGCATCAGGAATGCGTGCTCGTCGCCCGTGCGCAGAGCGACGACCGGGCCGACGATCTCGGGGATGACGTCGCCCGCCTTGCGCAGGACCACGGTGTCCCCGACCAGGACGCCCTTGCGCTCGAGCTCGGAGGCGTTGTGCAGGGTGGCCATCCCGACCGTGGAACCCGAGACCAGCACCGGCTCCATCAGCCCGAAGGGGGTCACCCGGCCCGTCCGGCCGACGTTGACCTCGATGGCCAGGAGCTTGGTGGTCACCTCCTCGGGTGGGAACTTGAACGCGATCGCCCAGCGCGGCGCCTTGGCCGTCGAGCCCAGCTGGTCCTGGACGGTCCGTTCGTCGAGCTTGACCACCACGCCGTCGATCTCGTGCTCCACGGAGTGCCGGTGCTCGCCGAGGTACTCGATCCGGGCCCAGACGTCGTCCAGGGTCGGCGCGAGACTGCGGTGCGGGCTCACCGGCAGGCCCCAGCCGGCCAGGGCCTCGTACGCCTGCGACAGCCGCTCGCGGGTCCGGCCCTGCCAGACGCCGATGCCGTGGCTGACGAAACCGAGCCGACGCGACGCCGTGACCCTGGGGTCCTTCTGCCGCAGCGATCCCGCCGCCGCGTTCCGGGGGTTGGCGAAGGGGGCCTTGCCCTCGGCGACCAGCGACTCGTTCAGGGCGGCGAACTCCGCGGTGGCGAAGTAGACCTCGCCGCGCACCTCGAGCAGCTCGGGCGGCTCGTCGGTGGTCAGCGTCCGCGGGATGACCGAGATGGTGCGGACGTTGTCAGTGACGTCCTCACCGACCGTGCCGTCGCCGCGGGTGGCAGCCCGCACCAGTCGTCCGCGCTCGTAGACCAGGTCGAGAGCGAGGCCGTCGACCTTGAGCTCGCACAGGTAGCCGGACGCGGCCACCCGCGCCTCGCCCAGCTCGCGGACGGCCCGACCGGCCCAGCGCTCGAGCTCCTCACGGTTGAAGACGTTGTCCAGGCTCATCAACCGCTGGAGGTGCTGCACGGGGGTGAACGTCGTCGACGGTGGCCCCCCCACCTGCTGGCTGGGCGAGTCCGGCGTCCGCAGCGCCGGGAACTGCTCCTCCAGCGCCGTCAGCTCGCGCATCGAGTGGTCGTACTCGCCGTCGGAGACCGTCGGGTCGTCGAGGACGTGGTAACGCCAGCGCGCCTCGTTCAGCTCATCGCTCAGCTCCGCGTGCCGGGCGCGCGCGGCGTCGTCCGGCGGCGCCTGCTCAGCAGGGATCGCGTCGGCGAGATCGGTGTCGTTGACCACCCGAGCACAGTAACCGCGGCCTCCGACAGTTCTCGCGAGCCACGTTTCGCGCCCGCGGGCCGGGGCCTCAGACGGGCAGCGGGCGGCGCGTCTCGTGCTTCCAGAAGCCCGAGAACGTGATCCGCGACTTCGGCAGCCCGGCCCGGTGCAGGTGGCGGCGCCCTTCGGTCGCGAGCCTGGACTCCCCCACGACGAAGGCGTAGCCCTGGTCGTCGGTCGGCACGTGCCGCCGCAGCTCGGCCAGCGCGCCGCGGCCGGGAACCGGGTGCCCGTCACCGACCTGCTCGCGCACCACCCAGGTCACCGCGACACCGGCTGGGGCGTCGAGCTCGCGGACGTCCGCGGCGGTCGGGACCTCCTGGATGATCCGTCCGACGACATCCCGCGGTAGCGACCTGGCGATGCCGGCGACGGCAGGCAGGCCGGTCTCCTCGGCGACGACGATGACCTCGCTCGCGTCGTCGGGGCAGTCGAAGATCCGACCCTGGTCGAGCAGGGCCAGCTGGTCGCCGGGCCGTGCAGCGCACGCCCAGACCGCAGCGGCGCCCTCGAGCTCCCCGGCCGCGTTCGTGTGCACGACGAAGTCGACATCCAGCTCGGCGGAGCCGTCGTCGAGGACACGGAAGCCGGCGACCGTGTAGTTGGCGCAGTGTGGGCGCTCGGCCGCCGGGACCGCGAGGTAGGGCTGGTACCAGTCCCGCCCGCCGATCTCCGGCAGCGAGAGGTCCGGCTGGTGCGGCAACGGGACGAAGAGGCGGAACCAGTGGTCGTAGCCGGCGAAGCCGAACTCGTGCAGGTCGGGCCCGCCGACGCTCACCCGGTGCATCGACGGCGTGTACCGCCCCGCGCGAAGGACACGGGCCCGGAAGAGCCGTGGGTGCGTCGGCATCAGACGCGGGAGGTTCGCCATCAGGGAAGGCTAACCTAAGATGTCCGCCGTGCCAGTCCCCACCGCTCGGGCCCGACCCTGGACCCCCGCCTCCCCGGCCGCGCCCCCGGCCGACGCCGTCGGCCTGCACCGGTCCGCGCGCCGACGCCGGCTCGCGGTCGTCGTCGGGCTCGTGGCCGTCCTGCTGGTCGCGGTCGTCGCGAGCCTGCTCCTCGGCAGCAACCCCCTCGGGGTCGGCCAGGTGATCGAGGGGCTGCTGCGTACCGGGTCGAGCACCGACGCGGCGGTCGTCTGGGGCTCCCGGGTGCCGCGGACGCTCATCGGGGCGGCGGTGGGAGCGGCACTCGGCGTCGCGGGGCTCCTGATGCAGGGCCACACCCGCAACCCGCTCGCCGACCCCGGCCTCTTCGGCGTGTCGGCCGGAGCCGGCCTGGCGGTGGTCCTCGGCGTGTACGTCTTCGGCGTCACCGGGACCGGCGCCACCGTCTGGCTGGCGCTCGCCGGCGCCCTCGCGGCGAGCGTCGTCGTCTTCTCGGTGACGATCGCCGGCAGCGGGACGGCCAGCCCCGTGCCGCTCGCGCTGGCCGGCGCCGCCGTCTCCGCGCTGCTCGGCGCGCTGACGTCGTTCGTGGTCCTCACCGACCAGGACTCCCTCAGCGCCTACCGCCTCTGGGTGGTGGGGTCGATGGCCGCACGCCAGCTCGACGTGCTCGCTGCCGTCTGGCCCTTCCTGCTCGCCGGGCTCGCACTGGCGGTGTGGAACATCCGCGCCCTCGACGCGCTGGGCCTCGGCTCCGAGCTCGCGAGGGGTCTCGGCGAGAACCTCGTCGCCGCCCGGCTGGTCGGGCTCGGCGCGATCACGCTGCTCGCCGCCGGCGCGACCGCGGCCGCCGGGCCGATCGGCTTCGTCGGCCTGACCGTGCCGCACGTGGCCCGGGCCCTGGTCGGTACGGGGCACCGCTGGGCCCTGCCGGTGTCCGCCCTGGTGGGCGCGTCTCTGGTGCTGGGCGCCGACGTCCTCGGGCGGCTGGCCGGCGGGTTCTCCGAGGTCGAGGTGGGCATCGTCCTCGCCGTGGTCGGCGGCCCGGTCTTCGTGCTGATCGCCCGCCGCCGATCGCTGGTCTCCCTGTGACGGTCGAGATCGCGGCACCGGGCAGCCGGGGCGTCCGCTTCGGGCCGGTGGGCCTGGCCTGGCGGCCGCGGGTGCTCGCGGTCACCGTCGCCGCGGTCGTCCTCGCCCTGGCGCTGGTCGTGCTCGGGGTGGCGATCGGCTCGACCTTCATTGCCCCGGCCACCGTGGCGCGCTCCCTGCTGGGGCTGGGGAGCGGCCCGGAGGCCTTCATCGTCACCACGCTGCGGCTGCCTCGGGTCCTCACCGGCGCGCTCGTCGGTCTGACCCTCGGCGTCGCCGGCGCGCTCACCCAGACGTTCACCCGCAACCCGCTCGGGACGCCCGACATCATCGGCGTCACCTCCGGGGCGAGCCTCGGCGCGGTGGCGGCGATCGTCCTGGGCGGCGGCACCTACTCGGTCTCGGCCCTCGTGCTCGGTGGCGGTATCCCGGTCGCGGCGACGATCGGCGCCCTCGTGGCCGCGGTCGTGGTCTACGGCCTCGGCTGGCGCGGCGGGGTGCAGAGCTACCGGCTGGTGCTCGTCGGGATCGGGGTGAGCGCCACCCTCGACGCGGGGACGAGCTACCTGCTCGTGCGCGCGAAGATCACGCTGGCGGCGGCCGCGTCGCAGTGGCTCGTCGGCAGTCTGTCGAGCACGTCGTGGTCGAGCACCTGGCCGCTGCTGGCCGTCACGGCGGTGGCCGTCCCGATCGCCCTGGCCACGAGCGCAGCGCTCGGGATCGGCCAGCTCGGCGACGAGGTCGCCGTCGGCGTCGGGCTCGGGGTGCAACGACACCGGTTGCTGGTGATCGCCCTGGCCGTCGTGCTCACCGCGGCTGCCGTCGCGGCGGCCGGCCCGGTGGGCTTCGTGGCCTTCGTGGTGCCGCAGATCGCGCTCCGGCTCGCCGGGACCGACCGGCCACCGCTGCTGCTCGCCGGGGCGCTCGGCGCCACCCTCGTGCTCGCCGCCGACCTGCTCGCGCGCGCCGCCTTTCCCTGGCAGGTGCCCGTCGGCATCGTCACGACCGTGATCGGCGCCCCGTACCTGATCTGGCTCCTGATCCGCCACCGCAAGGAGATGTCCCGATGACCGCACCCGTGCTCGAGGCCCGTCGGCTCACGGTCGGCTACGACCGGCAGCCGGTGCTGCGCGACCTCGACCTCCGGATCGAGCGGGGGACGGTCACGACGTTCGTCGGCGCCAACGGCTGCGGCAAGTCCACCCTGCTCAAGGCGCTCGGCCGGGTGCTCCGACCCCAGGCCGGTGAGGTGCTGCTCGACGGGGTCCCGATCCGCCGGAAACCGAACCGGTCCGTGGCCCGGCGGCTGGCGATCCTGCCGCAGTCCCCGGTGGCCCCGGCGGGAACCAGCGTCTTCGACCTCGTCATGCGCGGCCGGAACCCCCACCAGTCGTGGGCGAGGCCCTGGACCGCCGAGGACGCCGCCGTGGCCGAGCACGCCATCGCCGCGACCGGCCTGACGGAGGTCGCCCACCGCGATGTGGCCACCCTGTCCGGCGGGCAGCGCCAACGCGCCTGGATCGCCCTCGTCGTCGCCCAGCAGGCCGAGACGCTGCTGCTCGACGAGCCCACGACCTACCTCGACCTGGCCCACCAGCTCGAGGTGCTGCGGCTCGTCCGGCGGCTCAACCGCGAGCAGGGGTCGAGCATCGTCCTGGTCCTGCACGACCTGACGCTGGCCGCGCGCTACTCCGACCGGCTCGTCGTGCTGCACGAGGGCCGGGCGGCCGCCGACGGGACACCGGCGCAGGTGCTCACCCCGGAGCTGTTGGCACGGGCGTTCGGCCTCCGGGCTCGCGTGCTCGCCGATCCGGTGACCGGCACCCCGATGGTGGTACCCGAAGCCGACGAGCACGACCTACCGATCCAGGCCGGATTCGCCGACGCGGAGGTATTAGGTTAGCCTCACCTAATGTGAATTCCTTGAGAAGCCGCCCTCTCGGCGCCACCCTCGTGACCGTCCTCGCCTCGGCCCTGCTGCTCACCGGTTGCTCGGGCACCGGCGGCACCGATACCTCTGACGGCACCGGCGGCGGCGCGAGCGCGTCGACCGGTGCCTGGTCCTACACCGACGCCACCGGCGCCACGGTCACGGTCGACCACCGACCCGAACGGGTCGTCGTCATCAACGACCTCGCGCTCTCGTTCGTGCAGTACGGCCTGCGCCCGGTCGGGACCTTCGGGCAGCTCGCGATGGCCAAGGACGCCCGCTTCGCCGACCTCGACACCACCGGCATCGCCCAGCTCGGCGTGGCCTACGGCGACATCGACCTGGAGCAGCTCGCCTCGCTGAAGCCCGACCTCGTGGTCACCTCCGTCTACCCGACCGACGGCAAGGGCACGCTGGACACGACCCAGCCTGGCTACGGCTTCAAGGACCAGGAGCAGCAGAAGCAGATCGAAGCCATCGCGCCCGTCGCCCAGGTCAAGTGGGGCGGCGAGGGCAAGGACGTCATCGAGCACATCGCCGACCTCGCCACGTCCCTCGGCGCGCCGAAGGCGACCATCGACGCCGCCGAGCAGCGCTTCGACACCGCCCAGGACGCGCTCGAACAGGCCGCGCAGCAGAAGGACCTGTCCGTCGTGTCGATGTACGCCGACGGCGACGGCGCCTACGTCACCCGGCCGAGCGACGAACCGGTGCTGCAGCTGTACTCCTCGGTCGGCGTCGACTTCGTCAACCCGAAGCCCAAGGGCTACTACTGGGGCATCTACTCGTGGGAGAACGCCGGCCAGATCACCGGTGACGTCCTCCTGCTGTCCCAGCAGGGCTACCAGGTGGCCGACCTGAAGAAGCAGCCGACCTTCGCCGACAACGCCGCGCTGAAGACCGGGCAGGTGCACAGCTGGACGTTCCCGGCGCTGGACTACGCCTCGCAGGCCGACTACATGACCAAGCTCGCGGGCTGGCTCGGGGACAGCCGCAAGCTCACCTCGTAAGGGCTCAGCGGGCCCGTGGCACGTCGGCCGAGACCGGGCCGGTCTTGGCCGACGGCAGCTCGCGGTAGGTGTAGGAGCAGTACGCGGTCACCCCGCAGAGGTACAGCACGCCCCAGAAGACGTGAATGCTGCGGGCGCCGGCGAACCCGAGCGCCACCTGGACGGCGACGGCGATCAGTAGCCCCAGCGGCAGGTAGAAGACCCAGCCGGGGCCGCCGCCGCGGCGGTGACCGAAGCCCAGCACCACCGCGAGCACGGTGAGCACGAGGACGGCGAACGCGTTGGTCGCGTGCGCGATCAGCAGGCCGCGGCCGCCCTCGAGGTAGCCGGAGCCGAGCCCGGCCTGCGCGATGGCGAAGGCGAAGAGCAGGGTGGACAGGATGCGGAGCTGCTTGGTCTGCACGCCCTCATCATGCCGCGTGCGGCCGGCCAGAGTTAGTCGGTGAGCTGCTCGGTCAGGATCGCCGCAGCCTGCCGCACCGTCCGGAGGCTCTGCACGGCCGCTGCCGCGGTCTGACCGGCCAGGCCGCAGGCCGGGGTCAGCACCAGCCGACCGGTCAGCAGGGCCGGGTCCAACCCGAGGGCTCGCAGCGGCACCAGGGCCCGCTGGGCGACCTGGTCGGCCGACCACGCCCGATCGGTAGGGAGGGCACCCAGGCCCAGCACGAGCCCGGCCTCCAGGGCGGCGCCCAGCACGTCCCAGTCACCGGTGGTGAGCTGGTCGAGATCGAGGGCCAGCGCGCGGACACCGGCCTGGTGCAGCAGCGCGACCGGCGTACCGGCGGCACAGCAGTGCACAGCGAGCGGCACCGACCCGAGCCGGTCGACGAGCTGGCGGTACGCGCCGCTCGCCTCGGGCAGGTCGACGACCCGGTGCCGGGAGAAGCCGCTGGCCGTCGGCACCGAACCCGCGAGCACGGCGGGCAGCAACGGCTCGTCCACCTGGACGACCAGGTCGAGGTCGGGCAGTCGGCGCTGCAGCTCCTCGGTCAGGTCGCCCAGCCCCTGGGTCAGCGACTGGCCGAGGTCACGCCGGGCTCCGGAGTCGGCGAGCACCCGGTCGCCGCGGGGACGCTCCATCGTCGCGGCCAGGGTCCAGGGTCCGGCGGCGGAGAGCTTGAACCGGCCGGCGTAGCCCTGGGCCAGCTCTTCGAGCAGGTCGAGATCGGAACGCAGGGTCGACCTGGCCACCCGGTGCTCGCGGCTGGAGCCGTCGGTGAGCCGCCAGCCGGCCGGCTGCAGGTCGACCGACAGCCCCGCCAGCAGGGCCGTGGTCCGCCCGACCAGCTGCCCGTGCGGTCCGCGACCGGGCAGCTCGGGCAGGTACGGCAGCTCAGGGGCCTCGCCAAAGGCGATGGCGATGGCGTCGGCCATGTCGGTGCCCGGCCACGAACCGATGCCGGTGCTGAGGACGTGGTCCGCTAGCAACGCGGTCACGGCTGGGTGGCCGCGATGGTGGCGCTGCCGACCACCCGGCTGCCGTCGTAGAGGACGGCGGCCTGGCCGGGCGCGACGCCCGCGGCGGCCTCGTCCAGCTGCAGCTCGACCCGGTCGGACTCGATCAGGGCCGACGCGGCCAGCGCAGCCCCGTGCGCCCGGACCTGGACGTGCCCGCGCCACGGGCCGGGCACGACGGGCCCGGCCCAGCGGGGACGCCGGCCCTCGATCCGACGGACGGCCAGCGCCTCGTGCGGGCCGACGGTGACCGTGTTGTCGACCGGGGAGATGTCCAGCACGTAGCGCGGCCGGCCGTCCGCGGCCGGGACGCCGAGCCGGAGGCCGCGCCGCTGGCCGACCGTGAAGTGATGACTGCCCTCGTGCGCCCCGACCGGCTCTCCCGCCTGGTCGACCACGACGCCTGGCCGAGACCCCAGGTGCCGGTCGAGGAAGCCGGCGGTGTCGCCGTCGGGGATGAAGCAGATGTCGTGGCTGTCCGGCTTGTCGGCGACCAGCAGGCCACGTCGCTGCGCCTCGGCCCGCACCTCGGACTTGAGCGAGCCGCCGACGGGAAAGAGTGAGCGCGCCAGCTGGGCGCCGTCGAGGACACCGAGGACGTAGGACTGGTCCTTGCCCGCGTCCAGCGCCCGGTGCAGCTCGACCCTTCCGACCGTGGCCACCAGGGTGGCGTAGTGACCGGTGCACACCGCGTCGAAGCCGAGCGCGACGCCGCGGTCCAGGACGGCGGAGAACTTGATCTTCTCGTTGCAGCGCAGACAGGGGTTCGGGGTGCGCCCGGCGGCGTACTCGGCCACGAAGTCCTCCACCACGTCGGCGGCGAACCGGTCGGAGAGGTCCCAGACGTAGAACGGGATGCCCAGCCGGTCGGCGGCCCGCCGCGCGTCATGGGCGTCCTCCTTCGAGCAGCAGCCCCGGGCGCCGGAACGGAAGGACTGCGGGTTCTTCGACAGCGCCAGATGCACGCCGGTCACGTCGTGCCCGGCGTCCACGGCGCGCGCCGCCGCGACGGCGGAGTCGACGCCACCAGACATCGCAGCCAGGACTCTCATGCGGGCCATTCTCGCAGGCTCAGACGAACGCGGCCGCGGCCCGAGCCCGGCTGACCGCCTCGGGCAGGGCGGCCAGCAGCGCGCGCACGTCGGCCCGGCTGGAGCTGTGACCGAGGGAGAAGCGGAGCGCCGAGCGGGCCGCGGTCTCCTCGACGCCCATCGCGGTCAGCACGTGGCTGGGCTGGGCCACCCCGGCGGAGCAGGCGGAGCCGGCCGAGCAGTCGATGCCCGCGGCGTCCAGCAGCATCAGCACCGAGTCCGCGGCGCAGTCGGCGAACCCCAGGTTCGTCACGCCGGGCAGCGAGTCGGCGGCGGCGAGGGTGCCGTTGAGACGAGCACCCGGGACCGCGGCCAGCACCCCGTCGACCAGCTCGGCGCGCAGCGCCCGCAGCCGCGCCTCCTCGGCCACCAGACCGGCCACCGCCACCTCGACGGCCGCCGCGAACGCCGCGATCGCCGCGACGTCCAGGGTGCCGGAGCGGACGTCGCGCTCCTGCCCGCCGCCGTGCTGGACGGCGGTGAGCGCGGTCGAGCGCCGGGCCAGCAGGGCGCCCACCCCGTACGGGCCGCCGAGCTTGTGGCCGGTGAAGGTCATCAGGTCCAGGCCACTGGCGGCGAAGTCGAGCGGCACGTGGCCGACGGCCTGGACGGCGTCGCTGTGCGAGACGGCCCCCACGGCCGTGGCCAGCCGAGCCACCTCGGCCACCGGCTGCCGGGTGCCGACCTCGTTGTTGGCCGCCATCACCGAGACGACGGCGGTGCGCTCGTCGACGAGTCTCTCGGCGGCGGCCAGGTCCAGCCGCCCCATGACGTCGACGGGCAGCAGGTCCAGCTCGGCGCCCTCGGCCGCAGCCAGCCAGCTCGCGGAGTCGAGGACGGCGTGGTGCTCGACCGCGCTGACCACGACCCGGTTCCTGCGGCCGTCGCGGCGGCTCCAGTAGCCGCCCTTGACGGCGAGGTTGTCGCTTTCGGTGCCGCCGGAGGTGAAGATCAGCTCGGCCGGACGGGCCCCGACGCGGTCCGCGATGAGCTCACGCGAGTCCTCGACGACGCGCCGGGCGGCCCGTCCCGAGCCGTGCAGTGCGGACGCGTTGCCGACCCGGGTCAGCTCACGGGTCATCGCCTCGACGGCGGCCGGCACCATCGGCGTGGTGGCAGCGTGGTCCAGGTAGACGCGGGACGCGCGGGGAACGGACACGCCAGGCAGCGTACTCAGCGTCAGGAACGACGCCTGGCCACCTCGGCCGCGACGGCGGGCAGCACGGTGTGCAGGTCACCCACCACGCCGAGGTCGGCGAGGGCGAAGATCGGGGCCTCGGCGTCCTTGTTCACCGCGACGATGGCCTTGGAGGTCTGCATGCCCGCCCGGTGCTGGATGGCTCCGGAGATGCCGGCGGCGATGTAGAGCTGCGGCGAGACGGTCTTGCCGGTCTGGCCCACCTGGTAGGCGTGGGGGTACCAGCCGGAGTCCACGGCCGCCCGTGAGGCGCCGACAGCCGCACCCAGGCTGTCGGCCAGCTGCTCGACCTCGTCGAAGTTGCCTCCGGTGCCACGGCCGCCGGACACCACGACGGCCGCCTCGCTCAGCTCGGGCCGGCCGCTGGCCTGCTTCGGCTCGACGGCGACGATGCGGGCGCCCTTGGCCTGGTCGGAGATCGTGACCGCGAAGCTCTCGACGGCCGGCGTGGCTGCCGCGGGCTCGGGCGTGACCGCGTTCGGCTTCACCGTGATGACGGGGACGCCCTGGGTCACCGACGCGTGCACGGCGTAGCTGCCGGCAAAGACGCTCTGGGTGGTCGAGCCGTCGGCCGCGACGTCGATGGCGTCGGTGATGAGGCCGGAGCCGAGCTTGACCGCGAGCCGGGCCGCGACCTCCTTGCCCTCCGCGCCGGAGGTGACCAGCACCGCGGCCGGCGTGGTGGTGGCGGCGATCTGCGCGAGCGCCTCGGCCTTCGGGGCGACGAGGTAGTCGGTGACGGCCGGGTCGGTCACGGTCAGCACCCGGGTGGCGCCGTACTCGCCCAGCCTCGCGGCGACCGCGCCGGTCGCCTCGCCGAAGACGACGACCACGGGGTCACCGATCCTCCCGGCCAGGGTCAGCAGCTCGAGGGTCGGCTTGCCGACGGCACCGTCGACGAGGTCGGCGACGACGAGGACCTGGGACATGAGGTGCTCCTGCTTCTTCGGTGAACTCGGACTTGTCGACGGCTCAGACGTACTTGCCGGCGGTGAGGAACTCCACGAGGGCGACCGAGCCGGCGCCGCCGTCGTCGGTGACGATCTGCCCGGCCTGCTTCGGCGGCCGCGGCTGGGCCTCCAGCACGGTGGTCCAGGCGGCGCCCAGGCCCACGCCGGCCGGGTCGACGCCGAGGTCGGCCAGGTCCCAGGTCTCGACCGGCTTCTTCTTGGCGGCCAGGATGCCGCGCATGGAGGGGTAGCGGGCCTCTCCGGACTGGTCGGTGACGCTGACGACGGCGGGCAGGGCTGCCTCGACGACCAGGGTGGCCGTGTCGCCGTCCCGGCGGATCCGGACGCCTCCCTCGACCAGCTCGAGCGTCGCCCCGAAGGTCACGGCCGGCCAGCCCAGACGCTCGGCGACCATGGCGGGGACGACGCCGCCGCTGCCGTCGGTGGAGGCCATGCCGCACAGGACCAGGTCGGGCGCGGCCTTCGCGACGGCCGCGGCCAGGATCGTGCTGGTCCCGAGGTAGTCGGTGCCGTGCACGGCGTCGTCGGTGACCCGGATGCCGCTGGTCGCGCCCATCTGCAGGGCCCGCTTGATCGCGTCGGCGGCGGCGTCGGGGCCGAGGGTCAGCGCGACCACCTCGACGTCACCGTCGGCATCGTCGGCGTCGTCGGCGATCCGCAGCGCCTGCTCGAGGGCGTACTCGTCGAGCTCGGACAGCAGGCCGTCGCTAGCGCCGCGGTCGAGGGTGCCGTCGGCGGCGAAGGTGCGCTCTCCGGAGGCGTCGGGCACGTACTTGACCAGGACGACGATCTTCATGGGCCGTATATTACTCACGAGTAACAAGCGGCGGGAAGCAACGAGGCGGCCTGGTTCGGCCGGGGCTCAGGCCGGCAGCCAGAGATCGGCCTCCGAGGCTGCCAGGCACCGGTTGCAGCGGCCGAGCAGGCCCGACCAGCCCAGGGCGCGGAGGGCGGCGGCAACCTGCGCGGCCACCAGGCACGGGTGGTCGAGGACGTCGAACCAGCCGTAGCGCAGGGTCGCCACCGCCGCGAGGACGAAGCGGTTGTCCTCGCGGAGGTAGTTGATCTCCAGCGACGACTCGGCCCCGGCCTCGACGTCTCCGAGCAGCTGCTTCAGCTGGCGGCGCCGAGGGTGCCGGGCTCGCAGCTCCAGGGCCGCCGCCAGCCGGGCCGGTCGCGTCCGGCGCTGCTGGACGGCGGTGGTCACGAGGGCGACGACCTCGCCTCGGTGCTGGCCGCACAGAGGTCGAGGACGGTGTCCTCCACGCTCAACCGTGGCGGGGAGCCGACCGAGGGGCCACGGATGCCTGGCTGGTCCTGCAGGAACAGCCAGTTGTCCGACCGCGTCCGCGAGCCGTGCGGGCGCACCAGGACGTCGAGGGGCCGCGGCGGCTCGAGGACGAGATGGTGCAGGTGTGCGGACGCGGACGGTCCCAGTCGGGCTCCGTCACCACCCTTCAGCACGCCGGCCCACGCGAGGGCTTCCCACTCGGGTGACACATCCGCGGTGCGGAAGATCCCCGCGGCCAGGCGTCGCCAGCGCTCCTCGCGCACCAGCCGGGTCAGCACGTGGTCGCTCATGCCCAGCCCGCGAGCCTGCTCGCGAGTCACCACCCCGGCCTGCAGGACGGACAGCCGCTGGATCGACTCCGGAACGCGTCGGCGAGGATGCACCCGATGATCGTGAGCCGCCGCAGCAGTCATCTGGGAGCCTCGCGGAAGGCTGTGGATGACGGCGAGTCGGCCGGCCGGCCTGTGGACAAGCAGACGGAAGTGAATCCTCACGCGACTACGCGTGAGGATCCACTTGCGTATGGCTCGGGAGCTGCTCCGGCGCTAGCGGCCGGCGAACCTCGCCTGACCCGGGCCGTGCTCGAGGAACGAGCGCATCCCGATGGCCTGGTCCTCGGTGGCGAACAGGGCGGCGAACTGCATCCGCTCCAGCTGCAGCCCCGTCTCCAGGTCCACGTCGCCCCCGCGGTCGACGCACTCCTTGGCGGCCCGGAGCGCCAGGGCCGGGCCGCCGACGAACTGACGCGCCCAGGCCAGGGCCGTGGGCAGCACGTCCTCGGCGGCGACCATCTGGTCGACCAGCCCGATGGCGAGGGCCTCGGCCGCCCCGACGAAGCGGCCGGTGAAGATCAGGTCCTTGGCCCGGCTGGGGCCGACCAGCCGGGTGAGCCGCTGGGTGCCGCCGGCGCCGGGGATGATGCCCAGCAGGATCTCGGGTTGCCCGAGAGTCGCGTCGACCGCCGCGATCCGGACGTCCGCGCAGAGGGCCAGCTCGCAGCCCCCGCCCAGCGCGTAGCCGTTGACCGCGGCGACGACGGGCTTCGGGATCCGCGAGACCGCGGTGAAGGCGTCCTGCAGGGCGGAGGACCGCGCAACCATCTCCGGGTAGCCCAGCCCGGCCATCTCGTGGATGTCCGCGCCGGCGGCGAACACCCGTTCGCCCCCGCTCAGTACGACGGCGGCGATGTCGTCCCGTTCGCCGCACTCTGCCGCGGCAAGACCGATCCGGCGCTGCAGGTCGGCATTCAGCGCGTTCACCTTCGGCCGGTCCAGCCGCAGGACGGCCACCCCGTCCTCGACCTCGAGGCGGACAGGCTCGCGGGCCGCTGCGTCGTCGCTCATGGCCCGACCCTAAGCCCGGGCGTCATGCTGGCCGGTAGCCGCGGACCACGGTTGTCGGTCGAGCCGATTTGCGCCGTCCGGTCGGCAAGCAGGACCGCTTCCGGTTACGCTCTGCCCGGGCAGACATCGATGTCACCCCCGGCCCGGCCGGTGCGACTGCACCGGTCACACGACCCGAGAGCTTGCGACCATGACCACCACGGCACTGCCCGTACCGGCCGACACGTCCCTGCTCGGCGCGCACGTCCGCGACAGCGGGACCACGTTCGGACTCTGGGCGCCGCGGGCGACCCGGGTCGAGCTGGCCCTCGTGGACGAGGACCGGCAGCAGACCAACCACGACCTCGCGCTCGGCCGCGACGGCGTGTGGAGCGTGCACGTCCCCGGCGTCGGCGCCGAGCAGCGCTACGGCTACCGGGTGCACGGGGAGTGGGACCCCACCGCAGGCACCCGGTTCAACCCGGCGAAGCTGTTGCTGGACCCGTACGCCCGCGCGGTCACCGGCGGGGTCGACTACTCCGGCCCGATCCTGGACCACACGCCGGAGTCGAACTACGTCCCCGACACCCTCGACTCCTTCGCCGCCGTCCCGCTGAGCGTGGTGGTCGCCGACTCCCCCGCGCCCCGACCGATCGCCGACCGGGTCCCGCTGGCCGACTCGGTGATCTATGAGCTGCACGTGAAGGGCTTCACCCGGCTGCACCCCGCCGTGCCGGAGCACCTGCGGGGCAGCTACGCGGGGCTGGCCTACCCGGCCGTCGTGCAGCACCTGGTGGATCTCGGCGTGACGGCGGTCGAGCTGCTGCCGGTGCACCAGTTCGTCTCCGAACCGTTCCTGATCGGTCGTGGGCTCTCCAACTACTGGGGCTACAACACCCTCGGCTACTTCGCCCCCCACTCGGCCTACGGCTCGGTCGGGACGCTGGGCCAGCAGGTCCGCGAGTTCAAGGAGATGGTCTCGACCCTGCACGACGCGGGCATCGAGGTGATCCTCGACGTGGTCTACAACCACACCGGCGAGGGCGGCCACGAGGGCCCGACGCTGGCCTTCCGGGGCCTGGACCACCTCGGGTACTACCGGCTGACCGCCGACCAGCGCAACGACTACGACGTCACCGGCTGCGGCAACTCCGTGGACACCTCCGAGCCGGGCGTGCTGCGGCTGGTGCTGGACTCGCTGCGCTACTGGGTGACCGAGATGGGCGTCGACGGCTTCCGCTTCGACCTGGTCACCACGCTGCTGCGCGACGAGCGGCACCACGTCGACCAGGAGCACCCGTTCAAGGTCGCGGTCCGCGAGGACCCGGTGCTCAGCCAGGTGAAGATGATCGCCGAGCCCTGGGACATGGGGCCCTACGGCTACCAGGTGGGCGCCTTCGGCGACGGCTGGAGTGAGTGGAACGACCGCTTCCGCAACTACGTCCGCGACTTCTGGCGCGGCAACACCCACGGCGTCTCCGAGCTGGGCCAGCGTCTGGTCGGCTCCCCCGACATCTTCGCCGAGCGCGCGCCGCAGGCCAGCGTCAACTTCATCACCGCCCACGACGGCTTCACGCTGCGCGACCTGGTGACCTACAACGTCAAGCACAACGGCGCCAACGGGGAGTCCAACCGTGACGGCACCGAGGACAACCGCTCGTGGAACTGTGGCGTCGAGGGCGACAGCGGCGACGGCCACGTCGTCGGCCTGCGGCACCGGCAGACCGCCAACATGATGGCGACCCTCTTGCTCGCGGCCGGCGTGCCGATGATCACCGCCGGCGACGAGCTGGGCCGGACCCAGGGCGGCAACAACAACGCCTACTGCCAGGACTCACCGCTCTCGTGGGTGCACTGGGACACGGTCCACGACTGGGCCGACCTGACCGACCTGAGCCGGCGGCTGCTGCAGCTGCGGGCCGAGCACCCGGTGCTGCGCCGGACCGCCTACCGGCACGGCCAGGAGCTGCTCGACGCGGCCGGACGACCGAACGGGCGCAAGAACCTGGCGTGGTTCGGGGGCCACAGCAGCGAGATGACCGAGGACGACTGGAGCGACGGGACCCGCCGGACGTTGGGGGTCTACCTGGCCGACGACGACCCCGACCGCAGCTCCGACGACGCGCTCCTGATCTGGCTCCACGGCGGCTCGGACGCCGTCCAGGTCGACCTGCCGGGCGGCTGCTGGGGCCACACCTACTCCGTGGTCGCCCACACGGGAGCCGAGGGCGAGCTGCCGACGGACAAGCTCGCCGCCGGCAGCCACCTCGAGATCCCCGGCCGCACGGTCGTGGTGCTGCAGGTCGACTGAGGCGCGGTGAACCTCCGGACCCGGCTGCTGGTGGGCGCGGTGCAGCTCTTGCCGCGACCCGACCCCCCGACGGCCGCGTACCTGGTCGGCGCCCGGCGTGAGCTGCCCCGGCCGCTGGCCCGGGTGGTGCTGGGGCCGGTCGGTCGCAGCATCGACATCGACGACCTCTCCGTCCCCGTGCCCTCCTCGGTGGGCGAGCCGGCTCGGCTCCGGATCCGGCTCTACCGGGCCGCCGGTACCGAGGGCGCGACGCCGCTGGTGGTCAACTTCCACGGCGGCGGCTTCGTCCTCGGTAACCTCACCGCAGCCGACTGGCTCTGCGGCAACCTCGCCGCCCGGGCGCCCGTGACGGTCGCGTCGATCGAGTACCGGCTGGCGCCCGAGCACCCGGCGCCGATCCCGTTCGAGGACTGCTGGGCGGCGACGCAGTGGCTGGTGGAGCACGCCGCGGGGCTGGGCGCCGACCGCGAGCAGGTCTCGGTGATGGGCGAGAGCGCCGGCGGCAGCCTCGCGGCTCTGGTCGCCCTGGCCGGCCGGAACCGGGCGCGCGCCGACCCGTCCTGGCCGGTGCTACGGCACCAGCTGCTGCTCTACCCCTCCACCGACCTCACGCTGGCCTCGCCGTCGGTCACGGAGCTGCCGGACGCCCCGCTGCTGCCGCGGACCACGATGGACTGGTTCGGACGCTGCTACATGCCCCAGGGCCTGCCCCACTCGATCGCCGCCGACGACCCGCGGGTGAGCCCGCTGCATGCCTCCGACCACTCGGACCTGCCCCCGACGCTGGTGGTCGCCGCCGGACAGGACCCGCTGCGCGACGATGCCCTCCGCTACGCCGACGCTCTCGAGGGCGCCGGCGTCCGGGTTCGCCGGGTGGTCTACCCCGACGCCATCCACGGCTTCGCCTCCATCCCCCTCTTCGAGCCCGCCGCCAAGGCAGCGCTGTCCGAGATCGTCGCCGAGCTCAGCCACAGCTCCTGAAAGTCGACCACGACCGGATCGCGCGCCTCCGTCGAAAGGAGGAGCCGGTGAACACGTTCTTCGTTCACCGGCGACGACGTCGACGGAGGGCTGGAGCGCGATCCGCAGCCGAGCGGAGCGAGGCAGTCAGATACGGCGTAGCCGCTGGATGTTCAGCCCGTCGTCGTCGAGCAGCTCGGGGATCCGGGCGACGAACTGCCGCAGGTGCGGGGCGTCGAGGTGAGCGTCGAGGGCGTCGCCAGACTCCCAGTTCTCGTAGAAGTAGAAGAGACCCGGGTCGCTGGTCGACTCGTGCAGGTCGTAGTTGACGTATCCGGCTTCCTGCGTCGTCGGCTCGACCAGCGCCTCGAACGCGGAGCGGAGCTCATCTTCTCGACCGGGCCTTGCACGCATGAAGGCGACGACGGTCAGCGGGTCGGGACGGGAGTCGGTCGGGGTGGTCACGGGCTTTTCCTCGAGACATCGGCGTATCAGGGAGCGACCGGGCCGGGCTCAGCCGCGGTTCCATGACTACCACGGTGGACACGACGTGGGGGCGGCACCGGCTACATTCCAGGCCATGGCCAACGAGGGCACCAGCACCGGGGAGTCGAGCGTTCGCCGGGAGGCAGCGACGCGGATGGCCGAGGCGGCGGCCGCCTGGCTGGACAGCCTCGACGAGGTGCAGCGACGAACCGCCCGCGGAGCTGTCCCCGCCGACGACGCCAGCGACACCGAACGCCGCCGCTGGTTCTACACCCCGACCGACCACGGCGGCCTCACGGTGCACCAGCAGCGCCCGGCGCAGCAGCAGGCGGCGATGCGCCTGGTCAGTACCGGTCTCTCCCGTCCCGCCTACGTGACGGCGGCGACGATCATGGGGCTGGAGAACGTGCTCGACCAGCTCGAGGGCTTCGTCACCCGCTTCGACCGCGAGCGCGGCCGCGACCCGGGCCAGTACTATCTGCGGGTCTTCGGAGAGCCGGGCGGCACCCGGCCCTGGGGCTGGCGCTTCGGCGGCCACCACGTCTCGTTGAACAACCTGGTGGCGGACGGTGAGCTGGTGGCGACGACCCCGTGCTTCCTGGGTGCCGACCCGGCGACCTCGCCGCTGCTGGGCGGCGCGACGAGCCGGCCGCTGGGTCGGGTCGAGGACCTGGCCCGCGACCTGGTCCGCTCCCTCGGCACCGACCTCATGGCACGGGCACTGCTGCTCCCGCGGGCGCCGTCGGACTTCGTCACCGCGAACCGGACGGTGCTGGCCGAGGGCGACCAGGTCATCCCGCTCTCCGGCGTCTGGCGAGACGAACGGTTTGCCGACCCCGTCGAACAGGCGAAGCTGCAGGCGCTGAGCGACCGGATCGACGAGGCGGCCGGGCTGACCGAGCACGACCACCGGACGGTCGCCTACTCCCTCGCCCCGAAGGGCGTCCCGGCCGCGCACCTCGACGCCGAGCAGCGCGGCCTGCTGCAGGCCCTGCTGGGCACCTACCTGGACCGGGCTCCGGCCGGGCTCTCGCCGCTGGCGACCTACGCCGACGACGCCGTCCTCGACACGGTGCACTTCGCCTGGGCCGGCTCGACCGAGCCGGGTCTGCCGCACTACTACCGACTGCAGGCGCCACGGCTGCTCCTGGAGTGGGACAACACCCAGCGCGACGCCAACCACGCGCACTCGGTCTGGCGTGACCCGACCACCGACTTCGGTCTCGACGCGCTCGCCCACCACCGCGCCGCCCACCACAGCGCGTGAGCGCGTCCGAGCGGTGGTCGAGGATGCGACCATGACCTTCACCACCAGCCACATGTCGATCTCGCTCGACGGCTTCGTCGCCGGCCCCGACCAGAGCCGGGAGAACCCGCTCGGGCGAGGCGGGCTCGACCTGCACCGCTGGCACCTTCCCGGCGACGGGTCGGCGCACGAGGTGGACCAGGACTGGACGGACCGCCTGATGCGGCCCCGCGGGGCCTACATCATGGGCCGCAACATGTTCGGTCCGGTGCGTGGGGACTGGTCGACGGACCCGGACTGGCAGGGCTGGTGGGGTGACGAGCCGCCGTACCACGCGCCGGTGTTCGTGCTGACCCACTACGCCCACGACCCGGTCCCGATGGCCGGCGGCACCACCTTCTTCTTCGTGACCGACGGCATCGCCGCGGCCCTGGCCCAGGCCCGGGAGGCCGGCGACGGCGACGTCGACATCTCCGGGGGCGCCTCGGCGGTCCGTCAGGTGATGTCCGCCGGAGAGCTCGACGAGCTCTCCCTGGACATCGCCCCGGTCCTGCTGGGCCGCGGCGAGCGCCTCTTCGACGGCATCACCGGCCTCCACCTCGACGTCCTCGAGGCCGCCCACTCACCGCTGGCGACCCACGTCCGTTACGGGGTCAGCAGAACGAGGGCCTGACCACCGCAGATCACACCGGCTCAGCGCTCGGCGGGGTGGGCATGTCGGCGGGAAGCGTTGCCAGACCCATCTCGGCGGGGCTGGCGAGCTGGGGGTGGTGGGGGACGACCCGGACGGTGTAGCCGATGGCGCCGGAGCGCTTGGCCTCGACCCAGCCCTCGTAGCGGCGCAGGCCGTCGCCCACGTCGGTCCCCGTGGGGAAGGGGTTGACGTGCGGCTCCTTCAGCTGGTCGTCGGAGTCGAGCCGTCCGGTGACCAGCTGCACCTCGATGTCGTTGGGGCTCAGCTCACCGAGCCGGACCAGCGCGCTCACGTGCAGCTTCGCACCGATCTCGAGCTGGTCGCCGTCCAGGCTCTCGACGTGGTCGACCTTGACCTCGGGCCACGCGGCGCGGACACGGCGCTTCCAGCCGGCCAGGCCCTCCGCGCCAGCCCCGCCGCCGTCCACCGCATAGGCGGAGGCGGCCGCCGGTCCGTAGAGGTGGGTGACGTAGTCGCGCACCATCCGCGACGCGAGCACCTTCGGCGCGAGGCCGGCGATGGTCTCCCGGATCATCTGCACCCAGCGCTCGGGGACGCCGCCGGAGGCGTCGTAGAAGCGGGGCACGATCTCGCCCTCGATGATGTCGTACAGCGCACGGGCCTCGAGGTCGTCGCGCTGGTCGGCGTCCTCCACGCCCTCGGCCGAGGGGATCTCCCAGCCGAACGCCGGGTCGAACCACTCGTCCCACCAGCCGTCGCGGATGGACAGGTTGGCAGCGCCGTTCAGCGCGGCCTTCATGCCCGAGGTGCCGCAGGCCTCGTAGGGGCGCAGCGGGTTGTTCATCCAGACGTCGCAGCCCGGGTAGAGCGGCTTGGCCATCGAGATGTCGTAGTCGGGCAGGAAGACGATCCGGGAACGGCACTCCTCCTGGTCGGCGAACTGCACCATCTGCTGGATCAGCGCCTTGCCGCCCTCGTCGGCGGGGTGGGACTTGCCGGCGATGACGATCTGGATCGGTCGCTTCGGGTCGGTCAGCAGGGCCTTGAGCCGCTCCGGCTCGCGCAGCATCAGGGTCAGCCGCTTGTAGGAGGGCACCCGGCGGGCGAAGCCGAACGTGATCACGTCGGGGTCGAGCACGCCGTCGACCCAGTCGGTGGGCAGCCCGCGGTTGGCGCTGCTCTCGGTGAGCCGCGCCCGCGTCATGGTCACGAGCTCGGCCCGCATCCGGCGCTTGAGAGCCCAGATGGTCTTGCTGTCCACCTTCGCGAGGGCGTTCCAGTCGTACCCGTCGATCACCGACGGTGCGGTGGACCCGGTCGGGGCCTCGAGCAGCTCGAGCAGCTGGCGGTGCACCCAGGTGTGGTGGTGGACACCGTTGGTGATGGAGGTGATCGGCACCTCGCTGGTGTCGAAGGACTTCCAGAGCCCCTGGAACATCTCGCGCGAGACCTCCCCGTGCAGCAGTGAGACCCCGTTGGCGCGCTGACCGAGCCGGAAGCCCATCACGGCCATGTTGAACATGTCCGGGTCGCCGCCGGGGTAGTCCTCGCTGCCCAGCGACAGCACCCGGTCCAGCGGCACCTCGTCGAAGCCGCCGAACTGCTCGGTCATCAAGGAGTGCGGGAAGCGGTCGATGCCCGCGGGCACCGGGGTGTGGGTGGTGAAGACGGTGCCGGCGCGGCAGCGCTCGAGGGCGGCGTCGAAGTCCAGACCGTCGTTCATGTACTCCCGGATCCGTTCGAGCCCGAGGAAGCCGGCGTGGCCCTCGTTGGTGTGGAACACCTCGGGGGCGGGGGCGCCGGTCACCCGGCAGTAGGCCCGGATGGCGCGGACGCCGCCGATCCCGAGCAGCACCTCCTGGGCGAGCCGGTGGTCGGTGCCGCCGCCGTACAGCCGGTCGGTGACGTCGCGCTCGGGGCCGGCGTTGCTCTCCACGTCGGAGTCCATCAACAGCAGCGGCACCCGACCGACAGCCGCGAGCCAGACCTGCGCGTGCAGCGTGCGCCCGCCGAGGGGCACCTCGATCCGCACCGGCCCGTCCTCGTCGTGCAGCAGCGTCAACGGCAGCGCGTTCGGGTCCAGCAGCGGGTAGCGCTCCTGCTGCCAGCCGGCCGCGTTCAGCGACTGGCGGAAGTAGCCCTGCCGGTAGAGCAGGCCGACGCCGATGATGGGGACGCCGAGGTCGGAGGCGGTCTTGAGGTGGTCACCGGCGAGGATGCCGAGGCCGCCGGAGTACTGCGGCAGCACCTCCGTGATGCCGAACTCCGGGGAGAAGTAGCCGATGCCCTTGGGTGCGGTCGGGTTCTCCGCGGCGTAGGAGGAGTACCAGAGGTCGCCGGTCAGGTAGTCGGCCAGGTCGGCCTGCACCACCCGCAGGCTCTTGAGGAACTTCTTGTCCTTCGAGAGCATCTGCAGCCGCTCCCCCGGCACGTCGGCCAGCAGCCGGACCGGGTCACCCCCGCTCGCGTCCCACAGCTCCGGGTCCACCGAGCGGAAGAGGTCCTCGGTGTCGGAGTGCCAGGCCCAGCGCAGGTTGCGGGCGAGGTCGCCGAGAGGTTTGAGGACCTCGGGCAGGACGGGACGGACGGTGAACCGACGGATGGCGCGCACTCGGACAACCTAGGACATGTCCGCCCGTTCGCGCTCGCTGCTCGACAACCCCGGACCGGCGTCGCAGGAGGCGCGGCTGAACGACTGTCGGGCCGCACCGCTAGGTTGGGTCAGGTGACAGTGACCACCTCTTCCGCCGCAGGCACGCCGTTCGGCCGCATCCCTGTGACCAAGGTGTCGCCGGTGATCGAGGGGGGCGCCTACCCGGCCAAGGCCGCGGTGGGCGAAGCCATCCCCATCCGCGCCACCGTCTTCCGCGAGGGCCACGACGCCGTGAACGCCCACGTGGTGCTGACGGACCCGTCCGGGGCGGAGCGGGTGGAGCCGATGGCGCCGAGCACCCCGCTCGGCTTCGACTGGTGGGCCGCCGAGGTCACGCTGGAGACCGAGGGCGCCTGGACCTTCCGGGTCGAGGGCTGGGACGACCCGTGGGCCACCTGGGTGCACAACGCCGAGATCAAGATCCCGGCCGGGATCGACGTCGCCCTGGTCGGCACCGAGGGCAAGGCGCTCCTCGAGGCCGGCGCCCGGGCCGCGACCGAGGCGGACGACGACGAGGCCGCGACGCAGCTGCAGGACGCGCGGGCCGCGCTCGACTCCGACCAGCAGGTCGAGGACCGGCTCGAGGTGGTGCTGGCCGAGGACGTCCGCGCGGCCATGGCCACTCACGGACCCCGGCTGCTGCTCTCCCCCAGCCCGGAGTACCCCGTCTTCGTCGACCGCCGGACCGCCGTCTTCGGGTCCTGGTACGAGTTCTTCCCCCGGTCCCAGGGCGCCTCCTACGATCCCGAGACCCAGACGTGGGTCTCGGGCACCTTCGACTCCTCCTACGAGCGGGTCGAGGCGGCGGCGGCCATGGGCTTCGACGTCATCTACCTGCCCCCGATCCACCCGATCGGCACGGCGTTCCGGAAGGGCCCCAACAACACCCTGACCCCCGGCCCCGCCGACCCGGGCTCGCCCTGGGCGATCGGCAACGTCGAGGGCGGCCACGACGCCATCCACCCCGACCTCGGTGACTTCGACTCCTTCGACCGCTTCGTGGCCAAGGTGAAGTCGCACGGGATGGAGGTGGCGCTGGACTTCGCGCTCCAGGCCTCGCCCGACCACCCGTGGGTCAGCGACCACCCCGAATGGTTCTCGGCTCGGCCCGACGGCTCGATCGCGTACGCGGAGAACCCGCCGAAGAAGTACCAGGACATCTTCCCGATCAACTTCGACCGGGACAAGGAGGGCATCTACGCCGAGAGCCTGCGCCTCCTGAAGCTGTGGATGAGCCACGGCGTCCGGATCTTCCGGGTGGACAACCCGCACACCAAGCCGGTCGACTTCTGGGCGTGGCTGCTGGCCGAGGTCCGCCGCACCGACCCCGACGTCCTCTTCCTGGCCGAGGCGTTCACCAAGCCGGCGATGATGCACGCCCTGGGCAAGGCGGGCTTCCAGCAGGGCTACACCTACTTCACCTGGCGCAACGAGAAGTGGGAGCTCGAGGAGTACCTGACCGAGCTCACCGGGGAGTCCGACAGCTTCTTCCGGCCCAACTTCTTCGTCAACACCCCCGACATCCTGCCGATGTACCTCCAGACCGGCGGCCGGACGGCGTTCACGATCCGGGCGGTGCTGGCCGCGACCCTCGCGCCCACCTGGGGGGTCTACTCGGGCTTCGAGCTCTTCGAGAACGCGCCCCTGGGCCAGGGCCGCGAGGAGTACCTGGACTCGGAGAAGTTCCAGTACCGGCCGCGCGACTGGTCGGGCGCGGAGGCGAGCGGGCAGAACCTCAACCTGCTGCTCGGCACCCTCAACGCCATCCGCCGCGAGCACCCGGCGCTGCAGCAGCTGCGCAACCTGCACTTCCACCACGCGCCGAACGCCGACGTGGTCGTGTTCTCCAAGCGGGCCGGCGACGACGTGGTGCTGGTGGTGGTGAGCGTCGACCCGCTGAACACCCACGAGTCCGAGATCGTCCTGGACATGGCCGCGCTGGGTCTCGGGACCGCCGACGTCTTCCTGGTCCACGACGAGCTGACCGGGCAGACCTTCCGCTGGGGGCAGCGGGCGTTCGTCCGCCTGACGGTGGACGACCCGGCGCACATCCTGACCCTCGTCCGTCCCGGTCGGCGGAGCTCCGGGCAGCCCAGCGCCGCCCCGGCGCCCGAGGAGCAGTGACGCCGGTGCCGCCCACGACGTCTCTCGCTCCCGAGACCGCCGACCACCTGCTCGCCCACCTCTCCGCGGCCCGATGGTTCGGCGGCAAGGGCCGCCGGGCGGTGGTGATCGGCCTGACCCCGCTGCCGTGGCTCACCTCGACGGCGGAGTACCTCGACTCCGCCCACGGCCTGGCGGTCCGGCCCGAGGTGCTCGAGGTCGGCTACCCCATGGACTCCGGCTCGGGCAACGGCGGTGACCCCGGCCCGCGGGAGCTCTACCAGCTCGTCGTCGCCTACCGGCACGCGCCGCAGCCAGACCTGCAGCACGCCGAGATCGGACGTTGGACCGATCCCGAGCTCGGCGCGGTGGTGGCCTACGACGCGATGCAGGACCCGGAGGCCTCGTCGGTGGTGCTGCAGTCGCTGCTCGCCGAGCGCACCCTGCGACAGCCGGAGGCCCAGGTCGGGTTCCACCTCAGCGCGGCCGAGGGCCTGAGCGCGGACCTGCCGGCCTCGGTGTTCAAGGGCCAGCAGAGCAACACCTCGGTGATGTTCGGCGAGGTCGCCATGCTCAAGGTCTTCCGGCGGCTGGAGCTGGGCCGCAACCTGGACATCGAGGTTCACGACGCGCTGTCGCGGACTTCCATGGCTGACGTCGCCAAGCTCTACGGCTGGGTCGACGCCAGCTGGAGCCACACCGACCCCGCCACCGGCCACACCGAGACCCTCGACGCGGACCTGGCGATGGTGGTGGAGAAGCTCGCCGACGCCACCGACGGCTGGGGCCTGGCCCTGGACGTCCTCGGCCGGGGGACGAGCTTCGCCGAGCCGGCGCGGGAGCTCGGTCACGCGCTCGCCGAGACGCACGCGGCGCTGCGGACCGCCTTCCCCAGCGGTCTCCAGCCGGGCGCCGAGGTGGCCCAGGTGATGACCGACCGGCTGGGCGTCGCCGCCGCGATCGCTCCGGCTTTGGAGCCCTACGTCGCGGGGCTGCAGCACCTGTTCGCCGACCTGGGGGCGACGGAGCTGACCACCCAGCGGGTGCACGGGGACTTCCACCTCGGCCAGACCCTGCACACCCCCACGGGCTGGAAGATCATCGACTTCGAGGGCGAGCCGGCCAAGACCCTCGTCGAGCGTGCGGCCCCCGACAGCGTGTGGCGCGACATCGCCGGCATGCTGCGCTCCTTCGACTACGCGGCCGCCAGCGTTCCCGGCCCCGGGAGCCGGGAGTGGGCGCAGGAGTGCCGGACGGCCTTTCTCACCGGTTACGCGGGCGGTGAGCTGACGGCGGACGACGCCGAGACGCTGCGGGCCTACGAGGCCGACAAGGCCGTGTACGAGGTGGTCTACGAGGTGCGCAACCGACCGGAGTGGGTGGCGATCCCGCTGGGCGCCGTCGGCACGCTCGTCGGCGAGATCCAGCACGACCAGGCGCGGGACGCCGATCAGGACCAGGCGCGGGACGCCGATCAGGACCAGGCGCGGGACGCCGATCAGGACCAGGCGCGGGACGCCGATGAGGACCAGGCGCGGGACGCGACGCAGCGTCGCGGTGCGAGCAACCAGGTGAAGGAGTAGCGGGACATGGCGTTCGATCTCAGCGGTGGTCTGACGGGATGGGACCTGACCGGTTTCCACGCCGGCCACGACACCGAGTGCTGGCGCCGACTGGGCGCGGCGGAGACCACGGTCAGCGACTCCGAGCGCGGCGAGCTCACCGGCACCCGGTTCTCGGTCTGGGCCCCCAACGCGCAGACCGTGCGGCTGGTGGGCGACTTCAACCACTGGAACGGCGACTTCGGACAGATGCACCTCGTGCCGGGCTCCGGGGTCTGGGCCCTGTTCGTCGAGGGCGTGGGCACGGGGGCGCTGTACAAGTTCGAGGTGCTCGGCGTCGACGGCGTCTGGCGGCTCAAGGCCGACCCGATGGCCCGCTTCTGCGAGGCGGCGCCGCACACCGCGTCGATCGTCCACCAGTCCCAGTACCAGTGGCAGGACGACGAGTGGCTCTGGTACCGGGGCCAGAAGGCGCAGCACGCCGAGCCGGTCAGCATCTACGAGGTGCACCTGGGCTCGTGGCGGCACGGCCTGACCTACACCGAGCTGGCCACCCAGCTGGTGGAGTACGTCACCTGGCAGGGCTACACCCACGTCGAGCTAATGCCCGTCGCCGAGCACCCGTACGAGGGCTCCTGGGGCTACCACGTCACCGGCTACTTCGCGCCGGTCTCCCGGTTCGGCAGCCCTGATGAGTTCCGCCACCTCGTCGACGCGCTGCACCAGGCCGGCGTCGGGGTGATCGTGGACTGGGTCCCCGGCCACTTCGCCACCGACCCGTGGGCGCTGCAGCGCTTCGACGGCACCGCGCTCTACGAGCACGAGGACCCGAAGCTCGGCTGGCACCCCGACTGGGGCTCCTACATCTTCAACTTCGGTCGCAACGAGGTGCAGAGCTTCCTCATCTCCAACGCCTACTACTGGCTGGAGGAGTTCCACATCGACGGGCTGCGGATCGACGCCGTGGCCTCGATGCTCTACCTGGACTACTCCCGCAACGAGGGACAGTGGATCCCGAACAAGTACGGCGGCAACGAGAACCTCGAGGCCGTCTCGCTGCTGCAGCGGGTCAACCAGCACAACTACCAGCGCAAGCCCGGGATCATGATGATCGCCGAGGAGTCCACGTCCTGGCCCGGCGTCACCCGGGCGGTCGACGCGGGCGGTCTGGGCTTCGGCTTCAAGTGGAACATGGGCTGGATGAACGACTCGCTGCGCTACCTCGGCCGCGAGCCCGTCTACCGGCAGTACCACCACCACGAGATGACGTTCGCGATGGCCTACGCGTACTCGGAGAACTTCATCCTGCCGATCAGCCACGACGAGGTCGTGCACGGCAAGGGCTCGATGTTCGAGCGGGCACCCGAGGACGACTGGCGCAAGTTCGCCACGCTGCGGGCGTTCTACTCCTTCATGTGGTCCCACCCGGGCAAGCAGCTGCTCTTCATGGGCACCGAGTTCGGCCAGCGGCGGGAGTTCTCCGAGCAGCGCAGCCTGGACTGGGAGGAGTCGGGCAGCTGGGGGCACCGCGGCGTCCAGCGGCTGATCAAGGACATGAACGAGATCCAGCGGGCCAACCCGGCGCTGTACGCGGCCGACAGCGACCCGTCCGGCTTCTCCTGGATCAGCGCGGACGACCAGGGCGGCAACGTCTTCTCGTTCCTGCGTTTCGACGGCGAGGGCCAGATGATCGCCTGCGTCAGCAACTTCTCGGCCGAGCCCCGGTCGGACTACCGGATCGGGCTGCCGGCCGAAGGCATCTGGACCGAGATCTTGAACACCGACTCCGACGTCTACGACGGGTCGGGCAGGTTCGGCAACCTCGGCCAGGTGGTCGCCGGACAGGTCCCCTCCCACGGATATCCCGCGTCCGCGGCGGTCACCATCCCGCCGCTCGGCTCGGTCTGGCTGCGCTTCCTGCCGGTCACGTCGGAGGAGCAGCCCGACACCGCCTCGGTCGACCGCGGCGTCCAGGCGGCAGCGAAGCAGGCCTCACCGGCTCGAAAGAAGGCCAAGACCGCACTGGCGGCGACCGACGACTCCTCCTCGACGGCGCCGAAGCGCTCCCGCAAGCCGAAGGCGGACTCCAAGCCGTCCCAGCCGGCCGCCACGGCCGGCACCGCCTCCTCCGGTACGGCCGCCGCCACCTCGACCACCGACGACACCAGCACCCCCACCGCCTGACCCAACCCCCCGGCCCGCCCTAGCAGCCCCGGAACTCACCCGACGGTCACTTCACACCCCTGCGGTCCGCGACACAGCCCTCCGGGCGGGCGCAACGCGCCTCGCAGGGGTGTGAAGTGACCGTCGGGTGAGCCCCCCGCACGAGGGCGGCTGTGGGCGGGCAGGGCAGGCGAGGCGGGGCCGGGCGGGCGAGGGGTCAGAAGAGGGCGGCCATCAGCTGACGGCGGCCCTTGAGGACGCGCTCGTCGGTGTTGCCGAGGGTCTCGAAGAGGTCCAGCAGCCGGACGCGGGCGGCGTCGCGGTCAGCACCTGCCCGGCCGCGGACCAGGCCGAGCAGCCGGGTGAAGGCCTCGTCGACCAGGCCACTCAGCATCTCCACGTCCGCGGCGGCGAGCTGGTCGGCCAGGGCGTCCGAGGACGCGGCCGCCGCCAGGGCGGCTGGGGGGTCGAGGGTGGCGGCGCGGGCGAACAGGCCGGCCTGGGCGCGACCGGCCTTGGCCTCGGCGTCGTTGGGGTTGGCGGCCAGCAGCGTGTCGAACTCGGCCACGGCGGCGGCGAAGTCGCCGCGCTCCAGCGCCTCGTCTGCGGCGGCGAACCGCGGGTCGGCCGCAGCCTCGTCGGCGGCGTCGTCCGGGACCGCCCCGCCCACCGGCTCGGCCCGGCCGACGATGCCGTTGGCCACGGCGGCGGTGAGCAGCTGGTCGATCGCCGCCTGCACCTCGGCCGGGGGCAGCACTCCCTGGAAGAGCGGGGCGACCCGACCGCCGATCAGGGCGATCACCGTGGGCACGGCCTCCAGCTGCAGCGCCTGCACGATCCCCGGCGCGGTGTCGACGTTCAGCCGGGCCAGCAGGAACTTGCCACCGGCCGCGTTGGCGATCGCGGCCAGCGCGTCGCTCAGCTGCTGGCCGCTGGCGACCCGGGGCGAGTACAGCTCGACGACCACCGGGTGCTTGACCGAGCGTTGGATCGTCTCGGCCTCGAAGGTCTGCTCGGTCACCTCGACCACGTAGCCGGCGCCCGTACCCGCCCCGGAACGGCCGGGCGGGGCCGCGCTGGGCGCAGCCTTGGCACGGGCAGCGAGGGCGGAGAGGTCGACGGCTCCGGCGCGGGAGAAGCTGGACGAAGTCATGGCCCCATCCTGCCGCACCAGCCCGGCCGAGCCCGAACCCGTCCGTGTGGGCAGAATGGCCGGCATGGCCCACAGTCGCGCCGGTCAACCGGCCCTTCCCGAAGACCTCATCGACGTCGATGCCGTCGTCTCGGCGTACTACGACCTGCTCCCCGACCCGACGGACCCCGACCAGCAGGTCGTCTTCGGCACGTCGGGCCACCGGGGCTCGAGCCTGGACGCCGCGTTCAACGACCCGCACATCGCCGCCACCACCCAGGCGATCGTGGAGTACCGGGCCAGCCAGGGGATCACCGGACCGCTCTATCTGGGCAAGGACACCCACGCCCTGTCCGGACCGGCCTGGCGGACCGCCATCGAGGTGCTGCTGGCCAACGGGGTGAACGTGCGCTGCGAGGGCGACGACGACTACACCCCCACCCCCGCGGTCTCCCGGGCCATCGTGGTGCACAACGCGACGGCCTCCCCGGCCCAGCAGGCCGACGGCATCGTGGTCACCCCCTCGCACAACCCGCCCCGCGACGGCGGCTTCAAGTACAACCCCCCGCACGGCGGACCGGCCGACTCCGACGCCACCAGCGTGATCGCCGCCCGGGCCAACGCCCTGCTGGCCGACCCGACCGCGATCAGGCGGCGCCCGTTCGCGGCGGTGAAGAACGACCTGCACCGCTTCGACTACCTCAGCGCCTACTGCCAGGACCTGGCCAACGCGCTGAACCTGGACGCCGTCCGCGAGGCCGGGGTACGCATCGGGGCCGACCCGATGGGTGGCGCCAGCGTCCAGTACTGGGGCTACATCGCCGAGAACCTCGGGCTGGACCTCACGGTGGTGAACGAGAAGGTCGACCCGCAGTGGGCCTTCATGACCCTGGACACCGACGGCAAGATCCGGATGGACTGCTCGTCGCCGAACGCGATGGCCAGCCTGATCGGCAACAAGGACGCCTACGCCATCTCCACCGGGAACGACGCCGACGCCGACCGGCACGGCATCGTCACCCCCGACGCCGGCCTGATGAACCCCAACCACTACCTCGCCGTCGCCATCCAGTACCTCTACGGCCACCGCGACGGTTGGAAGCCCGACGCCGCCGTGGGCAAGACGCTGGTCTCGTCCTCGATGATCGACCGGGTCGCCGCGGGTCTCGGCCGGACGCTGCTCGAGGTGCCGGTGGGCTTCAAGTGGTTCGTGCCGGGGCTGCGCAGCGGCGACATCGCCTTCGGCGGCGAGGAGTCGGCGGGCGCGTCCTTCCTGGCCCTGGACGGCAGCACCTGGACCACCGACAAGGACGGCATCCTGCTGGCCCTGCTGGCCAGCGAGATCACCGCCGTGACGGGGAAGACTCCCAGCGAGCACTACGCCGCGCTGACCGCCGAGCACGGCTCCCCCGCGTACGCGCGGGTGGACGCCCCGGCCAACCGGGAGCAGAAGGCCAAGCTGGCCAAGCTCGACCCGTCGGCGGTCGATGCGACCGAGCTGGCGGGTGAGCCCATCACCGCCAAGCTGACCAGGGCCCCGGGCAACGACGCGGCGATCGGCGGCCTCAAGGTGACGACGGAGTCGGCCTGGTTCGCCGCCCGACCCTCGGGCACCGAGGACGTCTACAAGATCTACGCCGAGTCCTTCCGCGGCGCCGACCACCTCCGCCAGGTGCAGGACGAAGCGCGCGCCGTCGTCTCGGCCACCCTGGGCTGATCCCCTGCCGACTTGTCAGAAACCAGTTGTCCTCCGGGGTAACCCACTTCTGACAAGTCGGAAGATCGAGAGGGCGGGAAACGTTGTCAGGGGTGATGTCAGCAGCCACGATCGACCTGCCCGCCACCCCCACCCCCAGCCGGATCTGGACCCCCAAGCGCGTCCTGGTCACCCGCTCCGCCGCGGACCTGCCGCACACCGCCGAGATCCTGCGGCGCTGTGACGCGGCCGGGGTCGGCGACGTCACGATGCTCGCGAACGACCGGCTGACCGGCCTGCGCGGCGAGACCGAGCGCGAGACGTACGCCCGGTCGAAGACGACCCTGGCCGTGGTGGTGGCGCCGCCCAGCCAGCTGAAGCCCCAGCCGATCCCGCCCAGCGCTGACTGGCGGATCGACCTGGCCAAGGGCTGTCCGGCCCACTGCCAGTACTGCTACCTGGCCGGCTCGCTCTCCGGTCCGCCGGTCACCCGGGTCTACGCCAACCTGGACGACGTGCTGGCCCCCATCGCCACCCACGCCGGCCGGGGCACCATCACCAGCGGCACGCAAGCGCGCGGCCACGAGGGCACCACGTTCGAGCTGTCCTGCTACACCGACCCGCTCGGGATCGAGCACGTCACCGGCTCGCTGGCCGAGGCCGTCCGTCGGGTGGGGGCCGGCCGGTACGGAGACGACGTCTCGCTGAGGTTCACCACCAAGTTCGACGACGTGGCCGAGCTGGCCGGCCTCGACCACCGCCGCCGCAGCCGGGTCCGGTTCTCGGTCAACGCACCGGACCTGGCCCGCCGCTTCGACGGCGGCACCGCTCCGCTCGCGGGTCGGCTGAGCGCGCTCCGGACGCTCGCCCAGGCCGGCTACCCGGTCGGCCTGACCATCGCCCCGGTGATGGCCTACGCGGGCTGGCAGGCCGGCTACGGCGACCTGCTCGACCAGGTCGGGACCGCGGTGGCCGGTGTCCCGGACCTCGACCTGACCGCAGAGATCATCACGCACCGGTTCACCCCGGCCAGCAAGGACGTCCTGCTGGGCTGGTACCCGCAGACCAAGCTCGAGATGGACGAGGACGTCCGGACGCAGAAGCGCTCGAAGTTCGGCGGGGTCAAGTACGTCTACCCGCGGGCCACCATGGCCGAGATGCGGGCCTGGTTCACCACCGAGCTGCCCTCTCGGCTGCCCGCTGCGCCCCTCCTGTACTGGACCTGAGTCGCAACCTCTTCACCCAGATGAACTCTCGGTGAACCTATCCCTCGAGGGCCCTTCCTGGTTGGACCGGGAAGGGCGGAACGCCCAAGATTTTCCTGTGACCGAACCCCTGTTCATCTTGGCCATCGTCATCGTGACGGCACTGGCCTTCGACTTCACCAACGGCTTCCACGACACCGCGAACGCGATGGCCACCTCCATCGCCACCGGTGCCATCAAGCCCAAGGCCGCCGTGGCGCTGTCCGCGGTGCTCAACCTCGTCGGCGCCTTCCTGTCCATTCAGGTCGCTCTGACGGTGAGCAACAAGGTGGTGGCGATCCAGGGCACGAACGGCGCCCCCATCCCCGCCCTGATGGGCACCCCGATCCTGACCATCGTGTTCGCGGGCCTGGTCGGCGGGATCCTCTGGAACCTCGCCACCTGGCTGCTCGGGCTGCCCTCCTCCTCCTCCCACGCCCTGTTCGGGGGCCTGATCGGCGCGGCGATCGCCAGCCTCGGCTTCGGCGGCGTGAAGTGGGACGGCGTGGTCTCCTCGATCATCATCCCGGCGGTCGCCGCGCCGATCGTGGCCGCGCTGGTCGCCGCCGTCGGGACCCGCGTCATCTTCGCCCTGGTCAGCAAGGTCCCCGAGGAGCGGCGCGACCGCTCGTTCCGCTGGGGCCAGATCGGCTCCGCCTCGCTGGTCTCCCTCGCGCACGGCACCAACGACGCCCAGAAGACGATGGGCGTGATCACCCTCGCCCTGATCGCCTACGGCAGCTGGACCGACGTGCACTCCATCCCGCTCTGGGTCAAGGCCGTCTGCGCCCTGGCCATCGCCGGCGGCACCTACATCGGCGGCTGGCGGGTCATCCGCACGCTGGGCAAGGGCCTGGTCGAGATCTCCTCTCCCCAGGGCATGGCCGCCGAGACCGCTTCCGCCGCGGCCATCCTGTCCTCCAGCCACCTCGGTCTGGCCCTGTCCACCACCCACGTGGCCACCGGCTCGATCCTGGGCACCGGCCTCGGCCGCAAGGGCGCCCTGGTCCGTTGGGCCGTCGCCGGTCGGATGGTCATCGCCTGGCTCATCACCCTGCCGGCCGCCGCCATCGTCGGGGCCCTGTGCTGGGAGCTCTCGCACGTCATCAGCGGCTCGCTCGGCGTCGGCATCGTCTTCGCCATCCTGATCGCGGCTGCTGGGCTGATGTTCCGTCACTCGCGCAAGACCCCCGTCACCGCCGACAACGTCAACCACGAGTGGAAGGGTGGTCTGGCTCCGGTCGACGAGCCCGCCGCCCGCCAGACCGTGAACGCCTGAGGAGGCCGGCATGACCGACATCTTGATCAAGTCCCTCGACGCGCTCTGGCAGGTGGCCCTGGTGGGCCTCGTGCTCGGCGCCGGGCTGCCCGCGCTCTTCGCCCTGGGCGTCCGCTCGCTCAACACCGGTCGGCTCGTGACGGCCGGCGGTTCTGGCGCCGGTGCTGAGGATGCGACGAGCACCGCGTCCGCGGCCGGCAAGGCCGGAGCGGCCGTCTGCTTCGCGATCTGCATCCTCGCGGTGGCCTTCGGTATCGTGGTCATCGTCTACGGCAAGCAGCTGTTCGGAGTCTGAGCCATGTCGATGCCTGCATTCCTGTCCTCCGTGGTCGGCTGGCTCCGTGCCGGCTACCCCGAGGGCATCCCGGAGAACGACTACATCCCGCTGGTCGCTGTCCTGGCCCGCCGCCTCTCCCAGGAGGAGGTCCAGGAGGTGGCCGCCGCGCTGGCCCAGTCCGGCGACATGCCGATCGGCAACATCGACATCGGCACGCTGATCACCAAGGTGACCAACGAGCTGCCGCGCGAGGAGGACGTCACCCGCGTCCGCTCCAAGCTGGCCCTGGGCGGGTGGCCGCTGGCCGACCCCCGCCCGGCCCTCTGAGAACTGGTCGGAACTTCTTTCACCAGACCGGTAATGACCGGCCCCCGGGCCACGATGTAGCAGCTGAAGCCGGACGACTTACCTGAACCCCCGAGCAGGCAAATCGTCCGGCTTCGCTATGTCTCGAGCCGGGGTGTCTCGAGCCGGGATGTCTCGGGCTCGGTCGGGGTGAGCCGGGCGGACCGGTGACTTGGTGGCCCGCAGCATCCGGGCCAGGCCGGCCCGGGTGGCCACCAGCGCCAGCCGGTCCCCGCCCACCGCCGGCCGGTCGCTCCAGTCCCAGCGCCACTTCTCCCCCGGCGCGGCCACCGCCAGCAGTTTCGACGCCCCTTCCTCGGCCAGGCTGCTCAGCAGCCGGCCCGGCGCCGACGAGGCCGGGTTGACGGTCACCTCGGTGAACAGCAGCACCCGCCGGCCCACCGGGAAGATCACCTCGCGCCGCCGGCCCAGCGCGGCGGCCGCGAACGCCGGAGCCGCCAGCATCGACACGCTCCGGGTCGCCCCCAGCTCGAGCCGCCGCTCGACCCGCGCCGCCAGCTCGTGGTCGAAGACCCGGGCGACCACCCGGACCCGCGGGTTGACCCCCTTGGCGAGCAGGGCGATCTCCAGGTTCGCCGCCTCGTCGTCGGTCACCGCCAGCACGGCCACGGCCCGTTCGATGCCGGCCACGGCCTGCGCGCCGGCGTCGGTGGCCGGCGCGATCACCACGGGGATCCGTAGCTGCCGCGCCTGGAGCACCCCCGGCGCGTCTTCGGACCGCTCGATCGCCACGACCGGGACGCCGCGGGCCTTGAGCCGGGCCGCGACGGCGCTGCCCACCCGGCCGAGGCCGCAGACCACGACGTGGCGGCGCGGCTTGCCCCGGACCCCGCCCGTGAACGCCGCCAGCCGGGCGCTGATCAGGGCGTCCACGATCAGGGCGGTGATGCCGGCCGAGAGCAGCAGCCCGAACGCCTGGATCAGCACCGCCCCGAAGCGGAAGGCGACGGGTAGCGCGCTGAGATCGCCGCCGCCAGTGGCCGTGGACGCGGTCAGCGCGAGGTAGAGCGCGACCAGCCAGCTGTTGCCGCCGAGGTGGAAGTAGAGCGTGCTCAGGGCGGTCAGCGCGACCAGGCCGATGCCGACGGTACGGGCACGACGGTCCAGCAGCCGTCGCAGCGCCCCGACCAGGCCGCTGCGACGGGCGTCGCTGCGCGACTGCGGCACCAGCTCGGTGCCCAGCACGATGTCGCCGTCGCCGACGGGCAGCACGGCCTCGATGCCGGTCAGCTTGGTGTTGCCGATGACGGCGAGCCGCTCACCGGTGACCTGTTCCCGCGGTCCCGCGGCGACGGTCCGGCCGCCGATCTCGAAGGCCTGGACGTCGGCGGTGGCCAGCGCGGCCGCAACGAAGGCCGGCCCGGCCAGCTCGGCCGACGACAGCAGGGTGCAGTCCCCGATCAGCTCTGACAGCTTGCCGCCCAGCAGCGGGTGGTCATCTCGATCACCCAGCCGGACCCCGGGCGCCAGCTCCTCGATCATCAGCGCGAGCCGCAGCGCCAGCACGTCGTTGTCGCCGAGGATCACCACGGCCTTCGCGGCGCCGACGTCGACGCCGCGCAGGTCGGCCTCACCCACCCGGTGCCGGACGACCACGAGCTGCGCCCCCAGCGCGGAGATGTCGGTCACCGCGTCGAGGTCGACCGCTCCCGACGCCAGCACGACGAGCTGCTCCCCGGCGCGCACCAGCTCCTACACCAGCCGGACGGCCGTGGTGTCGGCACCCACCACCACGATGTGCTGGCGGGAGGTCGCGGGTGCCGTCATGGCCGTCATGCTAGGCCGGTCGGGCGTCCGGGGCTCAGGCCTTGGCGATCGCCCCGCGCCGGGCGGACAGCACGCACTGGACCTGCTGGTCGACCTTCACGTCACTGGCCACGGTCCACTTGTGCTCCGAGCCGGGTTCGGCGCCCTTGACCACAGCCACGCCCCGGGCCACCACGTCCGAGCCCTGCGGCACGATCCAGGAGACCACCACGACGAGGTCGCTGGACTTGCCGCTGGTGTTCTTCACCGTCCCGTTGGCCTTCACGGGCCCCTTGGCGGCGCTGCAGTCGGCCATCGTGGTGTCGGCCGCGATGCCCTTCTCCTTCTTGAGCGTGGGCACGGCGGTGAGCTTGGGCGGCGAGATCACCCCGGTCGACGCCGGGGCGGGCGCCGGGGCCGGCTGCTGGTCGGCCTTGCTGCTGGTACAGCCGGCCAGGCCGGCGACAGCGAGTCCCGCGGCGGCGGTGGCCGCGGCCATGCTCCTCAGTGATGTCATCGCGATCGACTACTCCTTCTTCTTCTTCCCGAGTCTTGTCCGCAGCCCGAGAACCAGGCCGCCTGCCAGCACCAGGAGCAGCCCCAGCACCGGAAGTCCAGGGCCGAACGGCGACCCGGTGTTGGGCAGGGTGGTCCCTGGCCCGGCACCGGACCCGTTCCCTACATCGCCGTTCCCGCCCCCACCGTTACCGTTGCCGCCACCCCCGCCATCTCCCCCGCGCAGCAGCAGGGTGAACGCCGAGCTGCTGAGCACGCCGGAGCCGGGCAGCCCGGCGGCCCGGACCGCGGCCGAGTTGCGGATCTGGCCGGCCGCTTCGTCGTCGTCGGTGATCGTGTACGGCTTCGACAGGCACACCAGCTGCTGGCCCGGTGCCAGCACGGTCGTCGGGCAGCTGGTACCCACTCCGGCGCCGCGCAGCATCGCGTCGTCGATCCGGACCCCGGTCAGGGTGAGGGTGCCGGTGTTGGTGACCGTGAACCGGAACCGGACCCGGTCCCCGGCGTCGACCCGACCGTCGCCGTTGTGGTCCTGGACGGGCAGCGCGTCCTTCTCGAGCGTCGCCGCGGCGGACCCTTGAGTGGCGGTACTGGTCCGGGCCGGCGAGGAGACCACGTTCCGGCCTCCCGGTCCGGTGCCGGTCGCCGTGGCCACGTTGGCGACGGCGCCGGCGTCCACGTCGGCCTGGGTGATCACGTACTCGGCGTCGGCGGCGCACTCGGTCGAGGTGCCGGCCCTCAGCGTGGTGGAGTCACAGCTGACCGGGCCGGCCTTGGCGTCGGACACGCCGACGGTGGTGACCAGGCTCGCCCCGGAGTTCGTGACGGTGAAGGTGTAGGCGATCGTGTCGCCCACGCCGACCACGCCGTCGTGGTTCTCATCGACCGGCTGGCCGGCCCGCTTGACCAGGGTCAGGCTGACCTCGGTCCCGACGGGCACGCTGACCGAGGACGCCGGGGAGGTCACCGGGCTGGCCTCCGAGCCGGTGGCCGCCGTGGCCGTGGCCGTGTTGTCGACCGTGCCGGCCCGCTCGTCGTCGACGGTGATCGTGTAGTCCGCGCTGCAGGTGGTGCTCGCCCCGGGCGCGAGGGCGGTCACCGCGCAGCTGGCCGGACCGTCGAGCCGGGCGTCCTGGACCTGCAGGTCGGTCAGGGTGGTCACGCCGGTGTTGCTCAGCGTGAAGGTGTAGCCGACGGTGTCGCCCGCCCCGATCGAGCCGTCGCCGTTGGTGTCGGCCGGCGTCGCCTGCTTGAGCAGGCCCAGGGCCGCCCGCGGGGACAGGGTCCGCGTCGCCGTGTCGCTCGCGGACTGCTGCGCCCCGTTGCCGTCGGTGGCCGAAGCCGTGCCCGGGTCGCTCACCGCACCGGCGTCGATGTCGGTCTGGGTGAGGGTGTAGGTCACGGTGCAGTCGAGGCTCGCCCCCGGTGCGAGGGTGGTGGCCGGGCAGGTCGCCGTCCCGGGCAGCGCGTCGGTGACCGCGACCCCGGTGAGGGTCGAGGTGCCGGTGTTGGTCACGGTGAAGGTGAAGACGACGGTGTCACCGGCGTCCACGCCGTTGCCGTCGAGGTCGACCGGCGTACCGACCCGCGCGGCCAGCGCGATCCCGCCGGTCCGGGGCACCTCGCTGGTCGTGCTGTCCGACGGCGAGCTGACGGCGGCGCCCGCGGGCCCGCTGGCCTCGGCGGTGGCGGTGTTGGTCACCGCGCCGGCGTCGACGTCGGCGGGCGTGAGGACGTAGGTCGCGGTGCAGGTGGTCGAGGCGCCCGGGGCCAGCGTGGTCTGCGGGCAGCCGGCCGGGGTGGTCAGCAACGCGTCGGAGATGCCCAGGCCGGTCACGGTCACCGGGCCCGTGTTGGTGACGACGAACCGGTACCCGATGGTGTCCCCCGGATCGGTCACGCCGTCGCGGTTCGCGTCCACCGGGGCGCCCGCGGACTTGTCGAGGGTCAGCGACGCGGTCGAGGTGAGCGGCGTGGCCACCGTGCCCGGGTTGGAGCGGACCGGCGCGCCGGTGGGGTCGGTGCCGTCGGTGACCACCGTGGTCACCACCCGGCCGGCGTCCACGTCGGCCTGGGTCACGGCGTAGGTGGCGGTGCAGGTGGCCGAGGCGCCGGGGGCCAGCGAGGTGGCGTCGCAGCTGAAGCCGGAGGGGAGCCTCGCGGAGCGGGTGTCCAGCCGGTCCACGGTCACCGCGCCGGAGTTCGTGACCACGACGGTGTAGGTGATCGTGTCGCCGACGTCGGTGACCCCGTCACCGTTGCTGTCGTCTGGACCCGACGCGGACAGCTCCAGGCCGAGCGTGGCGGTGCGGTCGAGCGTGGTCTCGGTGCTGTCGCCGGGCGCCCCCACCGGGTGGCCGGCCGCGTCGGTGCCGCTGGCGTTCGCGGTGTTGAGGACCGAGCCCGCGTCCACGTCGGCCTGGGTGAGGACGTACGCGGCGGTGCAGACGACGGTGGCGCCCGGTGCGACGTCGGTGGCCGGGCAGGTGACGCCCGCGATCCGCGCGTCGGTCACGGTGAGGCCGGTGACCGAGGAGGTCCCGGTGTTGGTGACGGCGAAGGAGTACCGGAGGAGGTCCCCGGCGTCGGCCCGCCCGTTGCCGTTCACGTCGACCGGCGCGCCGACCGTCTTGTCCAGGGCCAGGCCGGACGCGCTGCTGATGGCGGTGTCGGTCGTGTCCCGGTTGGAGGTCGTCGGGCCTGCGGGGCCGGTGCCGGTGGCCACGGCGGAGTTGCGCACGGTGCCGGCGTCGACGTCGGCCTGGGTCAGCACGTAGGTCGAGGTGCAGGTGGTGCTGGCCTGGGGAGCCAGCGTGGTGGCCCGGCACGTCGGGTCGGTGAGGGTGGCGTCGACGCTCACCCCGGTCAGGGTCACGGCGCCGGTGTTGGTCAGCAGGACGGTGTAGCTGACGGTGTCGCCCGCGTCGGTGACGCCGTTGCCGTTGGCGTCCACCGGGACCCCGGCCCGCAGGTCCAGGGCCAGCGCGGCGCTCGAGCTGGTCGGGGTGTGGGTGAGATCGCTCACCGAGGTCACCAGGGCGCCGCGCGGGGTGGTGCCGGACGCGTTCGCGGTGTTGTCGACCGCGCCGGCGTCCACGTCGGCCTGGGTGATCCGGTAGCTGGCGGTGCACGTGGTGCCCGCGCCCGGGGCGAGCGCGGTGCTCGGGCAGCTGACGGTGCCCACCTTGAGGTCGGCGACGGTGACGCCGGTGAGGCTGACCGTGCCGACGTTGGTGACCGCGAACGTGTAGGCGATGGTGTCCTGGGCGTCCACCCGGCCGTTGCCGTTGACGTCGACCGGCGTGCCGGCCCGCTTGTCGAGGCTGATAGCGCCCTGCTCGGCCAGCGGGCTGGTCGCGCGGTCGCCGTTGGAGGTCACCGTCGTCCCGCCCTGACCGGTGCCGGTCGCCGTGGCGCTGTTGCTCACCGCGCCGGCGTCCAGGTCGGTCTGGGTCAGGGTGTAGGTGACGGTGCAGGTCGTCCGGGCGCCCGGGGCCAGCGTGGTGGCCGCGCAGCGGACGGTGCCCGGCAGCGTGTCGGTGACGGAGACCCCGGTCAGGGTCGCCCCACCGGTGTTCACCAGGGTGGTGGTGTAGGTGATGGTGTCGCCAGCGTCGAGCCTGCCGTCGCGGTTGGCGTCGGCCGGGGCGGCCGCGGACAGGTCGAGCTGCAGGGTGGCGACGACGGCGACCCGGGTGCTGGTGCTGTCCGGGGCCGAGCGCACGGACGCACCGGCCGGACCGGTCGCGGTCGCGCTCGCGGTGTTGTCCACGGTGCCGGTGTCGAGGTCGGCCTGGGTGATGACGTGCGAGGCGGTGCAGACCACCGTCGCGCCCGGGGCCGCGATGGTGGCACCGCAGGTGATGGTGCCCACCGACGGGTCGGCGATGGCCACCCGGGTCAGGGTGAGGGTGCCCGGGTTGGTCACGGTGAACGTGTAGTCGATCCGGTCGCCGGCCTCCACCCGGCCGTTGCCGTCGGTGTCGGTCGGCGCCGCTGCCGCCTTGTCGAGGGCGAGCCGGGCGGTGCCGGCCAGCGGCGTCGTGGTGTCGTCGGGGTCGGAGGCGGTGCCGGCCCCGGTCGGCGTGGTCGCGGCGGCCGTGGCGGTATCGGTCACCGTGCCCGCGTCGAGGTCGGCCTGGGTGAGGGTGTAGGTGCCGGTACACGTGGTGGCCTGGCCCGGGGCCAGCGTCGTGGTGGCGCAGGCCTGCGCCCCCAGCCGCTGGTCGGTGAGCACCAGGCCGGTCAGCGTGACCAGCCCGGTGTTGCGCACGGTGGAGGTGTAGGTGACCGTGTCGCCCGCGTCCAGCCGGCCGTCGCCGTTGCTGTCGGCCGGCGCCCCGGCCCGCAGGTCGAGGCTCAACGAGCTGGCCGGGGTGAGCAGGGTGGTGGCGTCGTCCGGCAGCGCGGCGACGGCGGACCCGTCCGGTGCGGTCCCGGCCGCCTCGGCCCGGTCGGTCACCGCTGCGGCGTCGACGTCGGCCTGGGTGATCGTGTAGGTGGAGGTGCAGGTCAGGGACGCGCCCGGGGCGAGCGTGGCGGTCGGGCAGCTGACCGGGCCGAGCGCGGTGTCGCTGACCGCGACGCCCGCCACGGTGACCACGCCGTCGTTGCGGACGACGTAGGTGTAGGCGATGGTGTCCCCGGCCCCGATCCGGCCGTCCCCGTCGACATCGGTGGGGGTGCCAGCGCGCAGGTCGACCTGCAGCGAGGCCGTGGTTGCCGTCGGCGTGCTGGCGGTCACCGGCGGCGAGGTCACCGCGCCCCCGCCCGGACGGGTGCCCGTGGCGGTGGCGGTGGTGACCACGGCACCGGCGTCGACGTCAGCCTGGGTCACCACCGTCGAGCCGGTGCAGACGGTGGAGGCACCCGCGGCCAGCGTGGTGCGGGCGCAGCCGGCCGGACCCGTGAGCCGCGGGTCGACGACGCCCAGACCGCTCAGGGTGAGCGTCCCGGCGTTGGTGAGGGTGAACCGGTACGGCAGCACGTCGCCGGCGTCGAGGACCCCGTTGCCGTTGGTGTCGGTGTAGGGGCCAGCGGCCACGTCGAGGGCCAGGGCGGCGGTCCCGCTCGTCGTCGTGGTGACGGTGTCGGCCGGCGAGGTGACGGTCCGGCCGCCCGGGTCGGTGGCGACGGCGGTGGCCGTGTCGACCACCGAGCCGCGGTCCACGTCGGCCTGGGTGATGGCGTAGAGCGAGGTGCAGGTGATGGTGCCGCCCGGGGCCACCGTGGTCGCCTCGCAGCGCAGGCCCGGCACGCCCAGGGTGTCGGCCACCCGGAGCACGCTGAGGGTCACCGTGCCGGGGTTGGTCACCCGGTAGGTGTAGGCGATGGTGTCACCGGCGTCCACCGCACCGTTGCCGTTGGTGTCCGTCGGCGCCGCGGCGAGCAGGTCCAGGCCGAGCGCGGCGTCGGAGGTGAGCGGTGTGCTGGTCGAGTCCGCGGGCGCCCCGACCGGGTCCCCGGTGGTGGTGCGCGCGGTGGCGGTGGCGGTGTTGACGACCGAGCCCGCGTCGACGTCGGCCTGGGTGACCACGTACGCGCCGGTGCAGGTGGTGCTCGCCCCCGGCGCCAGCGCGGTGGCCGGGCAGCCGACGGTGCCGGCGGTCGGGTCGTCCACGACGAGGCCGGTGACGCTCACCGTGCCGACGTTGGTGACCACGAAGGTGTAGCCGATCACGTCCCCGGCGTCGGCCCGGCCGTCACCGCTGGTGTCGGCGGGCGCGCCGGCCCGCTTGTCCAGGGTGAGACCGCTGAGGGTGCTGAGCGCGGTCGCGGTGCTGTCGGGCGCCGAGCGCTGGACGGCGCCGTCCGGGCGGGTGCCCTGGGCCGTGGCAGTGTTGGTCACCGACCCGGCGTCGACGTCGGCCTGGGTCACCGTGTAGCTGCCGCTGCACGTCGTCGCGATCCCGGGCGCCAGGGTCGTGGTCGGGCAGGTCGCGGTGACCCGGCTGTCGGCCACGACCACCGCACGCAGGCTCAGCGACCCGGTGTTGGTGACCACGAACGTGTAGCGGATGGTGTCGCCGGCCGAGGTGCGGCCGTCGCCGTTCGCGTCGACCGGGGCGGCCGCGGACTTGTCGAAGGCGAGCGCCGAGGTCGGCGTGAGGGGGGTGCTGGTGCGGTCGGTGTTGGAGGTCACCGGGTCGCCGGCGGGCGAGCTGCCGCGCGCGGTGGCGCTGTCGTCGACCCGGCCGAGGTCGAGGTCGGCCTGGGTCAGGGTGTACGTCGAGGTGCAGGTGGCCTGCCGACCCGGAGCCAGGCTGGTGGCGTCGCAGCTGAGCCCTGCGCCGACCAGCGCGTCGCGGGTCGCCAGGTCGGTCACGGTCGTCGTCCCGGTGTTGGTCACCACCACCGTGTAGCCCAGGGTGTCCCCGACGTCGGTCCGGCCGTTGCCGTTCGCGTCCACCGGCGTGCCCGCGGTGAGGTCCAGCCGCAGGCTGGACCGACGCGCGGTCGGGGTGGTGGCGGAGTCAGGCGCCGAGGTGACCCGGACGCCGTCCGGCCTAGTGCCGCTCGCGGTCGCCGTGTCGACCACGGCTCCGGCGTCGACGTCGGCCTGGGTGATGGTGTACGCGACGGTGCAGGTGGTGGCGGCGCCGGGGGCGAGCGCTGCGGCCGGGCAGAGGGGCGTCCCGGTCACCGAGTCGTCGACGGTCAGGCCAGTCAGGGTCTGCACCCCGGTGTTGGTGACGAGGTAGGAGTAGTCGATCCGGTCACCGGCGTCGACCAGCCCGTTGCCGTTGGCGTCGACCGGCGTGCCGGCCCGGACGGCGAGGCCGACCGAGGCGGCGCTGCTGGTCCGGGTGGTCACGGTGGCGGCCGGCGAGGTGGCTGTCGACCCGTTCGGCGCAGTGGCCGCCGCGGTGGCGGTGTTGGTCACCCCACCCGCGTCCACCTCGTCCTGCGTGATCGTGTGCACGGCCGTGCAGGCGGCGCGCAGCCCCGGGGCCAACGTCGTGGTGTCGCAGTCCACGGCCCCCACCCGGGCGTCGCGGATCTCCAGCAGGGAGAGCGTCACCGCCCCGGTGTTGGTGGCGACGAAGGTGTAGCCGATGGTGTCCCCGGCGTCGGCCCGGCCGTCGCCGTCGACGTCGGTCGGGGTGCCGGCGGTCTTCAGCAGGCTGAGCGTGGCCGTGCCGTCGGTCGGCGTCCGGGTGGACGAGGCCGCGGAGACGACCGCCGCCCCGGCCGGGTCGGTACCTGTCGCGGTCGCGCTGTTCAGCACCGCCCCGGCGTCCACGTCGGCCTGGGTGATCGCGTACGTCGCGGTGCAGCCGGTCGAGGCGCCCGGGGCCAGCGCCGCGGTCGGGCAGGTCACGGAGCCGATCTTGGCGTCGCGGACGCCCGGGTTGGTGAGCGTCACCGTCCCGGTGTTGGTGACGGCGAAGGTGTAGGCGATCCGGTCGCCGGCGTCGACCCGGCCGTCTGCGTTGGCGTCCACGGGGGCGCCGGCGGTCTTGACCAGGCCCAGCGAGGCGGCGGCGGAGGTCGGGGTGGTGGTGGTGTCGGCCGCTGAGACGATGCGCACGCCGCCCGGCGTGGTGGCGGCCGCCGTGGCCCGGTTGTCGACGCTGCCGGCGTCGGCGTCGGCCTGGGTGATGGTGTAGGTGGCGGCGCAGGTCGCGGTGGCGCCCGGGGCCACCGTCACGGTGTCACAGACCGCCGCGGCGGCGATCAGCGTGTCGGTGATGGCCAGCGAGCTCAGGGTGACCGAGCCGGTGTTCATGACGGCGAACGAGAAGCGGACGGTGTCACCGGCGTCGACGCGGCGGTCGCGGTTGGCGTCGACCGGGGTCCCGGCCGTCTTGTCCAGGGTGAGCGAGCCGACCGTGGTCGTCGGGGTGCTCGTGGCCCCTGGGTTGGAGGTCGTCGTCGTCCCCGCCGGGGTGAGCGCGGTGGCGGTGGCCGCGTTGGCCACCGCACCCGCGTCGACGTCGGCCTGGGTGACCGTGTGGGTCAGCAGGCAGCTGGTCGCCTCGCCCGGGGCCAGCGTGGTCCGGCTGCAGGTCGGCGTACCGGGCAGGTCGTCGCCGACGGCCAGCGTGGCCAGGCTCAGGACGCCGGTGTTGGTGACCACGTAGGAGTAGGTGATGGTGTCGCCGGCGTCCACCCGGGCGTTGCCGTTGACGTCGGTCGGCGTCCCCGCGGTCATCGCCAGCAGCAGGGAGGAGGCCGTCGAGGTGGCCGTCGAGGTGCTGTCCGGGGCGGAGGTGAGCAGTCGGCCGTCGACGGTGCGCACCGAGGCGGTGGCGGTGTTGGCCACCGTGCCGCGGTCCACGTCGGCCTGGGTGATGGTGTAGCCCGCCGTGCAGGTGAGGGTGGCTGCCGGCGCCAGGGTGGTCGAGGGGCAGGCGACGGTCCCGGCCTTCGGGTCGGACACGCTCAGGGCGGTCTCGGTCGTGGCGCCGGTGTTGGTGACCGCGAACGAGTACGGGATGCGGTCGCCCGCGTCGACGCGGGAGTTGCCGTTGACGTCGACCGGGAGGCCCGCCGTCTTGTCGAGGACCACCGTGGTCACGCCGGAGGTCGCCGTGGTGGTGGAGTCCGAGCCGGAGGTGACGCGGGCGCCGTCGGGACCGGTGCCGGCCGCGGAGGCGGTGTTGGTGACGGCGCCGGCGTCCACGTCGGTCTGGGTGATCCGGTACGTCGCGGTGCAGGTGGCCACCGCTCCCGGGGCCAGCGTGGTCGCGTCACAGCGGACGGCGCCGGTGATCTTGGCGTCGGTGACCGCGATGGCCGCGACGGTCCGGCTGCCCGAGTTGGTGACCACGAAGGTGTAGGGGACCCGGTCGCCCGCGTCGACCCGGCCGTCCCCGTTCGTGTCGGTCGGGGTGCCGGCCCGCTTGTCCAGGCTCAGCGCCGCCAGGCCCGAGGTCCCGGTCGTGGTGCTGTCGGTCGCCGTCGGCACGGCGGTCCCCCGCGGGTCCACGCCGGTGGCCGTGGCGGTGTTGGTCACCGCACCGGCGTCGACGTCGGCCTGGGTGACGGTGTAGCCGGCGGTGCAGGTGAGGGTGTCCCCCGGCGCCAGCGAGGTGGCCGGGCACGGGACTCGGCCGCCGAGCCGGGAGTCGGTCAGGGTCACTCCGGCGACGGTCTGCACCCCCGGGTCGGTGAGCACGAAGGTGTACTGCAGACGGTCGCCGGCGTCGACGCGGCCGTTGCCGTTCACGTCCGCGGGGGTGCCGGCGCGCTTGTCGAGGTCGAGTCGGGCGCCGGTGTCGGTCGGCGTGGTCACCGTCGCCCGGTTGGAGGTGACGGCGGCGGTCGTCGGGTCGACGGCCCGCGCGACGGCGGCCTCGACCACGCGGCCGGCGTCGACGTCGGCCTGGGTGATCGTGTACGTGGCCAGGCAGGTCGTGCTCGCCCCCGGCGCCAGGCTCGTGGCCGGGCAGGTCAGGCCGGGGACGCCCGGGTCCTCGCTCAGCCGCAGCGCGCTGAGGGACTTGCTGCCGGTGTTGGTGACCAGGTAGCGGTAGGTGATGGTGTCGCCGGCGTCGACCGTCCCGTTGCCGTCCAGGTCGGCCGGCGTGCCGGCGGTGAGGGCGAGGGTGAGGGCGGCGCTCCGGTCGGTCGGGGTCGAGGTGGTGTCGGCCGCCGAGGTCACGGGCCGGCCCTGCGGGTCGCTCGCCGCCGCGAGGGCCGAGTTGTCGACCGTGCCGGCGTCCACGTCGGCCTGGGTCAGGGTGTAGGTCGCCGTGCAGGTGGTCGAGCGGCCGGGGAGCAGGGTGCCGGACGGGCAGCTGACGCCGGCGGTCAGCAGGCTGTCCCGGACGGCGACGTCGGACAGGGTGACCGTCCCGGTGTTGGCCACCACGAAGGAATAGGGCACGGTATCGCCGGCGTCCAGCCGGCCATCCGCGTCGACGTCGGTCGGCGTGCCGGCGGTCTTGTCGATGGTGCTCGTGGCCACTGTCGTGGTCGGGGTGTTGGTGCTGTCCGGCGCCGAGGTGACGGGTGCGTTGGTCGGGTCGGTGGCCCGGGCCGTGGCGGTGTTGCGGACCGTGCCGGCGTCCACCTCGGCCTGGGTGACGGTGTGGCTGCCGGTGCAGGTCGTGCTGGCCCCGCCGGCCAGGGTGGTCCGCACGCAGGAGGCCGGCGCGGCCAACCGGCCGTCGAGGATGCCCAGCCCGGTGACGGTGACCGAGCCGACGTTGGTGACGGCGAAGGAGTACGGCACGGTGTCGCCGGCGTCCAGCCGGCCGTCGGCGTCCACATCGGTGGGGGTCCCGGCCGTCTTGTCCAGGGTCAGGCCCTGCTGGCCCAGGACCGGGGTGGTCGTCGAGTCCGGCAGCGAGCGGACCAGGCCGCCGCCCGGCCGGCGGGCGGTGACGGTGGCGGTGTTGGCGACCACGCCGGCGTCCACGTCGGCCTGGGTGATGGTGTAGGTCGCGGCGCAGCCGATCGTCTGGCCGGGCCGCAGCGTAGTGGTGGCACACGGCGCGGTGACCAGGCTGTCGACGACGGCGAGCACGGTCAGGCTCTGGGCGCCGGTGTTGGTCGCCGTGAAGGTGAAGGCGATCGTGTCGCCGGCGTCGGTCCGGCCGTTGCGGTTGACGTCGACCGGGTCCCCGGCCTGCTTGTCCACCACCAGCGCGGCGGCGGTGGAGGTCGGCGTGGTCGTGCTCGAGGCGTTCGAGTCGACGCCCTGGCCGGACGGGGTGCTGGCCGACGCGGTCGCGGTGTTGGCCACCGCGCCGCTGTCGACGTCGGCCTGGGCGATCGTGTACGAGCCGGTGCAGGTCGTGCCGGCGGCGGGGGCCAACGTGGTGACGGAGCAGGAGGCCGGCGTCCCGAGCCGTGCGTCGGCGATGCTCAGGCCGGTGAGGGTGACCGCACCGGTGTTGGTGGCGGCAAACGAGTAGGGCAGGAGGTCGCCGGCGTCGGTGCGGCCGTTGCCGTTGACGTCGACCGGGGCTCCGACGGACTTGACCAGGGAGAGCGTCGCGACCGACGAGGTGGCCGTGCTGGTGCTCGAGGGGGTCGAGGTGCGCACCGTGCCGGCCGGGTCGGTGCCGGTCGCCCGGGCGGTGTTGTCCACCCGGCCTGCGTCCACGTCGGCCTGGCTGAGCGTGTACGTCGCGGTGCAGGTCGTCGAGCTGCCCGGGGTCAGGGTGGTGACCGGGCAGGCGGCCGGCGTGACCAGCCGCGGGTCGACCACCGCCACCGAGCGCAGCGTGACACTGCCGGTGTTGGTCACGCGGAAGCTGTAGAGGATGGTGTCGCCCGCGTCGACGCGGGAGTCGGCGTTGACGTCGGCCGGGGTGCCGGCGGTCTTGGTCAGGCTCAGCGCCCCGGCGGCGGTGACCGCGGTGGTGGTCGAGTCGGCCGCCGAGGTGAGCGTCGAGCCGTCCGGTCGGCGCAGCGCGGCGCTGGCGGTGTTGGACACCGCACCCGCGTCCACGTCGTCCTGGGTGATCACGTAGGTCGCGGTGCAGGTGGTGCTGGCCCGCGGGGCGAGGGTGCTGCTCGGGCACGCCGGCGTCACCAGCAGGTCAGTGACCGTCAGCCCGGTCAGGGTCTGGACGCCGGTGTTGGTGACCTGGAAGGAGTACAGCAGGCTGTCGCCGGCGTCCACGCGGCCGTCGGCGTTGGCGTCCACCGGGGTCGCCGCCCGCTTGTCGAAGGTCACGCTGGTCAGCGTCGAGGTCAGGGTGGTGGTGCTGGAGCTGGCCGAGACGACGGCGCCGCCCCGGGGGTCGGTGCCGCGCGCGGAGGCGGTGTTGCGCACGCTGCCCGCGTCGACGTCGGCCTGGGTGAGGGTGTAGCTCGCCGTGCAGGTGGTGCCCACCCCCGGCGCCAGGATGGTGGCCGGGCAGCTCGGCCCGCCCGGGACCAGGGCGTCGACCACGGTCAGGCCGCTCACCGTCTGGGCACCGGCGTTGGTGACCGCGAAGGAGTAGGGCACGGCGTCGCCGGCGTCGACCCGGCCGTTGCCGTTGACGTCGACCGGCGTCTGCGCGCTCTTGGTCAGGGTCAGCGCGACCAGGCTGCTGGTCGGGGTCGCGGTCGTGTCGGCGGCCGAGACCACCCGGACGCCGGCCGGGGTGCGGCCGCTCACCGTGGCGGTGTTGGCGACCGAGCCGGCGTCCACGTCGGCCTGGGTGATCGCGTAGGTGGCGGTGCAGGTGGTCGTCGCCCCCGGCGCGAGCACGGTCGCCGGGCAGGTGGCGCCGACCAGGCTGTCCGCGACGGCGACCGCGGTCAGGGTGACGTCACCGGTGTTGGTGAGGACGAAGGAGTACGGCAGGGCATCGCCGGCGTCGATCCGTCCGTCGGCGTTGCTGTCGGTCGGGGTGCCGGCCTGCTTGTCCAGGACCACCCGGGCGGTGCCGCTGGTCGGGGTGCTGGTGCTGGCGGCCGGTGAGGTGACGGTGGCGCCGGCCGGGGTGCGGCCGCTGGCCGTGGCGGTGTTGGCGACCGAGCCGGCGTCCACGTCGGCCTGGCTGATCGGGTAGCTGCCGGTGCAGCTGGTCGAGTCCCCCGGCGCCAGCACGGTCGCGGGGCAGCTGGCCGCGCCGCCGCCGCTCGCGAGCTTCGCGTCTACCACCCGCACGGTGCTCACCGTGAGCGCGCCGGTGTTGGTGACCACGAAGGTGTACGGCACGACGTCGCCCGCGGTGACCCGGCCGTCGGCGTTGGTGTCGACCGGGGTGCCGGCGGTCTTGGTGAGGGTCAGGCTGGTCGCGCTGCTGGTCGCGACGGACGCGCTCGAGGCCAGCGAGGTGACCTGCGCCCCCTGCGGGTCGCGGCCGGCGACGGTGGCGATGTTCTCGACCGAGCCGGCGTCCACGTCGGCCTGGGTGATGGTGTAGCTGGCCGTGCAGCTCGTCGCGGCCGCCGGGGACAGCGTGGTGGTCGGGCAGCCGACGGTGACCCCGGCGGCCGTGAGCCTCGCGTCGGTGACGGCCAGCCCGGTCAGCGTCGTCGTGCCGGCGTTGCTGGCCGCGAAGCGGTACGTGATCCGGTCCCCGGCGTCGACCCGGCCGTCGCCGTCCACGTCGACCGGTGTCCCGGCGGTCTTGCGCAGCGACAGCGAGGAGCTACCCGCGGTCGTCGTCGTGGTGCTCGCGTCCGGGGAGGTGACGGTCGCGCCGGCCGGGTCGGCCCCGGTCGCGTGGGCGGTGTTGCTCACCGCGCCGGCGTCGAGGTCGGCCTGGGTGATCGGGTAGGCCTTGGTGCAGGTGATCGCGGCGGCCGGCGCGAGGGTGGTGGCCGGGCAGCTGACGGCTCCGACCTTCGGGTCCACCACGGCGACGGAGGCGACGGTCACGGTACCGGTGTTGGTGAGCGTGAAGGTGTAGGTGATCCGGTCCCCGGCGTCGACCCGGCCGTTGGCGTTCACGTCGCTCGGGACGCCGGCGGCCTTGGTGAAGCCGAGGGTGGCGGCACCGGTGAGCGGTGTCGAGGTGGTGGCGGTGTTCGAGGACACCGCCAGGTCGCCGGGGGTCCGGCCCGTGGCCCCGGCGCTGTTGTCGTGGCGGCCGCGGTCGAGGTCGGCCTGGGTCAGGGTGTAGGTGCCGGTGCAGGTGGTGCTCTGCCCGGGGGCCAGGGAGACCGGGGCGCAGCCGGGCAGCTGGGCGTCCGAGGCCACCACCCGGGTCAGGGTGACGGCACCGGTGTTGGTGGTGACGAGGGTGTAGCCCACGGTGTCACCCGCGTCGATCCGGCCGGAGGCGTTCGCGTCCGCGGGCCGACCGGCCGTCTTGGCCAGGGTCAGCGTCGCGGTCGTCGAGGTCGGGGTCCGGGTGCTGGAGGCCGGCGACGTCACGGTCGCTCCCCCGGGGCCAGTGGCCGAGGCGGTGGCCGAGTTCAGCACGGCGCCGCCGTCGACGTCGGCCTGGGTGATCACGTAGGTGGCGGTGCAGGTGGTCGCGGCGCCGGGGGCCAGCGTGGTGGCCGGGCAGCTCACCGCCGCGACCTTCGCGTCGGCCACCGTGACGTTGCGCACCGTGGTGGCGCCGGTGTTGGTGACCGCGAACGTGTACGGCAGGCGGTCGCCGGCGTCGACCCGGCCGTCGGTGTTGGCGTCCACCGGGGCGCCGGCGGTCTTGGTCAGGGTCACCGTGGTGGCGGTGGCCGTCGGGGTCGCCGTGCTCGAGGCGTTGGAGGTGACGGTGTTCCCCGCCGGGTCCACGGCCCTGGTGGTGGCGGTGTTGCTCACCGCACCGGCGTCCACGTCGGCCTGGGTGATGGCGTAGGCGACCGTCGTCGTGCAGGTCGTCGACGCGCCGGGAGCCAGGGTGGTCGTCGGGCAGCTGGTCGCCGCCCCCGCACCGGTGAGCTTCGGGTCGACCACGGTCACGGTCCGCAGGGTCTGGGCCCCGGTGTTGGTGACGGCGAACGTGTACGGCACCCGGTCGTCGGCGTCGACCCGGCCGTCGGCGTTCGTGTCCACCGGGGCGCCCGCGGTCTTGGTCAGGGTCAGCGTGGCCACGGTGTTGGTCGGGATGGTCGCGGTGGAGGTGTTCGAGGCGACGACGGAGCCGGCCGGGTTGCGGCCGGTCGCGGTGGCGGAGTTGGCGACCGAGCCGGCGTCCACGTCGGCCTGGGTGAGGGTGTACGGCGTCGTGGTGGTGCAGGTGGTGGAGGCTCCCGGGGCCAGCGTGGTGGCCGGGCAGCTGGTCGCCGCTCCCCCGCCGCTGAGCTTGGTGTCCGTGATGCCCACCGAGCTCAGCGTCTGGGCGCCGGTGTTGGTGACCGCGAAGGTGTAGGGGACGCGGTCGCCCGCGTCGACGCGGCCGTTGCTGTTGAGGTCCACGGGGGTGCCGGCGGTCTTGGTCAGGCTGAGCCCGGTCAGGGTGGTCGTCGCGGTGCTGGTGCTGTCGGGGTTCGACATCGTCGTGGCCCCGGCAGGGGTCCGGCCCGTGGCGGTCGCGGTGTTGTCCACGGTCCCGGCGTCCACGTCAGCCTGGCGGAGGGTGTACGTGGCCGTGCAGGTGGTGCTGGCCGCCGGGGCCAGGCTGGTGGGGTTGCAGACCGCGGTGACGCGGGCGTCCGCGATGGCCGGGTTGGTGAGGCTGACGACGCCCGTGTTGGTGACGGCAAACGTGTACGGCACCCGGTCGCCGACGTCGGTGCGGCCGTTGCCGTTGACGTCGACGGGGGCGCCGGCGGCCTTGTTCAGCCGCAGCCCAGCCGTGGTGGAGGTCGGCGTCGCGGTCGAGGAGGTGGCCGAGGTGATCGCCGTGCCGGCCGGGTTGCGGCCCGTCGCCCTCGCGGTGTTGGCGACCGTGCCGGCGTCCACGTCGGTCTGGGTGATCACGTACGGGGTCGTCGTGGCGCAGGTCGTGCTCGCCCCCGGCGCCAGCGTGGCGGCCGGGCAGGTGGTGGCGCCCACCTTGACGTCGGCGATCGCCACGGCGGTGATGGTCTGGCTGCCGGTGTTGGTGACCAGGAAGCGGTACGGCAGGGCATCACCGGCGTCGGTCCGGCCGTTGCCGTTGACGTCCACGGGGGTCCCGGCGGACTTGGTCAGGCTGAGGGTGGCGATGGCCGCGGTGGGCGTGGAGGTGGAGGCGGGGTTCGAGGTGACCGTGCCTCCGGCCGGGTCCTGGGTCGTGGCCGTGGCCGTGTTGGCCACGGCTCCGGTGTCGGTGTCGGCCTGGGTGATCACGTAGGGGGTGGTGGTGGCGCAGGTGGTCGAGGCGCCGGGGGCCAGGGTGGTGGCCGCGCAGGTCGTCGCCACCCCGCCGGCCGCGAGCTTGGCGTCCACGATGGTCAGCGTCGTCAGCGTCAGGGCGCCGGTGTTGGTGACGGCGAAGGTGTACGGCAGCTGGTCGCCGGCGTCGACCCGCCCGTTGCCGTTGACGTCGGTGGGCGCCCCGGCGGTCTTGGCCAGCAGGATCGTCCGGGCCGTCGAGGTCGGCGTGGCCGTCGACGAGGCGTTCGAGGTGACGGCGGCCCCGGCCGGGTTGCGCCCGGTCACCGTGGCGGTGTTGGCGACGGTGCCGGCATCGACGTCGGCCTGGGTGATCGAGTACGCCGCAGCCGTGGCGCAGGTGGTGCTCGCCCCGGGCGCCAGGGTCGTCGCGGGGCAGGTCGTCGCCCCGACCTTCCCGTCGACCACCGCCAGCGACGTGACCGTCTGGGCGCCGGTGTTGGTCACGGCGAAGCGATAGGTGATCCGGTCGCCCGCGTCGACGCGGCCGTTGCCGTTGGGGTCGGTCGGGGTCGTGGCGCTCTTGGTCAGGCTGAGCGTGGCCAGGGTGGAGGTGGCCGTCGACGTGGCGGACGCGTTGGTGGTGATGGTGGCCCCGGCCGGGTTCCGGCCGGTCGCGGTCGCCGTGTTCTGCACCGCCCCGCCGTCCACGTCGGCCTGGGTCACCGTGTAGGCGGTGGTGGTGGTGCAGGTCGTGGTGGCACCCGGGGCCAGGGTGGTGGCCGGGCACGTCGTCGCGGCCCCGCCACCGGACAGCTTGGCGTCCACGATGGCCAGCGCGGTCAGGGTCTGGGCGCCCGTGTTGGTGACGACGAAGCTGTACGGCAGGCGGTCGCCGGCGTCCACGCGCCCGTTGCTGTTCACGTCGGTGGGCGTGCCGGCGGACTTGGTCAGCGTCGCGGTGGCCAGGGTCGAGGTGGGGCTCGAGGTCGAGGAGCTGTTCGACGTCACCGTCGCGAGGGCGGGGTTGCGCCCCGTCGCGGTCGCGGTGTTGTCCACCGTGCCGGCGTCCACGTCGGCCTGGCTGACGGGGTAGGCGGTGGTCGTCGTGCAGCTGGTGGTCGCCCCCGGGGCCAGCGTCGTGGTGGGGCAGGTGGTACCGCCGACCTTCCCGTCCGCGATCGCGAGACCCGTGACCGTCTGGGTGCCGGTGTTGGTGACCACGAAGGTGTAGGCGATCCGGTCCCCGGCGTCGACCCGGCTGTCGCCGTTGACGTCGGTCGGGGTGCCGGCGGACTTGGTGAGCGTCAACGTCGAGGTCGTGGTGGCTGAGGTGGAGGTCGAGTCGGCGTTCGAGGTGACGGTGGCGCCGGCGGGGTTGCGGCTGGTCGCGGTCGCGGTGTTGTCGACGGTGCCGGTGTTCACGTCGGCCTGGCTGATCGTGTAGGTCGCGGTGCAGGTCGTCGTCGCTCCGGGCGCGAGGCCGGCGACCGGGCAGGACGGGGTGACCCGGTCGTCGGCCACCGCGACGCTGCGCAGGGTGACCGCTCCGGTGTTGGTGAGGGTGAACGTGTAGGCGATCCGGTCGCCCGCGTCCACCCGACCGTCGCGGTTCACGTCGGTCGGCGGGGCCGCGGCCTTGTCCAGCCGCAGCGTCGCCACGGTCGAGGTCGGGGTGGAGGTGGTCGAGGCGTCGGAGGTGGTGGCGGCCCCGGCCGGGTTGAGACCTCTCGCGGTCGCCGAGTTCGCCACTGCGCCGCCGTCGACGTCGGCCTGGGTGATCGCGTACGGCGCGTCCGTGGTGCAGGTGGTCGAGGCCCCGGGCGCCAGCGTGGTGGCCGGGCAGCTCGTGCCGACCCCCGCGCCGGAGAGCTTGGCGTCGACGATGGCCACCGCGGTCAGCGTCTGGGCGCCGGTGTTGGTGACCACGAAGGTGTACGGCAGCCCATCGCCGGCGTCGACCCGGCCGTCGGCGTCGACGTCGGTCGGGGTGCCGGCGGTCTTGACCAGGCTCAGCGCGGACGCCGTCGAGGTCGACGTCGACGTGGCGGAGGCGTTGGTGGTCACCGTCGCACCGGCCGGGTTGCGGGTGGTCGCGGTCGCGGAGTTCAGCACCGCACCGGCGTCCACGTCAGCCTGGGTGACGGTGTAGGCGACGTCGGTGGTGCAGGTCGTCGAGGCCCCCGGCGCCAGCGTGGTGACCGGGCAGCTCGTGGCGGCCCCCGCACCGGAGAGCTTCCCGTCCACGATGGCCAGCGCGGTCAGCGTCTGCACCCCGGTGTTGGTGACGGCGAACGTGTAGGCGATCCGGTCCCCTGCGTCCACCCGGCCGTTGGCGTTCACATCGGTCGGCGTGCCCGCGGTCTTGGTCAGGGTCGCCGTGGCCAGCGTCGAGGTCGGCGTCGAGTCGACCGAGACGTTCGAGGTGACCAGCTGGCCGGCCGGGTTGCGACTCGTCGCGGTCGCGGTGTTGTCCACCGTCCCGGCGTTCACGTCGGCCTGGGTGATGACGTACGGGTCGGTGGTGGCGCAGGTCGTGCTCGTCCCTGGTGCCAGGGTCGTGACCGGACAGGTAGTCGCGCCCACCCCGCCGGGGAGGGCGCCGTCGACGATGGCCAGCGAGGTCAGCGTCTGGGTGCCCGTGTTCGTGACCAGGAACGAGTACGCGATCCGGTCTCCGGCGTCCACCCGGCCGTTGGCGTTGACGTCGGTCGGGACGCGGTGCGACTTGGCCAGGGTGCTCGTGCTGGTGAGCGTCGTCGGGGTCGAGGTGGACGAGCCGTCCGAGGTGACGGCGCCGCCGGCCGGGTCCCGGCCGGCCGCGGTGGCCGTGTTGTCCACCGAGCCCGCGTCCACGTCGGCCTGGGTGATCAGGTACGGGCTCGTGGTGCTGCAGGTGGTCGAGGCTCCGGGGGCCAGGGTGGTGGCCGGGCAGGTCGTCGCCACCCCGGCGGCCGTGAGCTTGGCGTCCATGACGGCGACCGCGGTCAGGGTCTGGGCGCCGGTGTTGGTGACCACGAAGGTGTAGGACAGCGCGTCCCCGGCCTCGACGCGACCGTCGCGGTCGACGTCGGTCGCCGCGGAGGCGGTCTTGGTCAGGGTGAGGGTCCGGGCCGTCGAGGTCGGGGTGGAGGTGGTGGAGACGTTGGAGGCGGTCCGGACGTTCGCGGGGTTGCGGCCGGTCGCCGTGGCGGAGTTCAGCACGGCGCCGGCGTCGACGTCGGCCTGGGTGATCGTGTAGGGCGCGACCGTGGTGCACGTGGTCGCGGCGCCGGGCAGCAGCGTGGTGGCCGGGCAGCTGGTGGCACCGACCTTCGCGTCGGTGATGGCCACCGCGGTCTGGGTCTGCGCGCCCGTGTTGGTGACGACGAAGGTGTACGGCAGCCGGTCACCGGCGTCGACCCGGCCGTTGCCGTTGACGTCGGTCGGCGTCCCGGCCGTCTTGGTCAGGCTCAGCGTGGCGATGACCGACGTCGGCGTCGACGTCGAGGACGCGTTGGCGGTGACGGTCGCGCCGGCGGGGTTGCGCAACGTCGCCATCGCCGTGTTGTTCACCGCGCCGGCGTCGACGTCGGCCTGGGTGACCACGTACGGGGCGGTCGTCGTGCAGGTGGTGCTCGCCCCGGGCGGCAGCGTGGTGGCCGGGCAGGTCGTCGTCCCCGCCTTCGGGTCATCGACGACGAGGGCGGTCAGCGTCCGGGCCCCCGTGTTGGTGACGGCGAAGGTGTACGGCAGCCGGTCGCCGGCGTCGAGGCGACCGTTGCCGTTGACGTCGGTCGGGGTCCCGGCGCTCTTGGTCAGCGTGGCCGTCGCCGCCGTCGAGGTCGGGGTGGTCGTGGACGAGGCGGCGGAGCTGACGGTCGCCCCGGCCGGGCTGAGCCCGGCAGCGGTGGCGGAGTTGTCGACGGCGCCGGCGTCCACGTCGGCCTGGGTGATCACGTACGGGCTCGAGGTGGTGCAGGTGGTCGAGGCTCCCGGGGCCAGCGTGGTGGCCGGGCAGGTCGTCGACCCCACCAACGGGTCGGTGATCGCGACTCCGGTGACCGTCTGGGAGCCGGTGTTCGTCACGAAGAACGAGTAGCCGACGGTGTCACCCGCGTCGACGCGGCTGTCGCCGTTCACGTCGGCCGGAGTGTTGGCGGCCTTGGCCAGGCTGAGGTTGGCGTCCGGGACGGCGGTCGAGGACGTGGAGTCGCTGTTGGACGTGACGGTGGTCCCGTCAGGGCGCCGGGCGGTCGAGGAGGCGGTGTTGTCACCGGCCCCGGCGTCGGCTTCGGCCTGGGTGATGACGTGGACGCCGGAGCAGGCGGTGGTGGCTCCCGGCGCCAGGGTGGTGATCGGGCAGGTGGCCGTGGAGCGGTTGTCGGCGACCGCGAGCTGGGTCAGGGTCTGCACCCCGGTGTTGGTCACGGTGAAGGTAAATCGAACCTGGTCGCCGGCGTCGATCCGGCCGTTGGCGTTGGTGTCGTTCGGGGTGCCGGCGGCCTTGTCGAACAGCAGGCTGGTCGCGGTGCTGGTGGCGGTACGGGTGGTCGAGACGTCGGACGTGACCACCTCGTTGGCCGGGTTCCGCCCCGCGGCCGTCGCCGCGTTGAGCACCGCCCCGGCGTCCACCTCCGCCTGGGTGATCAGGTAGGGGTCGACGGTGGTGCACGTGGTCGAGGCTCCCGGGGCCAGCGTGGTGACCGGACAGGTGGTGGCGACGCCCGCGGCGGTGAGCTTGGCGTCGGTGATCGCCACCCCCGTCAGCGTCTGGACGCCGGTGTTGGTGACCTCGAACGCGTATGGCAGCCCGTCGCCCGCGTCGATCCGGCCGTCGGCGTCGGTGTCGACGGGGGTGCCCGCGGTCTTGGCCAGGGTCAGCGTCGCCGCCGTGGAGGTCGGCGTCGAGGTCGAGGACGCGAGGGTGGTCACCGTCGTCCCGGCCGGGTTGCGGCTCGTCGCGGTGGCGGTGTTGTTCACCGCACCCGCGTCGACGTCAGCCTGGGTGACCACGTACGGGTCGACCGTGCGGCAGGTGGTGCTCGCGCCGGGCAGCAGGCTGGTGGCCGGGCAGGTCGTCGTCCCCGCCTTCGGGTCATCGACGACGAGGGCGGTCAGCGTCTGCGCCCCCGTGTTGGTGACGGCGAAGGTGTACGGCAGGCGGTCACCGGCGTCGAGGCGACCGTTGGCGTTCACGTCGGTCGGGGTTCCGGCGCTCTTGGTCAGCGTGGCCGTCGACGCCGTCGAGGTCGGCGTGCTGGTCACGGATGCGTCGGAGCTGACGATGTCTCCGGCGGGGCCGCGACCGGCGGCGATGGCGGAGTTGTCGACGGACCCGGCGTCCACCTCGGCCTGGGTGATGGTGTAGGCGGTTGTCGTCGTGCAGCTGGTGCTCGCGTTCGGGGCCAGGGTGGTGGTCGGGCAGGTCGTCGAGCCCGCCTTGGGGTCGGTGATGGCGAGGCCGCTGATGGTCTGGGAACCGGTGTTTCTGACCAGGAAGCTGTAGCCGATCCGGTCGCCGGCATCGACCCGGCCGTCGGCGTTGGTGTCGACGGGGGTGTCCGCGGACTTGGTCAGTCTGAGGGTGGCGTCGGGGATCGTGGCCAGGGAGGTGGAGTCACTGTTGGAGGTGACCGTGGACCCGTCGGGGCGCCGGGCGGTCGAGTAGGCGGTGTTGTCACCGGCGCCTGCGTCGACGTCGGCCTGGGTGATCAGGTGGGCGCCGCTGCAGACGGTGGAAGCGCTGGGCGCCAGCGTGCTGACCGGACAGGTGGCCGTGGACTTGGTGTCGACGACGGCGAGCTGGGTCAGGGACTGCACCCCGGTGTTGGTGACGGTGAAGGTGAAGGGGACCTGGTCGCCGGCATCGATCCGGCCGTCGGCGTTGGCGTCGACCGGGGTGCTGGCCGCCTTGTCGAACAGCAGGCTGGTCTCGGTGCTGGTCGTTGTGGAGACCGCGGACGCGTTCGAGACGGTCACGACGTTCGCCGGGTTGCGGCCGGTCGCGGTGGCGGAGTTGTCGACGGTGCCGGCGTCGACGTCGGCCTGCGTGATCACGTAGGGAGCCACCGTGGTGCAGGTGGTCGATGCCCCGGCCGCCAGGGTGGTGGCCGAACAGGTGGTCGCGCCGACCTTCGCGTCGGTGATGGCGATCTGGGTCTGGGTCTGCGCGCCCGTGTTGGTGACGACGAAGGTGTACGGCAGCCGGTCACCGGCGTCGACCCGGCCGTCGCCGTCCACGTCGGTCGGGGTGCCGGCCGTCTTGGTCAGGCTCAGCGTCGCCGCCGTCGAGGTCGCCGTCGACGTCGAGGACGCGTTCGCGGTGACGGTCGCGCCGGCGGGGTTCCTCGTCATCGCCATGGCCGTGTTGTTCACCGCGCCGGCGTCCACGTCGGCCTGGGTGATCGGGTAGGGGTCGACCGTCGTGCAGGTGGTCGACGCGCCCGGGGCCAGCGTCGTGACCGGGCAGGTCGTCGGCCCCACCTTGGCGTCGACGATGGCGAGTGAGGTCAGGGTCTGGACCCCGGTGTTCGTGACCAGGAACTCATAGGAGATCCGGTCCCCGGTGTCGGTCAGCCCGTTGCCGTTCATGTCGACCGGCGTGCCGGCGGTCTTGGTCAGGGTCGCCGTGGCCAGCGTCGAGGTCGGGGTCGAGGTCGAGGAGCTGATCGACGTCACCAGCTGGTCGGCCGGGTTCCGACCCGTTGCGGTGGCCGTGTTGTCCACCGTGCCGGCGTTCACGTCGGCCTGGCTGAGCGCGTACGGGTCAGTCGTGGTGCAGGTGGTGGACGCCCCCGGCGCCAGCGTCGTGACCGGGCAGGTGGTGGGCCCGACCTTGCCGTCCACGATCGCGACCCCGGTGATCGTCTGCACGCCGGTGTTGGTGACGAAGAACGAGTAGGAGACCGCGTCACCCACGTCGACCCGGCCGTCGTTCCCGGTGTCGGTGGGCGTGCCGGCGGACTTGGTCAGGCTCAGCGTCGACGTGGTGGTGGTCGAGGTGGTGGTGGTGTCACCGTTGGAGGTGACCGACGTCCCGTCGGGGCGGCGAGCCGTGGCCGTGGCGCTGTTGCTCACCGCGCCGGCGTCGACCTGGGCCTGGGTGATCACGTAGCTGCCGGTGCAGGTGGAGGTGGTTCCCGGCGCGATCGTGGTGGCCGAGCAGGCGGCGGTGACCCGGTTGTCGTTGACCGTCAGCAGGTTCAGGGTCAGCGTGCCCGTGTTGGTGGCGGTGAAGGTGTAGGTGATCCGGTCGCCGGCGTCGGTCTGGCCGTTGCCGTTCACGTCGACCGGCTCGCCGGCGGACTTGTCGAACAGGAGGGTGCCCACCGCGCTGGTGGGCGTGCTCGTGGAGCTGCTCGCGGTCACCGTGCCGCCGGCCGGGTTGCGCCCGGTCACGGTGGCGGTGTTCGTGACGGCTCCGGCGTCCACGTCGGCCTGGGTGATCAGGTAGGGGTCCGTGGTCGTGCAGGTGGTCGAGGCCCTCGGCGCCAGCGTGGTGTCCGGGCAGCTCGCCTGGACCCCCGCGGCGGAGAGCTTGGGGTCGGAGACGGCGACGCCCGTGACCGTCTGGCTGCCCGTGTTGCTGACGGTGAAGGTGTACGACAGGCCGTCGCCGGTGTCGACCCGGCCGTCGTTTCCGGTGTCGGTGGGCGTGCCGGCGGTCTTGGTCAGGCTCAGCGTCGCCGTCGTGGAGGTCGGCGTCGAGGTGGCGTCGGCGTTCGAGGTGATCAGGGTGCCGAGCGGACCGCGTGCCGTCGCAGTCGCGACGTTGTCGATGGTGCCGGCGTCGACGTCGGCCTGCAGCACGACGTACGGGTCGGTCGTGGTGCAGGTGGTGCTGGCGGTGGGCGCCAGCGAGGTGACCGGGCAGGTTGTCGGCCCGACTCGAGCGTCGTTGATGGCCAGCGTCCCGATGGTCTGCAGACCCTGGTTCGTGACGACGAAGCGGTAGGCGATGGTGTCGCCGGCGTCGACCGAGCCGCTGATGTTGACGTCGACGGGCGTGTCGGCGATCTTGTCGAGCAGGATCCGCCGCAGGGTGCTGGTCGGGGTGCTGGTCGAGGAGGGGTTCGAGGTGACCGCGCCGCCGCCCGGCGCGGTGGCCGAGGCGGTGGCGGTGTTGTTCACGACCCGGGCGTTGGAGTCGGCCTGGGTGATGACGTACGGCGAGACGGTCGTGCAGCTCGTCGACGCGTCGGGCGCCAGGGTGGTCGTCTGGCAGGAGGTCGGACCGACCTTCGCGTCGGTGATGGACAGCCCGGTGAGGGTCTGGGCACCGGTGTTGGTGAGGGCGAAGCTATAGGCGATCGTGTCGCCGGCGTCGACGTAGCCGTTGCCGTTGACGTCGACCGGGGCGCCGGCGCTCTTGGTGAGGCTGAGGGTCGAGGTGGTCGCGGTCGACGTCGAGGTCGACGAGGGCTCGGAGGTGACGGCGGCGCCGGCCGGGTCGCGGCCCGTCACCGTGGCGGTGTTGTCGACCGACCCGGCGTCCACGTCGGCCTGGGTGATGACGTACGGGGTGGTCGTCGTGCAGGTGATCGCGTCGCCGGGGGCCAGCGTGGTGGCCGGGCAGCTGGTGGTGACTCCCTCACCCGCGAGCGACGGGTCGGCGATGGCCACCGCGGTGACGGTCTGCGTGCCGGCGTTCTCCACCACGAAGCTGTAGGCGAGGGTGTCACCGGCGTCGATCCGGCCGTTGCTGTTCACGTCGACCCGGCTGTTGACGCTCTTGGTCAGCTCCAGGGCGGTCGTCGCGGCCGTGGGCACGGTCGCGCTCGAGCCGGCGGAGCTGACGGTCGTGCCCGCCGGGTTCTTGGCCCGCGCCGTGGCGGTGTTGGTGACGGCGCCGGAGTCCACGTCGGCCTGGCTGATCGCGTACGGGACGCTCGTGGCGCAGGTCGTGGAGGCTCCGGGGGCCAGCGTGGTGACCGGGCAGGTCGCCATCGCCCCGCCGGTCGCGAGCTTCGCGTCCACGATGGCCAGGGTGTTCAGGGTGACCGCACCGGTGTTGGTCACGGCAAAGCTGTACGGCACCTGGTCGCCGGCGTCGGTCAGGCCGTTCCCGTTCACGTCGGTCGGCGTCCCGGCGGACTTGACCAGGCTCAGGCTCGAGGTGGTCGAGGTCGGGGTGCTGGTGCTGGCGGGGTCGGAGGTCACGACGACGTTCGACGGGTCGCGGCCGGCCACGGTGGCGGTGTTGGCCACCGCACCCGCGTCCACGTCGGCCTGGGTGATCGTGTACGGGGCCGTGCTGCAGGTGGTTCCGGCTCCGGCAGCCAGGGTGGTCACCAGGCACGTGGCGGCGCCCGCTCCGCCGGTCGCGAGCTTGGCGTCGGTGACGGCCACGCCGGTGATGGTCACCGAGCCGGTGTTGGTGACGCCGAACGTGTAGGAGATGCGGTCCCCGGCGTCGACCCGGCCGTTGCTGTTCACGTCGACCGGGGTTCCCGCGGTCTTGGTCAGGCTCAGGCTCGAGACGGCGGAGGCCTGGACCGCGGTCGAGGACGCGTTCGAGATGACCGGACCGCCGGTCGGGTTGCGACCGGTGGCCGTCGCGGTGTTGGTGACCGCACCGGCGTCCACGTCGGACTGGGAGATCGAGTAGGCCGTCGTCGTGGTGCAGGTGGTGCTCGCCCCGGGCGCCAGCGTCGTGGCCGGGCAGGTCGTGGCCACTCCCCCACCCAGCAGCTTCGCGTCGGCGACGGCCACCGAGGTGATGGTCTGCGCGCCGGTGTTGGTGACGGTGAAGCGGTAGGAGATCGTGTCGCCGGTGTCGATGCGACCGTTGGCGTTGACGTCGACGGGCGTACCGGCGGCCTTGGTCAGGCTGAGGGTGGCCACGGTCGAGGTCGGGGTGGAGGTGCTCGAGGCGTTGGAGGTGACGGCCGCTCCGGCGGGGTTGCGTCCGGTCGCGGTGGCGGTGTTGGCGACCGAGCCGGCGTTCACGTCGGCCTGGGTGATCACGTAGGGGTCCGTGGTGGTGCAGGTGGTCGAGGCGCCCGGGGCCAACGTGGTCGCCGGGCAGCTGGTGGCCCCGACCTTCCCGTCGGTGATGGCGAGACCGGTGACGGTCTGGGCGCCGGTGTTGGTGACCAGGAAGGTGTAGCCGACCGTGTCGCCGGCGTCGACCCGTGCGCTGGCGTTGACGTCGACCGGGGTGCCCGCCGACTTGGTGAGCAGCAGCGTCGAGCTGGTGGAGGTCGGGGTGGAGGTGGCAGCGCTGTTCGAGGTCGCGGTCGCGGTACCGGCCACGTTGCGCGCGGTCGCCGTCGCGGTGTTGTTCACCGCGCCGGTGTCGACGTCGGCCTGGGTGAGCGTGTAGTCGGTGCTGGTCGCGCAGGTGGTGCTCTGGCCCGGGGTCAGCGTGGTCGCCGCACACGTCGTGGCGCCGACCTTCAGGTCCACGATCGCCACCGTCGTCGCGGTCACGGCGCCGGTGTTGGTGACCGTGAACGTGTAGCCGATCCGGTCCCCGGCGTCGGTCCGACCGTCGCCGTTGACGTCGGTCGGCGTTCCCGCCGTCTTGGCCAGGCTGAGGGTGAACGCCTGCGAGGTCGGCGTGCTGGTGCTGGACGCGTTCGAGGTCACGCCGACGTTCGCGGGGTTGCGCCCCGTCGCGGTCGCGGTGTTGGCCACCGTGCCGGCGTCGACGTCGGCCTGGCCGATGGTGTAGGCCGCCGTCGTGGTGCAGGTGGTGGACGCCCCCGGCGCCAGGGACGAGGCCGGGCAGCTGGTCGCGCCCACCTTCACATCCACGATCGCCACGTTCGTGATCGTCTGGGCGCCGGTGTTGGTGACCAGGAAGCTGTAGGCCACCCGGTCCCCCGCATCGACGCGGGCGTTGGCGTTCACGTCGCTCGGGGTCCCGGCCGTCTTGGTCAGGCTCAGCGTCGAGGTGGTCGAGGTCGTGCTCGAGGTCGAGGCCGGATTGGAGGTGACCGTGGCCCCGGCCGGGTTCCTCGACGTCGCGCTCGCGGTGTTGTTGACCGCACCGCCGTCCACGTCGGCCTGGGTGATGGTGTAGGCCGCGGTGGTCGCACACGTGGTCGACGCTCCGGGGGCGAGCGTCGTCGCCGCACACGCGATGGCGCCGGCCCCCCCTCCTGACAACTTGGCGTCGACGACCGCCACCGTGGCCAGCGTCTGGTCGCCGGTGTTCGTCACCCCGAACGTGTAGGAGATCCGGTCCCCGGCGTCGACCCGGCCGTTGGTGTTGACGTCGACCGGGGTCCCGGCGGTCTTGGTCAGGGCGAGCGTCGCCAGCGTGGAGGTCGGGGTGGCCGTGGCAGAGGCGTTCGAGCTGATCAGGGCGTTGGCCGGGTTGCGGCCCGTCGCCGTGGCGGTGTTGGCCACGGAGCCGGCGTTCACGTCGGCCTGGGTGACCACGTACGGGGCCGTGGTGGTGCAGACCGTGCTGGCCCCCGGGACCAGGGAGGTGACCGGGCAGCCGGTGGCTCCGACCTTGGCGTCCACGATCACCAGGCCGCTCAGCGTCTGCGCACCGGTGTTGGTGACGGCGAAGCTGTACGCGACGGTGTCGCCGGCGTCCACCCGGCCGTTGCTGTTCACGTCGACCGGGGTGCCCGCCGACTTGGTCAGGCTGA
>NZ_CAXTHT010000005.1:0-230699 GCF_964244285.1 uncultured Friedmanniella sp.
CCAGACCGACTCCTGGCCGGGCGCGATCGGGTCGGGGACGGGACGGCTGGCCATGTCCCGACCCTAGTAGGCACGACGGGCTGCCGGTGTCCCCGCCTCGTTGACCAGGACCCGCGCGTCGACCGGGATACTGGGCGCGTGAGCGACCCCGTCCTGCTGCTGCGTCGTGCGCACGAGCGGTTCGTCACCCGTGTCGAGGGGATCCAGACGCGGCACCTCTTCTCCTTCGGCGAGCACTACGACCCGGTTCGGGTCGGCCACGGCGTCCTGATGGTCAGCAACGAGGAACGGCTCCTGGCCGGTCGCGGCTTCGACGACCACCCGCACGCCGACGCCGAGGTCCTGACCTGGGTGCTGTCCGGGTCGCTGGTGCACACCGACTCCCGCGGCCACGCCGGCGTGGTCGTCCCGGGACTGGCCCAGCGGATGAGCGCCGGAGCGGGGATCGTGCACGCCGAGCGGAACGACGCCTACCGCACCGATCCCGGCCGGCCGGCGGTGCCGGTGCACTTCGTCCAGATGTGGCTGCGCCCCGACGAGCCCGGGGTCGCACCCTCCTACGGGCAGGGCGAGGTGGACCGGGCCGAGCTGTCGAGGTCGTGGCTGCCGGTCGTCTCGGGGCGCCACCCGGACGCGGCGGTCAGCCTGGGCAGTGCGGGCAGCACCCTGTGGGTCACGGTGCTGGCGGCCGGCGTGACCCGCGAGCTGCCCACCGGCCCGCTCGCCCACCTGTACGTGGCCCGCGGCGAGGTCGAGCTCGAGGGCGCCGGTCGGCTCGGGGCCGGGGACTCCGTCCAGGTCACCGGTGAGGCGCCGTTGGCCCTGACGGGGCTGGTCGAGGCGGAGGTGCTGCTGTGGACGCTGGCCGCCTGAGTGCGAGCGCACCGGACGCGCCCGAGCTGCCGCTGCTGATCCGGGTGTACGGCCGGGACCGGCCGCAGCTGACCGCGGACCTGCTGCGGCTGCTCGGCGACGCGGGCGCGGTGCTGGAGGACCTGGAGCAGCTGGTGGTCCGCGAGCGGCTGACCCTGGACGTGCTCGTCCGGCTGCCCGCGGACGAGGGCGCCGTTCGGGCTGCGGTGCGGGCCTGGGGGGCCGATCACGAGCTGCGGATCGACTTCGAGCGGGTGGAGGCACGGTCGCGCCGGGCGACGCTGGTGCGGCACGCCGTCACCGTGCTCGGTCGGCCGCTGCCCGCCACCGCACTCGCCGCGGTGGGAGAGGCGATCGCGGGCTCGGGTGGCAACATCGACCGGATCGTGAGGCTGGCCACCGAGCCGGTCACGGCGTACGACCTGGTTGTGATCGCCGGCGACGTCGAGGGGATGCGGCGCGCGTTGGGTGCGGTGGCCCGGGACCACGGCGTCGACGTGGCCGTGCAGGTCAACGGGCTGGAGCGTCGGGCCAAGCGGCTGGTGGTGATGGACGTGGACTCCACCCTGATCGCGGACGAGGTGATCGAGCTGCTCGCTGAGGAGGCCGGGCAGCTTGCCGAGGTCGAGGCGGTGACCGGACGGGCGATGGCCGGTGAGCTCGACTTCGAGGAGTCGCTGCGGGCGCGGGTCCGGCTGCTGGCCGGGCTGGACGAGGCGGCGGTCGCACGGGCGCGGGACCGGATCCGGCTGACGCCCGGCGCGCGGACCTTCGTCCGGACGCTGAAGCGGCTCGGCTTCACCGTGGCCATCGTCAGCGGTGGCTTCACCGCGTTCACCGACGGCCTGAGGCGCGAGCTGAACCTCGACTACGCCTACGCCAACACCCTCGGGGTGCTCGACGGCCGGCTGACCGGGGAGGTGGAGGGCACGGTGGTCGACCGTCCAGGCAAGGCGCGGCTGCTGGCCGAGATCGCGGCGGCCGAGGGGGTGCCGCTGTCCCAGACCGTCGCCGTCGGGGACGGCGCGAACGACCTGGACATGCTGGCGGCCGCAGGGCTCGGGATCGCCTTCAACGCGAAGCCGCTGGTGCGTGCGCAGGCCGACACCACGGTCTCGGTGCCCTACCTGGACGCCATCTTGTTCATGCTGGGCATCCGCGGGCACGACGTCGACCGGGTCGGTTGAGGCGCTGCCGAGAACTGTCGGTGGCCGGTGGTGGACTTCTCCCATGACGACGCGAGCAGAACTGCTGCCCGGCACGGTGCGGGCGCTGGACCACCGGCTGGCCCGCGGCCAGGCCGAGGGCCGGGCCCCGTCCATGGCCGCCGGGCTTGTCCGCGACGGCGTCCTGGTGTGGTCCGGCGGGCGGGGGTCGGTCGACGGGGCGCCGCCGACGGCTGACACCCAGTACCGGATCGGTTCGATCACCAAGACCTTCGTCGCCGTGCTGGTGCTGCGGCTGCGCGACGAGGGCCTGGTCGACCTGGCGGCGCCGCTGGAGACCTACCTGCCGGGCACCGTCGCCGGGGACCGGACCGTCCGCCAGCTGCTGTCGCACACGGCCGGTCTCGCGTCCGAGACGCCGTCACCGTGGTGGGAGCGGACGGCGGGCGAGCTGCGGCCCGAGCTCGCCGACGTGCTCGGCCCGACGCCGCTGGCCCACCCGCCCGGGCTGCGCTTCCACTACTCCAACCCCGGCTTCGCTCTGCTCGGCGCCCTGGTCGCGGCGGTGCGCGGCCGGCCGTGGGGCGAGGTGCTGGCGGCGGAGGTGCTGGCGCCGCTGGGGATGAGCCGGACCACCCTGATGCCGGCCGCGCCGCACGCGCTCGGCTGGGCGGTGCACCCATGGGCGGACGTGCTGCTGCCGGAGCCGACTCCGGACACTCACCTGATGGCCCCGGCCGGGCAGCTCTGGTCGACGGTCGAGGACCTGACCAGGTTCGCGGTCCTGCTGCTGGACGGCGACGACCGGGTGCTGTCGGCGGACTCGGTGGCGCAGATGCGCGAACCGCTGGCGCCACCCGCCGACGACGGCAGCGGGTACGGGATGGGGCTGCAACTCCGCGACGCCGGCCGGCCGCTGGTCGGGCACGGCGGCTCCATGCCCGGCTTCCTGGCCGGCCTGGACTGTGCCGCCGCCGACGGGCTCGGGGTGGTCGTGTTCGCCAACGCCACCTCGGGGCCTGCCGTGGGCAGCATTGCCGCCGACCTGCTCGGCATCGTCGCGGATGCCGAGCCGCGGCCGCCCCGCACCTGGTCGCCGCTGCCGGAGGTGGATCTCGACCTGCTGGCCCTGACCGGCCCCTGGTACTGGGGGGCGGCACCCTTCGCCGTGATGCTGCGGGCCGACCGGCACCTCGAGCTGGTCAGGCTCGGAACCCGCGGCCGCGAGTCGCGCTTCCGACCCGAGGCGGTCGGCACCTGGACCGGTCTGGACGACTACTACGCCGGCGAGCGGCTGAGGGTGGTCCGAGGCCCGGACGCTACGGTCAGCCACCTCGACCTCGGCTCGTTCGTGCTCACCCGGCAGCCGTACGGCTCACCCGATGTCATCCCGGGCGGGGTCGACCCGGCGGGCTGGGGCGGCTCCGCCGGTTGAGAGGTGCTCGACGGGCCTGGCGCTGTCGCCGGACCTGACCGACCCTTCGGTCGAGTGGGTCTCGGGGAAGGTGGTGGACTTCAATCGGGCGAGCTACCTTCGGTGAGCGGGCACGGCCGCCTGCGCTTCCCGGGGGGGGGAGTTTCACCAGCCCGAACCGAAGATGTCTTTTAGGGCCGACCCGCCGGCGGCTCGAGGTGCGGTTCGCTCATGATTCCGTCGCAGCGGTGGCTGCCTGTTGACGCCTTCGTCCGGTTCGGGCGGTGAGGATGCGGTGGTGGATCTGGGGGTGGCGGTCGGGGTCGACCCATCGTGGTGGCCGCCACTGGGGTACGCCGTCGGGGTTGATCTCGCAGGTCCAACCACGTTCGGCGAAGTTGTGGTGGTGGTAGCGGCAGAGCAGTGTCAGGTTGGTGGTGTAACGATTAGGGCATCGTTACCAACTAACATCTGCCGGCGGTCGCGGCCCCTAGCCTGACCCGATCTCCCTTCGCTTGAGCCTAGCGAGGCGGTTCCCAACTGTCTCATCACTTGTTACCGGGTCCTCCGTTCCGAGATCTTGTCGGACGGCCGAGCGAAAGTCGTTCCTCGCCGACGCGAACCTTACGTAGGACGCATCGCCATGGTCGAATGCGTACCCACTAAGCGTCTCGACTACTCGGAGGGCTGCTTCACGAGCCGCCCGGCCCGCGAGAAGCTCGACGGCTATCACGGCGTCGGTCACGGACTTGCTCTCCTCCTGGTCCATCCCCAGGTCGGAGGGCGACGGCTCGCCTTGCATCTCGCGGGCAAGGGCGTGGCGCTCGACTGACAGCACGGCTCGTTCGAAGATCAGGTACGCATCTTGCCTGTCCTGGTAGCGCCTTTCGAGTTGGTCGTGGCGTAGTTGGTCCTGAGCCTGCTGACGCGCCAGCAGGCGGGACGCCGCCTCGCGGCGATTACGGATCAGCTCGAGACTCACCGCCACCAGACCGGTGATGACAGATCCAACGCCCACGCCGATGATTCCGAGGTACAACTCCACCCGGCACACCGTACCGAGACCAGAGCCGCGCGCGGCGTGACCGAACCGGCAAGAGCCGAACCGATCACCAGAGCTGACGGCGGTTCGGGTCGGCGCGCACCCGCGTCAGACGCTCGGCCTCGACCCACTCCTGCACGACGACGGGGCGCCCTTGGCCGTCGGCGCGCACGGTCACCAAAAGAACCGACCAGCGGTACCACTGTCGTCGCCAGTCGAGCACCAGGCCCTGCATTGGCGGCACCTGCGGGCCGGGCTGGCTGATCCAGACGAACCGGGTCGTGCGCGGTCGGGGCCATTCCCGGTCTTTCCGGCTCTGGCCCATGGCTCTTATTAGAACGCACGTTCGGGCCCGATCACGCAACGCGGCGCGCCGCTGATCGGTCTCGCGATGGCGCCGAGGCTCGCTGCCTGAGTTAGCGTTCCGGGCGTGACCACCTGGAGCGACCGCATGGCGGTCATCGCCGACGCGGTGGGACGCTGGAGGGCGCGTATCGCCAGCCCGGTCGTGGAGACAGTGCACCCTCAATCCTCTGTGGGTGCCGATGACCGAGTGCTCCCCGAGATGCCAGGCGAGCCAGCTCGCCTGGTGGGGGCTCTGCCAAGGAGTCGAGCACCTCGACGCCGCGATCCGACTGGGCGACGCCGAGCCTCCGCCACTTCCGGCGGCTCCCTTCACACTGCTTCGCTCGGGAGCACTTGGAGCCTGCCAGGCGGTCTATATCCTCGCTCCGACTGCACGGCAAGTCCGGATTGGCCACGCCTTGCAGGTCGCCCACCTAGAGCACCGGGAGGTGATCAGCTTCCTGGAAGGGCTCTTGAAGAGCCCACATCTCATCTCAGAAGCCAAGTCCCAGGAGGCAGCGACGCGAGACCGATGGCGCGCCACCACCACGAGACGCGACCAGATCGAGGGGCTGATGCAGTCCTACTGCGTCAACCGCCTGGTGGACACGGCCATGATCACGGCTGCGGCGGAGTTGCTGCACAAGGAGGGCATTCTTCAACTTGGGATGAGCACGGAGTGGTCCCTCGGCAGCGGAAGTGCGCATAACAGGCTGCTGATGACTCTCCTGCGCGGGGGCGAAACGGCCCAGGTCGATGGTCAGAACTACTTTGCGCACGCGCGCAACCCGGACGCTGTCGCGCTGGCCGCCACACAGGTGTTCCTGACGTTGAACGAGGCGTGGAGGTTATGGGACCTTCGGCGGGAAGCCTAGAACGTCCACCTGACGAGTCCACTCCCGCGAGTCGACCCACTCCACTTCGGAGACCGTGACCCACGGTGCCGTCGGCCCACTCGACCTTGCGGCGGAGAAGTCCGTGTCGCTGACCGCGATCACCACGCCATAGTCCTCACCTCGCCGCACCACCGCTCCGACTTTCGCCATGGCGTCGATCATGCCTGACGTCGGCCGAGCTCGAGACGGCTCGCCTCCCCGTCCTGTTGGACCAATAGTCCGTCGAGCTTCTGGTGAAGGGTCTCGGCCCGGAGGCCGGCGGTCTCTTACAGCTCTTTGACGGCTACCTGCTCGATCACCAAGGACGCGGACGTAGCGGTCACCACGCCGAGCAGGGCGATGCCCAGCAGTATGAGTCCGGCGGCGGCCAGCCCGCCCGCCGCCGGTGGTTGAGTACCGGTCCCCCTAGCTCAGCGCGAGGTCCTGTCACTGGTTAACCGTAGGTTAATGGTATGGACCTGAGCTTCCTGAACGTGCTCTCGCCGGATCAGTGGGCGGCGGTCGAAGCCTTGGCGACGGCGTTCTCAGCCGTGATCACGGTGTTCGCGGTGGTGTTCGCAGTGGTACAGGTGTTGCAGGCCCGACGCCTGAGGAGAGAGCAGGCGCAGCCCTTCGTCGTCGTGGACTTCGAGTCGAGTCCCGCCTGGCAGAACGCCATCGAGTTGGTGATCCAGAACACTGGAACCACCGTGGCCAGAGATGTGCACGTTATGTTCGACCCGCCCCTGGAGTCGACGGAGCACCACCCTGGCTACAGCATCGCCGACTCGGTCTTGGTCAAGACCGGGATCCCCACCATGCCGCCGGGGAAGAGGATCAGTGCCCTGTTCGACATCTCCCATGAGCGCAAGAAGTCGGGACTGCCGCTGACCTACTCGGCCACCGTCACCTTCAAGGACTTCCGGGGCAAGGTCCAGACCCCCCTCAAGTACGTCCTCGACCTGAACTTCCTCTTCGGCCTGATGCGCTTCACAGAGTACGGCGTTCACGATGCAGCGAGGGCGCTGCGAGAGATGCAGCAGACGATGGCGAAGTGGACCAGCCACTTCAATAATCTCCGCGTCTACACCGTTGACCAGGACGCTCGTGACTTCGACGACCTCTGGCACCTCGAGCACGGAGGGGAACCGCCCACCCTTGACAATCCGCTACCTGCCGGTCGCCCAGCGCCTTCTCGCTTCGACCGCTATACCGAGCCGATGTGGAAGCGCGCTTACTGGGGAATGCGAGGGATATTCGTCCGTCGGAAGCGGCGACGCGAACTGCTCACGAGGATTCAGGGCCGCCCCGACCTGGCTCTCATGTATGAACCGCAACTGGCGCGCTTGGCCGAGCTGAGTCTGCGGCGACGACTGCGATCAAAGCTGGGGGGAACCGTTAGGACTCGACGTTTGGCGGGTTTACGGCACGACTCTGCCCCCCGCCCCGAGTGACGGCGACCGGCTTCCGTACGGCTGCGCGCTCAGGATGGGGAGGGGGGCCAGGGGGTAACACGGGCCAACAGGTTCTGGGCCACGCGTGACGGCCCGCGTAATTTTTTGGCGGCTCGGGCAGGCCCTCCGACGGGGCCGCGGCGACGGCTTATCGTTCCCACCGAGCTTCGTCGGTCCAGCGGGGAGCGTTCCATCGGCGCTGCTGGGCCTCGGCTTGGAGATGGTTTACCACTAGCCATCCAAGCGCGAGGGCGACCAGTCCTGCAACGGCGGCGCGGGTTTCCATGCCGTCACAGTACTGAGGCTCAGCGTGGTGGCTACACCCAGAGTGACCCAGTCGGGCCGTGCGCTCTGCTTCACGATCAGAAGGATGCCCGTGCTCGTCGTGCTGGGGGCCACCCTGAACTAGCGGGGGCTGTGATGGCCGTTCCCGTAGTGACCTAGCCGGACAGTCGCCGGTGGTCATGCTCGGCAGGTCGAGACGCGACGGTGCCTTCGGCGCGGTCGCAGGCGACTTAGCGTCACCATTTGTCAGATGACTTAACGGCGACCTGACCGTGTTTGACGAGGAAACACGCGACTGGACCTGTCCGACAATGTGATGTGCGAGAACCTACCTTTGTCAACCGCTCAGATGGGCAGGTACCGCGACCACCAGTCGAGGATGGCGATGAAACGCTGAACCCGGTGCCGGGGGCGGCCGGACCTGCTGAGCTCGTGGTTCTCGCCGGGGAACACCAAAAGCTCGGTCTCGACGCCGGCGCGGACCAGGCCGAGGTGGTAGCGCTGGGCCTGGGAGAGCGGGCAGCGCAGGTCGTCCACGGAGTGGATCACCAGGGTGGGCGTGCGCACCTGGTCCACCACGGCCTGCGGGCTCTGCGCGCGTCGCTGCTCCGGGTCGTCGCCGGTGTACTGCTCGCTGAAGTAGGTGCCGATGTCGGAGGTGCCGATGAAGAGCTCCGGGTCGAGGTAGCCGCGCTCGACGATGGCGCCGGCGAAACGGTGGTCGTGGGCGATCGTCCAGGCGCTCAGGTAGCCGCCGTAGGAGCCGCCCATGATCCCGAGCCGGTCGCGGTCGAGCGACGGTTGGGCCTCCAACGCGCCCTCGAGGAGGTCGAGGACGTCGGTCAGGTCGACCGTGCCCAGCCGCTGCCGGATGCTGCGGCCGTGGGCCTGTCCGTAGCCGGCCGAACCGCGGGGGTTGCCCATCACGACGGCGTAGCCGCCGCCGACGTAGACCTGCGCCTCGTCGAACAGTGACCCGGTGAACTGGGCGAACGGGCCGCCGTGGATCAGCAGGAGGGTCGGGTGCGGCCCCGGGCCGGCCGGCTCGAGGAGCCAGCCGTGCACCTCGCCGCCGTCCCGGGCCGGGACGACGAGCTCCTCCGGCGGACGGACGCCAGCGGCTCGCAGTGGGGCCGACAGGTCCGTCAGCGGCCGCAGCCCGTCCTCCTCGACCACCGCCACGTCGCCGGTGGTCCGCGGGTCGGCGTACGTGGCCACCACCCGGCCGCCGGCCGCCGCCATCCCGATGACCTCGACCGGACCGTCGGTGAGCCGCTGGCTCTGGCCCGCGGCATCCACTCTCAGCAGCGCGACGGTGCCCCGGGTGACCTCAGTCACCAGCACGTCCTCGCCGTCGGGCACGATCGCCGAGCCCTGCAGGTCGACCGTCTCCGGGTCGGTGAGCCGGCGGGGTGCAGCGTCCCCCTCCCGCACGTAGAGCGCGGTGTGGACGCCGACGAAGTCAGCGCCGGCGGGGTCGATGGCCTGGGCCAGCAGCCAGGTCCGTCCCGTCACCTCGCGGACCTGGTGGACGAACAACCCCTGGTCGGGTCCGGCGACCTGCGTGACCGCGCCGGGCCGGCCGTCCGGGCCGAGCACCAGCCGGTACGCCGCCGACCGCAGCACGTCGGACCGGCCGTCGTCGAGCGCGGCCACGAAGGTCACCGAGCCGTCGGCGGTGACCGAGGGAGCCTCGTGGTCGGCGTCGTCGAACGTCAGCTGGACGGCCTCCGGCAGCCCTGTCGGCTGCTCGGGCGTGGGCTCGTCGGCCGACGGTGCCCGCGGCACCACCGGCTCGGCGCCGACGTCGGGCACGGTGACGGTGAACAGCTGGGCGCGCCGGTCGGTCACGTGACCGACGCCGTTGGCCAGGTAGCGGGTGGTGGCGAGCCGGCGCGGCGGCTCGGCCGCGGCGGACAGTCCCTCAACCGTGCCGTAGCGACCGGGCTCAGGCACCCGGGCGACGTAGACCAGGCGGGTGCTGTCGCCGGACCAGGCGAGCTCGCCGACCCCGAGGGGTGCGTCGGTCAGCCGCACGGGCTCGCCGCCGTCGGCCCGGACGACGTGCAGCTGCGCGGGACCGTCGACGGTGGCGCGCAGGAAGGCGATCAGCGAGCCGTCGGGGGAGACGTGCGGGACGGTGTCGCGGCTCCCGAGCGTCAGCCGCTCGGCCGGTCGCGAACCGTCGACCGGCGCGCGCCAGAGCTGTCCGACGTACGCGTCGGCCCCGACGTTGGGCCGGGTCACCGCGAAGAACGCGGTCCGGCCGTCCGGGGTCAGCGACGGGGGCGAGACGGTCCGCAGCAGGTCGAGGTCGTCGGGGGTCACCCGCCACAGCGTAGGAGGCCGCCCGACGGCTCGGCCGCCCGGGAAGAACCGGGACTCCGGTGCCGTTCCCCCGACATGGCAGGGGTGATGTCCTCGATCGTGGTCGGGGCGGGTCAGGCGGGTCTGTCCGCCGCCTACCACCTCGCCCACCGCGGTCTGGTGCCCGGCGAGGACTTCCTCGTCCTGGACGCGAACCCGGCCCCGGGCGGCGCCTGGCAGCACCGCTGGTCCTCCCTCACCATGGCCGACGTGCACGGCGTGGCCGCGCTGCCCGGGGTCGAGCCGCCCACGAGCTCACCGGAGGAGTCGGCGAACGTCGCCGTCCCGCGCTACTTCGCCGCGTACGAGCAGCACGTGGCGCTGGCGGTGCGCCGACCGGTCGCGGTCCGGGCCGTCGAGCCGGCCGAGGACGGGCTGCTCCGGGTGGTCGCCGCCGGGCAGAGCTGGCTCACCCGGACCCTGGTGAACGCGTCCGGTACCTGGGCCCGGCCGTTCGTCCCGCGCTACCCGGGCGCCGAGCTCTTCCGCGGCGTGCAGCTGCACACCCACGACTACCCCGGACCGGCCGCCTTCGCTGGTCAGCATGTCGTGGTCGTCGGCGGCGGGGCGTCGGCGGTGCAGCTGCTGGCCGAGATCAGCGAGGTGGCGACCACCACCTGGGTCACCCGGCGGCCGCCGGCCTGGCGTACCGATCCGTTCACCCCCGAGATCGGCCGGGAGGCGGTGGGCCGGGTGGCCGACCGGGTCCGGCAGGGGCTGCCGCCGCTCAGCGTGGTCAGCGCCACCGGGCTCGTCCTCCGCGAGCAGGAGCAGCCGGCGGCCCGCCGCGGGGTCTACGCGCGCCGACCCATGTTCGCCCGGATCACCCCGACGGGCGTCGCCTGGGCTGAGGGCACCGAGCTGCGGGCCGACACGATCCTCTGGGCGACCGGCTTCCGGCCCGACGTCGGCCACCTCGCCCCGCTGCGGCTGCGATCGGCGGCCGGCGGCATCGCGGTCGACGGGACGCAGGCCCTCCTCGACGCACGCGTGCAGCTGGTGGGCTACGGGCCTTCGGCCAGCACCATCGGCGCCAACCGGGCCGGCCGGGTCGCTGCCCGCAACGTCGTCCGGCAGCTGTCGTCGATGGCCGCCTGACGTCACTCAGCCCTGGCCGCGGGGCCGGATCTGGTAGTGGTCCAGCAGCCGGGTGAGCCGTCGCAGGTCCCGGCCCGGGGAGGCGACCGCGACGTAGCCGTCCGGGCGGACCAGGTAGAGCGCATCCCGCCGGAACCCGGCCCGCCGGGCGGCGGCGGTCCAGGCCCGGACGTCGAGCCCGAGGCCTCGATCCCCGGCCAGCCGGCGGACGCTCGGAGTCGCCGCGCCGTGCACGTGCAGCTGCCAGTCCAGCCTCGTGAGGGCGTCGTGGTTGCTCGCGCCGTCCGGCAGCGGCACCCACGGCAGCCGGTCGCCGCCGCGGACCCGGCCGGCTCGGCCGCCGCTCAGCGGACCGCGGCGGTAGTGGACGGCGAGCTGCGAGACCCGCGCGCTCACGGCCCGCCGGAGCGCCCGGCTCCGCAACAGGGCCGGCAGCAGCCGGCCGAACGCGAACCGCCGGGCCAGGGTTGAGCTCCGGCCGGGCCCGGCGACCAGCCGGAACGCCGTGTCGACGCCTGTGACCAGCCGCCGGGCCACCGGCCGTCGTTCGGCGTCGTAGCTGTCGAGCAGACCGGGCGTGGCCCGGCCGTCGAGGACCGCGGCCAGCTTCCAGCCCAGGTTCACCGCGTCCGCGATCCCGGTGTTCATGCCCTGGCCGCCGAGCGGGCTGTGCAGGTGCGCGGCGTCGCCCAGCAGGAAGCAGCGGCCGACGCGGAGCCGGTCCGCGACCCTCGAGGAGACCCGGTAGGTCGAGAACCAGCGCACCCTCCCCACCGGCGCGCCGGTCGCCATCTCGACCATCGGGCGCAGCGCGTCGAAGGCCAGATCGTCGCGGTCGGCCAGACCCGGAGGGACGAGTCCGACCAGCCGTTCGGTGCCGCCCCGCCGCGCCGGCACGGCCAGCACGAAGTCCGCCGCGCTCAGGCAGAACGTGAACGAGCCGACCCGGGCTGAGGGCGCCGCCACGTCCGCGACGAAGTAGGTCTGCTCGCTGCCCCGATCGGGGCTGCCCGCGGTCGCCCGACCCGCGAAGCCCACCCCCAGGAGGTCGCGAGCGGTGCTGCGGGCCCCGTCGCAGCCCGCCAGGTAGCCGACCCCTAGCTGCTCGGAGCCCGCGGGCCCGCTCAGCCGGACCTGGACCCGGTCGCGCTCCTCGGCCGCCGCCTCCAGCCGGGTGCCCCACTCCACCCGGACCCCGGCCGCGGTGACGGCCTCGGCCAGAGCGTCCTCGTGCTCGTCCTGGGGGCAGCAGAGCAGGTAGGGGTACGGGCTGACCCCCTCGCCGATCTCGCGCACGTCGACGGCGGCCAGCCGGCGCCCGTGCTCCCGGACGGCGACCACCTCGACCCGGACGCCGCGGGCCACCACTGCCTCCGCCACGCCGAGCTGGCGGTACAGCTCCAGGGTGCGGGCTTGGACGTCGAGAGCTCGCGACTCACGGCCGGAGCCGGTCCGCTGGTCCACGACGCGGACCGCGGTCCCCGCCCGGGTCAGGGTCAGGGCCAGCGCGAGGCCGGTCGGCCCGGCTCCCACGACCAGCACCGGGACCGCCGCGGGCACATCGCTCATCCGGGCGGCAAGGCTCCGGCCGCGCCGGCGGTGGTGGTCCCGAGCTCGCCCAGCACCTCGCGCACCACGGTGAGCATGGACCGGCCCTCGTCGGCCAGCCACTCGACGAAGGCCACCCGGAACACGGTGAGGCCCGACTCGGCGGCGAGGGTGGCGGCCGGTTCGGCGACCCCGCGGTCACGCAGGGCCGCCCCGACCGCGTCGGCCACGGCCGCCAGCTTCAACAGCTCGCGCTCCTGCAGGGCCGGGTGCGCGTCGATCACCTGCTGGCGGAGCCGGGAGTAGGACCGGCGCTCGTCGGGGAAGAACGTCGCCGCGGCCGCGAGGGCGGCGGCCACCAGCTCCAGCGGGGTGCCGCCTGCCGGTGCCGACACGACGCCGCTCACGAAGACCTGCCGGAACTCCTCCTGGCCGTGGAAGAGGACCTCCCGCTTGTCGGCGAAGTGCCGGAAGAACGTCCGCTCGGTCAGTCCGACGGCCCTGGCGATCTCGGCCGCGGTGGTCTGCTCGTAACCCTGGTGGACGTAGAGCTCCAGTGCGGCGGCCTGCAGCCGCTCCCGAGCGCCGGGTTCCCATCGCACCATGGCCGCCAGCATAGTGATGACAGCGGCTGACGTCCCGAGGTAGACTGAAGGCAGTCACTGTCATCAGGGCCGTGACGCACTCCGCTCGAGATCAACGAGCGGTCGAAGGAGTCGGACTCATGCGCGTTTTCGTCACCGGGGCTTCCGGTTGGATCGGCTCGGCCTCGGTCGAGGAGCTGCTCGGCGCCGGTCACGAGGTGGTGGGCCTGGCCCGCTCGGACGACTCGGCCGCGGCCCTGGCGGCCCGCGGCGTCGAGGTGCTCCGGGGTGAGCTGGACGACCTGGACAGCCTCCGGGCCGGCGCCGAGCAGGCGGATGCCGTCGTCCACCTGGCCAACAAGCACGACTTCGCCGACCAAGCCGTCTCGAACCTGGCCGAGCGCAACGCCGTCGAGACCCTGACCACGGTGCTCGCCGGGTCCGACCGGCCGTTCGTGCTGGCCTCCGGGGTGGCCGGGTTCGCCTTCGGCCGGCCGGTGACCGAGGAAGACGCGTCGCCGTTCTCCGGTCTGGACTCGCCTCGTGGTGGTGCGGAGAATCTCGCGCTGGAGCGGGTCGGAGCCGGCGTCCGCAGCGTCGCGGTCCGCTTCGCGCCCACGGTGCACGGGTCAGGCGACCACGGCTTCATCGCGGTCCTGGTGGCGGCGGCTCGGGAGCGCGGTGCCGTCGGCTACGTCGGCGACGGGTCCAACCGCTGGTCCGCGGTGCACCGCTCCGACGCCGCCCGCCTGGTCCGTTTCGCGGTCGAGCACGCGCCGGCCGGCAGCCGGCTGCACGCCGTCGCGGAGGAGGGGATCACGACCCGCGAGATCGCCGAAGCCATCGGACGCGGACTCGGCCTCTCGACCGTCTCGGTGGCGCCGGGGGACGCGACCGAGCACCTCGGCTGGATCGGCGCCTTCTTCGCCATGGACTTCTCCGCCGCCAGCGCGGCCACCCGCCGCCTGGCCGGCTGGGAGCCGACCGGCCCCACCCTGGCCGAGGACCTGGCCAGCGGCGCGTACTTCACCGGCTGACCCGCCCGCGGCTGCCGGGGCTTGGCACCGGGCTCTGCCAGGATGGCGCCATGGTGCCGGGTCCCGACCAGCCGCCGGCCGCGGAGCCGCGCTGGTCCCCGTTCCCGGTTCAGGACTGGTCGACCCTGCCGTTCGACCCGCTCGTGCCGGCCCCGCTCGTGCCGGCCCCGCTCGCGCCCGGCCGGGTCGGATCCGGTCCGGACGGCCGCCGCTGGTGGGTCCCCCTGGTGGTGCTGCTGGTGGTCGGCGCCCTGCTCGGGGGCCTGCTGCAGCGGGCCGCCACTCCCACGGTGGCTCCCGACGTCGCGGCCCAGGCGTTCCTGCCGGCCGACGGCCAGGCCAGCGCCGAGCGCACCTCGACCCGCCTGGGCGACCGGGTGCGCGTCACCGACACCGTGACCGAGTCGGCCCGCTCGTCCGGGGCGGCCGGCCTGCTCGCCGGTGACGACACGTTCGTCCGCCACTTCGTCCGGCTCGCGCTCGATGACCCCGAGCTGGCGGTGTGGCGGACCACCACCACCCCGGTGGGCGGGTCGTCGGCGCAGACCACCCGGTTCTACCGCACCGACGGGGCGGTCCAGCTGCTGGGCGAGAGCCGGCCGGACGGTGCGTCGGTGTTCACGCCGGCGCTGGTCGAGCTGCCCGCCGACGTCGCCCCCGGACGCCGCTGGAGCAGCAGCGGGACGCTCGGTGCGGGCCGGCCAGGCAAGGCGACCAGCGACTACCGCAGCGACCTGCACGCCGAGGCGGCCGCCGACGGCTGCCTGCTGGTCTCGGGAACGCTCACCGTGGCCGGCCGCGCCACCCCGCAGAACCGGACCTGGTGCCCGGGTCAAGGCATGGTCAGCAGCGGGGACCCGGACGGGGCGGTCAGCACCGTCCGGACCGCAGTGCCGCTGCCCCGGCCCGCGACCGCCGACGTGGCGCTGCGCTGGACCGACCCCAGTCGCTGGTCGGTCGGCATCCTGACCACGGTCTCCCGCGACCCCACCCTCGGCACCGGCGCGATGGACGGCAGCACCAAGCCGCTGGCGCCGGTCCGGACCACGTCCGGACGCGTCGTGCGGGTGCTGGCGGGAGGTGACCTGGTGGCCACCCGGCCGCTGGGCGGCGGGCGCTGGAGCTCGGTGTGGCGGGCCCGACCCGGCGGGGACGTGGTCACCCTGGCCGCCTTCGCCGACGTCGTCGTGGTCACCACCACCGCGCGCAAGGTGGTGGCCTACTCAGACCTCGGGGTCCGGCTCTGGCAGCGTGCGCTGTCCGAGATCGCGCCCAGTCCCGCCGTCCGGCTCACCCCCGAGCAGCTGGTCCTGGTCACCCTGGACGGGCGGGTGCAGGTGCTGGGGATCGCCGACGGCGCGCCGGGCTGGGCGGCCGACGTCGGGTCCGACGTGACCCTGGCGCCGGTCGTCGGGTCCGGGCTCGTGGTGGTCGGGGACCGCGGGGGCACCACGACCGCACTCGAGGCCACCTCGGGCCGGACGCGGTGGACGACGGCCCTGCTGGCGACGGCGTTGGCCACCACCGGCGACGCCGGCGGGACCGTGCTCGTGGCTCAGGACCAGACCGTTCACGCCCTGCGCGGCCGCGACGGGCGACACCGGTGGCTCCGGGGCTTCGACGGCACGATGGTGGGCCTGCAGCCGCTCGGACCGAACGTCGTGGTCGCCACCCGCGGCACCTCGGAGCTGCTCGGGCCCGACGGCCGCGTGCTGGCCCGTCTGGACGCCTTCGTCGCGCTGACGCCCACCGCCGACCACCTGGTCGGCTGGGGCCGGACCGAGGCGTCCGTGCTCGACCGTGAGGGCCGGGTGCTGGTGCGCTGGCCGCTACCCAGCGACAACACGGTGATCTCCGACCGGCCGGCCACCGCCCTGCCGGACGGCGTGCTGCTGTTCGCCCTGGGCTGGACCTTCGCCGGGTGGGGGCCGTGATCGCGGTCCGGCTGCGCAGCCTGGTCCGTTCGGTGCTGCGGCAGACCCTCCTCGACCCGGTCCGCGAGGGCCGGCTGCGCGACGAGGACTGGCCCTACGGTCTGCGGGCGGTGGTCACCACCGGGTACGTCGTCTTCGCCGTCGCCGGCCTGACCGTGCTGGTCTCCGCTCCGCTCCGCCGCCGCGCGACCCTGCTGGTGACGGGTAACACCAGCCTCGGGCTGCCCGCCTCGACCGTCGGCCTGCTCGTGCTGCTGCTCTCCTTCGCGGTGGCCTGCCTGTGGGTCGCGGCTCAGCACGGGCCGTGGTGGCTGCGGCTGGCCGGTCTGGCGGTCGCGCTGTCGCTGATGGCGGCCTGGGGCATCCGAAGCCCGTCCCTAGCCGGTGGCTGGACCTGGCCCCTGGTCGCCACCGCAGCCGTCCTCGCCGGCCTGGTCGCGTCCCTGGTCCGTGGCCGGGCTCCGTTCCGCTGGCCCGAGGTGGCGGTCGCCTGGGTACTCGTCGCGGCGGCCATGCTCGCCGGGCTCGTCGAGGGCGGGTTCGGGCAGACCTTCGGCAGCAACCTCGTCCCGCTCAATCTCCAGGAGACCGCCGCCGGGCTCGGCCTGCTGGCCCTGCCTGCCGCGATGGTGGCCGGCGCGGCCGCGGCCGAGATCTCGGTCCGGGCCACCGTCGCCACCACCCGCGGTGCCCAGCAGCTGCTGCGCGCCCGCGGGGCCTACGCGCTGCTCGTCGTCCTGCTGACGCTCCGGCTGGCCCAGGTCGGCTGGCAGCTGGTGCACCGTGACCCGGTCAGCCAGGGCTGGAACCTGCTGCTGCCGGCGCTCGTCGTGGCGCTGATGTTCGCCCTGGTCGGCTGGTCGGTGCTGCGGCTCGGCCGGCGCGCCGAGGCCCGCTCCGCGGCGGGCCAGCCAACCGGTCGGCATCCCGGAGTTGCCGAGGTCGGCGGGCTGGGGGACGAGCCGGGCAGCATCGGCTTCGGAGTCGCCGCGGCTCTGATCGCGGTGCTGCTGCCGGTCCAGGTGGCGGCCGTGGCCGTCCCGGTCCTGGTGAGCTTCGCTCCGGGCGGCGGCGGTCCGAGCTGGGTGGACGACGCGCCGCAGCTGGTCGGCGCCCTGGTCGACCCGATCCGGGCGCTGGTGGGTCTGGTGCTGATCGGCCTCGCCCTTCGTGCCGCCCGGCGCGGCCGGACCAACCGGGCGCTCGTCCTCGGCTGCGTCGGGGTGATGCTGGTCGCCCTGGCCCGGCGGCTCGTGCTGGGTGACCGGCTGGTCGGCCTGACCGACCCGGAGACCCTCGACCTGCTGGCGACCGTCCTCGTGGTGGTCGCGGTCGGCGCCGCGCTGGTCGCCCGACGGCTGACCCCCGCCCGGGCGGTCGCCGCCAGCGGGGTGCTGGTCCTGTCGGCCCTCTTCGCCTACCGGACGGTGCTCGCGGACCCGCTCGGGGTCCTCCTCGGTTTCCCCGGCGCTGCGCTGCTGCTGCTCGGTCTGACCTGGGACCTGCTGACCGGCGCCGGCTGGGGCAACGGCAGCAGCCGCCGCTTCCCGCGCCCCACCCGGGTGCTGCTGGTGCTGACCAACTCGGTGCTGACCATGACGGTGCTCGCCTACGCCGCCCTCGTCCGCGACGCCAGCACCACCGTCTACCTCGACCCGTACGCCGAGCTGGGCGACCTCGTCTTCGGGACGGCGCTGCTCGCCGCCGCCGTGATCGCCGTCCTCGACGCCGCCTGGCGAGGCCGTCCGGTCGGCTAGAGGGGACCACGAGTGGTCGGTGGTGCAGGGCCGCCGGTGGAGACTGTCAGTCGCCTCTGCTGAACTTCTTCTCAACCGATCCCGCCCCGACGAAGGACCCTGAGCTCCCGATGTACCGCCTGTCCCGCACGTCTGAGCTGCGCGTCGAGCCGCCCGTGCTCGACCCCTCCCAGCAGGCCGTCGTCGACCACCCGGGCGGTCCGCTGCTGGTCCTCGCCGGGCCGGGAACGGGCAAGACCACCACCCTGGTCGAGTCGGTGGTCGCGCGGATCCAGGCCCGGGGGCAGACGCCGGACAGCATCGTGGTGCTCACGTTCTCCCGACGGGCCGCCGCCGATCTGCGCACCCGGATCGCGGCGCGGCTGGGCCGGACGGTCATGACGCCGCTGGCCATGACCTTCCACGCGTTCTGCTACGCCCTGGTCCGCCGCTTCGCCGACCGGCTCGAGCCCTTCCCGGCCGACGCCGCGGGCCGGGGGTTCGGCCCGCCGGTCCGGCTGCTGACCGGCCCGGAACAGGACTTCCGGGTGCGCGAGACGTTGCAGGGCAGCCTGGAGACGCGCCGGGCGTCGTGGCCGGAGAGCCTGGACCGGGCCTTCGGCACCCGGGCGTTCGCCGGCGAGGTCCGGGCGGTGCTGGCCAAGGCGCGCCAGCTCGGGATGGACCCCGAGGACGTGGTCGCGGCCGGTGAGGCCGCGGGCCGGGCCGAGTGGGTGAGCGTCGGTCAGTTCTTCGAGGAGTACCTCGACGTGCTCGACGCCGAGGGCGTGCTCGACTACGCCGAGCTGGTCCACCGCTGCCGGATCCTGCTGACCGACCCGGAGATCGTCGCCACCCTGCGACGCGAGATCGGCTGCGTCTACGTCGATGAGTACCAGGACACCGACCCGGCCCAGGTCCGGCTGCTGCAGACGATCGCCGGCGGGGGCGCCGATGTGGTGGTCGTGGGTGATCCCGACCAGTCCATCTACGCCTTCCGTGGGGCGGAGGCGCGCGGCATCCTTGACTTCCCCGATCTGTTCCCCACCGCGACGGGGGAACGCGCGCCGGTCCTCGCGCTGGGCTGCACGCGCCGGTTCGGCCCGGCGATCCTGGCCGCCAGCCGTAGCGTGGCCGCCCGGCTCGGCATCCCCCGGTCCCTGCCGCCCGACGTCTTCACGACGTTCCGGCACCCGGTCGCGGCGTCGGGGCAGCCCCGGGGAAAGGTCGAGGTCCTCACCTGCACCACGGCCGGTGCGGAGACCGAGCACATCGCCGAGATCCTGCGGGCCGCGCACCTGCGCGACGGCGTCCCGTGGGACGAGATGGCCGTGCTCGTCCGCGCCGGGCGCAGTGGGATCCCGCCGCTGGCGCGGGCTCTGGTGGCCGCAGGGGTCCCGGTGGAAGTGGCCGGGGACGAGATCCCGCTGGCCGCGGACCCGGCCGTCCGGCCGCTGCTGCTGGCCCTCCAGGTCGCGACCCGCGGCCGGCTGGTCGACCCCGAGGAAGCCTCGCTGCTGCTGACCTCACCGCTCGGCGGCCTGGACGCGATGGGGACCCGACGGCTGGGTCGGGCCCTGCGGCAGGCCGAGCGGGCCGAGCTGGCGGGGTCGGCGCTGCCGCGGCCGTCCGCCGAGCTGCTGGCGCTGGCCCTGCGACAGCCCGACGTGCTGGCTGAGCTCCCGCCCGGCGCCGACGCCGTCGCCGCCGAGGCTCTCGCCGGACTGCTGCGGCGCTGCGAGCGGGCGGTTCGGGCCGGGTCCAGCGCGGAGGAGGCGCTGTGGCTGCTCTGGTCGCAGACCGGCTGGCCGGATCGGCTGCGGCGCGAGGCCGCGTACGGCGGGGACGCCGGCCGCCGGGCCAACCGCGACCTGGACGCCGTCTGCGCCCTGTTCGAGATCGCTGCCCGGTCCGAGGACGTGTCGGGGCTCCGCGGGGTCACCGGCTTCCTGGCCGAGGTCGAGGGTCAGCAGATCCCGGCCGACACCTTGCGGGAGTCCGACCTGCGCGGGGCGGCTGTCCGGCTGCTGACCGCGCACCGGGCCAAGGGTTTGGAGTGGGAGCTGGTGGTGGTGGCCGGCGTCCAGGAGGGCAGCTGGCCCGACGTCCGGCGTCGTGGCTCGTTGCTGGAGGCCGACCGGCTCGGCCGGCGCGGGCTCAGCGAGGCCGTGCCCACGGCCCAGCGGATCGCCGAGGAGCGTCGCCTCTTCTACGTCGCCTGTACCCGGGCCCGCCGCCGGCTGGTGGTCACCGCGGTCGCCGGCACCGAGGGAGAGGGCGACCAGCCCTCCCGCTTCCTGGCCGAGCTGGGTGTCGCCCTGCAGGCCCTGCCCGGCCGGCCGCGGCGTCCCCTCTCCCTCGCCGCGCTGGTGGCCGAGCTGCGCCGGGTCGGCGTCGACCCGGAGGCGCCGCCCGCCCTGCGCGAGCAGGCCGCCCTCCGGCTGGCCCGGCTGGCCGACGCCACCGACGGGGACGGCCGCCCGCTCGTTCCCGCCGCGTCCCCGACGGCCTGGTGGGGGATGCGTGAGCTCAGCGACGCCGACCGGCCGGTGGTGGCGCCCGGCGCAGCGGTCCAGCTCTCGGGCAGCCAGCTCGGCACGCTCCTGTCCTGCCCGCGGCAGTGGTTTCTGGCCCGCAGGGCCCACGGCGAACCGGTCCGGACCACCGCGGCCAGCTTCGGCTCGCTGGTGCACGTGCTGGCCGAGCACGGCGCCCACGCCGACCACCCCGAGGAGCTGACCAGCCACCTGGAGTCGGTCTGGGACCAGCTCGACTTCGACGCCAACTGGCTGTCGGCGGTGGAACGGGTGGAGGCCGAGGCGGCGGTCGAGCGATTCGCGGCCTGGCAGGCGGCCCGGGCCGGCCAGCAGCTGCTCGGCACCGAGGTGTCCTTCTCCTGCGACGTGGACCTCGGCCCGCAGCCGGGCGGCGAGCGCGTGCACCTGACCGGCACCGCCGACCGGGTCGAGCGTGACCCCGACGGGCGGATCCGGATCGTCGACTTCAAGACCTCCCGAGCGGCGCCGAGTGCGGCCGACGTCGCGCTGCAGGACCAGCTGGGCGTCTACCAGCTCGCCGTCCAGCAGGGCGCCTTCGCCGAGGTCGCCGGTGTGGACGCCCGGCCGGCCGGTGCCGAGCTGGTCTACCTGCGGCTCGCCGAGGGCGGCGTCCCCTTTCCCCGGGTCTTCCAGCAGGCGTCGTTGGACGACGTGCCCTTTCCCTACGGCGACTCGGGCCGGGAGCCCGACGCGGCTCCCGATCGCGCGCCGACGTGGGTGCACGCCCGGTTGGCCGAGGCCGCGGAGGTCGTCCGCGCCGAGCGGTTCGAGGCTCGGATCGGCCCCGCCTGCCGCTACTGCCCGTTCCGCGGCAGCTGCCCCGCCCAGGGCGCCGGACGGCAGGTGGTCGCATGACCGTCCACCTCCTCACCCCGCCGTCCCCGACCCGTCGGCTCAGGACCACCGAGGACCTGGTCGAAGCGCTCGGCATCGGCTTCTCCGATCAACAGCTCGAGGCGATCACCGCGCCGCTGGAGCCCGGCGTGATCATCGCCGGCGCCGGCTCGGGCAAGACCACGGTGATGGCCGCCCGCGTGGTCTGGCTGGTCGGGACCGGCGCCGTCCGGCCCGAGGAGGTGCTGGGCCTCACCTTCACCCGCAAGGCTGCGGCCGAGCTGTCGGCGCGCGTCCGTGCCGCGCTGCTGCGGGCCGACGTGGTCTCCGACCGGGGCGTGGACGAGTCCGGCGAGCAGCTGGTGATGACCTACGACGCGTTCGCGGCCCGGCTGGTCTCCGAGCACGGTCTGCGCCTGGGCTACGAGGCCGACCCGACCATGATCAGTGGGGCCACCCGGTACCGGCTGGCCTCGCGGGTGGTCAAGGCGGCGGCCGGACCGTTCGAGTTCCTGTCCCGGCTCCGGCCGGCGACGATCACCGAGCGGGTGCTCAAGCTGGACGCCGACCTGCAGCAGCACCTGGTCGCCACCCGTGCGCTGGACACCCACGCCCGCGAGCTGGTCGTCGGCTGGGAGTCGGCGCCGCCGAACCGGCTGGGCAACGTCTACGCCGACGTGAAGAAGGCGGTCATCGCCGCGCAGGAGCGGCTGGAGCTGGCCAGCCTGGTCGAGGACTACCAGGCCCTGAAGTGGCGGCTCGGCCTGGTCGAGTTCGCCGACCAGATGGCCATCGCCGCCCGTCTGGCCAGCGAGGTGCCGCAGGTCTCCGCCAGCCTGCGGACGGCGTTCCGGGTGGTGCTGCTGGATGAGTACCAGGACACGTCCGCGGCGCAGGCGATCATGCTGGCCTCGCTGTTCTCCGGCCGCACTCCCAGCGAGGGGCTGGGTCACCCGGTGACCGCGGTCGGTGACCCGTTCCAGGCCATCTACGGCTGGCGCGGGGCGGCGGCCAGCAACATCCTGGGCTTCGCCGAGGACTTCCGCCGTGCCGACGGAGCCCGCAGCCGGTCGTTCGCGCTGACGGTCAACCGGCGCAGCGGCCAGGCCGTCCTCGACGTGGCCAACGTGCTCAGCAGCCCGCTCCGGACCGCGGTCGCCCCTGCCGCCGCGGAGGCGGCCGGGGCCGGCCTGCTGCACGCTCCGCCCGGGACGCCGCCGGGCAGGGTCCGAGCGGCGACGTTCGACACCTGGCCGCAGGAGGTCAGCTGGATCGGCGACCAGGTCGTCGAGGCCCACACCAGCGGGTCAGCGCCGCACTGGGCCGACATCGCCGTCCTGACCAGGCGCAACGCCGACATCGCCCCCCTCTACGCCGAGCTGAACGCCCGCGAGGTGCCGGTGGAGATCGTCGGCCTGGGCGGGCTGCTGCTGCTGCCGGAGGTGGTCGACGTCACCGCCACCCTGCGGCTGGTGCACGACGTGACGTCCAACCCCGAGCTGATCCGGCTGCTGACCGGGCCGCGCTGGCGGGTCGGCGCCCGCGATCTGGCGCTGCTGGGCCGGCGCGCCCGGGAGCTGGCGCGGACGGCGACCGGTGAGGATCTGGGGCTGGAGCCGGGGGAGGGCGCGGACGTGCTGGCCGCGCTGTCCGAGGCGGTGGCCGGGACCGACCCGACCGAGGTCATCAGCCTGCTGGACGCGTTGGAGAGCCCGGGGGAGGAGCCGTACTCCGAGGCGGCGCGGGAGCGCTTCTCGCGCCTGGCGTCCGAGCTCGCCTACCTGCGCCGGCACGGTGACGAGCCGCTGCTCGACCTGGCCCGGAGGGTCGTGGTCACCCTTGGCCTGGATGTCGAGCTGATGGCGACGCCGGAGTTCGAGCGGACCTCGCGGCGCGACCAGCTCGGCGCGTTCCTGGACGCGGTGGCCGACTACGTCGACGTGGACGGCGACGCCTCCCTGGCCGGCCTGCTGGCCTGGTTCGCCGCCGAGATCGAACAGGGCGCCGGTCTCGAGCAGGCCGTCCCCTCCGACCGCGAGGCGGTGAAGCTGCTCACCGTGCACAAGGCCAAGGGTCTGGAGTGGGAGGTCGTCTTCCTGCCCGCTCTGATGAAGGGCGTCTTCCCCAGCGACCGGGTCACCGACAACTGGGTGACCACCCCGGCGGCCCTGCCCGCGGACCTGCGGGGGGACGCCGGCTCGATCCCGCAGCTCGCGGACACCACGAACGCCGCCCTGGTGGACTACAAGGCCGAGCTCAGCCGGCAGCAGCTGCTGGCCGAGGACCGGCTCGCCTACGTCGCCGTCACCCGCGCCCGGCAGCTGCTGGTCGGGACCGGTCACTTCTGGCGGGCCGACCTGAGCAGGCCCCGCGTCCCGTCCACCTACCTCACCGCCCTGCTGGCCGAGGCCGAACGGCAGGGCGAGGTGGGGCACGAGGCCGTGCCGTCCGGGCCCGAGAACCCGCTGGTCAGCGCGGCGGCACCCGCACCCTGGCCTGCACCGATGGATCCCGACGGCTGGCAGCGTCGGCACTCGGCCGCGACCGCCGTCGACCGGGCCCGGCAGCGGTACCGCCGGACCGGCAGCTACGACCCGGCCGGCGGTGGCGAGCAGCTGCTGCTGGACACCGAGGAGGTCGTGGCCGGCTGGGACTCCGACCTCGACCGGCTGCTGGCGGAGCTGGTGGAGTCCCGGTCCGGCGAGCACGTCGTCCACCTCCCCGGCACCTTGTCGGCGACCTCCGTGTTGAGGCTGAGCGCCGATCCCGAGGCCTACGCCGACGAGCTGGCCCGACCGATGCCCCGGCCGCCCTCGCGCGCCGCCCGGTTCGGCACCCGCTTCCACGCCTGGGTCGAGCGCTACTTCGGGGCCCGGCTGGGCAGCGGCCCGTCGCTCCGGCTCGGCCAGCAGCAGCTGGTCGACCCCGACGACCTGCCCGACCGCGTCGACGGCGGCAGCGAGGACGAGGCCGACCTGCGGGAGCTGTGCGAGTCGTTCGTGGCGGGGAGGTTCGGCTCGACCGTCCCGTACGCGGTAGAGGCACCGTTCAGCCTGCTGCTGGGCGGCCGGCTGGTCCGCGGCCGGATCGACGCCGTGTACGAGATCGCCGAGGAGGGTGGCACCCGCTGGCAGGTGGTGGACTGGAAGACGAGCCGGGTCGCGGCGGCCGACCCGCTACAGCTGGCGATCTACCGGCTCGCCTGGGCCGAGGTGCAGCAGGTGCCGCTCGAGCAGGTGACGGCGGTCTTCTACGACGTGCGGACCGACCGGGTGGTCGAGCCCGACGCGCTGCCGGACCGGGAGGCGATCGAGGCGCTGCTCACCGATCCGGCCGACGGGGTCAGCCGCTGACGGCTGACCGCCCGAGAGCTCCCCCATGACCATCAGCGTCACGTGTGGCCGAGATGGTCCCGGGTCCGGGTGTCCACACCCGGAGGTCCGACGTCACTGCCGCACGAGGAGTACGCCGACATAGGCGGTCGAACCGACCAGCGCCCACGAGGCGAGGGCCAGCACCAGCGCCCGACCACCGGTTCGCCGCAGCGTCCCAACCTGAATTCCGGTGCCCAGCCCGACCAAGGCGGCAACCAGCAGCACCTCCTGCACCTGCTTGGCCCCCGCGAGCACCGCCGCCGGCAGCAGGTCGGTGCTGCTGAGGCCGATAGCGGCGACGAAGCCGACGACGAACAGCGGCACGACCGGAGCCCGCCGCGCCGGCCCTGTGCCCGCCGCCCCCGCTGCCCGAGCTCGCCGTCGGGCGGCGAGACCGACCCCGGCCACCAGCGGAGCGAGGAGGATCACCCGGGTCAGCTTCACCACGACAGCGGTGTTCAGAGCGCCGGGAACGCGGTTCGCGGTGGCGACGGTCTGTCCGACATCGTGGACGCTGGCCCCCACCCAGCGGCCGAAGTCCGACGGATCGAGGCCGAGAGGTACCCGCAACAGCGGCAGCAACACGATCGCCAGGCTGCCGCACAGCGTCACGAGGGCGACGGCGACGGCCGTGTCCTCCTCGTCCCCGTCGGCGACATCGCTCATGGCGGCAACCGCCGACGCGCCGCAGATCGAGAACCCGGTGGCGACCAGCAGGGAGCGTGCGTGCGGGATCCGGAGGGCCCGGCCGATCAGCTGGGTCCCGCCGAAGGTGACGGCGACGGTGGCGACGACGACACCGAGCCCGCCCGGGCCGAGGGCGACCAGCTGCGGGAGGCCCAGCTGCAGGCCGAGCAGCACCACCGCGGTCCGCAGCAACCGGTGGGACGCCACGTGCGTGCCGGCGTGCAGGACGTGCCGGTGCAAACCGAGGTTGGCCCCGACCGCCCCCAACACCACGGCCACCGTGGAGGGGTTGACCGCGGGTACCAGGTGCGCGATCAGGAACGCGACCGCGGTCGCGACCGCGACCGCCGCCAGCCCGGGCAGTGCAGACGCGCTTCGCCCGCGGGCTCCCTGGTGCCCGAACAGGTGCCGCAGGTCCAACGGGGCCAGGTCGCAGTCGGGGCGGCAGCGGCTCCGGCGGTCGAGGACGGCGGTGGCGCCGTTCCGGTCCAGCCTCGGCGCCGGTAACACCACGGGTTCGCTCATGCGTCGAGTCTCGTCGGCGCCGGCGACCGGCAGAAGAGGCCGCGGGTCGATGCATCCATCACTGCACCTGATGACCGGCCATAGAGTTGCCATATGCCTTCTGCTCACGTACCCGACCTGGACAGCCTGACGCTGCTGCTGCGGGTCGAGGCCACCGGCTCACTCGGCAGGGCCGGGGCCGAGCACGGGATCAGCCAGCCCGCCGTCTCGGCCCGGGTGCGGACCATGGAGCGGCTGGTGGGCATCGCCCTGGTGGAGAGGACCGCGCGGGGGTCGACCCTGACGCCGGACGGCGTGCTGGTGGCCGGCTGGGCTCGCGCGGTGCTGGACGCCGCCGACGTCCTGGACGCGGGGATCGCCTCGCTGCGGGCGAGGAGTGAGCACCAGCTCCGCGTCGCCGCGAGCATGACCGTCGCCGAGCACCTGCTGCCGCGTTGGCTGGTCCGACTGGCGGCCGAGCGCCCCCAGACGGCGGTCAGCCTGGAGGCCATGAACTCCAGCCGGGTCGAGCAGGCGCTGCTCGCGCACCGGGCCGACCTCGGCTTCGTCGAAGGTCCCGCGGTCGGGTCCGGACTGGACACCCAGGTGGTGGAGCAGGACCGCCTCGTGCTGATTGTGGCCCCGGGGCACCCACTGACCCGGCGCCGGCGAGGCATCGAGGCCGAGGAGCTGGCCGCCACCCGGTTGGTCCAGCGCGAGCCGACGAGCGGCACCCGGACCGCCCTCGAGAACGCCCTCGCCGGTAGGGCCGCGTTGGCCGCGCCGCTGCTCGAGCTGTCCACCGCCAGCGCGGTCCGGTCCGCAGTAGCGGCCGGGGCGGGTCCGGCGGTCCTGAGTCAGCTCGCGGTCAGCGACGACCTCGACCGCGGCGTGCTCGTCGAGGTCCCGGTCCGCGGCGCTGACCTGACGCGCCTGCTGCGCGCTGTCTGGCCAACCGGTCAGCGGCTCGGCTTGCCCGCTCGCGACCTGCTGCGCATCGCCGCCGCCAGCCGGGGGAGGAACGCCATCCGCAACCGCCACGCTCGTGCCAGCCGACCCGACCCGGACTCCAGGCCCGCGACCGGTCGGTAGGCTGACGCGGTGACGACCTGGGTGACCGCGAGCGCGCTCGACCGCGTCGACCACCACCGCCGTTCGGAGGAGTGGGTAGCCGGGCTGTGGCGGTCCGCGGACGCCAGGCTGCTGAAGCTCGGCGCCGACGGCAAGTTCACCACCAACCCGGGCGGGACCCGGCTGCGGATGACCAAGCCCTTCGTCGCCTTCGACAGCCAGCGGCACCGGCTGATCGGGCTGCTCGACGGCACGCCCGTCTTCGCCGTCGAGGCGCTGACCGAGGGCGAGGTGCACGACCTGCGCGAGGTGGGCGGCCACCTGCCCGAGGCCGAGCTCGACATCGCCGCGGCCGCCACGGCGGTCGCCGCCTGGCACCGGTTGGAGCCGCTGTGCCCACGCTGCGGCGGGTCGAGCGAGGTGATCAACGGGGGCTTCGCCCGGCACTGCACGGCCTGCGGTGAGGACCACTTCCCGCGGACCGACCCCGCCGTGATCATGGCCGTCGTCGACGCCGACGACCGGCTGCTGCTGGGCGGCCAGTCCGCCTGGGGTCACCGGGTCTCGGTGCTGGCCGGCTTCGTGGAGGCCGGGGAGTCGGCGGAGCAGGCCATCCACCGCGAGGTCGCGGAGGAGGTCGACGTCTCGTTGTCGGAGCTGCGCTACTTCGGCAGCCAGCCCTGGCCGTTCCCCCGTTCGCTGATGCTGGGCTACTTCGCCCGCGCCACCAGCACCGCGATCAGCGTGGACACCGACGAGCTGGCCCACGCCGACTGGTACACCCGCGACGAGCTGTCCGCCCGGCTCGACGCGGGCGACCTCGCGCTGCCTGGTCCGGCCTCCATCGCGTCGCGGCTGATCCAGAGCTGGCGGGACGGCCACGACCCGTTCACCGGCGCCGCCTGAACGGCTGCGTCTGACAGACGTTGTCACGGGTGTTGGCTTTACCGACCCGAAACCTGAGCGCGCCGCTACCGCAACACCGTGTTCCTAGGTTGAGCGCATGCCCGCGGAGCGTGCTGTGCCGCGAGTGTTCCCCCTGCCGGAACGAGGAGCCTCACCATGACTGCCACTGCGACCAGCGCCGCCCCAGCCGGCGAGTCCGGCCTCCATCCCGTGGATCAGGTTCCGCCGCTGTCCCGGCTCGTGCCGCTCGGCCTGCAGCACGTTCTGGCCATGTACGCGGGCGCCGTGGCCGTCCCGCTGGTGGTCGGCGGCGCACTGATCGCCTCCGGCAAGCTGGCGGCGGGCGACCTGCCGTACCTGATCAGCGCCGACCTGCTGGTGGCCGGGATCGCCACCCTCATCCAGTCCCTGGGCTTCTGGCGCTTCGGCGTCCGACTGCCGCTGATGCAGGGCTGCACCTTCGCCGCGGTCTCGCCGATGATCGCGATCGGCAGCCAGTACGGCGTGACCGCGATCTACGGCTCGGTGATCGCCGCCGGGCTGCTGATGATCCTGCTCGCGCCCGTGTTCGCCAAGCTGCTGCGCTTCTTCCCTCCGCTGGTCACCGGTACGGTCATCTTGATCATCGGCCTGTCGTTGATGTCGGTGGCGGCCGGCTGGATCGGCGGCGGCACCGGGTCGAAGGGCTTCGGTGCGCCGGTCAACCTCGCGTTCGCGGCCGTCACCCTGGTGATCATCCTGGCCATCGAGCGGTTCGCGCCACCGGCCTTCCAGCGGCTCTCCATCTTGCTGGGGTTGGTGCTGGGCACCCTGATCTCGATCCCGTTCGGCCTCGCCGACTTCAGCGGCGCCGCCGACGAAGCCTGGTTCGGCATCAGCACCCCGTTCCACTTCGGGTTCCCGGCCTTCAAGCTCAGCGCCATCGTCGCCATGTGCATCGTGGCCCTGGTGATCATGACCGAGACCACGGGCGACATGCTCGCGGTGGGCGAGATCGTGGACGTCCACGTCGACTCCAAGCGGCTGGCCGACGGACTGCGTGCCGATGGGCTCTCCACGGTGCTGGGCGGGATCTTCAACACGTTCCCCTACACCGCCTTCGCCCAGAACGTGGGTTTGGTCTCGCTGACGGGGGTCCGGTCGCGCTACGTCGCCACCTTTGCCGGCGGCGTGCTGGTGCTGCTGGGCCTGCTGCCGAAGCTGGGCGGCATCGTGGAGGGCATCCCGCTGGGCGTACTCGGCGGAGCGGGCATCGCGCTGTTCGGGATGGTCTCGGCGAGCGGGGTGCGCACGCTGGCACGGGTGAAGTTCAACAACGCGAACGTCCTCGTGGTGGCCATCTCGCTGGGGATCGGCCTGCTGCCGACGGTCAGCCCCACGCTCTACAGCCAGTTCCCGACCTGGTTCCAGATCATCTTCGACTCCGGCATCTCCGCCGGGGCACTGACCGCCATCGTGCTCAACGTCATCTTCAACTCCGGCAGCGTCCAGCGTCGGCTCGGCGGCGGCGAGAGCGAGCACTCCGCCCACGACGCCGTCCGGTCCGCGGCCGCCGACACCACCATGCCGGTGCCGGACTCCGGGGCGTCTCCGGAGCGCTCCGCGCACTAGGTCCCGGCGAGCCGGCCCCGCAGCCCGCTCGCGCGCAGGGCCGGCCGCAGCACGGCCCGACGGACCGCCTCCTCGGTCCCCAGCACCAGGACCCGCGAGGTGGCCCGGGTCACCGCGGTGTAGAGCAGCTCGCGCGTCAGCAGCGGGGAGTCCGGGGGCGGCACGACGAAGGTGACGCGGGTGAACTGGCTGCCCTGGGCGCGGTGCACCGTCATCGCGTGCACCGTCTGCACGGCGTCCAGCCGGACAGGGGCGACCAGGGTGGGCTCGGCCCCGCGCGCGAACGCGGCGCGGGGCCCGTCGGCCGTCGCCACCACCACACCGGTGTCGCCGTTGTAGAGCGACATCTCGTAGTCGTTCGCCGTCACCAGCAACGGTCGGCCGAGGTACCACTCGCCGTCCTCGCCGTAGCCGGGGACGGCGTCGACCAGCCAACGCTCGGCCTCGGTGCTCCAGCGGGTCACCCCGTACGGGCCGCGGCGGTGCGCACACAGCAGCCGGTGCTGGTCCAGTCCGGCCAGTGCTGCCGTCACGTCCCCGGCGGTGGCCGCCTGCCGGGTCGCGCGGCCGGCGGCCCGGACCTCGGCCGCCAGCTCGGCCAGCTGGTCGATCGGCAGTCGCCCTTCGGTGGCGTCGAGCTCGAGCTCGGCGAAGCCCACGTCCGGGGCACCTGACCTCAGCACCCCGAGCACCGAGTCCGGGTCCTCGGCGCGAATCGCCCGGGCCAGCTCGTCGATGGCCCCCCCGAAGCGCCAGGGCCGAGTGAGCTGCACGACACCGTGGGCGGGCGGCGGCGTCCGCTCCGCGAGCGGCAGCTCCAGCGCGGCCAGCCCGGCCACCAGCTCGGGTTCGGGCCGGCCGGGCGCCCGGGCGATATCGGCCAGCACCGCACCCGCCTCGACGGACGAGAGCTGGTCGGGGTCGCCCACCAGCACCAGCCGGGCGTCGGGCCGGACCGCCTCGAGCAGCCGGGCCATCATGGTCAGCGAGACCATCGACATCTCGTCCACGATCAGCACGTCGTGCGGCAGGTGGTTGGTCGCGTCGTGCCGGAACCGGCTACGGCTGCCCGGCTGCCACCCCAGCAGCCGGTGCAGCGTGGACGCGGTCACCTCGCCGACCCGCTCCCGGTCGGCCGGGTCGAGGGTCGCGGTCGCGGAGCGGACGGCCTCCTCCAGCCGGGCAGCGGCCTTGCCCGTCGGTGCCGCGAGGCCGATCCGCAGCGGGGGACCAGGCTGGTCGTGCAGCAGGGCCAGCAGCCGCGCCACCGTCGTCGTCTTGCCCGTCCCGGGGCCGCCGGCCAGGACCGTCACCCGGCTGAGCAGGCTGACGGCAGCGGCGAGCTGCTGCAGGTCCGGTTCGTCCTCAGCCAGGCCGACGCGGGGGAACAGCCGGCCGAGCGCGGCGGCGGCCCGGTCTCCGTCGACGTCGTAGCCGCCGGCGGCGAAGCGGGCCTGCAACGAGGTCCGGACCAGCTCCTCCTGCCACCAGTACCGCTCCAGGTAGAGCAGGTCGCCGGCCAGCCGCAGTGGCCGGCCACCGGGATCGCCCTCGCCGAGCACCATCGGGCTGTCGCGGACGGCCTCCAGCCAGGCCCCCGGCTCGGGCCAGGGCAGACCCGACACGTCGATCTGTTCCTCGGACTCGTCGAAGACGGTGCCGCTCACCGTCCGCAGGTCGACCACGACCGACCCGTTGCGCAACGCCCGAACCGTCAGGGCCAGCGCCAGCCGGACCCGCTCGTCGTCCTCGCCCGCCATCCGGCCGACCGCCTGTGCGGTGTGCACGTCCGCCGGACGCAGCACCCCGGCGACGTTGAACTCACCCAGCAGGCCGGTAGCCCCCAGGACCAGACCCGGGTCGCCGGCGGGAGTGGGCCCGGTGGAGGTGGCACCAGTGGGGGTGGCCCCGGTGGGGGTCCCCAGGGCGGTCACCGGGCACTCCCGGCGGCCGGCGTGCCGTCGAGCAGGTCGGACAGGCCGGTCACCAGCGCGCTGGGCGGGCGCCAGCTGAACACCCCGGCCGGCACCCCCTCGACCGTGGGTGTGTCGGCTCCCGCCATGCCGCGGACGAAGAGGTAGAGCGCGCCGCCGAGGTGGACGTCGGGGTCGTAGCCGGGCTGCCGCCAGCGCAGCAGCCGGTGCACGGCGACGCTGTAGAGCAGGGCCTGCAGGGGGTAGTGGGCGCTCATCATCGCCTCGGCCAGCCGGCCGGGGGCGTAGTCGGCCAGCAGCAGGGGCCGGCCGTCGAAGCTGCCGAGCCAGTTGGTCTTGTAGTCCACGACCAGGTAGCGGGGCTCGCCGGCCTCCCCACGCACCCGCAGCACGGCGTCGATGCTGCCGGTCAGGTAGCCCCGCAGCGGCTGGTCGGCCAGTGCGGGATGGGCGACCAGGTCGGCGTAGCGACCCAGCGGGTCGCTCGCCGGCAGGTGCTCGCGGAGCAGGGGGACGAGCTGCCCGACGGTGACCTCGGCGCGGGTGTGGTCGCCACCGGCCAGCGGCATCTCGAAGCCCAGCTCGGGCAGCCGGTCGCTGACCGGCAGGTCACAGAGCCGACGCTGGCCGGCCAGCGGTCCTAGCGCCGTCCCGAAAACGGGCAGCAGGGCCGTCGCCAGCTGGTCCACGCTCATCGAGGTGCTGCCCGCGTGGCTCAGCGCCAGCGCGGTGGCGCGCCGCAGCTCGGCGGCGAGGTCCTCCGCGCCCGGGTCGACCAGCTCGAAGATCGCGTGCACCGCGGTACCGAAGTCCACGCCGCTGGGCAGCTCGGCCATCGGCGACGGCGTCGCCCAGGGGTCGACCGATCCCGGGCGGGGCTGGAGATCCTCCTGCTGGACGCCGACGCCCACCGGCGGGACCTGCGACTCGTCGTCCTCGTGCACCGGCTCGGCCTCGCTGCCCACGGCCGGGGAGGGCAGCTCCAGCCCGTGTACTGCGGCGGTGAGCGCGGAGTAGGAGGTCCGCCGCCACTGCAGGTCGAGCGGCCGGTCGAAGACCCGGGCCCGCATCGAGGCCGGCACGTCGACCGGCGGCTGCCACGGGCTCGGCACCCGGCGCTCCATCGTCTCCAGTGCGACCTGCGCGCCGAGGGACCGGGCACCGAACGGGTCACCGGACAGCGGGTACGCCGGCTCGGGCACCTCCCCGGGCTGGAGCGAGCGGTAGAGGAAGCGCTGCAGCGAGGAGCTCGGGGTGTTCCACGACGGCGCCCACCAGGTGACCACCTGGCACTGGGCCCGGGTGAGGGCGACGTAGAGCAGCCGGAGGTGCTCACCGGCGTCCTCCTGCGCGGCCAGCCGGAAGCGCTCGGCGCGACCGGGTCCGGACCGGCCCCCCACGTCGAGGACGCTGTCGCCGTCCACGTGCAGCAGCAGGGTCTCTCCCTCGTCGCGATCCCCGACGTACAGGTCCCAGGCGTCGGGCAGGTAGACCAGCGGGTACTCCAGGCCCTTGCTGCGGTGCACGGTCACCACGGTCACGGCCGCCGCGTCGGTCTCCAGCCGTCGGGTGCCGTCACCGACCAGCCGGGCGCGCGCCTCGGCCATCCGCTCCTGCAGCCACTCCCGCAAGGCCCCGGTCCCCAACGGACCGGCGACCATCGCCGCGTGCAGGGCCTCGCCGAGGTGCCGCAGGTCGGTCAGCCGTCGCTCGCCGCCGACGGTGCGCAGCAGCCGCTCGGGCAGCGACGTGTCCGTGGTGATCGTCTCCAGCAGGGCGGCCACGCCTCGGGCGGCCAGCACCCGGCTCCAGAAACGGACGCGCTGGGCCAGCTCGGTGAGCCGTTCCTCGGAGGCCTCGGCGAGCTCGGCGAAGGTCCAGCCGAGGAACGGCGTGAGGGCGGCCCGGCGCGCCAGCTGCTGGCGGGGCTGATCCAGCGCGGTCAGCAGGGTGAGCCACTCCGCGGCCATCGGCGAGGTGAACACCGAGGCGGCACCCAGCATCACCGCCGGGACGCCGGCCGCCACCAGCGCGCCCCGCACCTCCTCGCCGCGCCTGTTGGTGCGGACGAGCACGGCGATGTCGGCCGGCTCGACCGGGCGCCAGTCGCCGTCCAGGCACAGCTCGGAGCCGCCGCCCAGGGTGGCCGTCACGTCCGCGACGAGGTCGGACAGCACCTGCGGCCGGACCGTCGAGACCTTGGGGGGGTCGTCGGCCTCTGGCGGGTACGGCCGCACCCGCAGCCGCAGCGCCGACGGTGAGCTGCCGTCCGGGCCGCGGAGCCGGCGCTGCTGGGCGTCAGCGTGGACGGGTCGGACGACGATCCGCGGGTCGCCGAGCGCGGCCCCGCCCATCAGGGCGTCCAGGGCCTCGACGACGGCCGCGTCGCTGCGCCAGTTGGTGGCCAGGGTCTGAACCCGGCCGGCGGTCGCCACGGCGTCCAGGTAGCTGTAGACGTCGGCGCCGCGGAACGCGTAGATCGCCTGCTTCGGGTCGCCGATCAGGATCAGGGCGGCGTGTCCGTGGAAGGCGCGCTGCAGGATCTCCCACTGCACCGGGTCGGTGTCCTGGAACTCGTCCACCATCACCACCGTGTAGCGCGCCCGCAGCCGCTCGGCTGCCGCGGCGCCCCAGATCGGGTCGGCGAGCGCGTCCCGCAGCCGGGTCAGCATGTCGTCGTAGGTGAACAGCCGCCCCACCAGCTTGCGTCGCTCGACCTCGGTCCGTACCTCGGTGGCGAAGGCGACCCGCTCCGCGACGTCGGCCCCGACCGCAGCGGCAAGCGGGTCGACGTCGGGCACCAGCCGGGCGTGCACGGCCCCGACCGCCTGCTGGGCCACCTTCAGGGCGTCGGCGAAGGAGAACGGCTCCCGCCCGTCGGCGGCGTAGCGGCGCAGGTACACATCGCTCGCCACCTCCCGGGTCAGGTCGCCCAGGTGCTCGACGAACACCGCCTGCGGCTCCCGGTCGCCCAGCACCCCCAGCCCGTCCAGCATCTGCAGGCAGAACTCGTGGGTGGTGGCGATGGTCGCGGAGTCGAAGTCCGCCAGCGCCCGGGCCACCCGACCCTGACGGGCGGCGAGCTCGGCCGTGTCGGCGGTGCAGAGCCCGCGGACCACGTCGTCGGCGATCTGAGGCAGAGGCTGGCCGGCGAGGGCGGCGCGCAGGGCGAGGTCGGTGGCGACGAGGCGGTCGCGGACCCGCAGCTGCAGCTCGAGGCTCGCGTTCCGGCCGAAGGTGACCAGCATCAGCTGGTCGAGCCCGACCACTCCCTCGGCCAGGTACCGGGCGGTCAGGGCCGCGATGGTGAAGGTCTTGCCCGTACCCGCGCTGGCCTCGAGCACGGTGGTGCCCGACGGCAGCTCGCCGCAGACGTCGAACGGCTCGGGGGCGTCGCTGGTGAGGGTCGTCGCCGTCCGGGTCGTGGTCACGCCGGTCGTGGTCACGCCGGTGGTGGTCATGACTGCGCCTCGATGTAGAGGAGCGGGTCGAAGACCCGCCGGGCCAGGGTGCCGAAGCGGGTCGGCTCGACCAGGGCGCCGAGCTCCTCGCCCGGCCGGGACGGCTCGGCCAGCAGCAGATCGAGGCCTGAGCGTCCGCCACCGTCGGGGTCGGTGCCGAAGAAGCGGCCGTAGCTCTCGTCGGTCTCCTGGTCCCACTCCTTGTGGAGGTCGGACCAGTGCTGCTTCGTCAGCTCCTGGCCGATCCGGCGGACCTGGCTGTAGCGGGCCGAGGTCTTGGGCGCGAACGGCAGCGGCTCGCGGAGACCGAGCTGCTGGAGCGCGACCAGGTCGGCCAGCGCGCGCTCGGCCCACGCCGGTTCGACCGGGCCGAGGACGGCCGTCCCGCGGCGGCCCACGCAGACGGCGCGCCAGGGACGGCCGGGATGCGCGACCGTCAGCGCCAGCAGCTCGAGCCAGGCGACCAGCCGGTGTCGGGCGCTCAGTCGCGAGAAGCTGACCGCCACCACGTCGTCGCCGTGGATCCCCGTCACCGTGCCGACCAGTGGCCGTCCGCTCAGCCGGCCGGCGATCTCGACCTTGGCGGCGGGTTGCTCCCGGAAGGGTGCGGCGGCCGTCCGGACCTCGACGACCTGCTGGCTGACCGCCTCCATCACCCGCGAGCCGAACGCCCGTGGCGGCAGCAGCCCGCGGCGCCACTCCGCCGCCTGCAGCACGTCGAGCTCGGCGCCCTGCAGGTGCAGCTGCAGCAGCCGTTCGCCGATCTCCCAGCGGCCCAGGCCGTCGAGGTCGACGGGGATCTGCGGCTCGGCCACGTCCTCGTCGGCGTAGAAGGACACGCCGGCTCTGCTGCGCAGCAACGCACGGACCGGGTGCCGGAAGAAGCGGATGAGCTCGGCCAGCTCGACCGGTCCGTCCCCCGGCAGCGGCGCGAGCGCGGTCCGACCGAAGACAGCTACGGGCGCGGTCCGTGCCGCGACCGCGGCCCGGGCCCCGCGCAGGGCGGCCCGGTCGAAGCTGAAGCCGGTGAAGTTGGCCGGGTCGTAGGGCTGCAGGCGGTGCCGGACGGTCACCACCGACGAGACCGGACGGCCCTCGCCCGACCGTGCCGTCAGGTCGAGGGTGTCCATCAGCTCCTTGACGGGGACGGCCGGGGGCACGTCGCTGCCGGTCCGGGCGTCCATCCCGGCGTAGACGACGACCAGGTGCTCCTCGGCGGCCAGCACGGCGTCGAGCAGCAGCTGGCGGTCCTCGCTGCGCGGGTCGGCGTCGCCGAGATGCTCGACGACGGCGGTCACGTCGTCCCCGTCCACCCGGCGGCGCCGCGGGAAGACGCCGTCGTCGAGGCCGAGCAGGCAGACCACCCGGTGCGGGATCGAGCGCATCGGGTGCATCGTGCACATGGTCAGGGTGCCGGTCCGGAAGTTGCTGCGGCCCGGCCGCCCCCGGAACGCCTCGGCCAGCAGCGCGGTGACCTCGGGCAGGGACAAGAGGGCGTCCGAGCCGTCCGTACGCGGGCCGTCGGTACGGGGGCCGTCGGCCGCGGTCTCGCTCAGCCGGAGCAGCTCGGCGTTCGCGTGCCCGACCTGCCAGCTCTCGCCGGCCGGGACGTGGGTGAGCAGTTCGAGCGCCTCGCGGAACAGCGCCACCCAGGCCGGCAGCGGCTGCGGGGTTCGGCAGCGGTCGGTGACCGAGGCCAGCCGGGACACGAACTCGGCCAGCCGGCCGACCAGGTCCACGTCGGCGGAGTCCACGTCGTCCAGCGGCAGGGCGGTACCGAGAAAGTGCTGTCCGGTCTCATCCATGGTGACGCCGAGCAGGAGCCGGTCCAGGCCGGCGCTCCAGGTGTTCTGGCCGAAGCCGGCCATCCCGAACGCGGCCCGATGGGCGCTGTCCAGGCCCCAGCGGACCCCCGAGGAGGTGACCAGGTCGTGCAACCGTTCCAGCTCCTCGGCCCCGAACCCGAAGCGCCGCGCGACCGGCGGCGCGGCACAGAAGTCGAGCAGCGCCGTCGACTCCATCCGTGCCGCGGCCAGCCCGACGAGCCGGCTGAGCACCGAGAGCAGGGGGTTGACCTGACGCAGCGACCGGTCCGCCAGCCGCACGCGCAGCCGGTGTCCCGGGTGCTCGGCGGTGGTGTCGTCGGAGTCGAGGCCGAACGTGGCAGCGACCAGCGGAGCGTAGGTCTCGATGTCGGGGCACATCACGACGATGTCCCTCGGCTCGAGGGTGGGGTCGTCCTCGAGCAGTCCCACCAGCACCTCGCGGAGCACCTCGACCTGCCGGTCGGGTCCGTGCGAGGCGTGCAGGGCGATGCTGCGGTCGCCCGGGGCCAGCGTCGGCCGGCCGACCTCGGCGAGCGGCCGGTCCGCAACGATGTCGGCCTGCAGCTGCTGCAGCAGGGTGCTGGGGGCCGCCCCAGGTCGGGAGCCTGTCCACGGGCTCAGGTGCTCGTCCTGGCCTGCGGCCCCGGCGGCGGTCAGGACCAGCTGCAGCTCGCGGACGTCGCGGCCCAGGCAGCCGAGCAGCCGGTGCGCGGCCGCGTCCTCGGGCTCGCTGCGGCGCGGAGGCAGGGTCCCGACCGGACCGGCGCCCGCGCCCGGCCGACCGGACCGGGCCAGCCGGTCCCAGAGGGCGGGGGAGGGGTGCGGTAGCCAGAGGTGCACCTCGCGGCCGACCGCCAGCGCATCCAGGACGCGGACGTGCTGCGGCTCCATCCGGGTGGGACCGAAGACGGAGACCCGTTCGGGCAGGTCGCTGGTGGCCGGGTCGGCGCGCAACAGCCCGACCCCGACGTCGATCCGCTCCGCCGGGCCCGGCTGGGCGATCTCGGCTCGCAGCCGGCGCCACAGCTCGGCCTGCCAGGCGCGGTCCGGGCCCAGCGGCCGGCCCTCGCCGTCGGAGTCCCGACCGGCGGCCCAGCCGAGCAGCATGGCGGGCCGCGCGGCGGCGTAGCGTGCGAACAGCCCCGCCAGATGCCTCGCGGTGGACCAGCGACGGCCGCTGCGGGCGGCCTCGGCTGGCCCGACGGTGTCAGGCTCGGCGATGCCTGACCCAGGGTTGACAGGCCCAGCGGTGATCGACGGGCGGTCACCCAGGTAGCGCCACAGGATCTGAGACCAGGCCTCGCCGCGGCCGGCGTCCAGCACCCGCAGCAACGGCCAGACGGCGTGCTCCGGCCGCCACGGGTCGGGAACGGTGCTGCCTTCGCGCTCACCGAGCGCCCGGGCCACCAGCAGGCGGGGCGACGGGAAGCTGATCCCGGCGCAGACCCCGTCGCCGCCGCCGGGACCGGTCCCCAGCTGGGTGGCCAGCCGCTGGGTCAGCCACCGCTCCACGCCCGGCGTCGGCACGCTCACCACCTCGGTGCGGAACGGGTCGGGCAGCGGGGCCGCGAGCACCTCCCCGAGCGCGGCGACCAGCCGGTCGGCGCGTTCGGCACGGTGCAGGTGAAGGCTCATGACCGGGCTAACCCTAGAACCGGTGACCGACAGTTCCCGGCGGTCGCCGTCCGACAGCCCGGACGAGGGCTCAGTTGAGCAGGTCGAGCAGCTCCGCGGGCTGGGCGATCAGGTGGTCGGGATCCGACCGCTCCAGCTCGGAAGCGGTGCCGTAGCCCCACAGCACCGCGACCGATCCGACACCGCACGCGTGCGCGGCTGCGATGTCGGAGTGCCGGTCGCCGACCATCAGCACCTGGGCCGGGTCCGGGCGTCCGAGGAGCTCCAGGGTCTGGGTCAGGGTCTCGGTCTTGGTGTGATGAGTCTCGTCGGTGCCGTTGACCACGGCGAAGTGCCGGCTCAGGTCGTGCAGCGCCAGGAAGTCCGTCGCGACGGTGGTCAGCTTGGCGGTCGCGGTGGCCAGCACCGTCGAGGTCGGGAGCCGGTCCAACAGCTCCGGCACCCCGGGATAGCCGTGGGCCCGCCTCATGCCTGTCTCCCGGTAGTGGGCGCGGTACGCCGCGGTCGCCGGCTCCATCAGCTCCGGCGGCAGCCCGAGCCCGGCGAACAGGTCACCGAGCGGCGGTCCGAGGTCGGAGCGCAGCTCCTCCTCCCTGGGGACCGGGAAGCCGACGCTGGCCAAGGCGTGCCGGAAGCCGGCCACGATCCCGTCGGCGGAGTCGATCAGCGTCCCGTCGACGTCGAAGACGACGAAGACGCGTCTCAGTGGAGCTCGGCCAGCTTCAGGCCCACCTGGGACGCCGACGGGTTGGTCATCGCCGAACCGTCGGAGAACAGCAGGGTGGGCACGGTCAGGTTGCCCCTGTTGACGGAGGCGACGACCTCGGCCGCGTCGGGGTGGGCCTCGATGTCGACCTCGGTCCACGCGATCCCCGCCCGCTGGAGCTGGCCCTTGAGCCGGGCGCAGTAGCCGCACCACGTGGTGGTGAACATGGTGGGGCGGTCGGGCTCCGCCTGGTACGCGGTCATGAACCCGCCAACGCTGGCCGCCCGGGTCGCTATTCCGGCCGTGGCGGCGGACCGTATCTTCGGCGGGCTGACCCGTCGGGTCCCCGTTCGTCGGCTAGCCTGTGACCTCGATGCCGCGGGGGCGGCCAAGCCGTTCCCCACGTGGCAGGAGCTCGGATGCCGCCGTCCCCCCGCGCCGTCAGCACCCTGCGCTGGTTGCTGTGGCCCGTCGCCGCGGTGGCCACGCTGGCCCTCGTCGGTCAGGCGTCGTACGCCTCGTTCTCCTCGAAGGTCTCCAACGGCGGGAACACCTTCTCCGTCGGCACCGTGACCCTGAGCGACGACGACTCCGGCTCGACCCTGTTCAGCCTGACCAACCTCAAGCCCGGGTCGGCGGGCTCACGGTGCATCTCGGTCGTCTCGTCCGGGTCACTGCCGTCCTCGGTCAAGCTGTACGCCACGGACGCCTCCGTCACCAAGGGTCTGGGCGGCTACGTCACCCTGGCCATCACCCAGGGCACCGGCGCGAGCTTCGGCTCCTGCAGCGGCTTCACCGCGCTCAGCAGCGGGTCCGCGGTCTACTCGGGCACCGTCACGGCCTTCACCGGCGCGGCGACAGGCTTCGGCAGCGGTGTCGGCAGCTGGTCCCCGACCGGCACGGCCTCGGAGACCCGTAGCTTCCAGCTCGCCTACACCGTCAGCGCCTCCACCCCCGACTCCGCCCAGGGCGGGACCGCCGCGTTCGGTCTCACCTGGGAGGCGCAGAACACCTGACGTGACCCGATCTGCCGAGGTGTCCGAGCGGGCCGGGGTGACACGGGTGCCTGGGGCGAACGGTCTGCGGCCCTGGACCTGGCCCTGGCTGATCACCACCACCCTGAGCAGGGCGGGGGTGGCCGTGGTGATCTGTCTCGCCCTGTGGGGGGCGCTGCCGGCCGTGGTCGGGTGGCACCCGACCACGGTCAGCAGTGGGTCGATGCTGCCGCGGCTGCACGTCGGCGACGTGGCCGTCTCCCGTCCGTTGGGAGCGACGGTCCCCCCCGTCGACAGCGTGCTCCTCTTCGACGACCCCGACCACCCCGGACGACTGCGGCTGCACCGCTTCGTCCGCGTCGACGACGACGGGCTGCTGGTCACCCGCGGCGACGCGAACACCTCCGACGACTCGACCCCGGTCGCGCTGAGCGCGGTCCACGGCATCGGGACCCTGCGGGTGCCCTGGGTCGGACTGCCGGTGGTGTGGCTCCGGGAGCGGTCCTGGGTAGCGCTGTCCCTGTCCGTCCTCGTCCTGGTGGCCCTGACGGCGCTGGCGGCGCGAGCGCGCAGGTTCGGCTTCCCCGAGCCCGACGAGGGCGACGGTCCCGGCCCACCGCCACCGCCCACGGCCGCCGGCACCGCCGCACCGGCGAACACCGACGTCCTGGTGGCCCCGCGACCCCCCGGTCGCACGGTCCGGACCGCTCGTCGGCTCGGCGCGCTCGGTGCCGTCGCCGTTCTCGTCGCCGTCGCCGCCGCTCCCGCCGAGTCGGCGTTCTCCGCGACCACCAGCACCCGGACGAGCCTGGCCGCCGCCGGCTACTTCAGCTGCGCCAACGCCGTAAGCGCGGGCAGCCCGTACCTCTGGTACCGGATGGACGAGACGTCCTCGACGACCACCGTGGCCACCGACAGCTCCGGGGGCGGCCGGAACGGGGTCTACGGGTCAGCCGGTAAGACCGCCTCGGCCACCCGGGCATGCTCCCGCGACTCCGGCCGGGCCATGACGTTCAACGGGTCGAGCGGCTACCTCAGCTCGCCGGCCCTCGCCGGCGGGCCGCCCAACACCTTCACCCTGGCCATCTGGTTCAAGACCACCACCACCCGTGGCGGCAAGCTGATCGGACTCGGCAACGCCCAGATGACGGCCTCGGGCAGCTACGACCGGCACCTCTACCTCACCAACACGGGCACGATCGTGTTCGGCGTCTACCCCAACGCCGTGCGGACGGTCTCCACGACGGCGACCTTCAACGACGGCGCCTGGCACCAGGCGGTGGCCACCCTGTCCAGCGCCGGGATGCGGCTCTACGTCGACGGCAAGCTCCTCGGGTCCGACACCGGGGTGACCAACGGTGAGGCCTACAGCCCCGCCTACCTCCGTGTCGGGTACGACAACCTCGACAGCTGGGACAACGCCCCGACCAGCCGGTACCTGGCCGGCACCCTGGACGACGCCGCGCTCTACCTGACCGCCCTGACCGCGACCCAGGTCAGCGACCAGTACGAGGCCGGCACCGCCTGACCCGACGACTCGTGCGGGCTGTCCGACCACCGTTGCTGTACGCAACGGGTCGGGTCTGGCCAGGATGGACGGGTGGCTCTTCTGTTCTCTTACGGCACGCTCCAGCTCCCCTCCGTGCAGGACGCCGTCTTCGGGCGCCTCCTGCAGGGTGAACCCGACGCCATCGTCGGTCACGTGCTCGATGAGGTGGTGATCACGAACCCGGCGGTGCTGGCCGCGAGCGGGCTCTCCGTCCACCCGGTGCTGGCTCGTTCCGACGCGGAGGACGCCGAGGTGACGGGGACGGTGTTCGACCTCGACGACGCCGAGGTTGCCGCCGCCGACGACTACGAGGTGCAGGCGTACGCCAGGCAGGCCTACCGGCTGCGTTCGGGCCGCACGGCGTGGGTGTACGTATTGGCCGAGTGAGCTTCCGAGGGACGGCCGCAGGTCGGAGCTTGGACGGCAGTGCCGGTGATGTCGACTACGGCGCCATCGGGGACGGGTGCGCCCGTCACCGGCAGCCGACCCGGCGAGCGCTGCCCAGATCGAGGCCGCGCTCGCGGCCCGAACGGTGGTGCGGCGGCGGTCGACGCGGCAGCCGAGGACCTGTGGTGATCTCGACCTGCGACCCGACTCTGCCCGACCGGTTCTCGTGGGCGGAGTACGCCGGAGGTGATCGCCACCGAAGCCGGCCGCTACCCGCAGATCGCCACCATCGTCGCGGGGCTCGGTCGGCGTCCGGACGATACAGTTGGCTGTCTGCTGGCGATCCCCCTGGGGCGTGGCGACGGCTTCGGCGAGGCGCGATCTGGGTGGGCAGCGGCAGGTGGGACGCTTGAAAGGAGCAGCTGCGAGGAGCCGTTCTTCGGGGGTCGTTGGTAGTGGTGGTGAGCCGCTCGGGAGCAGGTCGCGGACCACGGGTCGTCAGGAGCCGCAGAGCGGCCGATCTTGGAGGAGACGATGGTGCCACCCAGGGACGCCGAGCCGACGGCCACGCGCGAGCTGTTGCGGGCGCTTCCGGTGTTCGCCGGTGAGGAGCAGGTGTTCAACGTGACCGGTGCTCCGGCCGATCCTACACCTTGTTCAGGTCGTGGTTGGAGGCGGCGATCGGGGCCGGTGCTCTCGAACCCCACGTGATGACGTTGTCCACGGCCGACGCCGATGGCCGGCCTGACGCGCGGATGCTCATCCTCAAGGACGTCAGCAGCGCGGGGTTCTGGTTCGCGACCAGTGCCGACAGCGCGAAGGGACGTCAGCTCCGAGTCAATCCGGCGGCAGCCCTGACCTTCTACTGGCCGCTCCTCGGCCGGCAGGTACGCGTCCGGGGGCGGGTCGAGGCCGCTTCTGCTGACCAGTCGGCTCAGGACTTCCTCGCCCGAGGCGTAGGGGCCCGGGCCGTCGCTCTCGCGAGCGCGGAGAGCTCCCCGTTGGCCAGCCGGGCCGAGTGTGCCGCCGCGGTCGAGGCGGCGAGTGCCCGCCTGGCCGATCTGCCCGACCTGGTGGCGACGACGTGAACCCTGTGCGTCGTGCGGCCTCAGGAGATCGAGTTCTGGCAGGCCGACCGTGGACGCCAGCACTGCCGTCTGCGCTACACGGCGGCGAAGAACCGCTGGGACCGGTCCCTGCTGTGGCCTTAGCCGCGGTCTACAGGTACGGCTCCAGGGCCTTGAGGAGCACCGCTCTGGACTTGGCGCCACGGAAGGCCTTGACCAGCTGACCGCCGACGTAGATCTGCACGGTCGGGAGTCCGAGGACCTGGTGGTCGGCGGCCGTGGCGGGGTTGGTGCCGGCCTCGACCTTGACGAAGGTGACCCGGTCGCCGTGCTGGTCGGCGAGGTCTTCGATGATCGGGGTGAGCTGCTTGCACGGCCCGCACCAGTCGGCCCAGAAGTCGACCAGGACGGGACGGTCGGAGTGCAGGACGACGTCGGCGAAGTCGGCGTCGGTCACGGCGGTGACGTTGGACATGCGGTTCTCCTGGAGTGGTGAGAGGACATGTGGGGCCCCGGGTCAGGCCATCGGGCCAGGCCATCGGGTCAGGGTCACCCGAAGGTGTAGGTGAAGGCCTTGATGCCCTTGCTGTAGGTGAGGGTGATGGTCTGGTCGACCGCGTCGTCGCCCTCGACGAGCGGATAGAGGTTGGGGGTGCCGGAGACCTTGATCTCGCGATCGGCCACACCGGGCTGGGACACGGTGACGGTCCCCTCACCCTCGAGCACGTTGTAGACGTTCGCTGCGTGGTAATGCAGGCGGATCTGGGCCCCTTCACCGGCTGACATGTCGGTGTTCTCTCCGGTCCAGGTGCCGCCGTAGCTGTAGGTGTTGATCGGTGGGTTGTCGTTGAGGGTGTACTTCTTCCGCCCGTCGGCGACGGTCGGTGTCCCGGCGTATCCGGTCTGGGTGCGGCCGGGCGACAGGTACATCTCCTGGGTGCGCTGGTCGGCCGGAGTGGTCTGCTGCTCCTTCGAGATGTCGGTGACCGGGGCCGGGAGCGCAGCACCGGGCGACTTCTCGGTCAGGAGCTGCCGGATCAGGTCCTCGGTCTGGAGGTAGTTGCCCTCGCCGAAGTTGATGGCCCGGACGGTTCCCTGGGCGTCGATCAGGTACTTGGCCGGCCAGTAGCGGTTGCGGTACGCCGTCCAGGTCTTGAGGTCGTTGTCCTGGACGACGGGGTAGGTGATGCCTTCCTGGGTGATGGCGGACTTCAGGTTGCCGGCACTCTTCTCGAACGCGAACTCCGGTGAGTGCACCCCGATGACCTCGAACCCGTCGGCCTGGTAGGCGGAGTACCAGGACTTGATGTAGGGGGCGTCGCGCTGGCAGTTGATGCAGGAGTAGGCGAAGAAGTCGATCAGCACGACCTTGCCCTTGAGGTCGCTCAGGGCCACGGGCTTGTCGTCGGCGGTGTTGAACCACTGCTGCGTGCCGGTCAGTGCCGGTGCGGTGCCGCACGAGGCGAGCTTGTCGTCGCCCGGCGTGCACTTGGCGAGGTCCTTGTTCTGCCCGTTGTCGAACGGCGACAGGGCGCCTTGGACGGTCTTGGACTCCGCGAGCTTCTTCTCCACGCCGCCCGTGTAGGCCGGCACGGCGCGTTGCAGGACGGCGGTGACGTTGAACGCGAGCGCGATGGCCAGGGCGATCATCACGACGCCACCGACGATCCGGAACATCTGGGCGCGGGCCCGGTAGGCGTTGATGCGGGTCTGGATCTTCGAGCCCGCAGCAGCGAACAGCAGCAGCGGCAGTGCGGCCCCGACCGCGAACGTCACGGTCAACACGACCGTTCCCCAGCCGATCCTCCCGCTCGCACCGGCGACCGTGATCGCCGCGAGGATCGGGCCGGCGCAGGGCACGTACAGCGTTCCCAGCCCGAGACCGAAGACGAAGGCGCTGCTGTCCTGGTTGGCGACCTGCGGCAGCTTGTAGAACGGCTTCTCGATCAGGTGACCCAGAGCAGGCACGATGAGCCCCAGCCCCACGAGAGCGAGGACACTCAGTCCCACCCAGCGCAGGAGGTCCTGCGGGAGTCCCAGCGCCGAGAGGATCGTCGAGCCGAGCAGGGTGAAAACGCTGAAGCTGGTGACCAGGCCGCCGATGATGATCAGCGGGCGCACGTTGCGGCGCGGCTTCCTCGGTTCTTTGGTGGGCCGGGGTTCGCCGACGTCCAACGTCTCCACGACAGACGGCTCGGCGGCGACGGTCGTGCTCGCTCCGCCGGAACCCGCAGCCACCAGGTCCCGCTCAGGCTCGGCGACCTTCTCGGGCGCCTTTCCCTTCGCGGTCCCTCCCGCGAAGAAGATGATCGGCAGCATCGGGAGCACGCACGGTGAGACGCCGGTGATCAACCCCCCGACCAGACCCAACAGCGCCAACGTCAACATGGTGACCCGCTTCTCCGTCGGCGGCAGGGCGTCGACACCTCAGAATTCGGCACGACCTCATTCGAGGATTGGCAGATCCTCGTCATTTCCTCAAACGAGGACAAGGAGGCCGACCAGGGCCGTATTCGAGGATTCGCACCTAGTCGGGTGGGCTTGTCTCGTCCAACCCGAAGACGGCGCCGTGAGGGTCACGCACGTCGCCGTCGGCGGTCGTTGTCGCCCCGAGATCGGACGCGAGGCGCATGGACACAGCTCGGTCCTGCACGGCGAAGTGCACCATCCATTGCCCGGGTCCGTAGGACGTGGTCGTGACAGCCACGCTCGCATCCGCCGACCTGATGCTGCCGCCTGCCTGGGCCCTCCACCCGAGGACGGCGTTCAGGTAGCGCACCTCGTCCTCGGGCTCCGGGGTGCGGAGACTCAGGCCCTGAAAAGCGCCAGGCTCCTGGGCAAGCTGCATGCCGTGACGAACGAGCGGCTGCCAGAACGACAGCGGAAGGCCGGACGGGCTGCGGGTGACGGCGCCGATGCCCTGATCACCGGCCTGCGTCGGTGGCTCGAGAACGGTGCCACCGGAGGCCTCGACCGCCTGCAACGTCTCATGGATGTCGGCTGTGCTGACGTTCACGGTCCAGTACGGGTCCCCGGAATCCGTCGCGGGTCCCAGCCCGGCCACAGGCAGACCACGAAGCATCGCCACCCGGTAGCCGGTCCTCTCCGGTTCGGTGAAGCTCCAACCGAGAAGGCCGGCGTAGAAGGTGGCTGCCGCAGCGGGCTCGGGCGTGCCGAGATCGACCCAGCAGATGCTGCCCGGCACGTGGTACTCGATGTTCATCTGGCTCCTCTGGTCAGCTTTCGGGTGGTGCTCCTGCACGCGGGCTCCGGCCGTGAGGGCCGGGACCCACGTGCGGGGGGATCATCAGTCGAAGTACGGGGACCTGAGGTCGAGGCTGGCCTCGCGGACCACCTCTCCGTCGAAGAGCCTCGTGGTCGCCGCAGCGCCGGCCCGTCGCGCCTCCTCCGCGAACGGGCCCTGTGCGAAGGCCAGCGCGTTCTCAGCGGTGTCGAACTCGTAGAACCCCCCGAGGGTCTGGGTGCCCACGCCCGACAACCAGGTCTTGCGCACGAGCCCGGGAACCGACTTGAGCGGCTCGTTGGCCTGCTCCCACGGGAATCGATCGAAGGGAACGGGCGCTTGGATCTCGGTGTAGAGAAAGGTCTTGCTCATGTCGAATCTCCGTTTCGTCGGGGCGCTAGTACGTACGTACTAGTGTCGCCATCTTGACCTAGGATGTACGTACTAGTCAAGAGGAGAGCGCGATGGCTACTGGTGTGCGCGATCGAATGATCGAATCGGCGGTGGAGCTGCTGCAGCGCCGCGGCCTGGCGGGCATGTCCTTCACCGAGGTCCTGGCCGCCAGCGGCGGTGCCCGGGGCGCGATCTACCACCACTTCCCCGGGGGGAAGGAGCAGCTGGCTCGGGCTGCCGCCGACAGGAACGCACGAATGGTGCTCGACCATCTCTCGCGCCTGCCCGAGGACACGGCCCACACGCTCGCATCGGCGTTCTTCGACAGCGTCCGACCGGTGGTGGCTGCCTCAGCGCAAGGAGGCGGTTGCGCTGTCGCCGCCGTCACGGTCGACTCCGGTGGCAGTGCCGGAACGCTCCTGGCCACTGCAGCCAGCGCCTTCGACTCCTGGATCGATCAGCTCTCAGGCAAATTCTCGAATGCAGGACTGAGCCGAGATGAAGCGAGGAACGCCGCGACGCTCCTCATCACGGTTCTTCAGGGCGCCCACGTGCTCTGCCGAACCGCCCAGACCCTGGAGCCGTTCGACCGGGCCGTCGCCGCGTGCCTCCCTACGTTCGGGTGACCACGGCCGCTGAGCTCGGTGGTGGTGCGACCCGGAGCGGGAGCCGCGGGGCCGTCGCGTCGTCGTCACACGTCCGACACGGTCCGCTGCCAGGCTCTGTCCCGTGACCCGACTCGCCGACCTGATGGTGGCGAGCCTCGGCGAGCCGCGCCACGACTCACCGCTGTTCGACTTCATCGCCGACCGGCGGACGAACGAGCACTACGTCAACGAGAACGACCGGGTCGTCTTCCACGACACGGTCTCGCTGCTGGACGAGGCGGGCGGCGAGCCGTCGACCCTGCCCAGCTTCGAGCCCGGAGGCCCACGTCGTCGGCTCTTCTTCGCCCCCGGATCGACGCGGGTGGGCATCGTCACCTGCGGTGGCCTGTGTCCCGGGCTGAACGACGTGATCCGCGGGCTGGTGATGGAGCTGGCCCGGCACTACGGCGTCAGCGAGGTCACCGGCTTCCGCTACGGCTACGCGGGCCTGGTCCCGGGCGGACCCGAGCCGCTACGGCTGACCCCGGAGGTGGTGCACGACATCCACGAACGCGGCGGGACGGTTCTGGGAACCTCCCGTGGCCCCCAGGACCTGGAGCTGATGGTCGACCGGCTCGTCGGGCTGGGCATCGACCTCCTGTTCGTCGTCGGCGGTGACGGCTCGATGCGCGGGGCCAGCGGGATCGCGCGGGTGGTCCGAGAGCGGGGGCTGGCTCTGGGCGTGATCGGCGTCCCCAAGACCATCGACAACGACATCCCCTTCATCGGGCAGAGCTTCGGCTTCGTCACCGCCTTCAGCGCAGCGGCCAAGATCATCAACGCGGCCATGGTCGAGGCGCGGGCCGCGGTCAACGGGGTCGGCCTGGTCAAGCTGATGGGCCGTCACTCCGGCTTCATCGCCTGCTACGCCGCCCTGGCCAACCACATCGCCGACGTGGTGCTGATCCCCGAGGTGCCGTTCGCGCTCGAGGGCCCCGACGGCTTCCTCGCCGCTCTCGAGCGCCGGGTGGTCGAACGGGGGAGCGCCGTCGTGGTCGTGGCCGAGGGTGCCGGCCAGGACATCCTCGACGCCGCCCCCGACGCCTCCGTCACCGATCCCTCCGGCAACGCCCGGCTGGGCGACATCGGCGTGCACCTGCGGAACCGGATCACGGCCTACTTCGCCGACCGCGGGCTGCCGCTCACCTGCAAGTACTTCGACCCGGGCTACCTCATCCGGTCGGTCCCCGCCGACCCGCACGACTCCGTCTACTGCGTCCGGCTCGCCCAGGCCGCCGTCCACGCGGGCATGGCCGGCCGCACCGACATGGTCGTCGGCCGCCGCCACAACCGCTTCATCCACGTGCCCATCGCCCACGTGACGTCGGAGCGCTACTGCGTCGCCCCGGACGGGGACCTGTGGCTCAGCGTCCTCGAGTCCACGGGCCAGCACTGACGTGTCCTGCTCGCACTCGGCCCGACGCTTGCCGGGGAGTGTCGGTGGGCGGCGTTAGGGTTTGAGGCGTGTCGAACACCCGTACGTCTGCTGATCCTGAGGCGCTGCTCGCCGGCCTCGATCCCGAGCAGCGGACCGTGGCGACGACCCTGCAGGGACCGCTGGCGGTGATCGCGGGGGCGGGCACCGGCAAGACCCGGGCCATCACCCACCGGATCGCGTACGGCGTGGCCACCGGGGTGTACAACCCGACCTCGGTGCTGGCCGTCACCTTCACCACCCGGGCGGCGGGCGAGCTGCGCGGGCGGCTGCAGCAGCTGGGGGCCCGCGGCGTCCAGGCCCGGACGTTCCACTCCGCCGCCCTCCGCCAGGCCCAGTACTTCTGGCCGCAGGCCTACGGCGGCGAGCTGCCGCAGGTATTGGACAACCGGATGTCGCTGGTGGCCGAGTCGGCGAGCCGGCTGCGGATCCGCGTCGACACGCCGCGGCTGCGCGACCTGGTGTCGGAGATCGGCTGGGCCAAGGTCAGCAACGTGACCGCCGAGGACTACCCGCGGCTCGCCGCGGCGGCCGGCCGCAGCATCGCCTCGATCGACGCCGAGACGGTCGCCCGCGTGTTCACCGGCTACGAGAACGCCAAGCGCGACCGGGGCCGGATCGACTTCGAGGACATCCTGCTCTGCGCCGCGGCCCTGATGTCGGAGCACGAGCAGGTGGCCGACACGATCCGTCGCACCTACCGGCACCTAGTGGTCGATGAGTACCAGGACGTCAGCCCGCTGCAGCAGGCGCTGCTGACCCTGTGGCGCGGGGACCGCACCGAGCTCTGCGTCGTCGGCGACCCGGCGCAGACCATCCACTCCTTCGCGGGTGCTCAGGCCGGCTACCTGACCGAGTTCGCCCGCCGGCACCCTGGGGCCACGGTGGTGAAGCTGGTCCGCGACTACCGCTCCACCCCGCAGGTGGTGGGCGTCGCCAACAAGATCATGTCTGGCGTCAAGGCCGGCGGCATCAGCGCGGTCACCCTGCAGGCCCAGCAGCCGCCCGGACCCGAGGTCGAGTTCCTCGAGGCGCCGGACGAGGCATCGGAGGCAGCCGGGATCGGCGACTGGCTCGCCCGGCAGGCGAGCGACGGCGTGCAGTGGCGCGACATGGCCGTGCTGTTCAGGATCAACGCCCAGTCGCCCGCGATCGAGCAGGCGCTGGCCGACCGGCACATCCCGTACCTGGTGCGCGGCGGCGAGCGGTTCTACGAGCGGGCCGAGGTACGGCAGGCGCTGCTCACCCTGCGGACCGAGGCGCGGGCGATGGGTGAGAACGAGCCCGGCACCGCCGTCGAGCAGATGAAGGCCGTCCTCGGCACGCTGGGCTGGTCGGCGACCCCGCCGGAGGGGGCCGGCGCGGTCCGCGAGCGCTGGGAGTCGCTGGCCGCCCTGCTCACCGTGGCCGAGGACCTGGCCACGGGAGGTGCGGCCGAGGGCGGGCCGGAGCCGGACCTCCGGGCCGTCTCCGCCGAGCTCGACGCGCGCGCCGAGGCCCAGCACGTCCCGGTGGCCCAGGGGGTCACGGTCTCCACGCTGCACTCGGCGAAGGGTCTGGAGTGGGAGGCAGTCGCCCTGCTGGGCACCCAGGAGGGCTCGCTGCCGTTCGTCCTCGCCACCCGCCCCGAGCAGGTGGAGGAGGAACGGCGACTGCTCTACGTCGGGGTGACGCGGGCCCGACGGCGGCTGCGGCTGTCCTGGTCGCGGACCCGCAACGGCGGCGGAAACCCCCGCAAGCCGTCCCGGTTCCTCGACCCGGTGCTACCCGAGGGTGCGCGTGGCGCGGCGACGGCCCCCCGGCCCGCCCGGCGGCGCGGTTCGGTGCTCTCCCAGCACTGCCGGTCGTGCGGCTCGCCGCTCGGCGACGCGGCCGAGCGCAAGTTGGGTCGCCACCTCAGCTGCCCGTCCACCTTCGACGAGCAGACGATGGCCCTGTTGAAGGAGTGGCGACGCTCTCAGGCCGCCGAGCAGAAGGTGCCGGCGTTCTGCATCTTCACCGACGCGACCCTGATCGCGCTGGCCGAGGCGCGGCCCCACAACCGGTCCGGCCTGGTCAAGGTGCAGGGTCTCGGCCCGACCAAGGCGGACCGCTACGGCGACGAGGTGCTCGCCATCCTGGGCAGCGAGTCCGAGCGCGCGGGCGCCTGACGCGCGGGTCTCCCCGCCCCGAGGCGCGCTCGGAAAAGAGTCCTGAGAAAGCGTTGTTTAATCCTTTGCAGGTCAGTCCGGCCTCCCTTAGGCTGAAGCCCGATCCCGCCACGGGGTCGAGCACGCCCCGGATCGAGCCCTTCAGGGCCGACCGGACGAGAGAGGCGAGAGAGGTGAGTTCCATGTCCGACATCCAGCTGATCGAGCGGCAGGGGACCACGCCCGCCTCGCGCGTGCGCATCGCGCCCGTCATGACCATGACGTGGCGTGAGCTCTGCGCCGACGACGCCAAGCGCACGGCCATGGCCCTCGAACTGGCCGGTTTTGCCGGCCTCGTCGGTGGCACTGTCGCCGATCACGCCTACTCGACCCGAACGGGATTTTCTTCCTGCAGTCCGCCGGTGTAACACCCACACCGACAGCCTCCAGGCCGTGAATCCCAGAACACCGGGAATCACGGCCTTCGTGTTTCCCGCCCCAGTCGGTCCCGGATGTACCGGGACCCTCGAAGAGATGAGTTGGGAATGAACGACACAGGAGGTGAGCTGATGACTGCCTGGTGGAGCGCATCGGACGCAGACCTCGTATCGAACGGCCTACCGTGCCGGCTGGTCGACCCGGAGGTGTTCTTCGCCGAGTCGCCCGCCGACGTCGAGGCCGCCAAGGCGCTCTGCGTGGACTGCCCGTTGCGGTCGTCCTGCCTGGCCGGTGCCCTCGAGCGGCGTGAGCCGTGGGGCGTCTGGGGAGGCGAGCTGTTCATCGCGGGGGTCGTGGTCGCGCGCAAGCGGCCCCGGGGCCGGCCCCGGAAGCACCCGGTGGTGCCGGCGGCGCTCGCGGGCGTGGAGGCGGCAGCATGATCGACGATCAGGCAGGACCCGGTCCGAGCAGGGGCGAACGGCTGTTCCATGCCCTTCGCCTCTGGCTCAGCCGGGCCCTGTCGTGACCTCCGCCGGGGAGACCCTCCGACCGGTTGGGGCTCGGACCTACGCTGGAGGGCGTACGGCCTGGAAGATCACTACGCGGCACAGCCGTGCGGGCTCGAGCTCCTTCGGGAGCTGGGGGGTCGAGGTGGACCCGTGGTCACCCCGCCCACGCGCGTCCTGCGACCTGGCTCGCGACTGTGTCGCGCAGTGATCTTCCAGGCCGTCGTCGTCATCAACTTTCGGGGTCGGACACCCGGACCCGACCGGCAGCCGGGGCTGGACCTCTCAGGTGTGCTCGGCGTACCCCGGGAGGAACTCCTCCAGCACGTCGACGAACGCCGCCCGCACGTTGAGCTGTGAGAGCACCGCCAGCCCGCCGAGCCACACCCGGTGGATGAGCAGGTAGCTGGGCGGCAGGTTGATCTTGAACGCGATCCCGTTGTTGGCCCCCGGGTCGCGGACGCGGAGGAACTGTCCCCGCATCCAGTCGCGGTTGAACTGGAACACCGGGACGGCGGCCGGTTCCACGAAGGGCGCCAGGTAGTCGAAGAGGTCCCCCGGGTCGACGTCGGCCGACACGAACCCCTCGCGGTAGAGCTCGTCCTTGACCTGCTGCGCATCGCCCAGCCGGGCGATCCCGAGGATCGTGCCCATGGCTCGCGGCAGGCCTTCGGGCAACCGCGACACCAGGCCGAAGTCCACCACGCCCAGGCGGCCGTCGGGGGTGATCCGGAAGTTGCCCGGATGCGGGTCCGCGTGCAGCAGACCCACCCGGCTCGGACCGGCGAAGAGGAACCGGACGTAGGAGAGGCCGATCCGGTTGCGCTCGTCCTCGCTCAGCCCGCTGGCGCTGGACAGCGGCTCGCCGTCCACCCACTCACTGACCATGACCCTGGACGTCCCGGCCAGCACCTGCGGTACCACGAACTCGTCGCTGTCGAGAAAGCCCTCCGCCGCCTGCTGCTGGGACGCGGCCTCGACGGTGTAGTCGAGCTCCTCGCTGGTCCGCTCGACCAGCTCGTCGACCAGGGGACGGACGTCCATCCCGGCCGCCAGTGGCGCGAACAGCTTGGAGAGCCGGCCGATCTGACGCAGGTCCGAGCGCAGCGCCTCGTCCGCACCGGGGTACTGCACCTTCACCGCCACCCGGCGGCCGTCGGCCCAGGTGGCCCGATGGACCTGGCCGATCGAGGCGGCCGCGGCCGGCTCGGGATCGAAGTCGGCGAACAGGTCACGCCAGTCCACGCCCAGCTCGCGCCGCAGCACGGCGTGCACCCGTGAGGTCGGCATCGGCGGCGCGTCCGCCTGGAGCCGCGTCAGCTGCTCGCGGTACGGCGCGGCGATATCGTCGGGCAGCACGGACTCGAACAGGCTCATCGCCTGCCCGAACTTCATCGCCCCGCCCTTGAGGTCGCCGAGCACGCGGAACATCTGTTCGGCGGCGCGCTGCTGCAGCTGGGCGCTCACCTGCTCGGCGGGGACGCCACCGATCCGCTTGCCGAGCCCGAGGGTCGCACGGCCCGCGGCCCCCAGGGGAAGTGCAGCCAACCGGGCTCCCCGCCGGAACCCCGACCGCGCCATCGGGTCCCCGGTACGGCCGGGGGCGGGGTCGTCGCTCATGGCCCCCATTCTGTCGTGGCCGCCCAAGCGCAGCCGCAGCCGGCGTGCACCGGCCAGGCCCGCCAGCGCATCAGGTGGTCGTGCTCGCTCAGCTCGACGGTGGCGCCCGCGGACTCCGGCAGCTGACCTTGGAGGTGGGCGAGCACCTGAGCCACCCCGACACCCGCGGCCCAGGCGACCAGGGCGGCCGCGGTCGGCAGCCGGAGCGCCACCAGCTGGCCGAGCAGGACCGGCCAGTCCGGATCGGCGTCCCGTCGGGTGAGGTCGGTGCAACGCAGGCAGGCCGTCCGGCCAGGGAGGACGAGCGGTCCTACCGTGGCCGAGCGACCGGCCGCCCGCAGCACGAGGTGCGGCTGGTCGCCGCGGAGCAGGGCGTCGGTCACGAGCCGGTCCGGCTCGACGGCGTCCGTGGCCACCACGGTGAGGGACAGGTCGACCCGTTCGGGCTTGGACCAGTGGTTGACCACGGTCAGGCCGCCGCTGCGGAGCCGCGGCAGGTCGTCCAGGTCGGTGATCCGGAGCGCGCGACGGCGGGTGGGCCCGGGCCGGTCATCGGCGGCGTAGACGCGAAGTCCGGCCGCCAGGAGCAGCCGGGCGACCTGCTGCCCGAGCGGCCCGAGCCCGACCAGCCGTACGGCGGTGCCGGTGGCCGAGGTAGGCGGGGCGAGCAGCCCGGCCTCGTGCAGCGCACGCAGCACCACGTCCACCTCGGCCGGCGCCATCCCGGAGCCCGCCGCAAGCCGGCGGAGCGCCGACAGGTCATGGCGTCCGTCGAGAGCTCCGAGCAGGGTGGCGGCGGCCCGGTGCCGCACCACCACCGCGGTCGGCTCAAGACCGACCTGCAGCACCGCCGGGCCGCGCTGCAGCACGGGGACGGCCGGCGTCAGCACCGGTCGGCGGGGCAGCCGCGTCGCAGGAGGGCCGGCCACCTGTGCGGGAGCTGAGGGAAGCGACAGGGTCACGTCACCAGTCTCACCGCTCGAAGACCACCCCCGGGAGTTGTCCACAGGGTCGGGGCGGCGGGTCCGGACTCCGGGAGGAGCGGCGCTGAGGCCGCCCCCACCCGGGTCGTCAGGTCATACGGATGGAGCTGCCGGGCTGAGCTGAGTCGGTCTGAGCTGTTCCGAGCCAGGCTCAGTCGGGCCGGCGGTACGGTCGGTCAGGCCTTGCCGAGGATGCGGTTGAGGTTCGTGCCGCACACCGGGCACTTGGCTTTGGCCATCCGGGTGCCCTTGTCGTTGACGTGCACGTCGCCGGAAGCCTCGCGCTTCTCCTTGCACTTCACGCAGTAGAACTCACCGCTGTAGGTCTCCGCCATGATCTCTCCTTGCTCGATGGTCGTGAACGGGTGTTGCCCACGAGACGGCGTTGCTCGCCCCGAATGTCGCGCCCGCACCGGCGGCGACGCCCACGACCGCGGCAGCATCGCTTGGTCGCCGGTAACAATACGACAGGCAGTGCGGAGGGGGCGGGCGACCACGCCCGGGGCGTGTCGGGCGGCTGCGCGGACGCCGGGCCCCGGACGAGACGAAACCTCCAGGGAACATCGGCGCCGCTTGCCTTCCCCTGCGAACGGACCGACCATCTGGAGGTTTCGTGCTGGGAACGCTAGCTCCCGCCCGACGCCCCGTCAAACCTCTCCGAGGCCGTCCTGTCCACCGGTTGTGGACAGTGCTGTGGAGAACGTGTGCACCCCGGAACCCAACCTGTGGACCTGTCCGGCAGCCCAGGCGGACATCGTGTGGAAACCGCCCGTTCACGCTGTCGACATCATCGTGGGGGTGGCAGAGTGGATCGGGCCGGTCATGAGGTCGCTGCGGGCCGGTCCGGGGTAGCGTTACCGATGGCTTCGGTGTCCCCGACCTCCGAAGCGGTGGAGGGAGGCATCGATGCCTGAGCAGGACGCACTCCCGCCGGTCGAGGTGCGGCGCAGCGGCCGACGCACCCGTACCGTGACGGCCTTCCGTGAGCGCGGCACGATCGTGGTGCTGATCCCGGCGCGGATGTCGGTCGCCGACGAGCGGACCTTCGTGGACTCGATGGTGCGCAAGGTGCTGGCGCACGAGGCCCGGTCCGGTCCGCCGAGGGGTGACCGTGAGCTGCTGGCCCGGGCTGCCGCCCTGGTGCAGGAGCTGCTGGTCCCGGTGACGGGCACCCCGACCCACCCGACGGAGGTCCGCTGGGTGACCAACCAGCAGCAGCGCTGGGGCTCGTGCACGCCGAGCACCGGGGTGATCCGGCTCTCCCACCGACTGCAGGCGATGCCCGGCTGGGTCGTCGACTACGTGCTCCTGCACGAGCTCGCGCACCTCGTCGAGCCGAGCCACTCCGACGCGTTCTGGCGCCTGGTCGCCGCCTACCCGCAGGCGGGGCGGGCCCGCGGGTACCTCGAGGGCTACCTGGCCGGGCAGGGACGCCCCGCCCCCGACGAGGACGCTCCCGATCAAGAGGCTCCCGACCAGGGCGCCGCCGGTGAGGGGGACGGCCCCGATGTCGACTGAGCCGGGCTCCGTCCTCGATCCGGCCGGGCCGCCGCGCCGGGTGGCGTTGGTCCTCGCCCGGTACGGTGCCGGCCCGGCAGCCCCGACGGGAGTGTCCCCGGCCGAGCTGGCGCGGGCCGCGCTCGCGGACAGCTACGAGGTCCTTGCCGACCTGGTCGGGGTCCGCAGCGGCATCGCCGGACCGGCCGCGGTCACCACCCTGCTCTGGCCGGGCGGGTTGCGGCGGCCCGACGTCAGCGTCGGTGAGCTGGCGTCCGGGCTGGCGGGGGAAGCCGACGAGCTGGTCGTCGTCGCCGCCGACGTCCCCGACCTGCCGGCCCTCGTGCTGGCCAAGGCCTTCAAGGTGCTGCACCGCAGCGACGCGGTCGTGGCCCCGGCCCGTACCGGCGGCGGCTGCGTCGCTCTCGGACTACGGCTGCCGCTCGCCCGCTGGCTGGCCGGGATGGACCTCGACCTGGACGCCGACCTCGTCGCCCGCCTGACCGCCGCCGCGCCTGCCCGCGGTCTGGTGGCGGCGGCGCCGGACTGGCACCGGCTGCGGACCCCGGCCGACCTCCGGCGACTCGACCCGGGCCTGGAGGGCTGGGAGGAGACCCGGGCCCTGCTCGAGGGAACCCCGGGCTCCAGCCGGAACTCCGTGGCCGCGGCGCCGGCCGCGGGAGGGGTGGGCTGATGGTCGTCTGGGACGCGGGACCCACGCTGGCCGACCGCTTTCGCGCACACGCCGGCAGCAGCCAGCACCTCTACGGCTACGCCATGCGCGGCATGGCCGAGGACTGGGAGGCTGACGGCCCGGTCCGCGAGATCTGCGCCGGCTACGAGGATGCTCCGAACGGCGCGGTGATCCAGCTCCGGCTGCTGGCCGGGCTGTTCCGGCTGGTGCTGGCCGGGCACGCACCCGAGCTGCAGCCGTACTACGCCTGCCTCGGTGGTGACCGCCCGCCGTCGCAGGGTTGGCCGGTGATGCTCGAGGTGATGGCCGCGCACGTGCCCGAGCTGCACGAGGCCCTCAGCACGGCGCCGCAGACCAACGAGGTCGGCCGTTCGGCGGCCTTGCTGGCCGGGCTGTTCGACCTGGTGGCCGAGACAGGGCTGCACCAGGTCCGACTGCTCGAGCTGGGGGCCAGTGCCGGGCTGAACCTGCTGATCGACTCGATCGGCTACAGCGGCACCGCCTGGCGCTGGGGGCCGATGTCGTCGCCCTTGCAGCTGCGCGGCGCGATCGAGGGACCGGTCAGGCCGCAACCGTTCGCCGTGGTCGACCGAGCGGGCTGTGACCTGCTGCCGGTGGACGCGAACTCTCTCGAGGGGCGGCAGCTGCTCACCTCGTTCGTGTGGCCGTTCGACCTGCACCGGCACGCGCGGCTCGCCGCGGCCTTCCGGCTGGCCGCCGCCCACCCGCTCCGCGTCGACGGTGCGGCCGCGAGCCGGTGGCTGCCGGAGCGGCTGGCTGCGGCGCCGGAGGGCCCGGACGTCTTGAACGTCGTCTGGCAGTCCATCACCCAGCTCTACTGGTCGCCCGAGGAGATCGCGACCGTCGATGAGGTGGTCCTCGAGCACGGACGGGAGCACACCGTCGCCCGGGTGGTGATGGAGTACGACCCGGATCCGGCGCTGGCCGACGGCCTGCCCCCGGCCGGGCACACGTCCAAGCCGAGCGTGCGGACGCTCCTGCTCCGCCCGGGCGCAGAACCACGCCGCCAGCGGCTGGGGACCGCCCATGACCACGGCATCCCGGTCCGGCTCAGCCCCGAACGCGTCAGCCCTCAGCTGGTGCCCTGACCGGGCCAGCCGCAGGCCGACCGGGGCCGCCTCAGTCCTGAGGCTCCTCAGGCTTCCCGCCCGACTCCCCGTCGAGCAGCTCGGCCAGGGCGGCGTCGAACTCGTCGTCGGTGGCGGTCTGCGGTCCCTCGCCCGCGACGAAGCCCAGCGGGTCGTCCAAACCTGCGCTGGTCGGCAGCAGGTCGGGGTGGGCCCAGACGGCGTCGCGGCCCTCGACCCCGCGGGACTCGCGCACCGCCGCCCAGAGGTTCGCCGCGTCCCGCATCCGTCGCGGGCGCAGCTCGAGCCCCACCAGGGTGGCGAAGGTCGCCTCGGCCGGGCCGCCGCTGGCCCGGGCGCGACGGACCGTCTCAGCCAGCGCTGCCGCCGCCGGCACCCACTTGGCGGTGGCCTGGGTGACCACCTCGTCCACCCAGCCCTCGACGAGGGCGAGCATGGTCTCCAGCCGCTCGAGGGTGGCCAGCTGCTCCGGCGTCTTCTGCGGCTCGAACAGCCCGCCCTCCAGCGTGGCGCCCAGCTCCTCGAGGTTGTTGGGGTCGATCTGGCCGACGGCCTGCTCCAGCGCGGAGGTGTCGATGGTGATGCCCTGGGCGTACTGCTCGACGAGCACCAGCATCTGCTCCCGCAGCCAGGTCGCCGAGGCGAACAGCCGCTGCCGGGCGCACTCGCGCAGCGCGAGGTAGAGGGTGACGTCGGTCCCGCTCTGCTCGAGCCCCTCGCCGAAGGCGGCGACGTTGGTGGGCAGCAGGGCCACGTGACCGGGCTCGTTGAGGGGCAGACCGATGTCGGTCACCCCGACCACCTCGGCCGCCAGCTGGCCCAGCCCCTGGCCCAGCTGCAGCCCGAACATCGAGGCGCCCGAGCTCCGCAGCATCGGGCGCAGCATCTGCTCCATCCCGGCCATGCCGGGCAGCGAGCCCGCCTCCTCACCGCCCAGGGTCAGGGCGTTGCCCATCGCGTCCGCGATGTGGGTGGCGACCGGTTCCACCAGGCGCCGCCAGGTCGGCATGGTGTTCTCGATCCACTCCGCGCGGCTCCAGGCCGCGACGGTGGTGGTGACCCGGGGGAAGGTCGTGGCCTCGTCCAGCCAGACCTCGGCGATGGAGACGGCCTCACCGAGGGCCCGTTGCTGAGCGCCGGACGGAGTGGGGTCGGGGCCCAGCGAGGCGACCGTGCTGCGCGCGGTGTTCTTGGTGACCTCCCAGTTGACCCCGGAGCCGGGCTCGGGGGCGCCCTGGCCGAACAGTCCGCCACCCCCGCCCGCGCCGCCACCGAGCATGGAGAAGGCGCTCTGCAGCTGCTGGACCAGCGCGTTCATGTCGCCACCCCCGCCCATCGCCCCGAAGAGCGCCTCGAACGGGTTGGCCGGATCTCCGCCGCCGGTGCCGCCGGCCCCGCTCTCGCCGCTCCCACTCCCGCCGGCCCCGCTGCCGCCGCTGGCGGGCGATCGTGAGGGACCGCCGAGCTGCCAGCCGGCGTTGGGGGAGGGGGTCCCGGCAGCGCCGGGCCGCGGGTCGGCGCCGGACTCCGGCGTCACGCCCTCGCCGAACGGGTCGTCCGGACCGTCAGCTGCCCCGGGCTGGGTGTCCTCGGCCATTCCCACTCCTGACGTCGGGCCCGGTCGAACCGGGCGCGTGCAACGAACTCAACCGTACGCGGCCCGCTCCTGAGCCGACCCGGCTGCGGCACTCGCTTCGCTCACGGCACAACCCCGCCGCGCTCGCCGACGACGTGGCTCGGGGTCGCTGGCAGGCCGGGGACTGTCAGTCGCCTCGGTTAGGGTCGGGACATGACTTCGGCTGGGGCGTCGGCGGGACCGACCACGGGTCCGGCGCTCGGGCGTGCGGTCGCGGGGGTCGTGCGCGAGGCGAGCATCGGCACCGGCCCGATCAGCGTCGACCGGCTGCTGGGCCTGGTCCGCGGCCCCGAGGTGGGCGGGGTCGCGCTCTTCGTCGGCGTGGTCCGCGACCACGACGGCGGTCACGAGGTGGTGTCGCTGGACTACACCGCCCACCCCACCGCCGGCTCGGTGCTGCAGGGCTGTGCGACGCAGGTGGCCGGGCGGCACGACCTCGTGGCGTTGGCGGTGGAGCACCGGGTGGGCCACCTCGAGGTCGGCGACCTCGCCGTGGTCGTGGCGGCGGGTGCGGTCCACCGCGCCGCGGCCCTCGCGGCCTGCGCGGAGCTGATCGACGACCTGAAGGCCCAGGTGCCGATCTGGAAGGAACAGCTCTTCGTCGGTGGCGAGGCCGAGTGGGTCGGCCTGCCCCAGACCGGTGAGAGCTCCCCGTGACCCGTCAGACCTGGACCGCGTTCGTCTCGGCCCTGGCTTTCGTCGTGCTGGCCGTGCTGCTGGTGATGGTCCCCGTACCCTTCATCACGTGGGGTCCGGGGGACACCCACGACACCCTCGGCGACGTCGGCACGGAGCCGATCATCAAGGTCCAGGGCATGACGACCTACCCCACCTCGGGCCGGCTGGACCTCACCGTCGTGTCGGTCACTCCCGCGGACGCGCGGCTGAGCCTGCCGCAGGCGCTGGTGGCGTACTGGCTGCCGCACCACGACGCCCTGCCGCGGGACGCGGTCTACGCCCCGGGCAAGTCGGCGGCTGAGGTGCAGCACGAGGACGCCGACCTGATGGAGACCGCCCAGGACGACGCCGTGGTCGCCGCTCTGCGCGCGGACGACCAGCCCGTCACGGAGATGCCGGCCATCTACTCAGTCACCGTCGGCGGGCCGGCGCACCGGCTCCTGCTGCCGGGCGACCTGGTCACCTCCGTCGACGGGGTGCCGACCCCGGACCAGAAGGCGGTCAGCGCGCAGATCCGGGCCCACCGGCCCGGCGACGACGTCCGCTTCCGGGTGATCCGGCAGCGGGTGCCGGTCACGGTGACGGTCCGCGCGGCGCAGTCCGGCACGGCCGACACCATCCCGGTGGTCGGGATCACCATCGGCACGGGCTACCGCTATACACCCCAGATCTCCTTCGACCTCGGCCAGGAGATCGGCGGTCCCAGCGCCGGCCTGGTCTTCGCGCTGGCCATCTACGACAAGATCACCGACGGCCCGCTGCTGGCCGGTCGGCATGTCGCCGGCACCGGTTCCATCACCCCCGACGGTGAGGTCGGAGCCATCGGCGGCATCCAGGAGAAGATCGCCGGCGCGGACAGCGCGGGTGCCGACGTGTTCCTGGTGCCCGCCCCCAACTGCGGCGACCTCGCCGGTGTCCGGACCACGATGACGCTCGTCAAGGTCGCCACGCTGGAGGACGCCGTCGCGGCCCTGCAGACCCTCGCGACCCCGGGGGGCGCCGACCGCGTCCCACACTGCTGATGGCCGGCCCCCGCGAGCCGGCGGTGCCGGCGCCCGAGCAGCAGGAGGCCCTGCTGGCGGCCCTGGTCGAGCTCGAGCGCTACGTCGGTGGCGCCGGCTGGGACCAGCCCCCCCGACTGTTCGCCCTCGTCCTGACCGACGTCTTCGCGGCGGCCGAGCCGGCGCTGGCCGCCGAGCTGGGGATGCGGACCACCGCCCAGGGGGCCGCGCCCGGCGCGCTCACCGCGGTCGAGCAGGAGGAGTTCGCCCCGACCGGGGACCTGCTCGGCGACCTGGCCGGCCTCGAGTGGCCCGACAGTGTCTTCGGCTGCGCGCTGAGCGCGGAACGGACCTTCCTGCCCGCCGGCCGGGAGGGTGAGCTGCCGGACGACCCGGCGGCGGCGGCGGCCTACGTGGCGGCTCATCCGGCCCGTCAGGACATCCGGGTCGTGGTCGGGGCGGACCGTGCCGGCCACGTGCACGGCGTCGCCCGGCTGGTGTCCGCGCCGGAGGAGCTGCTGGGCGCGGCGGACCTCGTACCGGGACTCGGGACGGCGTTGGCGCATACCCTGGTCTGACGGTCGGGCGGGAACCACAGCCCCTGCCCAGCCGTGGCTCATGCACAAGACAGGTTTTTCGGCCGTGCCCTGAGGGCACGGGAGGCGAGGAGAGTAGTTGAGTACCGTACGGACCGCAGGACGCCGCAGTGCCATCCTGCCCACGTTGGTGATCGTGGCGGTGCTGGTCGTGCTGTTCGCGATCTACACCAGCGTCTGGACGGACCGGCTATGGTACCGCTCCTTCTCCTTCGGCAAGGTGTTCAACACCGTCTTGTTGACCCGGGTGGGGCTGTTCGCCTCGTTCGGGCTGATCATGGCCGCCGCCGTCGCCGCGAGCGCCGCCGTCGCGTACCGGCTTCGGCCCCGCTTCCGCACCGGGCCCGCCAGCAGCGCCCTGCTCGAGCGGTACCGCGAGCTGCTCGAGTCGAAGTTCGTGGTGATCGTCGTCGTGCTCGCCGTGCTGACCGGCCTGTTCGCCGGCGGCGCGGCCAGCGGGCAGATCTACACCTACCTCGCGTGGCGCAACTCCACCCCGTTCGGGGTGCAGGACCCGCAGTTCCACCGGGACATCTCCTTCTTCGTCTTCCGCTACCCCTGGTGGCGTTTCGCCCTGTCCTTCCTCTTCACCGTGCTCGGCTTCGCGATCGTGGTCGCGGCGGTCGTCCACTACGTGATGGGCGGGCTGCGCTTCTCCGGTGCCCGGCGGGGCGGCACGTCGGGCGCCCAGGCCCAGCTCTCGGTGCTGATCGGTCTGGCCGTGGTCGTGAAGGGCATCAGCTACTGGTTCGACCGCTACGGCCAGGAGATCGCCGACCACCCGCTGCTGACCGGCATCAACTACACCGCCGACCACGCCACCGTCACCGCGAAGACGATCCTGGCCGTCATCGCCGGGATCTGCGCGGTCCTCTTCTTCGCCAACGCCGTGCTGCACCGCTGGGTGGTGCCCACCATCGGGCTGATCCTGATGGTCCTGTCCGGCATCGTGCTCGGCGTCGTCTACCCCGGGGCGGTGCAGTACTTCAGCGTCCGGCCCAACGAGGCGGTCAAGGAGCGTCCCTACATCGCCAACAACATCGCCGCGACGCGGGCTGCGTACGGGGTGGACCAGGCCGAGGTGACCAGCTACTCGGCCAAGACCTCGGCCACCGCGGGCCAGCTGCAGTCCGACGCCGAGGCGCTGCCCGGCATCCGGCTGATCGACCCCAGCGTCGTCGGTCCGGCGTTCGAGCAGCTGCAGCAGGTGCGCGGCTACTACTCCTTCCCCGACACCCTCGACGTCGACCGCTACACCATCAACGGCGCCGAGACCGACGCCGTGGTCGGGGTGCGGGAGATGAACCAGCAGGGCGTCCCGGCGCAGAACTGGAACAACCTCAAGACCGTCTACACCCACGGCTACGGCCTGGTCGCCGCCTACGGCAACCGGCGCCAGTCCGGCGGCGAGCCGGATTGGATCGCCCAAGGCATCCCGCCCACGGGCGAGCTGGCCGAGGCCGAGCCCCGGATCTACTTCGGTGAGTCCCTCGACCAGGGCTACTCGATCGTGGGTGCACCGGCCGGCACCCCTCCGGTCGAGCTCGACACCCCAGGTGGTGGCGAGAACGGGGCGCAGCAGAACTTCACCTACGACGGCTCCGGCGGAGTGAAGGTCGGCAGCCTCTGGCACCGGCTGCTCTACGCGGCCAAGTTCGCCGACGTCAACATCCTGCTGTCGTCCCGGGTCAACGACGCCTCCAAGATCATCTACGACCGCACCCCGCGGGAGCGCGTGCAGAAGGCCGCACCCTGGCTGACCGTGGACGGGGACGCGTACCCGGCTGTGGTGGCCGGTCGCATCGTCTGGGTCGTGGACGGCTACACCACCTCGAACTCCTACCCGAACAGCAAGCGGCTCGGGCTGAAGTCGGTGACCTCGGACTCCCAGACCGCGACGCCCAACGGCACGGTGGTGGCCCAGGCCGACACCGAGGTCAACTACATGCGCAACTCGGTCAAGGCCGTGGTCGACGCCTACGACGGCACCGTGAAGCTCTACCAGTGGGACACCGCCGACCCGGTCCTGCAGACCTGGGAGAAGGCGTTCCCGGGTGTGGTCCAGCCCAAGACGTCGATCCCGGCCGAGCTGCTGGCCCACCTCCGCTACCCGCAGGACCTGTACAAGGTGCAGCGCGAGATCCTCGCCCGCTACCACGTCACCGACCCGGAGCTGTGGTACCAGACCTCGGCCCAGTGGGAGGTGCCGAACGACCCGGTCAAGAACAGCAGCACCCTGAAGGAGCCGCCGTTCTACCTGTCGGTGAAGTGGCCCAAGGACCCGTCGGCGATCTTCTCCCTGACCAGCGCCTACGTGCCCAAGGGACGGGCCAACCTGGCGGCCTACATGGCGGTCAACGCCGACGCCGCCAGTCCTGACTACGGCCGGATCCGGATCCTGACCATGTCCGACACGTCCCAGATCGACGGTCCGGGCCAGTCCTTCAACGCGATGCAGACCAACGAGGCGGTGGCGACCCGGCTGCGCTCCTACAACCAGCAGGGTTCGGCCACGGCCACCTTCGGGAACCTGCTCACGTTGCCGGTGGGTGGCGGGCTGCTGTACGTGACGCCGGTCTACACCCAGCGGCCGAGCGGCAGCGGCGCCTACCCGGCGCTCACCTTCGTGGTGGTCCGCTTCGGTCAGTCGGTGGGCATCGGGGACACCCTGCAGGAGGCGCTGGACTCGGTCTTCAAGGGCGACTCGGGCGCCAGTACCGGCGAGGGCGAGGACCCGACCCAGACCGATCCCGGGACCGGCACCCAGACCCCGAACAGCGCCGCGGCGACGAAGGCGCTGAACGAGGCGCAGACGGCGTTCGCCGCGGCGCAGAAGGCGCTGACGGCCGGGGACCTCGGCACCTACCAGGACCGGATCAAGGACGCCCAGGACGCCACCGCCCGGGCCCTCAAGGCCATGGGCCGGTAGCCCGGGCGGGCTTGAGGGGCCCTGATGGGTCTGAGCGGCGTTGGCGCAACCTCTTCGAGGCCTTCGACAGGCTCAGGCGCGCGTGAGGCCTGCGTGACCTCGACAGGCTCGGGTGGCGTGAGCGTGTCGCGTCCCGAGCTCGTCGAGGGCCTCGCAGGGGTTGCGGGTGCCTACGGACCGACAGCTCAGGGGGCGGGGCGGACCTCGACGTCGAAGCCGGCGGCCCGGACGGGCTCGGCGATGACCGACGCGTCGCCGACCACCACCAGGCTGAGCTCGTCGAGGTGGACCAGTGACTCATACGCCGCGGTGGCCGAGTCCGGCGTGACGTCGCCCAGGGCGGCCAGCGACCGGTCGACGTAGTCCTCCGGCAGCCCGGCCAGCACCTGGGTGGCGGCCTGGTCGGCGACGCCGTCGGCGGTGGCGTAGCGCAGCGGTGAGACCCCGACGAAGTAGGCGACGGCCTCGCGGACCTCGTCGGCGGTGAAGGGCTGGGCCGCGACGGGCAGCAGCTCGCGGGTGATCGCCAGAGCGTCCGCGACGACCTCGGTCCGGAAAGACCCCTGGACGGCGAACGACCCGGCCGACCGCAGCGGTCCGAAGTTCATCCGGACGCCGTAGGTGTAGCCCTTGTCCTCGCGCAGCACCGCGTTCAACCGGGACAGGAACGCCCCGCCCATGGCGTAGCTGGCGACGCTGATGTCGGCCCACCGGGGGTCGAGCCGGTCGATCCCGTACGCCCCGAGGCGGACGTCGGCCTGCACGGCTCCGGGCCGGTCGAGGACGGTCAGCCGCCGCGGCCCCGGCTGCGGGGGGCGGTGGTCCGTCCGCTGCTGCTCGTCGTTTCGCCAGCCGCCGAGGTGCCGCTCGGCCAGCGCCACCGGGTCCTCGCCGAAGCCCTCCCCGAAGTCGCCGGCCAGCACCAGGGTGGCGCCGGCCGGGCCGTAGCAGCGCCGGTGGAAGTCCCGGACAGCCTCCGGGGTGACGGCGGCCACCGTCTCGCGCTCGCCGCCGTTCATCCGCGAGGCGCGGCTGGCCCGGTCGAAGATCGTGGCCCGGAACGCGTGGGTGGCGGCCTGGGCCGAGTTGGCCTGGGTCTGCTCGATCTCGGCCAGCCGGAGCGTGACGTGGCGCCTGACGTCACTGTCGGCCAGGGCGGGCGAGGTCACGGCCTCGGCGAACAGCTCCAGCGCCCGGTCCAGCCGCGACACCGGGACGTCGAGGACGGCCTGGGTGCCGGCGAGGGACAGGTCGACGCCGAAACCGGCGCCCTCGGTCTCCATCAGCTCGGCGAACTCCTCGCCGGGGTGCTGGCGGCTGCCCTCGTCGAGGGCGCGGGCGCACATCGTCGCCACCCCCTCGAGCTCACGGGACTCGGCGTCCAGCGGCAGGTCCAGCACCAGGTGCACGGCCGCGACGTGCTGACCGGGCCGGTGGTAGGTGAGCGTGCTGATGCCGTTGCTCAGCGTGCCGCGGACCGGCGTCGGGAAGCTCCAGAGCCCGGGAGGACCGACCGGCGGCGGGGTGGTCACGGTGGTCATGGGCGGAGCCTCTCGGACGTGAGGAGGATTCCGGGCGACGTGCTGCTCCCACTCATGAGGACTCCTGACGGTAGACCAGGGTCGCGCGCTGGTCGCTGCGGAAGACGGTCCCGACGGCGTCGACGAGCTCGTCCAGGGTCACCGACTCGATGTCGGGAATCCGGGTGTTGACCAGCGCCGGGTTGCGGTGCAGGGTCGCAAACTCACCGAACGCGTCGGCGCGGGAGTCGATCCGGGCGAGCTCGTGCAGCCAGTGCCGCTCGTACTGGGCCTTGGCCCGACGCAGCTCCTGCTCGGTCGGCGGCTCGCTCACCAGCCGGTCGACCTCCGCGGCGAGCTCCGCCTCCACCTGCTCGATCTCGACGCCGTCGCGGGCCCGGCCGTAGGCGAAGCCGTACGAGCTGCCGCCGATCAGGCCGAGGGTGCTGGCGCCCGAGCTCTCGGCGAGCTCGGCGGCGCGGACCAGCCGGCGGTGCAGCCGGGAGGTCTGGCCGTGACCGAGGACGGAGAAGGCCAGGTCCACGGCGTCGAACTCCCGGGTGCCTCGGGCCGGCAGCCGCCAGGACAGGTAGACCGAGGCGGCCGGCACGTCGGCGCTGGTCTCCAGCCGCTCGGTGCCAGTCAGCGGCGGCAGCGGCTCGGGAACGGACTTGGCCGGCTTCTGGCCGCCGTGCAGGGGCCCGAAGTACGCCTCGGCCCGCTCGAAGGCCTGCTCCGGCTCGATGTCGCCGACGATCGACAGGACGGCGTTGCTGGGCAGGTAGTGGGTGCGGAAGAAGTGCTGCACGTCCTCCAGCGTCGCGGCGTTCAGGTCGTCCATCGAGCCGATCGTGGTATGGCCGTAGGGGTGCTGCTCGGGGAAGGTGAGCCGGATCAGGTGCTCCATCACGTCGCCGTAGGGGACGTTGTCGTAGCGCTGCCGCTTCTCCTCCTTCACCACCTCGCGCTGGTTGTCCAGGCTCTCCTGCGTCATCGTGTCGAGCAGCCCGCCGAGGCGGTCGGCCTCCAGCCACAGCGCCAGGTCGAGCCCGCCGGTCGGCAGCGTCTCGAAGTAGTTGGTGCGGTCGAACCAGGTGGTGGCGTTCACCGAGGCGCCGGCCGCCTGCAGCAGGCCGATGTGCTGGCCGGAGGGCACGTGGGCCGAGCCCTGGAACATCAGGTGCTCGAAGAGGTGGGCGAAACCGGTCCGACCCGGCTGCTCGTCGCGCGAGCCGACGTCGTACCAGAGGTTGACCGCGACGCTCGGGCTGCCGTGGTCCGGGCTGGCGACCACCCGCAGGCCGTTGCCCAGCGTGCGCTGGACGATCGGGTAGGCCAGGGCGGGACTCATGGCGACCATCTCAACACACCCGGCGCTCAGATCACCCCGGCGGCCCGGGCCGGCTCGGCGTAGGCCGCCGCAAGGGTGGCGGTCGTATCGTGGGCGTTGAGCCCGCTGGGGTTCGGCACCACCCACAGCCGGGCGCCCTCGAGGCCTTCGGGCTGCTCACCGGCGCGGGCCCTCGGCCGGCCGAAGGCCTGGCGGTACGCGGTGACCCCGGCCACCGCCACCACCTCCGGCCCGTGCGCCGCCACGAACGCGGTCAGCCGCAGGCGGCCGGCCCGCAGCTCCGCGGGGTCGAGCTCGTCGGCGCGGATCGTGGCCCGGTTCACCAGGTTGGTGAGGCCGACGCCGCGGGCCACCACGGCCTCGCGGTCCTGCGGCGTCATCCCGGTCGCGCGGTCGATGTCGTGCTCGAGGATCCCGGCCTGGCGCAGTGCGGGGTAGAAGCGGTTGCCCGGATGGGAGAAGTGGGTACCGGTGGCCGCGGTCCACAGGCTCGGGTTGATGCCGACGAACAGCAGCCGCAGCCCCGGCCCGGCCAGGTCCGGCACCGACCCGTCGCGGTGGCTCTCCAGCTCGGCGCGCGTGTACCCCACAGGGCGAACCTACGTGGCCCCGTCGACGGCCCGGGGTCCACCGGTAGCGTGCCCGACATGACCTCCACCTCCGGCGCGGCCACCACGGGCGATCCGCAGCCGATCGACCTGGGTCGCCCGGTCGCCGGCGACGTCGTCGCGCTGATCCTCGCCGACCACGTGCGCTTCGAGGCGCTGCTGCGTCAGCTCCGCGACTCCAGCTCCGACCGCGACGCGGTCCGGCACGCCCTGGCGACGCTGCACGTCGCCCACGCCGAGGCCGAGGAGCGCCACGTCTACCCGACGCTGCGCTCCGAGCACGCCATCGGCGCGCACGCGGCCGAGCACGGAGAGGAGGAGCACGCCGAGGGTCACCAGGCGCTGCTGGACGTGCTGGAGCTGACCGAGGTCACCGGCGAGGAGTTCGACGAGGCGGTGGAGGAGCTCAGCCGCGTGCTCGGCCACCACCTGGCCGAGGAGGAGCTGACGATCCTCAACCCGGCCCGGGCCGGGGTCCCCGAGCAGGCCCGGCTCGAGCTCGGCCTGGCCTTCGTGGCCGAACGCCAGGCCCAGATCGACGCCGACTGCGGACGCGTCGAGAGAGTCCGCGACCTCGTCGCCCGGGCGGCCCGGAACGGTCTGCTCACCGACGACGGCGACTCCTAATCGGAACATCGCCGGCGGCGCGGGGCCTGGACTCCTCACGTCCCGGCGGGTTGGATGAGGCCCAGCACCACCGGTGGTCGTCACCTCCCACGGCCACCGACACCGTCAGGCCTTGCGCCTGACCGGACCTCAGGGGTCGCACGTGAACGCACCGGTCGAGCTCAAGAAGGGCCTCAAGCAGCGGCACCTCACCATGATCGCGATGGGTGGCGTGATCGGCGCGGGCCTGTTCGTCGGGTCGGGCAAGGTCATCGCCAAGGCAGGTCCGGGCGCGTTCCTCACCTACGCCGTCACCGGCGTGCTGATCATCCTGGTGATGCGGATGCTGGGGGAGATGGCCACGGCCAACCCCTCGACCGGCTCGTTCGCCGACTACGCGCGGCAGGCGCTGGGCGGCTGGGCGGGCTTCTCGGTCGGCTGGCTCTACTGGTACTTCTGGGTGATCGTGATCGGCTTCGAGGCCGTCGCCGGGGCCGGGGTGCTGCAGTACTGGCTGCCGAACGTCCCCCTGTGGCTGATGTCGCTGATCCTGATGACGCTGATGACGGCGACGAACCTGTTCTCGGTCTCCTCCTTCGGTGAGTTCGAGTTCTGGTTCGCCGGCATCAAGGTCGCGGCGATCGTGATCTTCCTGGTGCTCGGCGTGCTCTACGTGATCGGCGCCTGGCCGAACAAGTCGTTCGACTTCAGCAACCTGACGGCTCAGGGCGGCTTCTTCCCCTTGGGCGGCGGGGCCATCGTGGCCGGCATCGTGGTCGTGATCTTCTCCATGGTCGGCGCCGAGGTGGCCACCATCGCCGCCGCCGAGTCCCCGGACCCGGGCAAGTCCATCGCCAAGGCCACCAACTCGGTGATCCTGCGGATCGCGATCTTCTTCGTCGGCTCGATCTTCCTGCTGGCGGTCATCCTGCCGTGGAACTCCGCCGGCCTGACCGCGTCCCCCTACGTCTCGGCGTTCAAGGAGATGGGCATCCCCTACGCCGACCACATCATGAACGCGGTCGTCCTGACGGCGGTGCTGTCCTGCCTCAACTCCGGTCTCTACACCTCCTCGCGGATGCTCTTCGTGCTCGCCGCCCGGCGCGAGGCCCCGGTCGGGCTGATGACGGTGAACCGGCGGGGCGTGCCGATGGCCGCCATCCTCGGCTCCAGCGTGGTCGGCTTCCTCTGCGTCATCGCCGCCGCGGTCTCCCCGGACACGGTCTTCCTGTTCCTGCTGAACTCCTCCGGCGCGATCATCCTGTTCGTCTACCTCCTGATCGCGATCTCCCAGATCGTGCTCCGGAGGCGCACCAGCCCCGAGAAGCTGACGGTCAAGATGTGGGCCTTCCCGGTCTTGTCCATCCTGGTCGTCGTCGCGATCGTCCTGGTCCTGCTGCAGATGGGGCTGCAGGCCGACGTCCGGATCCAGCTGTTCCTGAGCCTCGGCGCCTGGGCACTGGTCCTGGTCCTCTACTTCGCCACCCGGGGCCTGCGCAACCGGGCCCCGCGCGAGTCCGTTGACCAGGGGGCCGCGCCCGGGACGGCCGCGGCGGCACCCGAGCGGGTGCTGGTGCTGGCCAACGAGACCGTCGAGGGCTCGGAGCTGATGGACGAGCTCACCACCATCGACCGGGAGCGCAGCGCGCAGTACTTCGTCTGCGTACCGGCCAACCCCATCGACACCGGCCAGGCGATGCACCAGGGTGCCGCCTTCGTCTGGCAGGCCACCACCGAGGCCGCGCAGGCGCGACTGGACCGCACGCTCGTCCAGCTGCGGACCGAGCACCTCGACGCCGACGGCGCGCTGGGTGACTACCGGCCGCTCCGGGCCCTCGCCGCGGCGGTCGAGCAGTTCCACCCGGACCGGCTGGTCATCTGCACCCTGCCCGAGGACCGCTCCGCCTGGCTGCGCTACGACGTGGTCGACCGGGCCCGGGAGGCCTACGACATCCCGGTGACCCACGTCGTCGTCGCGTCCGCCCCCGCCCGTGCCTGAGCGTCGAGGCCCGGGCCGGGACGCGCGCCCGGGACGGCAGCCGTGACGATCCTCGTCGGCCTCGCCGCCGGCGAGCGGGGGGCACCCGCCCTCGACCTGGGCGCGATGCTGGCGCGGTCGGCGCAGGAGCGGCTGGTGGTCGTTTCGGTGGTGCCGCGGCCGTGGCCGCCGAGCGCGTACGGCGGCGACGCCGAGTTCCTGGCCCTCGCCGAACAGATGGCCGAGGCGGTGCTGGCCTCGGCCCGGGCCCGGCTGCCGGAGGACCTGGAGGTGGACTACCTCGTCCGCCACGACCCGTCCGTGCCGGCCGGGCTGCTCGCGGTGGCCCGTGACCACGAGGCCCGTCAGGTCGTGCTCGGGTCGTCCTCGGCCGGCGGCTACGGACGCGTCAGCCTGGGCGGGGTGGCCGACCGGCTGCTGCACAGCACGGAGGTGCCCGTCACCCTCGCGCCGCGGGGGTTCGTCGCCCGCGCCGAGACGGTGGTCCGTCGCGTCACCGTGGCGTTCGGTCGCGGTGACGGGGACAGCGACCTGCTGGGCCGGGCGGCCGCGGTCGCCGACCGGATCGGGGCCGGGATCCGCGTCGCCTGCTTCGCCGTCCGCCCCGAGACGGTGTTCCCCGGCGTCGTCTCGTCGGCGGCGGACGAGCTGGTCGCCCGCGAGTGGGTCGCCGGCCTCGAGGGCGACATCGGCAGTGCACTGGGCCGCCCCGTCCCCACCGTCCTCGGCCAGGGCGACTCGTGGGCGGCCGCGCTGAGCGACATCGACTGGGCCGAGGGCGACCTGCTGGCCATCGGCGCCTCGAGCTCGGCGGTCAGCCGGTTCTTCCTCGGCTCGCACGCCGCCAAGATCGTCCGCAGCTCACCGGTTCCGGTCGTCCTGGTCCCGCGGGCCCTGACCGCCTCGGACGGCTGAGGGGGCTCACCCTCGCCGGCGGGGCCAGAACAGGGCCACCGCGACCGCCAGCGCGGCCAGCGACGGCAGGTCGGCGGTCGAGAGTCCGTGGGCGGGGGTGAAGACGACCAGGATCGGGCCCTCCACCGGGCCGTTGACCAGGAGCCAGACCACCGCGACGACGGCCAGGAGGACCGCGACGGTCTGACGGGCCGTCAGCCTGCTGCCGAAGCGGGGGTCGCGAGGCGACACCGACCACCTCTCGGTCGAGCTGCGCTGACCCGGACGGTGAGCGGCTCGGACCAGCGTAGCCAGTAGCCGCTCCGGCACACCCGGTGACCGGATCGTGAAGATGATCACCAGCGGCGTCTGCGGATCGGCTCGTCGCCGCTTAGGGTTCGGTCTGTGCCGCTCGGCACGAACTCGGGGCCTGACCAGGAACTGGACGTCGCCCGTGACCCGCAGGTTCGCCTCTCTCACTCTCACCCTCACCCTCACCCTCACCCTCACCGTCGCCGCGGCCCTCGCCCTCGCGGTACTGGCGGCGGCGTGGCCCACCCAGCAGGCCGCGGCCGCCGCCAGGACGCTGCCCGTCGTCGACATGGCGGCTGTGGACGCCGCCGCGCAGGCCGAGGGCTACCGCGGCAATCAGCCGGTGCTGGGGGACGACGCGTCCACCAAGCTCGTCCAGCAAGCCCTGACCAAGCGCGGTTTCCGGGTGGACGTCGACGGCGAGTACGGACGGGCCACCACCAAGGCCTACATCAAGTTCCAGCGCTCGCTGGGGTATCGGACCATCGACGCCAACGGCCTCCCCGGGCCCGAGTCACTCGCCATCCTCGGCGCCGGTCGCTTCACCGTGGCCCACGTCGTGCAGGTCGGCAGCCGCAAGGACTCCTACTACGGGGTCCGGGTCAACACCCGGACCAAGTCGATGCTGGTCGCCGGCGACGCGCTGGTGCCCTGGAAGCTCCGGCTGGCCCAGGGCTCCTACTGCGGCCTGGTCAAGGCGCGTTGCGCCGCCAGCTCGGCCGGCACCCACGACGGCGGCGGGGTCGTGGACGTCAGCGTGAAGGGGATGTCGACGAGTCGGCGGTGGCGGACCGTGCAGGCGCTGCGCAAGGTCGGGTTCGCGGCCTGGCTGCGGACCCCGAGCCAGTGCGGGGGCTGCTGGGGCGCCCACATCCACGCCGTCGCCATCGGCGACACCGACGTCTGGCAGCGCGACGGCAGGTACACCAACCGCGACCAGGTCGGTGACTACCTCGTCGGCCGCAACGGCCTGAGCGGCCACAAGAGCGACAACACACCGGCCCGGTACCGCGTGCCGGTGACCACCTGGGAGCAGTACTCCGGGCTCTGAGGCGGAGGCCCTCAGCGCAACGGCGGGAGCGGCACCCGTTCGGGGAGCGCCGCGTCGAGGAGCGCGGCCGTCGAGCGGAGCGTGGCCGGTGAGAGCCGGGAGAGCCGGATCCGGCCGCCGGCGGCCAGCGCCGGGTCCTCCCGCAGCACCAGCACGTCGGCGGGCTGCGGGCCGCCGGTCAGGGCTCGCAGCTCGCGGCGGAGCCGGTGCCGGCCGAACACCTCGACCAGCACCAGCACGGTTCGCGACAGCGCCTCGGGGGTGAGGTCGCCGACGGCCGTCCGGGCTGCGACGGCCAGCTCGACGCCCACCGGCGTGGCCGCGCTCACCACCACCAGCACCGCCGCCGGGTCGGCGAGAGCGGGGACCCCGGCCGCGAGGGCGAGCGGACCGAGGTCGTGCAGGCTCACGAGCTCGTCGACCAGCCGCACCTCGTCGCCGTCGGGCAGCCGGGCTCCCAGGCTGCCGCCGGTGTGGTCCAGCAGCCGGGGCGCTCCGCCACTGCGGTCGCGCAGTCGGGCGAAGAGCAGGGCCGTGAGCGTCGTCGTGCCGACACCGCCGCCCGTCCCGGCCACCAGCACCCGCTGCGCCGGCCCGGTCATCGGCCGTCCGCGACGACCAGCCGGGCCCCCAGCAACACGCCGAGAGCCTGGGCGATGGCCGTCCCGGGCCCGCCGGCCGGTCCCCACGGCGCCGTCATCTCGGTCCACCAGAGCGGGCCGCCGGACGGCAGGCCGCCGATCAGCCGCTCCAGGTCGCTCACGTCCTCGGCCTGGCGGGACAGCTCGATGGTCAGGACGGGGACGTCGTGGACGTCGACGAGCTGGGTGGCCCAGCCGCCGAACAGCAGCCGGGGGACCAGCGCGCCGTCCACTCCCACCGCCGCCTCGACCAGCAACGCGGTGGTGACCGGGCCGGTCGAGACCAGCGTCAGCTCACGCGGCATCGGAGTCCCTCCCGGCCGCGGTGTTGGCGACCTGCACGACGCGCGGGCGCTCGCCGCGCCGCACCAGCCGTCCCCGACCGGGCACCATCTGCTCGGCGTAGACCCCCGGGACGATCTGTCCCTCACCGCGTTCGCCCGACATCAGCAGCAGGGTGCCGCCGGTGTCCCGCAGGGTCTGCAGGGTGAGGTCGTACATCGCCCGGTTGGCCCCGGCGACCGGACGGGTCAGCAACACGTGCAGGTCGAGGTCGCGGGCCGAGGGCAGGTACGGCAGCAACGGCTTGAGCGGCTCGGTCCCGCCCGAGGCCAGGATGTCGAAGTCGTCGACCACCACGACGATCCGTGGCCGGCCCTCGCCACCTGAGGAGCCCGCGCCGTCCGCGGCAGCCGCGGCCGATCCCGGGTCGAGCCGGCGTTCCAGCTCGGTGGCGATGGCCGAGGCCAGGCCGCGCGCCATGGTGGCGGTGGAGGCGTGACCGCCCAGGTAGTCGTCGGGCACCTCGGCGGCCACCTCGCCCCGGAGGTCCATCACCGCGATCACCAGCTCGTCGGCGGTGTAGCGCTCCAGCAGGCCGCGGACGGCGGTCCGCAGCACGGTGGTCTTGCCCGACCGGGTGTCCCCGAAGACCAGCAGGTGCTGGTCGGCGCGGCCGAGCTCCAGCAGCGCCGGCTCCATCGTGTCCTGACGGAGGCCGAGCGGCACGGCGTCGGGCTCGTCGAGGGCGTCCGGCAGGTCGCCGGGGTCGAGATCGGTCGGCAGCAGCCGGATCGGGGCCGCCGCCGGACCCTGCCAGCCGGCGGCGTAGCGCTCGGCCAGCTGTTCGAGTGAGCTGCCCAGGTCCTCCTCGGCGGTGTCGTCGAGGACGGGCAACGCCAGCTGCGCGAACCGGCCGCCCTCGGTGATCGCCCGTCCCGGCTGGTCGGCCCGCAGGGTGGCGTTCAGCTTGCGCGAGATGGTGGAGTCGGACGGGTCGTTGAGCCGCAGCTCGAAGCGGGTGCCGATCAGGGGCTGCTGGGCCATCCGGATGTCGTTCCAGCGGGTCAGGGCCAGGACGAGGTGGATGCCGAAGCTGCCGCCGCGCTGCAGCAGGTCGAAGATCGCCGGCTCGAGCTGCTCGAAGTCGGTACGGAGCTGGGACACCCCGTCGACCAGCACCACCACCTCCGCCGATACCAGCTCGGGGATGCGGCCGGCCGCGTGCTGGGCGCGCATCTCGGCCACGGAGTCGATCGAGCGGTCGCGGAAGACCGCCTCCCGGACGGCGAGCATGCCGGTCAGCTCCTCCAGCAGCCGCAACAGCCGGTCCGGGTGGGCCCGGGTCACCACGCCGCCCACGTGAGGGAAGCGCTCGATCCGCCGCAGCCCACCGCCGGTCAGGTCCATCCCGTAGACGTTGACCTCCCGCGGGGAGTGGGTGAGGGCCAGGGAGGTGGCCAGCGTGCGCAGGACGTTGGTCCGGCCGGTACCTGGCGCACCGATCACCGCGACGTGGCCGCCGGCCCGGCTGAGGTCGAGCACCCACGGCTCCTGACGCTGCTTGGCCGGGTCGTCCAGCAGCCCCACCGGCACCCGCAGTCCGCGTCCGCCCCTACCGGAGCGGTCCGGGTCGAGCTCGTCGGGGATCACCCGGGCCAGGGCGAGCCGGTCGGGCAGCGGCGGTAGCCAGACCGGGGAGACCTCGCGTCCGGCCGACCCGGTCCGCAGCCGTTCGACGCACTCCACGACCAGCGGGCGGCCCACCGACGGCACCGTCAGCTCGGCCTCGCCCTTCTCGCCGTCCGCCTGCTGCAGGGTGTTGTAGGTCGGCAGCAGCCGTGGTCCGACGTGCTCGACCTCCTCGACACCGGAGCCCCGGGTGGGGCCTTCGGCCGGTCCGGAGACGTAGCCGGAGCGGAACCGGCGGTAGATGGAGGTGTCGACCTTGAGGTAGCCGTAGCCGGGGACCGCCGGCAGGTGGAACGCGTCCTTGGTGTCGAGGACCACCGAGCTCTCCGACTCCGAGAAGGTGCGCAGCCCGATCCGGTAGGAGAGGTAGGTGTCGAGCCCCCGCAGCCGTCCCGCCTCGATCCGCTGGCTGGACAGCAGCAGGTGGACCCCGATGGAGCGGCCGATCCGGCCGATCGAGATGAGCAGCTCCACGAACTCCGGGTCGGCGGTCAACAGCTCACCGAACTCGTCGATGACCACGAACAGGTGCGGCATGGGCGGCAGCTCCGGTCGGGTCCGCCGCAGCTCGCGGTAGTGGCTGATGGAGGGCGAGGACCCGGCGTCCCGCAGCATCTCCTGACGTCGGACGACCTCTCCGGCGATGCTGGTCCGGGCCCGTTCGGTGAGCTGGGCGTCGTCGGCGAGGTTGTCGATGATGCCGGCCACGTGCGGCAGCGGCGCGAAGGAGGCGAACGCGGCGCCGCCCTTGTAGTCGACGAGCACCATGCTCAGGTCCTCGGGCGGGTGGGCCAGCGCCAGCGCCAGCACCAGGGTCCGCAGCATCTCGCTCTTGCCCGAGCCGGTGGCCCCGATGCAGATGCCGTGCGGCCCCATCCCCAGCTGCGCCGACTCCTTGAGGTCCAGCAGCAGCGGCGCACCGTAGTCGTCCAGGCCGATCGGGACGCGGAGGAAGTCCCGCGAGGAACGCGGCCGCCAGATCTCCGGACCGACCTGGGCGACGTCGGTGATCCCCAGCAGCTCGGTGATCTCGATCCCGTTCCCGGCGTCGTCCTGCTCGGCCCGGCTCCGGCTCAGCTGCAGCGGGGTCAGCCGGCGGGCCACCGTGTCGACGAGGTCGACCGAGGGCCGGTCGATGGCCGCGGCCACCGGGGCGGGGAGCTCCTCGGTCGGTCCCGGACGGTGCAGGTCGGCGACTTCTGCCTGGCCGTCGGCGACGATGATCCGGGTGTGCACCTCCGACGGTTCGTGCAGCCGGTCGCTCAGCAGGTGGACGACGCTCACCTGCAGGTCAGCCAGGCTCAGGTCGGCATCGGGCACGGTCAGGGTCGACGCAGGGTGGCCGTAGTCGTCGCAGAGGATGATGAGCCGACGGTTCGGGGTGCCGTCGGTCCGGCCGAGGCTGCGCTTGGCCGCGGCGGCGAACTGGGCCCGGTCCGCCAGCTCCGCGCCGAGCAGCCGTTGCAGGTCCGCGACCGATGACGCCACCCGCCGAGCCGGCACGCCGCTGTCCAGCAGCTGCTCGTCGACCACGTGCGGCAGCAGGTCGAAGCCGCGCCACTGCGCGGCCGCCTCCGCCGGGAAGCAGGCGGCCAGCAGCACGTCGTCGGGGGAGTGCAGCGCGGCGAGCTGCAGCACCAGGGAGCGGGCCACGGCCAGCACGTCGTCGCGGTCCCCGATCACCGAGACCGCGCCCGGTCGGCCCAGCTCCACGGTCACCGGGACGCCCAGCACCACCGAGTAGTGCTGCGACACCGCCTCGGCCTCGGCGAGCATGATCGGGTCGTACGGGCTGACCGGGTTCTCCTCCGGCGGCACCGTCAGCGCGAACCACGGCCGGTCGCCCAGCCCGATCCGCACCCGGCCGAAGTCGGGGTCGGAGCGCCGGCGCTCCCACAGCCGGCCCTGGTCGCGGATCAGTTCGGGCAGGGCCACCGGCTCGGGGTCGAGGTTGACCGCCTCGGCCCGGACCGCACGGGCGCGCCCCCGCATGCTGGCCCGTAGCCGCTCGAGGTAGTCCAGGTAGAGCTCGCGCTGGCTGCGCCGGTTCCGGGCCGCGGTGCCGCGCTGGGACAGGGCGAAGCCGACGCCGCCGACGAGGGCGACCACCAGCAGCAGGGCGCCGACGACGAGGTACAGCGGGTTGTTGTTGCGCAGCACCACGATCATGGTCACCGAGGACAGGGCGCCGAGAACCGGCAGCAGGGTGTGCAGGGCGGCGCCCCCCACCTGGCCGTCGGTCATCGCCGGCGGCGCGGAGATCGTCTCCGCGGGGGCCGGCCGCAACGGCTCGGTGAGCCGCGCCGGCCGGTGGACGAGGTGACGCGTCACGCCCGCACCACCGCCGCCTGGCTGGCGACAGCTTCGGTGACCACGGCCACGGCCAGGGCGATGCCGGCCACCCGCGTGCCGCGGCGGTAGCGACGGCTGGTCGGGGTCGCGGTCCGCGCGTGCTCCGGCTCGAACGGCAGCAGCAGGACCGGCCGGCTCGACGTCCGTCGCAGCGCCGGCACGACCCGGTCGGGGCTGCGGGCCAGGTCGACGACGGCGTGCAGGGTCCGCGGCCCGCCGCGCCGTTCGAGCCTCTCCAGCCCGTCGAGCCCGTCGAGCCCGTCGAGCCCGTCGAGCACGGCCGCTGCCGCCGCCGTCGCCGACCGCTCGGAGCGGGAGACGGCCACCAGCAGGTGGCTGCCGGCGGCGATCTCAGCCAGGTCGTCCTCGGCGCTGCGGACCCCCCAGTCGGTGACCACCAGGTCGAAGAAGCGCGAGATGGGCGCGACGCCTCCGGCCCACGTCCCTACCGAGGCGGCGCGGCCGCCCGGGCCCGGGAGGTCGAGCACGTGCAGTCCGGACGCGGTTCTGGGCAGGCCGGCGCACGCGTCGGCGGCCGTCCGGGCGCTCAGCCGACGCGCTGCAGCAGCCTCGACGGCGGTCGGGTCTGCTTCCTCGGCGGCCGTGCGGCGGGCCAACCCGAGGGTGCCGCCGGCGGCGTCGACGCCCAGCACCATCCCGGTGCGCCGCCGGGCCAGCAGGCTGGCCAGCGTGGCCGTGGTGGTGGTCGTCCCGCTGCCCCCGGCGAGGGCGACGATCCCGACCCGACGGCTCAGCGGCAGCGCGGCACGCACGGCCGCGTCGGCCCCGCTGAGACCGGCCACCGCGGCTCCCGTGCTCAGCAGGCTCGGCAGCGGTGACCGGGCCTGCCCGAGCGCGACGCTCACCGGAAGGCCTCGACCAGGTCGTGGTAGACCCCGAAGACGCCGAGCAGCAGCGGCAGCAGGGACACGACGGCGACCCCCTCTGCGACGTCGCCCCAGCGACGCAGCCGGGCTCGCTGGTGGGCCGCGGGACGGACCCCGACCGCCACCACGACCACGACGGCGAGGACGGCCAGCGCTCCGGCGACCTGGCTGGGGCCGAGCCCGCGCCGGGACAGCAGCCCGACTGCGGTAGCGGACGCGGCGGCGAGGGCCAGCGGGACCTGCTGCAGCACGAGCGGGAAGACGCGGGTGCGCAGGGCGGTCAGCACCGTGACCGCGAGACCCAGGGCCAGCGTCCACCGGTCCCGGCCGGCCAGCAGCAGGGCGGAGGTGACCCCGAGCACGCCGGCGACGGCGACGGCGGACCAGCTGAGCGAGTGGTAGGCGTCCCCGACGGTGCGCAGCGCGGAGCTCCGCCGGCTGGGCCGCCCGGCCAGCACCTGGTCGTCCAGCCCGGACAGACCCGAGGAGGACAGCGCGTACCAGGGCAGCAGCCCGCAGACCACCGACGCCGCGACCGCGGTCAGCGCCACCGCTGGTTCCCGCTCCGTCCCGAGCGCGACCAGGACCAGCGGCAGCGCGCCCAGCACGGCACCGAGCGCGGCCCCGGCCGCCGCCGCACGCCGGCGGAGGCCGGCCCCGACGCCGAAGCCGAGGACGCCCCAGACGAGCACCCACGCGACCGCCGAGCGGGCGGGCCAGTCGGCCGGGCCTGTCGCGCCGCCGAGCAGCGCCCAGCCGACGGGCAGCGCGGCTCCCGCCGCCGCCGCGGTCAGCGCCAGGCACGGCCAGCGGTGGCCGAGCCGACCGAGCAGGACGGCTCCGGCGACCGCGACCACCAGCAGCACCAGGTCGGCCGTGGCGGACGGCGGATCGACCAGCAGCGCCACGCAGGCGGCGGCCCCCACGACGACCGACCCCAGCGCCTCCCGGGCGGTGCCCGTCCAGCGTCCCCGACGGTCGGCGTAGGAGTCGCCCACGACGTCGGTGACGTCGGCGACCTCCGGCGGGGGAGGGGCGTCGTCGGCCCGGACCAGCCGCAGCTGCTCGCCGTCGGCGAGGCCCTGCTCGGCTGCCGACAGGGCGGCGTCGAGCTGCTCGCCGGTGGCCCGGACCAGGGTCAGGGGCCGCGCGACCGGCCCCAGGGGCTCCTCGAGCAGCTCCATCAGCCGGGGGATCAGGCCCCCGATCGACTCGTCGTCGGGAACCACGAGCTCGGCCTTGCGGGCGCTGCCCACCACCGTGAGGCGGGTGAAGGTGGTCATGTCACGGCCTCTCAGGGCGCCACTCGGGCCACGACGTCGGACACCGCGAGGGTGGTCCGGCGGTCGGCGCCGTCGGTCCGGACCGCCACCAGGCCGACGGAGCCGGGACGCTGGAGCCCCGCAGTGCTGTCGTCGGCGGTCACCGTCCAGCCACTCGGCTCGGCCCCGGCAGCCAGCCAGGCCTTGGCGCGGACGGTGGTGGGTCCGGCACCGGTCACCTGGACCCGCACCGACAGCGGCTGCGGGTCGGCCTCGGTGTCCTCGTCGGCCCCCAGCAGGATCACCGTGGAGGAGATGTCCTCCGCGGGCCCGCCGGAGACGGTCGGGTCGGCGTGCCGGCTCAGCGACAGGGCCACCCGGCCGTCGGCGGCCAGGACGACGTCGGCCCGGTAGTCCTGACCGGAGCTGACCCGCCGTCCGATCACCGCCGCCGAGACGCTGCCGTTCCGGGCGGCGTCTTGCCGCTGCAGGGTGACGGTCAGGTCGGAGCGGTCGAGCAGCTGCTCGGGCAGGTAGCCGCCGCGGAGCTGGCCCTCGGGCAGCTGCACCAGCGCCGCGCCGTCGGCCACCGCGTGGTCGGAGCCCGCGCCGACCAGGCGCCACCGGCCGCCCCGCTCGGCCGTGCCCCAGCCGTCGGTGACGTCGCGGTCGAAGGTGTCGGCGGCGACGACCGGACCCGTAGCCGGACCGAGTCCCGCCTGCTGACGCGCCGTGGCGGCCTGGCTGCCCCGGATCGAGGAGATGAAGGAGAAGCCGACGCACCCCGCGCAGAGGACAGCCGCCAGCACCAGCCCGCCGATCAGGCGTCGGACGTTGTCGTTGGCCAGCCGGCGCTCCGCGAGCTCGCCGAAGACGAAGGCCGACGTGAGCCGCGCGCGGTGGGTCTTGACGGTCTCCAGCAGGATCAGGTCACGGTTGGGCATCGCGCTCACCCCCCGGGCTCGTCGGCCGCCGCGTCGGCTCGGCGTCGGTGGCGGGGCCCGTGGACCACGTGGCGAACGGCTCGGCGGCCAGCCCCAGCGCCAGCCGCAGCTGCTCGGGGTCGAACGCGGCCAGGATGTCGTCGAGCCGGCGCCAGGCCCCGGGCTCCATGGTGCCGAGGTCGAAGAGCAGGGCCGGCAGCCGGGGTCGGCCGACGACCTGTGCGCCGAAGCGCTCCCGCAGCGCCCCGGCATCGAGACCGAAGCTGCGGACGGCCGGGGCCCCTACGAGCAGGGCCAGCGGGATCTGCGGCGGGGCCAGCAGCGGCGGCACCATCAGGTCGGTCCGGCCCGGGCGGGCCAGCAGCAGGGCGACGAGCGGCATCGAGGTCTGCGCCAGCCGGTCCAGGACACCGTTCAGTCCGGTCCGGAGCTCGGCGAGCTGTCCGGCGTCGGTGGGTCGCAGGGCGAGGTGGGCGGTGGTCATCTCCTCCACGCCGTGGCGCGTCCGCTGAGCGGTGACTACCGCGGCGAGTCCCGGTCCGCCGGCGAGGACGGCGGTCTCCCCGGGCATCTGTGCCCGCACGTCACGGGTCAGCGCCTGCCGGTCCCAGGGCGACATCAGGGGCTCGTGACGTCCCCACAGGAGGGGCGGAGCGCCGAGGCCGGCCTCCGCGAGCTCGGCCACCGGACCGCCGAGCAGCGTCGAGTCGCGCGCGGGATGGCGGCTGGAGACGAAGGCCGTCAGCTGCAGCGCCCCCAGCGTGGCCGGCCGCAGGTGGTTGACCGACACCTCGTCCACCTCGACCGGCGGGGGCAGTCGCCAGGAGTCCTCGACCCCGGCGAGCCGGCGGCCGGTGAAGCCGCTGCGCAGGCCCCCGCGGGCCTCGCGGACCACCCAGGTGGCGCCGGCCTTGCGCCAGACCGCGGCGAACGCCGGGGTGAGCACCGAGTGCTCGTCGGTGGCGAGGACGACGCGGCGGCCGTCCCGGGCCGCCGTGGCGAGCAGGTTGACCCGGAGCGGGTTGAGGTGGATCACCGGCGCCCGGCTCTCGGTCAGCACCCAGGCGTCCGAGTCGGCCCCGCCGACCTGGTCGGCCAACGGGTGGCCGATCCCGACGACCGGCACGTCCCGGCTCTCCTCAGCCATGCGGCACCACCTTGATGCTGCGGCCGCCGCAGAGGATGAGCGAGCCGACCGCCACGTCGGTCCGGATGCCGGGCAGCAGCAGCTGCCGCGCCCCGCCGGGCCCGACCACGGCCGTCCCGGTCGCGGAGCCGAGGTCGGTGACGCCGAGCTGTTGGCCCGACCACTCCAGCAGCAGGTGGGTCTTGGCGAGCCGGCGTGACAGGTCGGGCCAGGCCAGCAGCGGCCGGCCGGCGTCGGTGGGGTCGGCAGGGCTCCGGCCCACCAGCAGCGCGTTGCTGACCTCGTGCCGCACCCCGCCCTCCAGCACGACGTCCACCGAGAGGACACCGTTCACCGAGGGGCGTGAACTGGTCGTCGGCGTGCTCGGGCCCGACGCCGTCCTGTCGGTCGGCATCGCCCGGGCGAGGGGAGCCGAACCGGTCACCGGGCGCCCGGGCGCGGCCACCGGTCCGACGGCTACCGGGTCACGTCCCCGCCGAAGGTCGGCGCAGAGCAGGTCCGCCCGGCCGCTGCGCACCAGCCGCCGGGCCAGCCGGACGGGGCGTACCGGGGTCCCGGTCAGCTCGTCGACCGTCCGCAGCCCCAGCAGCCGGCGGGCCGGCGTCCGCCCGACCAGGGTCAGCAGCGCGACCTCGCCGAGCGCCACGGCCACCGCGGTCAGCAGCGGCACAGGCCACGGGACGATCGCCCGGTGGTCGAGCGTGGTCAGGAACCAGACGAGCAGGGCGAGCGGGGGCAGCAGGTCCAGGAGCCGGGCGGCCCGCCGCCGACCGGGGCCGGCCTCGACGACTCCGGTCAGGGCGAGCGTGGTCCTCAGGTCGATCGCCGCGTCCGCGGCGGGGAGCCAGCGAGCCGCACAGTCGGCGCAGGTGCCGCCGGACTCCTGCTCCCCGCCGCACCGTCCGCAGCTGTGCGCTCCGAGGAGGGCTGCGGGCACGGGGGACCTCCTCGCGGTGGGGAATGCTCAGCCGGTCGAGCAGGGCCGGGCTGCTCCCGACGGGAACGAAACTTACTGCATGGCCCAGCTCAGGCCCCCGAAACCGGACCTTTCGGCGGCCGGTAGCGATGAGATACGTGCAGCCACGGCTTCGGACCCCCTCACTCCGGGAACCCGCGTGATCCTGCTCACAGGCAGGCAGGAGGAAGGCAGGAGCTCAGAAGGAAATGTGGACGAAGACGTTGGCCTCGACCTCCGCGTTGGTTAGCGTGGACCGTCTTGACGGCCCAGCCAGGGGATCGTCGCTCTAGGGGAGGACGAGCAGGAACATGAAATTCGCGATGGGCGCCGAGACGCTGTCGACTCTGGCCAAGCAGACCTCGTCGTCGAACGACGACCTGGGTAGCCACGTCCGGCAGCTGGCGCGGGCCGGGGACCCGGTGCAGAACGACTTCCAGGGGGCGGGCAAGGCCGCGTTCCTGGAGTTCAAGGGTCGGGCCGACGAGATCGCCGTCGGTCTCAACCAGGCGCTGGCCTCGGTCCTGCAGGGCGTCGGAGGGATGGACAGTGCGTTCGTCACCGGTGAGCAGCAGCAGGCCGACGAGACCCGTGGCCTGATGTCGTCGGTCAACTTCGACGCCGCTCGTTTCAGCGGCGGGCACTGACCGACCCTCCGGCCCGCGCCTCGCGCGGGCCGCTGTTCGCACGTCCACACTTCGACGAAGGAGCCAGCCATGCCGCAGGGAGTTTCGGTCGGTCAGGGAGACCGCGCGTTCAACACCGTCAGCTCGGGGGAGTCCCAGGGCGAGTTCAACCGGGTGGCCAGCCTGCTGGAGGCTCTGCTGAACCAGCGGGACCAGCAGGTCAAGGCCGCCATGGCGCACTACGAGGCCACCGACGTCTCCGAGGAGTACCGGGCCAAGGAGATCCGCTGGAACACCAAGGCCCAGGAGGTCAGGGACACCATCAAGGTGCTGCGCCTGTCGCTGGAGCAGAACGACGAGACCGCCCTGACGGCCCTCCGCCACGCCGGTAACGCCGTCTCGAACATCTGAGGGTGGGAGCCGAGCCGTGACGAAGTACGACATCAACCCGGCCGGGGTGAAGAAGGTCCTCACCGCGACCGAGCACGACGCGGAGGAGTTCGCCACCCTGCTCAAGCCCTTGGGGGGCGCCGTGAAGGCCGCAGGGAGCGGATGCGGCGGCAGCGGCGCCATCATCCCGGCCCTGAACGGCTTCTTCGAGGTGCAGGACAAGCGGCTGGAGGCTCTCGGCCAACGGGTCAACGCCTGTCTGACCGGCGCTGCCGCCGCGACCACCGCGTACGTGCACGGTGACGAGGAGATGGTCGCCACCTACCAGACCAACGCGTCGCGAGCCCGGATCAGCAAGATCCCCAAGTAGGCAACGCCAACGCCCTGCCCATCGATCCCTGACCCGCGGACACCGTTCACCCGGGGACACCGCTCGACACGTCGTCCCGCGCCGGGGCGGAAGGACACGTCATGCCTGATGCGATCAGCACGACCACCATGCCCGGGGACTCGATGTCCCCGGACACGATCACGTCTGCCGCGGCGCACATGCGAAAGGTGGGTACCGGGGTCAGCACCCAGGGCGGGACGGTCCTGACGGCCTGGCAGAAGCTCTCCGCCTCCTACGACGCCCCCGAGGACGCGACCCTCTTCTCCGCCATGAACCCGGTCAAGACCGACGCCGAGGAGTTCGGCACCGACGTCGGCACGGTTGCGACGGCTCTGGAGACCTTCGCCGAGGAGGTGCGCACCATCAAGGCCGCTGTGGCGACCATCCGCTCGGACGCCAAGACGTTCCTGGCCGGCATCGCCCACGGGGTGGAGAAGACCACCCACTTCAAGGGCGAGACCATGACGACGACCGTCGACTGGAACGAGGACCAGGCCAGTGTCGACGCCAACAACGCCCTGATCCGGCGCACCAACGACCAGCAGGAGGCGCTGTGGGCGGCCGAGCGCACGTGCGCGAACGCCATCTACGACGTCTACGGCCACGCCCACATCAGCGCGGCGAGCGAGGCCAACGGGGGGCAGGGTTACGGCGTCGACCAGATCCCCGACAACGCCGCCATGCCCTGGGGCCAGACGGTGGAGCGCAAGGAGGACTGCAGCGAGAGCATCGTGCACGGCATCGGCGACGGGGTCAGCTCCCTCGTCGGCGGACTGGCCGGCTTCGCCGGCTTCAGCTACGAGCCGGGCAGCGACCTGTGGGACTGGAACTGGGACCACTCCTGGTCCACCATGGGCCAGACGTTCAAGGGGCTGGGCATGTTCGTGGTGGGCGCCGCGACGATGGGACCCCTGGGCACCGGGTTGGCCACGCAGATCCCCGGACCGGTGGGCTCGTTCATCCGCGACAGCCAGATGGCGACCGCGGCCGGCGTCGCCAGCTGGGTCGGCATCGACGCGTACGCCGACGACCCCTTCCACAAGTGGAAGGAGAACGGCTGGCGCACGCTGGGCGAGTCGGGCTTCAACATCGCCACCTTCTTCGTCGCCCCCACCAAGCTCGGCAGCCTCGGCAAGTTCGGACGGGTCGCCGAGACGGTGGTCAAGGTGACCGACCCGCTCTACCTCGCCACCAAGGCCGCCGAGGGACTGCGCGTCCTGTCCGGTCCCACCATGGAGGCGCTCGCCCGCCTGGCGAGGACCGCGGACCTGGACGGCGCGGTCCACGTCCGGCCCGTCGAGGTCGAGATCCCGGTGGTCGGTCGCGACCACGTCTCGACCGACGTCCCCGGCAGCGGCCACGACCCGGTCGACGTGCCGCCCGCCCGCGACCAGCCCGTAGACCGCACCCCAGCCGGTCCGAGCGAGGACGCCCCGCTCCGCCCGGGCCAGGACACGACTGTCCCCGACCGGACGCCGGTGAACGACGGGTCGACCACCTCTCCCGGCCACCCCGGCGGCGGCTCGGGCACCGGGACCGACGGCCCGACTGCGGCCCCGGGGCACACCGCCGAGGGCCCGACTGCCGGTAGTGGGACCGTCGGTGGCGGGACCGACGGTGGCGCCGGTACGGGCGGCCACCACCCGGCGGACACCACGCCGGTCAACGACCCGCAGCTGGCGAAGTCCGACCCGGTGGTCCGGGCCCAGGTGGACCAGATCCGGACCGACATCGGGCCGCAGCTGCAGCACGAGACCGACGTCGCCTGGCAGCACGCGGTCGACCGCGTCGCCCGCGAGGGGAGTGCCGCCACCCCGCAGCGTCTCGGGAGCTACGCCCACACCGAGCTCGCGGAATGGTTGAGGGCCAACGGGGACACCCTCGTCGGGCCGGACAGCGGGTACCGGATCCGGCCGGAGATCTCGTTCGACGCCACCGGTCAGCAGGTTCCGACCGGAACTCCCGGCTCCATCCGCCCGGACATCGTGATCGAGCGGACGACGGCCGCGGGCGGGCACGAGGTGGTGCGGGTGATCGACCTGAAGACCGGCAAGGCGGGGATCAGCACGGCGTGGGAGGCCAGGGTGCAGGGCTGGCTCGCACCGCTGGGTCCCTCGGAGACGCTGCGGCCGACCGTCCCTGCCGCGCCTGCCGCGCCTGCGGCCCCGGCCCCGGCTCCTGCTCGATAGGGCTGCGCCGTGGTGGATGAGACCGCGAAGCGGTGGACCGGAGTGGCCGCCCGGCTCGGTGAGCGGCTGCCCGGCGAGTGGGCGGTGGCTGGCCGTGGCGTCAAGGCGCTGCTCGTGCGCCAGCCTGCGGACTGGGTGCTGGTCTGGGTGGGCCTGTCCCGGGTGCGAGGTAGCGACCGTCCGCACCTGATGGGCGGGGCCACTCCCCTGGTGCAGGGTCCCTTCCACCCCGCACTGCGGGTCGGTCTGAGCAGCGACACCCGGCGTCATGGACCCAGGCAGTTCGATCTCACCGACCCTGAGCACGAGGATCAGATCGAGCAGTTCGTCGTCGGTGACGTCCTGCCGCTGGTCGAGCCGTGGAGCGTCGAGCGGTTTGCCGCCGACGCCGAGCAGCAGTTCGCCCTTCCCCTCGGCGAACGCCTCCCACCGCGCCGGTGGTTCGAGGTGCCGGGGTGGCGGGTGCTGCTCGAATCCGGGTCCCCGGTCGAGCCCGCCCGCGAGGCGGCCGAGTGGGCCAGGTCCGTCCAGGCCACCGCGATCGCGGACTGGCATGAGCCGCTCGTGGCGGCGTGGGAGACCGGGGGCCGAGCGGCTGCGCTCGGCTACCTGCGCGAGCAGCGCGCCGCCGCTCTGGCCGAGCTGAAGGTTCCCAACCCGGAACCGTGAGGGAGGTCGGTCCTGCCGGGTCAGGCCCGAGCGTGAGTCAGTCCGGCAGCGAGGCGACGACCGACTCCAGCTGCGGGGGCAGGCTGAGCGAGGGCCGCCCGTCCGCACTCGCGGTCGCGCCGACCGGGTACGCCTCGGCGCCGACGAACCAGTAGACCGCACGGGCGCACCGGTCGGTCGCGCTGTCGAACATCGAGCCGACCAGGTCCGCGAGCACGGGCAGGCCGTCGAGGACCGAGCGCGAGCTGACGGGCTGCAGGACGATCATCGAGTGCCGCGGCACGCCGACCAAGGTGCCGTACGGGCTGTCCGCCCCGGCCAGCTGACGCACCGAGGTGATCCCCGCCGATACGTAGGGGACGCCGTCGGCGCTGGCCATCCGGATCTCACCGCCGCCGGGCAGGGTGTGCGGACGGACGTCCAGCCGGACCAGCACCTCGCCGATCGTGGCGTCGAGGCCCGCCCGCACCGCCTCCTCGGCGCTGAGGCCGAGACCCTCGAGGTCGAGCGGCAGCAGCCGACGCGACGCGCCGGCGCGATCCTCCACGACCAGCAGGTCGAAGGCGGAGTTGAAGCCCGCTCTGACGCCGGCACCGGCGTCGTCGCCGCGAGGGACGGCCTGCACCCGCAGCCGGTGGGGGTCCACCTGACCCTCCGACGCCGCGTCAGCGAGCTGACGGTCGACCCCCGCGAGCCAGGTCTCCACCACCTGGGGCCAGCGTCGCTCCCGCTCCGTGGCGCAGGCCGTCAGCAGGGTCGCCGTCGACACCCGGGCCCGGGCCCCCGCCAACGGCACCAGCACCTCGTCCCGCTCCTGATCCAGGCTCGACCCCGGGCTCAGCACGGGAAGCAGGTCGCTCAGCAGGGCGTAGACGGAGGTGCGCTGACCGGCGGGAGTTCTGTCCTTCACGGGAGGAATGTCTACCAGTCCGGGCCGACAACCGGCGAACGAGCGGGCCCGCCGGGGCGTACGCCGTCAGTCGTGCAGGGAGCGGGCGACCAGGGCCGCAGCGGCCAGGTAGGCGCGGCGGGTGGCCGGGGTCAGTCCGTCGTAGGTGATCTTGAGCCTCTTCATGCCCTGGTCGTAGGGGATCGTCGCCACCGGGAGCCCGTACTCGGTGAACTTCGCCGCCACCCCGGCGGCCGGCGGCTCGTCCTGATGGGCCTGGGACACCACGACGACGGCGTTCTCGGCCAGCCGGCTGGCGTGCGGCCCGCGGCCGCGCAGGTCCTCCAGCATCAGCCGCCCGGTCTCGGCGCGGATGTCGTCGGTGGTCGTCGCCACCACCAGCTGGTCGGCGTGGTCCATCATCCGTCGCCAGTGCACCGTCGACTCGTCGTTGTCGGAGTCCATCACGATCACCCGGTAGAAGCGGGACAGCACGGAGTGGATGGTGTCCACGGCGTGGTGGTCGAACCGCTGCTTGTCGGAGGTCTTCGTCGGGTCCGCCTGCAGCACGTCGTAGCGGTCGTGCGGCTGGTGGTGCACGAACCGCGCCAGGTCGCCGATCTGTCCCGCCGCCTCCAGCAGGGCGGGAGCGGCCGCCAGCAGGTCCTGGGTCGTCGCCGCGTGCGGGTCCTGCACGGTGTGCCAGCCCAACGTCCCACGCATCTGGTGGTTGCTCCACGCGCACACCCCGCCGCCGCCGTAGCGGGCGAACACCGCCGACAGGCCGATCACTACCGGGGTCTTGGAGCTGCCGCCCTTGCCGTTGGCCACCACGATCGTCTTCGGCCCCACCCAGTGCCTGCTGACCACGGCCACGTCCTCGGCGTACCGCAGCTCCTCCGCGCTCGGCGCCACCTTGATGCCCAGCCGGTTCAGCGTGCCGCGCCACCCGGTCCGTGCCGCCGGCACCGGCGCCGTCTCGGGCAGGAAGGACGCCCGCCGCGGAGCCGGCGCGGCCGCTGAGGGGATGCCACGGTCGCTGACCGGGGATGGCGGCCTCCACTGAGGGTCGCGGTCGTTCACCCTCGCAGCCTAACCGCCGCACCGTCTCGAGCCGCACGGCTTCTGGGTGAGTGAGTGCCGCGACTATGCGGCAGTCACTCACCCAGGAGAGCGCGGTGGTCCCGACTGGCGGGGTCAGAGGCTTTGGGAGGATGCGAGTCATGGGGTGGGAGGCGCTCGCGCAGTGGGGTGAGGACGTCGACCTCGTCGAGCCGCTCAAGGGCGGCGTCGCCAACCAGGTCTGGAGCGTGCGCGTCAGGGGACAGCTCGCAGTCGGCCGCCTCGGCAGTCGGAGCGACGCCGACCTGGCCTGGGAGACCGACTTGCTACGCCACCTCGACCGGGAAGGACTGATGGTCCCGGTGCCGATCGCCACGAGCGATGGCCAGCTGTACGCGGACGGGTTGGTGGTGATGACCTACGTCGAGGGCGGACCACCGCAGTCCGGGTCCGACTGGCGCCGCGTCGCCGAGACGCTGCGCGAGCTGCACCGGTTGACGCCGGGGTGGCCGCAGCGTCCGGGATGGCGCTCGTCGACCGACCTGCTGCAGGCGCGGACCGGCACGAAGGTCGACCTTGGCGCCATGCCCGTCGAAGGCGTCACCCGGTGCCGCGCGGCCTGGGCGCGGCTGGTCGGTCGCGAGTGCTGCGTCGTCCACGGCGACCCCAATCCGGGCAACATCCGCATCACCGCCGACCGGGTCGCGTTGATCGACTGGGACGAGGCGCACGTCGACGTCCCCGACCTCGACCTGGTGCTGCCCGACAACGCGGCAGCGCTGTCGGAGAGCGTCTACGACATCGCCGAGCAGGCCTCGCACGCCTGGGAGGCCGCCGTCTGCTGGGACGACGCCCACGCACGGGCGAGCCTCGCCCGGGTTCGCGCGGTCTGAGCGCCTCCAGGTCAGTCGACGGAACGGGTGCCCGATCGGGCTGCCACCTAGCCGACGTCGGCGCCGACCACCAGCTGGGCCCCCAGGATCTGGGCGGCCTGGGCAAGGAGGACCTCGTCCGGCACCTGGCCGCCGCGCAGCTGGGCGACGATCTGCCGGTACACCTCGCGGGGTGCCTGGAGCTCCAGCGCGATCCCGTCGGGGTCGCGGAAGTTGAGGTGGTGACCGAGCTCGGTGTCCTGGATCGGGCTGTGCGGCACGCCCAACGCCTCCAGGCGCTCCTGCCACGAGACGAGCTCGTCGCGGGACTCGGCGGTGAGGCCCAGGTGGTCCAGGCCGGGGTTCAGCTCGGAGAACGGCTCGAGCGTGCTGCCGGGGTGGTGCACCAGTCCGACGCTGAAGCCGGACCGCCGGTCCAGACACACCCGGCCGTAGCCGAAGTCGAGCACCGCGACCAGGCCCAGGACCTCCGTGTAGAAGCGGGTGCTGCGGTCGAGGTCGGTGACGCTCAGGGCGAAGTGGTTGACACCGGCGAACGTGGGCACGGTCCACCTCCGGAGATCTCAGGGCAGGGGCAACCCTGCTGCTGGGAGGCACCGTAGCGAAGGGGCACGCGCGAGCGCCAGCGGAATTCACACGCTGCTCCAGCTGACGCCACGTCAGCACCTGCTGTCCTTCACGGCGCGCTGCCCGATGAGTTCCGCGGGCCACGGTCGTCCAACTGGTAGCGGTACCCGCCAGGGGTGCTGCGCCGCAGCAGAAGGAGTGAGGATGAACTCGATGGCCCGCCGGATGTTCGCACTCGTCGAGCCGATCGGCATGGTTCCCTACTCTGCCGACGAGCCCAACGAGGCCATGTTCGCCCTGGGCTTCACCAACTACTGGGACACCTACTTCGCCGGACGGGCGGCGCCGCTGGGCCTGCCGACAGCGGAGGTGGTCGACGCGCTCTTCTACAACTTCGCCCCGGGCGAGGTGGCGCGCCACCTCCCGAAGGTGTGGCGCACCACCACCCCCGAAGCGGCCATCGCCGCCCGCCAGGAGGGCTGTGTCAAGGCGCTGCGGCGGATCCTCGGCATCCGCGTTGACGGTCCGGCCTTGGCGCGCGGCACGGAGCTGCTGACCAGGGCCGCGACGAGCGCACCGACCCAGGGACGACCGATGTACGCCGCGTTGCGCGCCCTCCCGGTCCCCGGGGAGGTGGTCGCCCGGATGTTCTGGGCCGCATCCCTGCTGCGGGAGCACCGTGGCGACGGGCACATCGCGGCCCTGATGGTCGAAGGGGTCGGCGGGCTCGAGGCGCACGTCCTGGCCGCCCTCGACCTGGGGCTGCCGGCGGACAAGTTCGGGCGCATCCACCACCTCCCGGCGGCCCAGCTCGCCGCCGTGATCGACGGGATGCGCGACCGCGGCCTGATCGGCGACGACACGTGGCTGAGCGAGGCGGGTCGCGCCGTCAAGCAGCGGGTGGAGTCGCTGACCGATGACCTCGCGGCCCGACCGTACGAGAGCCTCGAGCCGGAGGAGCTCGACGAGCTCATGACGATCCTCGAGCCGCTGGCTACCCTGCTGCTCGCCGCCCAGGACTGAGACCGCCGAGCCGGTGCTCAGAGCCAGTCGGCCAGCGGTACCGGCTGCCGGGTCCGGGCCGACTCGACGGCGGCGTAGGTGGTGGCCAGGCTGCCGAGGTTGTTGCGGCCGGAGATGAGCGGCTCGCGGCCCTCCGCGATGGCGGTCACGAACTCGGTCAGGCTGCCGGCCCGGTCGACCCGCGGCACGGTCGGTAGGGCCAGCTTCTCGACCGTCTCGCCCCGGCGTACCCGGACCTCGTCGGAGCGCCAGCCCTCGGAGCCGTCGCCGCGGCTGGTCCACCAGACCTCGGCGTCGGCGAAGTCCATCCGCCACTCCCCGGCCCAGGCGGTGCGGACGCCGCTGCTCACCCAGCTGGCCCGGTAGCTCGTCACCAGGTCGGGTGAGGACTCGATCAGCCCCGCCCCCTCCGACGGGCCGGTGAACAGCGACCAGGACGGGTCCCAGGTGCGGAGGTCGACCGTGGTCACCTCCCGGCCCAGCACGGTGCGGATCAGGTCGAAGTGGTGGATCGACATGTCCACCAGCAACGGCTCCTCGAGCGCGTGGTGCGGCTTGACCACGCCGTCGCCTCCTGAGCTCTGGCGGAAGTCGACGGCGACCGCGTGCAGGTCGCCGTAGGTCTGCTCGGCGACGATCTTCTGCACCGCCCGCACCGCCGGGAAGAAGCGGTAGTTCTGGCTGACCGCGACGGTCAGGCCCCGCGCGTCGGCGAGGGCGATCAGCTCCTTGGCGTCGGCGATGCTGGGCGCGAACGGCTTCTCGATCAGGACGTGTCGACCCGATTCCAGGGCTGTCCTGGCCGCGGGGACGTGGCCGACCAGGCTGGCGGTGACCAGCACCGCCTCGGGATCGGTCGCCTCGAGGGCCGCCTCGACCGTGGGGTAGCAGCGCTCCTCGGTCGTCAGCCCGGCCGCGATGGCCAGCTCCCGGGAGCCGGCGAAGACGTCGGCCGTGGCCACGACCTCCACCTCGGGGACGAGTGGGATGGCGTGGGTGGCCCAGTCCCGACCGAAGCCCCCGAGACCTACCTGGACGATGCGCATGCCGAACTGCCTCTCACTTCTCTGGAGTCCTCGAGCGGCTCCGTCCTCCGGCTCGAGCTGACCCGTCCAGGGTCTCAAGCCGCTCGTCCGACCCCGTCACCAGCCCGCCGTACGGCTCTGGCCGGAGGTCCCGACTACCGCCGGGCCGCGGCGTGCCGGCCGCGGGAGACGCCCCAGCCGACCAGGGCGGCGGCGACCACGGTCAGGGTGAGTCCGGCGACCCGGACGGTCGCGGTGAACTCGGCGGCCTGCTGGCTGCTCCAGGGCGATCCCAGCAGCGCACCGGTGAAGAGGGCGGCAAGAAGGGTGCCGGCGACGGCGATGCCGACGCCGGAGGCGACCTCGGTCGAGGTGTCGACCAGGGCGGCACCGATGGTGGTGCGGTCGGCGGGCAGACCGCGCAGGACGTTGGTGCCGGCGACGACACCGACGACCCGCATCCCGGCCGCGACGAGGACAAGGGCGGCAGCGACCCAGGGGTAGTCGAGGGGGCTCAGGCAGGCGTAGACGGCGAGGCCGAGGACGACCGCGATGGCACTGAGCCAGGCGGCCCGCTCCAGGCCGACGCGCCGCACGAACGGGTCGACGAACGCTCCGCCGGCGATCAGGACGACCACCTGCGGCAGCAGCCCGAGGGCGGCGAGGGCCGGCCGCCAGCCCCAGGCGAGCTGTAGCTGGAGCGTCACCAGGTAGCCCAGGCCGGCGGTCGCCAGACCCGTCGCGGCCTTGAATGCCAGCCCGCTGGAGACCAGGGGGTGCCCCACCAGGGTGAGGTCGAGGAGCGGGAACCGCGCGGATCGCTCGCGGACGACGAAGAGGACGGCGGCCAGGACGGCCGTGACGGTCATCGCCCACGGCCACCACGACCGGACGCCGCCGTCGACGAAAAGGGTCGGGGCGACGAGGGCGGTCACGATGCTCACGGTGGCCAGCACGGCGCCGACGAGGTCGACCGGGTCCCGGTGCAGCTCGGCCGGGTCGTCGGCGGGGATGCCGACCCGGATGCCGACTACCGCGAGCGCCGCGACCGGCACGTTGACCAGCAGCAGCACCTGCCAGGGCGCTACGGCGACCACGAACCCACCGGCGGTCGGGCCGACCGCGAGGCCCACCAGACCCACCGTCGAGATCAGGGTGAGGGCGCGGACGCGTAGGCGGTCCTCGTCGAACAGCCGGAAGGCCAGCGCCATCGAGCCCGGGGTCGTCATCGCCGCGGCGACGCCCATGGCCATCCGGACGGCGATCAGCTGGACCGACGTGGTGACCACGGCCGTGGCCAGGCTGGTCACGCCGAGCAGGACCAGCCCGACGAGCATGATCCGGCGGCGGCCGAACCGGTCGGCCACGGCGCCGAAGGCGAGCATCGACCCGCCGAAGACCACCGCGTACGCGCCGGTCACCCACGCAAGGCCGGTGGTGGAGGCGTGCAGGTCACGGCCGATCGTGGGCAGCGCGACGTTCAGGATCGAGTTGTCCACCATCTCGAACAGGAACACCGCCGCCAGCCCGGTCAGGGCGACCCAGGCCTCGCGCAGCGTCTGGGGCGAGCGGTGGAACGGACCGGCACGGTGGTCGTCGGGGACAATGTCGGTGCGCATGGCGTCGGTCATAGGACTAAGTTATGTCACTAAGTTTAGTTACACAAGTCGATCAGATGAGGAAGTGAGTGCCGGTGCCCAGGACCAGCGAGCGGGGCGGACCGCAGACCCGGGTCCGGATCGCGGAGGCGGCTGCCCGGTTGTTTCTCGAGCGCGGGTTCGACGAGGTCACCGTCGCCGAGGTCGGACGGGAGGCCGGGGTCTCGACGGTGACGGTGTTCAACCACTTCCCGCGCAAGGAGGACCTCTACCTCGACCGCTCCGTCGACGCCGCCGACCTGCTGCGCGCGGCCGTCCAGGACCGTCCGTCGGGGGTGGACGTGCTCACGTCGCTTCAGGCGATGACGGTCCGGCTTGCTGAGGAGCAGCATCCGCTCTCTGGCCTGGACGACCGCTCGGTGCCGTTCTTCCGTACGGTCGCGGCCTCGCCCGCCCTGGTCGGCCGGGCCCGGGGAATCGCCGCCGAGCTGCAGCAGACGCTCGTCGAGGAGCTCGAGCACGACCCGTCGTTCGAGGGGGACCCGACGCTGCTCGCCGCGCTCGTCCTGGCCGGCTACGCTGCCGTCCTGGTGCAGACCGCGCGTCGCCTCGTGGCCGCGGAGCCGTCGGCCGTCGTGGTCCAGGACCACCGCGTCCGGTTGGACCGGCTGTTCGACGCCCTGCGGAACGGCCTCTAGGGCCACCTCGGGAGAGGCTCCGGAGGAGTGTCCGCATTAGGACATGGCCAGTACCGGACACGACCGGTCAAACCCCTGCGTCGGCGGCGGAGGGTCTGTTGTACTTCTGATCGGCAAGTTCGCTTGCCGGGCGGAGCCGGCCGCGATCGGGGGGTCGTCGGCCGGCACCGCCGCACCAACCGGGGGACGTGCTCGAACTGGTCGGCCCACGGGTGAAGTGCTGCTTGCCGCAGTCCCGTCCTCGTTCGGAAGGCTCCCCCCTTGGCCGTCTCCTGGGTGCTCCTGGTGACCGTGTTCGTCTGCCTGGCCGTGGCCGGCGCGGGCCGGGGTGCCGAGCTGTTGGCCTCCCGGCTCGAGCGCCGCACCCGGGTCCGCCCCGGTTGGTGGGCGCCGCCCCGGGAGCAGGAGCGGCTCTCGCGCATCATGGAGCGCAACCCGAGCTACGACGAGCGGACTGGCCTGACCAGTGACCGCGAGCTCGCCCGCTGGTGGCGGGACAACCAGCCCTGAGGCTGCGCAAAAGTCCCGAAGACTGAGTTGGGTCCGAAGACTGAGGTGGGTCCGGAGACAACACAACCCCTCGCACCGCGAAGGTGGGAGGGGTCGGGCTGATGGGTATCGGAGCTACTTGATGCGCTCGGACTCGTCGTGGATCTCCAGCGCCACCTGACGCAGCTTGTCCGCGTGCTCCTTGCTGTGGTGAGCACAGAAAAGGAGCTCGAACCCGCTGGCCAGAGTGACACGCACGTAGGCCTGTGCGCCGCACCGATCGCAACGATCGGCGGCAGTCAACTCGGCGCCTTCGATGACTGAGGTGCTCACGATCGGCCTCGCTTCCTGATGATCAACTGATCCTCATACTGGTGTGGAACCTACCCCGGGATGGGGCCGAGCAGGTGGTGCTTGGCCGACGGGAGTCGGTCCCTGCTGCCTAGTCAACATCCAACCAGGGCCCGATTGTTCCGTTTCCCGTCTCGAGCCCATGACTCTTGTGTAACAAATGCCCCGGCCGTTGCCGGCGCCGGGTCTTGCCTCCTCTTCGGAGCCCGACACCTGGTCGGATGCGTCAGCCTACGTGCGCCGGGCAACCGGGCCCCGGCGGTACGCTCGCGGCGTGTCTCCCGCCAGCCCCGCCCCCGAGAACCGTGACTACGAGGCCCGGCACCTCCTCGTCCTGGAGGGCCTGGAGGCCGTCCGCAAACGGCCGGCGATGTACATCGGCTCGACCGACACCCGGGGGCTGATGCACTGCCTCTGGGAGATCATCGACAACGCCGTCGACGAGGCACTCGGTGGACACGGTCGAGACATCACCGTGGTGCTGCGGCCCGATGCGGGCATCACCGTGACCGACCACGGGCGAGGCATCCCGGTGGACCTCGAGCCGCGGACGGGACTGTCCGGGGTCGAGGTCGTCTTCACCAAGCTGCACGCGGGCGGCAAGTTCGGGGCCGGCTCCTACAACGCGACCGGCGGCCTGCACGGCGTCGGCTCGTCGGTGGTGAACGCCCTGGCGGCCCGGCTGGACGTCGAGGTCGACCGGATGGGGGCGACCTGGGGCATGTCCTTCCGCCGCGGCGTGCCGGGTGGGTTCGCGGGGGACGGGCCGCAGGCGGCGTTCACCCCGGGTGGGTCGCTGCGCAAGCTCGGCCGTGCCCCCAAGGGCACCACAGGCACGCGGGTGACCTACTGGCCCGACCGGCAGATCTTCCTGCCCGGCGCGGAGCTCTCGCTCGCCGACCTGCACAACCGGGCCCGGCAGACCAGCTTCCTCGTGCCGGGGCTGGCGCTGCGGGTCACCGACGCCCGGACGCCTGAGGTGTTGGAGGAGACGTTCCGGCACGAGGGCGGCATCAGCGAGTTCTGCGAGTTCCTGGCGCCCGACCGCTCGCTGATCGACGTGGTCCGGCTGCAGGGCGTCGACCGCTTCACCGAGACGGTGCCGATGCTCGACGACGCCGGCCACATGGAGCCCACCGACGTCGAGCGCGAGCTGGACGTCGACATCGCCGTCCGCTGGGGCGAGGGTTACGAGACCAGGCTTCAGTCCTACGTGAACATCATCGCCACACCCAAGGGTGGCACCCACGTGGCCGGCTTCGAGCGGGCGCTGACGAAGACCGTCGGCGGCGTCCTGTCGGGGAAGCGGCTGCTCAAGGCCGGGGAGGAGGTGACCAAGGACGACGTGCTCGAGGGGATGACGGCTGTGGTCACCGTCCGGCTGGCGGAGCCGCAGTTCGAGGGCCAGACCAAGGAGGTGCTCGGTACGCCGGCGGTGTCGCGACTGGTCGCGAAGGTGGTCGAGCGCGAGCTGGGGGACTTCCTGAACGCCACCAAGGCCGGTCCGAAGGCGCAGGCCCGCGCGGTGCTGGAGAAGGTGGTCGGCGCGTCCCGCGCGCGGGTGGCGGCCCGGGCCCACCGGGAGGCGCAGCGGCGCAAGAACGCGCTCGAGTCGTCCTCGTTGCCGGCCAAGCTGGTGGACTGTCGCAGCAGCGACGTCGACCGCTCCGAGCTGTTCATCGTCGAGGGCGACTCGGCCCTGGGCACGGCCAAGCTGGCGCGCAACGCGGAGTTCCAGGCGCTGCTGCCGATCCGCGGCAAGATCCTCAACGTGCAGAAGGCCTCCGTCGGGGACATGCTGAAGAACCTGGAGTGCGCGTCGATCATCCAGGTGGTCGGGGCCGGCAGCGGTCGCAGCTTCGACCTCGACGCCGCCCGCTACGGCAAGATCGTCTTCATGGCCGACGCCGACTCCGACGGCGCCCACATCCGCTGCCTGCTGGCCACGCTGTTCTTCCGGTACATGCGTCCGCTGGTCGACGCCGGCCGGGTCTTCACCGCCGTCCCGCCGCTGCACCGCTTCGAGCTGACCAACCCGCGCAAGGGAATGGAGAGGTACATCTACACCTACTCCGACGCCGAGTACCAGCGCAGGGCCGCCGAGCTGACCAAGAAGGGGCTCACCTTCAAGGAGCCCCAGCGCTACAAGGGCCTGGGCGAGATGGACGCCGACCAGCTCGCCGACACCACCATGAGCCCGCGGCACCGCACCCTGCGCCGGATGACCGTCGACGACGGCCTGATGGCCGAGACCGTCTTCGAGATGCTGATGGGCAACGAGGTGGCTCCCCGCCGGGAGTTCATCGTCGACGGTGCCTACTCCCTCGACGCCGCCGCCATCGACGCGTGATCGAGCTCGTCCGGCTGACCGAGGTGCCGCTGGAGGAGGTGCTGGCCCTGCTGAACGAGCCGCGGAACGCACCGCACATGCCGCTGGCGTCCTCCTTCACCGCCGAGACGGCCGCGGCCTGGGTCGCGGCGAAGGACGGGCAGTGGGTGTCGAACGGCCACGGGCCCTGGGCGGTGTTGGTCGACGGCGAGTTCGCCGGCTGGTGCGGCTTCCAGCGGGAGCCGGCGGGCGAGGACTTCGCGCTGGTGCTCGCGCCCCCGTGGTGGGGCCACGGCTCGGCGGTGCTCCAGCAGGCGCTCGGACGCGGTTTCGGCGAGCTCGGCCTCGGCGAGGTCCTGATCGCGCTGCCGCTGAGCCGCCGCGCAGAGCGAGTGTTGTCCCGGTTCGGGTTCCTCCCCGACGGCGAGGTCAGCTACGGCGGCGCCGAGTTCCGCCAGTACCGGCTCACCCGGGAGCGCTGGTCGAGCTCAGAGAGGGGGCAGGGCGCCCGGGTGCTGGACGGCGGCCGCGCCTGAGGCGACACCGGCCTCGCAGGCCCGGGCCAGGTCGTCGTCGGTGAGCAGGCTGGCCATGGCGGCGCCGACAAAGGCGTCGCCGGCGCCGGTGGTGTCGACCACGGTCACTTTGTCCGAGGCCCGGCGGCCGGAGCCGGCGGGGGAGGAGTAGGCCGCGCCGGCTCCTCCGAGGGTGATGATCACCGACCGGCAGTGCCCCCGCAGCAGGGCCAGCAGCTCGTCGACGTCCTCGGTCGTGCTGCCCAGCTCGGCGGCGAGGTCGGCAGCCTCGTGCTCGTTGACCACCAGCGGGTCGCAGACCGCGAGCAGCTCGGGCGAGACCGTCCGGTACGGCGCCAGGTTGTGCACGAAGCGGACGCCCGCGGCGATCGACCAGGCGGCGGCAGCCTCGACGCAGGCGACGCTCAGCTCACCCTGGGTGAGCACCGCCCCGACGTCGGTGGCCTGGCGCAGCCCGGCCGTGACCTGTTCGGCGGTCAGGGCGGCGTTGGCGCCGCCGACGACCACGATGCAGTTCTCGCCGGCGTCGTCGACCAGGACGGTGGCCCCGCCAGACTGGACGTCGGGCAGCCGCATCAGGCCGTCCAGCTCGACCCCGCGTCCTTCCAGCTCTCGGGTGAGCATGACGGCGGCCTGGTCGTCTCCCACCGCGCCGACCATCAGGCAGCCGGCACCAGCGCGTACGACCGCACAGGCCTGGTTGGCCCCCTTGCCGCCGGCCGAGACCCGCGCGGCCCTGGCCGCGACGGTCTCGCCAGGGCCGGGGATGCGCTCGACCTGCAGTGTCGCGTCGAGGTTCACCGAGCCGACGACCACAACGCGGCTCATTGCGGCCGCACCAGGTCGAAGCGGCGGTCGGCCGTGATCTCGTAGTAGGCGCTGGGCCCGCCCGAGCGGACCACCGGCCGGGCTGCGGTCGTGTCGTAGGTGCCGTCGGCGACCAGCGACTCGTCGATGTGCACCGCGACGACCTCACCGAGGGTCAGCCAGGCGTCGACGTCGGCTCCGCGCCGGTCGGCGAGCCGGATGAGCTGCGTGAGGACGCACTCGAAGCTGACGGGGGCGCCGGCCACCCGCTCCGGCGCGACCTCCACCGAGGGTGCGCCGGCCAGACCGGCCAGCTCGAACTCGTCGACGTCATCGGTGGCGGAGGTGGCGTTCATCGCCTCGGCCTGCGGCCGGCTGACCAGGTTCCAGGTGAACTCACCGGTCTCGGCGACGTTGCGGACCGAGTGCTTGTAGCCGGTGCTGCAGAAGCCGACGATCGGCGGGGTGTAGTTGAACGCGTTGAAGAAGCTGTACGGCGCGAGGTTGCGGACCCCGTCGGCCGAGCGGCTCGAGATCCAGCCGATCGGCCGCGGCGCGACGATGGCATTGAAGGGATCGTGCTTGAGCCGGTGCCCTTCGGAGGGGCGGTAGAAGTGGGTGGCCACGTCAGACCACCTGCGTGAGGGTGCCGTTGTCGACGTCGTAGAGGAAGCCGCCGACCAGGGCCCGCCCGGCGAGGTGCGGGTTCTCGCGCAGCGCGAGGACGTCCTCGAGCAGCCGGGCCCGCTGGTCCGTCGAGGCGCCGAGGTGCATCTCACCCAGGTCCTCCCCGGTCGTGGCCCTGACCCGGGCCAGGAGGTCGGCGTCCTCGCCGCTGGCCATCGCGCAGCGCGTGTGCGGGACGACCAGGATCCGCTCGACCCCGAGCAGGTGGACGCCGAGAACGCAACCCACCAGCGCGTCCGGGGTCAGCCGTCCACCCGGTGTCCGGATGATCTTGGCGTCGCCGAGACCCAGCTCGAGCATCCCCAGCGGCTCGATCCGTGAGTCCATGCAGGTCACCACGGCGACACCGGCCCGGGCGACGCCTTCGAGCCCGCCGTCGGCAAAGCCCGCGGCGTAGTCGGCGTTGCGGGCCAGCAGGTCGTCGAAGCCCTCGGACGGGGTGCTCGGGTCGGTCACGGGCAGCAGCCTAAGGGGGTCGACTGACATCGAGCGTGTCAGGATCGCGGCGAGGAGATCGCGGCGATCGGCTGACCGGCCGGGGTGCCGGAACCGTCGCGTCGACCTTGCGCGGGCGGCAGCTCGACCGGGGCGCCGCTGGCCGCGGCGGCGTGCGCGGGCGCCGGTCCGGCCCAGGCTCGCAGCAACGCGTCCTCGCCGCGGAGGAACCGGTGGCAGCGGACACCGCCGGTCGCCCGTCCCTTGGCCGGGTACTCGGTGAAGGGCGTCACCTTGACCGTGCCCGCGTCGGTGCCGGGCAGGGCCGCGGAGCTGCCGGCCACGGTGACCACCAGCGCGCCCTCCTCGCGGCCGCCGGTCGGCCCGGTCCCGACGGACACCGCACCGAAGAAGACCGCACTCGCGCCCGGGCCGAGCTTGATGCCGGCCATGCCGCCGCCGGACCGCCCCTGCGGTCGGACTGCGGCCGCGGGGAAGTGCAGCAGCTGGGCGTCGCTGGAGACGAAGACCAGGTCGACCTCCGCACTGGCCAGCTCGACGGCCCCGACGAGCCGGTCGCCGGGCTCGAGCCGGATCACCTCCCAGGAGTCCCGGGCCAGCACCTCGGCATTGACGCGCTTCACCACCCCGGACGCGGTCCCCAGAGCCAGGCCGAGGGAGTCGGGGACGAGCGTGGTCAGGGCCAGCGGCTGCTCGTCGCCCGCCAGGGTGACCAGCTCGCTGACGTGGGTGCCGCCCTGCAGGTTGGGCGCATTGGCCGTGGTCGGGACGGTGGGCAGGTCGAGTGAGTTGATCTTGATCAACCTGCCTGCACTGGTGATCATCCCGAGATCACCACGGGCGGTGCCGATGATCTTGCTGATGACCACGTCGTGGCTCGAGCGGTCGCCGCCCTCGGGCAGCGGCTCGGCGTGGGCCGTCCGGGCCAGCAGCCCGCTCGAGGAGAGCAGCACCCAGCAGGGGTCGTCGGCCACCTCGAGCGGGGCCGCGGCGGTGGTGACCACCCCGCTGGCGGCCAGCAGGATGGTCCGCCGCGGCGAGCCGTGCGTCTTGGCCATCGCGGCCAGGTCGTCCCCGACCAGCGTCCGCAGCCGGTCACGGTCCTCCAGGATCGCGGTCAGCTCGGCGATCTCGGCCCCCAGCGCGCTCTGCTCGGTCTCCAGCTCGAGGGTCGAGAAGCGGGTCAGCCGCCGGAGCGGCATCTCCAGGATGTAGCTGGCCTGCACCTCGCTGAGGTCGAACGCCTCGCGCAGCCGGCTGCGGGCCGCCGCCGTGTCGTCGCTGCCCCGGATGATGGCGATGACGTCGTCGATGTCGAGAATGGCCGTGATCAGCCCCTCGACCAGGTGCAGCCGGTCGGCGGCCTTGCGGCGCGCGAAGTCGGTGCGGCGCCGCGTCACCTCGTAGCGGTGCTCGAGGTAGACCGTGAGCAGCTCGCGCAGGCTCAGCGTCCGGGGCTGGCCCTCGACCAGGGCGACGGCGTTGATCGCGAAGTTGTCCTCGATCTTGGTCTGCTTGTAGAGCTGTTCGAGGATCGCCTCGGGATTGAACCCGTTCTTGATCTCCACCACCAGGCGGGTTCCGTTGGTCGTCAGGTCGGTGAGGTCCTTGACGTCGGCGATGCCCTGCAGCTTGCGGGCGGTCACGAGGTTCTTGATCTGCTCGATCACCCGCTCCGGTCCGACCATGTACGGCAGCTCGGTGATCACGATGCCCTTGCGACGCGGGTGCACCTGCTCGATCCGGGCGGTGGCCCGGACCCGGAACGAGCCTTTCCCTGTGTGGTAAGCGTCTCGGACCCCGTCGAGCCCGATGATCTTGCCGCCTCCCGGCAGGTCGGGGCCCGGGATGAAGCGCATCAGGGCGTCCACGTCCGCGTCCGGGTGCCGGATCAGGTGCCGGAGCGCCTGGACCACCTCGACCAGGTTGTGCGGGGCGCAGTTGGTGGCCATGCCCACGGCGATGCCGCTGGCCCCGTTGACGAGCAGGTTCGGGAACGCGGCCGGCAGCACGGTCGGCTCGACGTCCTTGCCGTCGTAGTTGGGTTTGAAGTCGACGGTGTCGGAGTTGAGGCCCTCGGTCATCGAGAGCGCGGCCGGCGCCATCCGGCACTCGGTGTAGCGCATGGCGGCGGGCCCGGAGTCGAGCGAGCCGAAGTTCCCGTGCCCGTCGACCATCGGCAGCCGCATCGTCCACGGCTGCGCGGTCCGCACCAGGGCGTCGTAGATCGCGGTGTCGCCGTGCGGGTGGTACTTGCCCATCACCTCACCGACGACGCGGGCGCACTTCACGTGGCTGCGGTCGGGGCGGATGCCCATCTCGTTCATCGAGTAGAGGATCCGCCGCTGGACCGGCTTGAGCCCGTCGCGGGCGTCGGGCAGCGCCCGGGAGTAGATGACGGAGTACGCGTACTCGAGGAAGCTGGTCTGCATCTCCGAGGAGACGTCGACGTCGAGGATCCGCTCGACGAAGTCGTCGTCGGCGGGGGGTGCGCTGCGGGAACTACGCGCCATGCTGCTCGCTCACCTGGGCGATTCTGCCCGAGCGGAGGCGGATCGCCCGGCAAGGGCTCACCAGGTGAAGTCGGAGTCCCGGTATTCACCCTCGGCTCGCTCGCCGCGCGCGGCCTCGGCTTCGCGCAGCTCCACCCGGCGGATCTTGCCGCTGATGGTCTTGGGCAGCTCGCCGAACTCCAGCCGCCGTACCCGCTTGTACGGGGCGAGGTGCTCCCGCGCGTAGCCGAGGATCGCCCGCGCGGTGTCGGCGTCCGGCTGCTGCCCGGCCGCGAGGATCACGTACGCCTTCGGCACGGCCAGCCGGATCTCGTCCGGTGCGGCGACGACGGCGGCCTCGGCCACGGCCGGGTGCTCGATCAGCACCGACTCCAGCTCGAACGGGCTGATCTTGTAGTCGCTGGACTTGAAGACGTCGTCGGCCCGGCCGACGTAGGTCAGGTAGCCGTGCTCGTCCCGGCTGAGCACGTCACCGGTGTGGTAGACCCCGCCGGTGAACGACTCGGCGTTCAGCTCGTCGTCCATCGCGTCGGCGGTGGCCTTGTAGCCCTTCATCAACGCCACCGGCCGGGGGTCGAGCCGCAGGCACAGCTCGCCCTCGCTCTCGCTCTCCTCACCGGTGGCCGGGTCGACCAGGACCACGTCGTAGCCGGGCAGCGGCCGGCCCATCGAGCCGGGCGTGAGGGGCTGGCCGGGCGGGTTGCCGACCTGGGCGGTGGTCTCGGTCTGGCCGTAGCCGTCGCGGATGGTGAGACCCCAGGCGCTGCGCACCCGTTCGATCACCTCGGGATTGAGCGGCTCGCCGGCGGACAGGCACTCGCGCAGCTCGGTCCGGACCGACGCCAGGTCGGTCTGCACGAGCATCCGCCACACCGTGGGCGGGGCGCAGAAGGTGGTGACCCGGCAGCGGAGCAGCACCTCGAGCAGCTCGGCCGGGTCGAAGCGGGTGTAGGTGTGCACCAGCACCGTGGCTCCGGCCAGCCACGGGGTGAAGAAGTTGCTCCAGGCGTGCTTGCCCCAGCCGGGTGAGGAGATGTTGAGGTGGACGTCGCCGGGACGCAGGCCCATCCAGTACAGGGTGGAGAGGTGGCCGACCGGGTAGGACGTCTGCGTGTGCTCGACCAGCTTGGGCAGCGCGGTGGTGCCGGAGGTGAAGTAGAGCAGCACCGGGTCGGCGCCCCGGCTGATCCCGGGCAGGTACCGGTCGGCGTGCTGGAAGTCCGCGACCTCGGCGTAGTCCAGCCACCCGGCGGGCACACCCCCGGCGCCGGCCGGGCCAACGGCCAGCTTGCCGAGCGGCAGCTCGAGGTCGGCGAACTTGTCGGTGTCGCGGGCGTCGGCGACCAGCAGCCGGGCGTCGCCGCGGCTGACGCGGTCCGCCAGGTCGGCGGGGGAGAGCTGGGGGGTGGCGGGGATGAGCACCGCGCCGAGCCGGATCGCCCCGAGCATCACCTCCCACAGCGGGACGACGTTGCCAAGGACGACCAGCACCCGCTCCCCGCGGCGTAGCCCGAGGTGGTGCAGGTACTGCGCCACGGCGACGGACCGGTCCGCCAGCTCGCGGAAGGTCAGCCGGGTCTCGGCCTCGCCGTCGACCACCCACAGCGCGAGCCCGTCGGGGTTCTCCTCGGCCAGCCCGTCGAACCACTCGGTGGCGAAGTTGAAGAGCGGCAGCTCCGGCCAGCTGAACCCGGCGTAGGCGGTGTCATAGTCGTCGCGGTGCTGCACGAGGAAATCGCGGGCCGCCCTGAGGTGTCGGTTCATCGACGGCAGCGTCATGCCCGCGACGTTACCCACCGCCCCCCGAGATTGTCGAAGCGGTGGACGGGGTCAAGCTCTTCGACAAGCTCAGGGAGCGGGGGGACGCGCCGGCCGGACATCGGGGGCGCCGAGCCGGGCGGCGTCGGCCTCGTCCCAGCCCAAAAGGTCGTCCAGATGCGGGGGCGCCCTCGTGCGGGGCGCGGTGCAGTCTGGATGCCGTGGCAGCGCGACACGGTTTTCGTCGTCTGCTGAGGGAGGAGGACTGCACCTGAAGCGCCGGTCGGGCCCGGCGCCTCGAGGCACGGACCCAGTCCAGCGTGCGCGAGATGGCCTTCTGCCATCCGGCGTGGCCTTGGTGCCGCTGCTCCTCGGTGATCTCGGGGGTCCAGCGGCCGTCCTGACGGTGCGGCTGGCGTTGGACGTCGGTGACGTGCCGGCCGCCGTCGGGGCCGCCCGTTCTGGTGGGCGACGGGTCCTCGTCCGCATCCGAGGGTTCACCTGGCTGTCACCGGCGACGCTTAGGCTTGGCCCGTGTCCGTCAGCCAGCTGGAGCTCCCCCCGGGCTACCCGCGCGAGTGGGAAGCCGACGTGGTGCTCACCGACGGCGGGGTGGCCCGGTTGCGGCCAATCGTGCCGGCCGACGCCGAGAAGCTGATCGCCTTCTACGAGCGGGTGTCGCCGGAGTCGAAGTACCTCCGCTTCTTTGCCCCGTACCCCCGGCTGAGCAACCGCGACGTCAAGCGGTTCACCGAGGTCGACTACGTGGACCGGGTCGCGCTGATCCTCACCCTGGGCGACGAGATGATCGGCGTCGGCCGCTTCGACCGGACCGAGGACGACCGGGCTGAGGTCGCGTTCCTGATCGAGGACGCGCACCAGGGCCGCGGCATCGCCCAGCTGCTGCTGGAGCACCTGGCCGAGGCGGCGCGCGAGCGGGGCATCGTCGGTTTCGTCGCCGAGGTGCTGCCGGAGAACCGGCGGATGGCGCAGGTCTTCGCCGACGCCGGCTACCGGGTGTCGAAGGGGATCGAGGACGGTGTCCTCAGCGTCGAGTTCCCGATCCTGCCGACCGACACCTCGGTCGGGGTGATGGAGCGGCGCGAGCACCGGGCCGAGAGCGCGTCCGTGCACCGGCTGCTGCACCCCGAGCGCGTCGTGGTCTACGGCGGCGGCCGGCGGGTGCAGGGGATGGTCAACGCGATGCTGCGGGCCGGCTACCGGGGCGACATCACCGCCGTCAGCTCCGACCAGGCGCCCGTCGCGGGCGTACGCACGGCCAGCTCGATCGCGACCGCGCCCGGACGCCTCGACCTGGCGATCCTCTCCGTCCCGACCTCCCAGCTCGGCGGGGTGGTGATCGACGCGGCGCACAAGGGCGCGCACGGCATCGTCGTCCTGACCGGCACCGACTACAGCCCGCACGACAACCACACCGTGGTCAATCTCGCGAGGGCCTACGGCATCCGCGCCCTCGGCCCGGACGCCCTCGGCCTGATCAACACCCACTCAGAGGTGGAGCTCAACTCCACGCCCGGACCGATGCCGCGGCAGGGTTCGGTCGGCCTCTTCTGTCAGTCCGCCGCCGTGGGGGTGGCGCTGCTGAACCGGGCGCTACGCCAGGATCTCGGCCTGTCCTCCTTCATCAGCACCGGCGACTACGCCGACGTCACCGGCAACGACGTGATGCAGTACTGGGAGGACGACGAGACCACCCGGGTGTGCCTGCTCTCGCTGGACTCCATCGGCAACCCGCGCAAGTTCTCCCGGATCACCCGGCGGCTGACCCGACGCAAGCCGGTCGTGGTCATCGAGCCGGGCCGGACCAGCCGCTCCAGCCACTCCGGGGTCAGGAGCGGCCTCGCGCACGCCCCGGACGAGGCCGTCGACGCCCTCTTCCGGCAGGCCGGGGTGATGGTGGTGCACCGCCGCGGCGCGATGTTCGACATCGCCAAGATCGCCGCCCGCCAGCCGCTGCCGCGCGGCTCCCAGATCCGGCTGATCACCAACTCGTTCACCCTGTGCCAGCAGATGGTGCACACCACCACCTCGGTCGGGCTGCTCACCGACGCCCAGCCCGTCCTGCTGCGGTCGGAGGCGAGCCCGGAGGAGTTCGTGGCCGCCGCCCGGGCCGCCCTGGCCGACCCCTCGTGCGACTCGATCGTCTGCGCCGCCGTCAACGTGTACGAGGAGGGCACCGAGGACGTCATCGACGCGCTCGACGCGATCGCGGCCGAGGGCGACAAGCCCTTGGTCGGGGTGTTCCTGGACTTCCACCTGCCGACGGTCCACGAGGACGAGGCCGACCGGCCGGGGCAGCTGCCCCGCTTCGACGCCCCCGCCGACGCCATCCACGCGCTGGCCGCCCTCACCGCGTACGCCCACTGGCGCGAGCGCGACCCCGGCGCGGTGCCGCTGCTCGACCCCGACATCCTGCGCGCCAAGCGCGTGGTGCACCGGGTGCTGTCGGGCCACCCCCAGGGCCGCGAGCTGACCGACGAGGAGTCCGCCGAGGTGCTGGCCGCGTACGGCATCCCGCTGGTCCGGCGCTATCCGGTGGCCAGCCTCGAGGAGGCGACCGCCGTCGCGGACCACCTCGGTTGGAACGTCGCTCTCAAGGCCACCGCCGCGACCGTCCGTGGCCGCCCCGACCAGGCGAACGTACACCGCAGCCTGGCCGACGCCGACGACCTGGCCCACGCCTGGTCCGAGCTCGACAGCCTCGTCCGCGAGCTCGGTCTCGGCGACCGCGTCGGCGCCGTGGGCGAGCCGGTGGTGCAGGTGATGGCGCCGCCCGGCGTCGCCCTCGTGGTCACCAGCCGTGAGGACGCCGCCTTCGGCCCCCTGATCTCGATGGGCCTCGAGGGCATCCCCACCGAGCTGCTCGGCGACACGGTCTACCGGGTGCCGCCGCTGACCACCACCGACGCCGCCGCCATGGTCCGCGACCTCAAGGCCGCGCCCACCCTGTTCGGTCGGCACGGCAGCCCCGGCGTCCACATCGGCGGCATCGAGGACCTGCTGCACCGCGTCGCCCAGCTGGCCGACGACCTGCCGCAGCTCGCCTCGGTCTCCCTCAGCCCTTGCGTCGCCTCGCTGAACGCCATGTCCGTCCTCGGCGCCCGCATCTTCACCGCTCCCACCGACGACCGCCGCGACCCCATGGCCAGGACTCTGTAATTTTGGCGCCGGGCCCGATGTCCCCCTCAGGTGCGGTCTTCCTCCTTCCCTCACAGACGGAAAGGCGTGTCTGCTCGCTCGGTCGTCCAGACCGCACCGGGGACATCGACCCAGCGACCCAGCGCTGCCTTCGGCGTCCGCCTGAGTGCGGGAGGGCCACCCGAGCGGGCTGTGGATGGTGCCATCGGGCCTGCCGAGCCGTGGCAGGATGCTGGTCATGAGGCTTGGATCGATGCGGAGGGACCTGCGGGCCGACATCGAGGCGTGCGGGTACTTCCCGGATCTGGTCGAGGAGGCGGTGATCCTCTCCGTGGCGGAGGAGGAGCTGGTGGACTTCGTGGTCCACCACGAGACGACGTTCGCCCACGACGAGATCCATCGTCACGTCACCGTGCTCGTGCTGACGCCGACGCGGCTGATCGTGGGGCACACCGACGACCAGCCGGCCGAACCGCCGTTGACCGGGATCGCGGCGGCATCCTCGACCGAGTCGGTGGCCCTGACCAAGATCAACACCGTGGTGCTGACCCGGGTGGTCAGCCGGCCGGAGTCCTACCGGCCGGGGTCCACCGAGGTGGCCGAGACCTGGCTTTCGGTCGGCTGGGGCGCGGTCCGTCGACTCGACCTCGAGCAGGCGAGCTGCCCCGACCCGGAGTGCGAGGCCGACCACGGGTACACCGGCGCGCTCGTGGGCGACGACCTGACCGTCCGGATGAGCGCGGCGGCGGACGGAGCCGACCGGGTGGCCCGGCTGGTGAAGTTCTCGAGCGGGCTGCAGCGCGCGGCCGCGGTATGAGACGCCCCCAGCCGACCGACCCCGCGCCGGCGAGACCCGTGTGACCTCCGCCGCGACGAGGTCGACGCTGGCCGGGCAGGTGCTCCCGGCCTACGGGTCGGCCAGCCTGGCCGAGCTGATGCCCGGTATCGGTCACCACCTCGGCGTCCCCGGACACGAGCACGACCCGCTGGACCTGCCGGCGTCGGCCCGCTACGTGGTGGTGCTCGTCGACGGGCTGGGCTGGAACCTGCTGCGCCGGGCCTCCCGAGAGGTGCCGTTCCTGGCCGGGATGCTGGGTCGGGGCCGCTCCATCACGGCGGGGGTGCCCAGCACCACCGTGACCAGCCTGACCAGCCTGGGGACGGGGCTGCCGCCCGGTCAGCACGGGATGGTCGGCTACACCTCGCGTATTCCCGAGACCGGGGAGATCCTGAACGCCCTCACGTGGGAGTCCGACCTGCTGGCCCGCGCCGTCCAGCCCCGGCCGACCTTCTTCGAGCAGGCCGTGGCGGCCGGGGTCTCGGTGAGCTCCGTCGGTCTGGAACGCTTCGCGGGCAGTGGACTGACCGAGGCGGCGCTGCGCGGGGCCCGCTTCGTCCCCTTCCAGCACGAGCGCGCCGAGGAGACCCGGATCGGGCTGGTCCAGGCCGCCGCCGCCCGCGGTGAGCGCAGCCTGGTCTACGCCTACGAGCGGCAGCTCGACCACGTCGGCCATACGTCCGGCTGTGACTCCGAGGACTGGCTGCGCCAGCTGATCCGCGTCGACGCCATGTGCGAGCGGCTCCGGGACGCACTGCCCGCCGACGTCGTGCTGGTCGTCACCGGCGACCACGGCATGGTCGACGTCCCGAGCAGCCGCCAGGTGGTCGCCGAGGACGAGGCCCAGCTGATGGCCGGGGTCTCCGCGCTCGCCGGTGAGGGCCGGTTCCGTCAGCTCTACGTCGACGACGACTCACCGGTGGCCGTTGCCGACCGCTGGCGCGACCTGCTGGGGGACCGGGCCTGGGTACGGACCCGGGACGAGGCCGTCGACGAGGGCTGGTTCGGCCCGGTCGCCGACGACGTCCGCGAACGCTACGGCCACGTCCTGGTCGCCCTGCGCGACTCCTGGGCGGTGATGACCCGGCAGTTCCCGCGCGAGCTCAGCCTGGTCGGCATGCACGGCTCGCTGACCGCGGCCGAGATGCTGGTCCCGCTGCTGGTCGGCTGAGCCACATCGGGGCTCGCGGTCGTTTGGGTGAGTAGCGGCCGGGTAGTCGCGGCAGTCACTCACCCAACAACCCTGGCGGGCCCGGGTGATCCGTCGCGCGCGGTCGCCATGACCGGCTCAGCCCAGCGCCAGCGCCCGGGCGGGGCAGCGTTCGACGGCCTCCTGCGCCTCGTCCTCCTGGCCGGGCGGGACTTCGGCCTGCAGCACCTGCACGGTGCCGTCGTCGTCCTGGTCGAACAGGTCCGGCGCGGCCAGCACGCAGTTGCCGGCGCCGATGCAGACCTCCGGCGTGGCTTCGACCCTCATTGCGTCCCTCTCACCAGGTCACCGGCAGCTCGGTCAGACCGTAGATGAAGGTCTGCTCGCGGTACGCGGGGCGGCCCTGGTCGACCAGGGCCAGCCGGGGGAACCGGCGGAACAGGGCCGGAAAGGCGATCTGCATCTCGGCCCGGGCGAGCGGTGCGCCCAGGCAGTGGTGGATGCCGTGGCCGAAGGCGACGTGGTTGGTGGGTTCGCGACGCACGTCGAGGGCGTCACCGCCGGCGGTGAGCTCGGGGTCCCGGTTGGCCGCCGGCAGCGAGACGGCGACGAGGTCACCCTCACCGACCGTGGTGCCGTGGACCGTCACCTCGGTCGTCGCCACCCGAGGCAGCGCGGTGTGCACGACGCTCAGGTAGCGCAGCAGCTCCTCGACCGCCCGCGGGACCGAGTCGGGTTCGTCCCGGAGCACCGCGAGCTGGTCCGGTCGGCGCAGCAGGGCCAGCGTGCCGAGAGCCAGCATGTTGGACGTCGTCTCGTGGCCGGCGATCAGCAGCAGGTTGCCGATCCCGACCAGCTCGTCGTCGCTGAGGTCGTCGGCCCCGCCGTCGGAGGCGTGCCGGACGATCAGCCGGCTGATCAGGTCGTCGCCCGGATCGGCCCGGTGCCGGTCGACGAGCCCGCCCATGTAGGCCCGCGAGTCGTCGCTGACCCGGCGCCGCTCCTCGTCCGGGAGGGTGAAGTCGATGACCGTCGCCGCCCGCTCCTGGAAGGCCTCGCGGTCCTCGTACGGCACCCCGAGCAGCTCGCAGATCACCAGCGACGGGATGGCCAGGGAGAAGTCGGCTACGAGGTCCGACGGCGGGCCCTGCTGTTCCATCCGGTCCAGGTGCTCGTCCACGATCTCGGTGATCCGCGGCTCCAGACCCTTGATCCGCTTGACCGTGAACTCACCGGTCAGCATCCGCCGTAGCCGGGTGTGGTCGGGCGGGTCCTGGGCCAGCAGCTGCCCGGCCCGCAGCTTGGCCCTGCGCTCGGGATCCATCCCGCGGACCTCGACCCGGCCGCGGCTGAAGTGCTCGGCGTCGCCCAGCACGCTGCGGGCCTCTGCCCAGTCGGTGACCACCCAGACGGGCTCCGCGGCGAGGGGGCTGTCCTGCTGCCGCAACGGGTCGTCGGAGGCGAAGGGTGGCGCGAAGTCCTCGTCCCGGCGGAAGAGCAGAGGCGCCGAGCGGGGGCTCGTGTTCTCCATGGCCGGAGGTTACCCGGCGGCACCGACCGCGGCCGACAGGCGCCGCAGCCCTTCGGCGATGGCGTCGGGCCCGTACGTGGTGAAGGACAGCCGCATCGTCGCGGGGTCGGGGTCGGCCGGGAAGAACGGGGCGCCGGGGACGAAGGCGACGTCGTGGGCGAGCGCCGTGGTCAGCAGGGCCGTGGTGTCCCAGCCCGGGGGCAGGGTGGCCCAGACGAACATGCCGCCGTCCGGGCTGGTCCAGTGGCTGCCGGGCGGCAGCGCGGCGGGCAGTCCGCTCAGCAGGGCGTCGCGGCGCAGCCGGTAGGCGTCCCGGGAGCGGTCCAGAGCGGGGACCAGCCGGTCCGAGGACAGGTAGTGCGCCGCCGCGGCCTGGTCCACGGTGGAGGTGTGCAGGTCGGCGGCCTGCTTGGCCACCACCAGACCGGCCCGCAGCCGGGGGTCGGCGCGGACCCAGCCCAGCCGCAGACCGGGCGCGAGGATCTTCGAGAAGCTGCCGGTGCTCACCACCTGGCCCGGCGCGGCCAGCGCGGCGATCGGCAGCGCGGCGTCGCCGGAGTAGCGGAGCTCGGCGTACGGGTCGTCCTCGAGCACCCGGAACCCGTACCGCCCGGCGGCTGCGCCGACCCCGCGGCGGTTCTCCGCGTCGAGGGTCCGGCCGGTCGGGTTCTGGAAGGTCGGCACGGTGTAGAGCACCTTCGGCTGCAGCCGGGCGGCCAGGCCCGCCAGGGCGTCGAGGTCGATGCCGTCATCCCCGGAGGGGACCGCGACCAGCCGAGCGCCGGCCAGGGCGAAGGACTGGAGCGCCGCCAGGTAGCTCGGGCTCTCCACCAGCACGACGTCGCCGGGGTCGACCAGCACCGTCGAGAGCAGGCTCAACCCCTGCTGGGACCCGGTCGTGATCAGGATGTCCGCGGCCTCGGTCGGGAGTCCACGTGCGCTGTAGCGGGCAGCCACCTGCTCCCGCAGCGTCCGGTTGCCTTCGGTGGGGGAGTACTGCAGGGCACTCCGGCCACCGGCGGAGCCCTCGCCCGCGCCCCGGCCGGCCAGGACGGCATCGAAGGAGGCGTGAGCCCCCTCCAGGTCGAACAGCTCCGGCGCTGGCAGACCCCCGGCGAAGGAGATGACGCCCGGCCGTTCCGTGAGGGCCAGCAGGTCGCGGATCACCGAGGAGCGGACGGCCCGGACGCGGCTGGACAGAGCCGGCAGCGCGGTGGTGGGTGGCCCTTCGACAGGCTCCGGACACGTCATGATCATCGGGCAGACCTCCTCGGACGGGATTGAGCGACACCCTAGAGCCAGGTCGGGACAGGGTCGGTCGATTTCTCACCGCTCGGCGTCCGAGGCTCGGAGGTGCCCGGATGGCAGGATCAGCGGGTGGCCGAGTTCCTCTACTTCACCGGTCCGATGGACTGTGGCAAGTCGACGCTGGCGCTACAGCTCGACTACACCCACACCGCCGGAGGCCGCCTCGGTCGTCTGTTCACCTCCCAGGACCGGGCGGGCGAGGCCACGATCTCGTCCCGGCTGGGTCTGGTCCGGCCGGCCATCGAGGTCACCCGGGGTTTCGACTTCTGGGACTACGTCGTCGGCCAGCTGACGGGCGGCGAGCGGGTCGACTACTTGATCTGCGACGAGACGCAGTTCTACGCGTCGGTCCAGGTCGACCAGCTGGCCCGGATCGTCGACGAGCTGCAGATCGACGTGATGGCCGTCGGCATCCTGACCGACTTCCAGACCCGGCTGTTCCCCGCCTCGCAACGGCTGGTCGAGCTGGCCGACAAGATCGAGCTGCTGCAGGTCCGGGCCCTGTGCTGGTGCGGCGAGCGGGCCACCCACAACGCCCGGACGGTCGACGGGGTGATGGTCCTCGAAGGAGAGCAGGTGCTGGTCGGGGACACGACCGCCGTCGGCGAGCCGGTCGCGTTGGTCGCCTACGAGGTGCTCTGCCGGATGCACCACCGCCGACGGGTGACCCGGGCCGTGGCCCGAGCCACGCTTTCGGACCCGTTGCCCTTCGAGCGCGACGACGAGGAGCTGTCGCCGCTCGACCGTTGATCTGGCGCGGGGTCGAGGTCAGGCGGGGGGCTTGGGCCCACCGAACATGATCTCGTCCCAGCTCGGGACGGCCGCCCGCTTGCGCTTGGCCGGTTTGGGCGTCGGAGGCTCCGAGAGCTGGAACTCCTCGTTCTCCTGTGCCCGGTCGGCCTCGTCGGTCCGCGCGTACGGCGGCGCCGGCTCGTCGGTGCCGGGCGGCTGGTCGTCGCCGGCCTCGTCGACCGGCCTGCCGAGCTCGACCGACGCGAGGTCGTCCATCGGCACCTGGGTGCGGTCCGGGTGCTCGGCGGCCGGCAGGTCGGCCTCCTCGGCGGGGCTCGGCTCGACGGGGTAGTTGACGACGATGGCCGGCTCCCAGCCGCCGCCGGCGGTCTCGGGCACCGCCGAGGCGTCGCTCAGGCCGGCGTAGACGCGAGGGGAGTCCTCGCTGTAGCCGTCGGAGCCGAGCATCGCGTACAGCGTCCCGAGCTCGGAGTGTCCCGGACCGGGATCCGCCACGTCGGCGTCCGGCTGCTCCGGCTCGGGCTCCGGCTCCGCCGGCTCGGGATCCTCCGACCGGAGGTCGTCCGGGCCCGACTCCTCTGGGCCCGACTCCTCCGGGCCCGACTCCTCCGGGCCCGACTCCTCGGGGCGCACGGACCGCAGCGTCCGGACCGGCGGCAGGTCGGTGTCCTCCTCGAGCAGGGCGTTCAGCGCGCCGAGGTCGTCAGGCGACGGCGTCGCGGGCTCGGGCGCGGACTCCTGGACGACGCGGACCAGGGCCAGCTCGTCACTGAGGTCGATGGTCGGCTCGTCGGCGGCTTCCACGCTCCGACGCCGGCCGGTCGTCCCGGGTGCCTCCTCGCCGATCAGCCAGCGGCTCAGCTCGTCGGCAGCGACGGAGTAGCGACCGCGCAGGTCGTAGATGAAGGCGGCCTGCTGACGCTCCTCGGCCAGCTCGTAGCTCGCGGTGACGCCCCAGCGCCCGTCCGCCAGCCGGTGGGCGTCCCAGTCGACGGTGTCCGCGTCCACGCCCCGCTTGAGCAGCCGCTCGGCCACCGTGGCCCGGAGCAGCCGGTGGCCCGACGTCTCGCCCCGGCGCCGGACCGGGCAGGACAGGGCGACCAGCGCGATGTGCTCGCGCTCGGCCAGCACCGGCGCGGCGAAGCGCTCCACCCGCTCGTAGGCGACACCGGCGGCCTGCGCGACGTCCTCGAGCGTCTCGCCGGCCCGGATCCGCGTCTGGATGTCGCGGGGGCTGAGTGAGCTGTCCATCGGGGTCTCCAGTGGTTCGTGCCGGGGGCGGCGAGGGGGACGGAGGGCCTCCCGCAGCCGGTCGTCGACCGTGAGCGACAGCTCCTCCCCGTCCTCGTCGGCCAGGATGAGCGAGGTGCCCTCGGGGCCGGGTCCCACCAGTCGCGCGCTGCGCATCGGTTGTGGCGGCTCCTCAGACGGACGTGTGAGTGCCCAACCTATCGTCCGCCGTCGCCTCCTCGGGGGAGGCGAGCCCTTGAGGCCCGGTCGTAGGGTTTCGCCCATGACCGAGGCGAACCCCTCCACCCCGACCGCCCCCGCCGCCACGACCCTGGGTCAGCTGCGGGCGTCGGGCCACACCACCCGCGGGATCAAGGACGAGCTCCGTACCAATCTCCTCGCCCGGCTACGGGCCGGCGAGACCGCTTTTCCCGGCATCGTCGGCTTCGACGACAGCGTCCTGCCCGAGCTCGAGGGCGCCATCCTGGCCGGGCACGACCTCGTGCTCCTCGGCGAGCGCGGCCAGGGCAAGACGCGGCTGATGCGCACGCTCGTGCAGCTGCTCGACGAGTGGAGCCCCGACGTCGAGGGGTGTGAGATCCACGACGACCCGTACGCGCCCGTCTGCGTCCGCTGCCAGGCGCTGGCCGCCGAGCTGGGCGACGACCTGCCCCTCAGCTGGCGGCACCGCGACGACCGCTACACCGAGAAGCTGGCCACGCCGGATACCTCGGTGGGCGACCTGATCGGCGACGTCGACCCGGTCAAGGTCGCCCAGGGCCGGACCCTCGGCGACCCCGAGACCGTGCACTACGGCCTGGTCCCGCGGGCCAACCGGGGCGTGTTCGGCCTCAACGAGCTGCCGGACCTCGCCGAGCGGATCCAGGTCGCGCTGTTCAACGTGCTCGAGGAGCGCGACATCCAGGTCCGCGGCTACTCCCTGCGGCTGCCGCTGGACCTGTTCCTGGTGGCGACGGCCAACCCCGAGGACTACACCAACCGCGGCCGGATCATCACCCCGCTGAAGGACCGCTTCGGCGCCGAGATCCGCACCCACTACCTCACCGAGCTGGGGGACGAGGTGGCCCTGCTGCGCCAGGAGGCCGAGGTGGTGGCCGAGGTCGGCGACCCGCTGCTGGAGGTGCTGGCCCGCTTCACCGCCAACCTGCGCGGCTCCACCTCGGTCGACCAGCGCTCGGGGGTGTCGGCCCGGTTCACGATCGCGGCCGCGGAGGCGGTGTCGGCCTCGGCCCTGCGCCGGGCGGCCCGGACCGGCGACGACGAGGCGGTCGCGCGGATCTGCGACATCGGCGTGGTGCTGCCGACCTTGCTGGGCAAGGTCGAGTTCGAGATGGGCGAGGAGGGCCGCGAGCGCGCCGTCCTCGACCACCTGCTGCGGCTCGCTGTCGCCGCCACCTTCCGCGACCGCCTCGGCGGGCTCGACCTGGCCGGCTTCACCGGCGTCTTCGCCGAGGGCGCGGTTGTCGAGACCGGCGAGCTGGTGCCCGCACGCGAGCTGCTGACCCAGCTGGGCAGCGTCTCGGGGCTGTCCAAGGTGCTGGACCGGCTGGGCTACGGCGACGCCGCCAGCCGCGGTCAGGTTGCCTCCGCCGTCGAGTTCGTGCTCGAGGGCCTGCACCTCACTCGCCGGATCGAGAAGGAGACCGTCGACGGCCGGACGGTCTACGGCGCGGCCTGAGCCGGTCATCAGTAGCCAGTCACGCTCCTGAGAGCTCGATGAGCGAGACTGGCTACTAGGTCCCAGGAGAGGTCTGTGGACAACTCGCACGGGGCACTCGCGCCCAGCATGCTGCCCCGGTGGGACGATTTGAACGCGAGCAACGGACCGCTGTCCGGCCACGACCGGTGGCTGAGCTCGAGGCAGACGGGCTGACCTGGCACGTTCTCAACGGTCCCGGCTGGCGTCGGACCAGCCGCGGGTGCTACGTCCCGTCCGGTGTGCCTCACACGCCGGCTCAGCGAATCGTCGAGGCCGCAGCGGTCCTACCTCCAAGGGCGGCGATCGGCGGCTGGGCAGCAGGACACGCCTGCGGGGCCGACCTCCTCGACGGGCTTGACGACCTCGCCCTGGAGGCGCTGCCGGTGATGATCTGCTTGCCTCCGGGCCTGCACCGGCCGACTGCGCCGGGTCGGCGGTACGTCCAGCGGGGGCTGGGTGCCGGGGAGGTCATCCTGCGTGCTGGGATCCCGGTCACCACACCGCAACGCACGACGCTCGACCTGATCCGTGACGCTCACGACCTGACGGAGGCGGTGGTGTCTCTGGATGCGATGCTCGCCGCTGGGTTGGTCGAGCGCCGTCAGTTGGCGCCAGCACCGGGTCAGCGTGGCGGCCTTCTCGTCCGGAGAGCCGTCGAGCTCGCCCGTCCCGGCGTCCGCAGCACCTGGGAGACGCGGTTACGTCTGCTCTACACAGCGGAGCTCGGGTTCCCCTGCCCTCTGGTCAACCGTCCCGTCACCGACCTCGGTGGGCGCCCGCTCGGCATCCCTGATCTGCTCGACGTCGAGGCGGGACTTGTCCTTGAGTACGACGGATCGACCTGGACGGGGTCGGGGATCCAGGGCGGACACCGCGACCGGGACCAGCACCGCGCCGACAACGTCCGTGAGGAGCTGTTCGAGCGTGCTGGTCTGATAGTGGTCCGCGCGGACAGCGGTGACGTCCGCCGTCATCGCCGACGCCTCTTGTCACGGATGTCCGCCGCTCGCGCCGACGGCCTCCAGCGCGACCGGCGGCGGGACCGGTGGGCACTCGGCCCCGCCGTCAGTAGCCAGTCACGGTTTCCGAGCGCGGAGAACCCTGACTAGCTACTTCCAACCCGACCTAGGCTGACGTCGTGAGCGCTGAGCGTTACGAGAGCCCCGATCCGCACCGCAACGTCCGCTACGGCCCGTGGCGGGGCGGGCCGGACCCGCTCGCGGCGCCGTACGACGTCCGGGCGGCGATCGACCAGATCGGCAGCGACGTGATGTCGGCGGGGAACGTCAGGGACTCGCTGCGGGACCTGATGCGCCGCGGGCTGGACGGCCGTGGCGGCCTGGACAAGCTGGCCCAGAAGCTGCGCAAGCTTCGGGCGGCGGCGCGACGACGCGGTGACCTCGGCGGCACGCTCGACCAGGTCCGGGCCGCACTCGACCAGGCGCTGGCCGCCGAGCGTGAGGCGTTGGCCGGCGCCGAGGGCGACGAGGCGCGGATGGCGGAGATGGAGCTGGACACGCTGCCCGACGACGTGGCCGGCGCGGTCCGGGCACTCGACTCCTACGAGTGGACCTCGCCCGAGGCCAAGGCCACCTACGACGCCATCCAGGACATGTTGCGGCGCGAGGTGCTGGACGCCCAGTTCGCCGGCATGAAGCAGGCGCTCGAGTCGCCCGACCCGGAGGCGATGGCGCGGGTCAAGGACATGCTGGCCGACCTGAACGCCCTGCTCGCCGCCCACGCCCGGCAGGAGGACACCACCGACCAGTTCGCGGATTTCATGGCGCGTCACGGGGAGTTCTTCCCCGAACAGCCGGAGACGGTCGAGGAGCTCATCGACGACCTCGCCCGACGGCAGGCGGCGGCCCAGCGGATGATGGCGTCCCTCAGCCCGGAGCAGCGCGAGCAGCTCGGCCAGCTGATGAGCCAGGCGCTCGGCGACGCCGACCTGGCCTCGGAGATGGCCCAGCTGTCGGACAACCTGCGCTCGCTGCGGCCCGGTCTGGACCGCGACTCCGACGCCGGGATGCGGCCCGGGGGTGCGTCGCTCGGCTACAGCGAGGCCGTCGAGGCGGTCGCCGAGCTCGCCGACCTGGAGGCGCTGGAGAACCAGCTGGCCCAGGGCTACTCGGGCGCCACCCTCGACGACGTCGACGTGGACACCCTCGAGAAGCGGCTGGGGAACGAGGCGCTGCGGGACTTCCAGGGGCTGCGCGACCTCGAGCGCGAGCTGGAGGAGCAGGGCTTCCTGACCCGGACCGACGACGGGCTGCGGCTCACGCCCCGGGCGGTTCGTCGGCTGGGTCAGACGGCGCTGAAGCGGGTGTTCGCGCAGATCGCCGCCGCCGGTCACGGCGACCACGAGGACCACCGCACCGGCGCGGCCGACGAGCCGACCGGGCTGACCCGACCCTGGGAGTTCGGCGACGAGCTGCCCATCGACGCCTCCCGTACGGTCGCGAACGCGCTGCGGAGATCCGGTCTCGGCCCTTCGGCAGGCGCGGGGAACACGGGCGTGACCCTCGACGTCGAGGACTTCGAGGTGACCGAGACCGAACGCCGGACCAGCGCCGCGGTGGCGCTGTGCGTCGACCTGTCGTACTCGATGTTCGCCGACGGCCGCTGGGGTCCGATGAAGCAGACGGCGCTGGCGCTGCAACACCTGATCGAGACCCGGTTCCGGCAGGACGCGCTGCAGGTGATCGGCTTCAACCGCACGGCCCAGCGGCTGTCTCCGGTCGAGCTGGCCGAGATCGAGCCGACGATGCTGCAGGGCACCAACCTGCAGCACGCCCTGCTGATCGCGTCCCGCCACCTCCGGCGGCATCCTGACGCCGAGCCGGTGGTGCTGGTGGTGACCGACGGCGAGCCGACCGCTCACCTGACCGGCGACGGCGGCGCGTACTTCCGCTGGCCGACCACGACGGAGACGCTGCGGGCCACCATCGCCCAGGTCGACGAGCTCGGTCGCTACGGCGCGACGCTCAACACGTTCATGCTCGGCGACGACGAGGGGCTGGCCCGGTTCGTGGACGCCATCGCCCGCCGGGCGGGTGGCCGCGTCTTCACTCCCGACATCGGCCGGCTCGGCGAGTACGTGGTGGCCGACTACCTCAGGGCGCGGCGGGGCCGCCGGTGACGGCGGCCGGGCTCGTCGGGCCGCTGGTCACGGCCGAGTGGCCGGCCCTGTGGCCGATGCTGCAGGCGATGGGCACCGGGTCCGAGGAGCCGGCGGCGCGAGCAAGGTTCGAGCGACTTCGGCGGGATCCGTGCTGGTCCCTGGTGGGATGCCACGCGGGTGACCGACTCGTCGGGTACGCGGCGGCGCAGGACCGCGGCACCCACGTGCGGACCGGGGACGAGCACCGTACGGCGCGGCTGCATGACCTCTACGTCGACCCGGCCGTCCGCCGGCAGGGCCTGGGCCGCTCGTTGATGGCTGCCGTCGTCGACTGGGCGGGCGGACGCGTCCGCTACCTGGAGTGGCAGGCCCACGAGACCCGGTCGGCTCCCTTCTACCTACGGCTCGGGTACCGGGGCGACCCCTGCCCGCAACCCGAGTACCCGACGTTCGAGATCGATTTCGGCTCGCGGCCGCCGCTGGAGGTCCCCCAGGTCGGCGGGTGGCCGAGGAAGCCCAGGAGTTGAGGGCCGGCGGTGTCGGGTGAGGGCCATCGGGTAGAAGTGGAGGTATGAAGCACCTCACCATCGCCACCGAGGCCGAGACCAATCCCGACTTCCGCCGCGTCCTGTGGACCGGCGAGCACACCCAGCTGGTCATCATGACCATCCCGCCGGACGGCGAGATCGGCGCGGAGGTCCACCCCGACACCGACCAGATCCTCACCTTCGTCAGCGGGATCGGTGAGGCGACCGTCGACGGCAGCAAGCGCAAGGTCGCCCAGGGTGACCTGGTCTGCGTGCCGGCCGGCGCCAAGCACAACTTCGTCAACACGGGCCCCAACCCGCTGGTGCTCTACACCGTCTACGGCCCGCCCGAGCACGCCGACGGGGCGGTGCACCACACCAAGGAGGAGGCCGACGAGGCCGAGGAGTCGGGCCACGACGAGCCGCCGGCCTGACCCGGAGCGCGCCTGACCCGGACGGGCCTGACTAGGCCGGGGCCGCGAAGAGCAGCCAGTCCAGCTCGCGCTCGAGCAGCTGAGCCCGACCGGCGGCGGCGTAGGAGGCGGCGTCGTGACCCAGCGCCTCGGCCAGGACCGGTGACCGGCCGACCGGTGCGGGTCAACGCGAGCGGGTGCCGGACGCCGTCCTCCTCGTGCTCGAGGAACACCTGCGACGTCTCGGACACCCGGAGCGCGGTGTAGCGCTCGTCGGTGATGCTCAGCCGGTCCAGTCCGGCGGTGATCGGGTGGTCGCGCCGTGCCTGGACCTCGGCCGCCGCGTAGTCGGGATGGTAGGTGGTGCCGAAGGTCCAGCCGCCGCCGGCGATCTCAAGCCAGAGCGGCCACTCCGGAAACGCAGTCCGCGTCGAGTGCACCGGCAGGGTCGGCAGCCCGGCCTCGAGTGTCGTACTCCGGGCAGCCGCCGCGGCGTCGGCGTCCTCGCTGAGCTCGACGCTGCAGTCGCGGGCCTGGAGCGCCGCCGTCAGCGCGGCGGAGGTCTCCGGGAACGGGTGCCACGGGTCGGCGAACCGCCCGGCCCCGGAGATCAGCAGGACGTCGGACTGGGCGTGGCCCCAGTCTGCCTGACCCGTCCATGCCCCAGGACCCGAGGTTCTAGGCCGGCCGTCGGGCCCGGACGGCGCGGAGCAGGGTCCGCACGACCAGGCCGGAGGCCAGGCCCCAGAACGCCGCCCCGACCCCGAACAGGCTGAGGCCCGACGCGGTGGCCACGAAGGTGATGACCGCGGCCTCGCGGTCCTCGGGCACGGCCAGGCACTGATGCAGCGCGTTGCCGAGCGGGGCCAGCAGCGCCAGCGCGGCCACGGTGATGACCAGCCCGGTGGGGGAGTGGGTCAGCACGAACGCGGCGGCGGCCGAGGCCAGACCGAGGACCACGTAGCCGCCGGCAGCGGAGACGGCGGCGATCCACCGCCGGCGCGGGTCGGGGTGGGCTTCGGGGGAGGCGGCCAGCGCGGAGGAGATGGCCGCCAGATTGACCGCGTGGCCGCCGAACGGGGCGGCGAGGGCCGAGACGCCGGCCGTCACCACCATCGTCGGCCGCCACGGCACGCGGTAGCCGTAGGTGCTCATCACCGCGACGCCCGGCGCGTACTGGGAGGCGATGTTGACCAGGAACAGCGGCACGGCCAGGCCGACGACCAGCCGCCAGTCGAACGTCGGCGTCGTCCAGCTCAGGTGGGGCACCAGGGCGCCCGTCGTCGGGGCCTCGTCGAGGGTCAGAGCCACCACGACCAGGGCCGCGACCAGGGCCAGGGGCACGGCCCAGCGCCGCATGAACGCGTAGCCGACCAGCCAGGTGAGCAGGATGGGCAGGGCGTATCCCGGAGTCCGCCCCACCGTGGCGAACGCGGTGACGCAGATGGGCAGCAGGACCCCGGCCAGCATCGCGTTCGCGATGGCGATGGGGATGGCCGCCAGCTGCCGCGAGAGCCACGGCCAGAACCCGGTGAGCGCGGTCAGCGCGGCCACCACCAGGAACGCCCCGACGGCGGCCGACCAGCGGGGAGTCCCACCGTGGCCGCTGGCCAGCAGGGCGGCGCCCGGCGTGGACCAGGCCAGCGTGAGCGGCATCCGGTACCGCAGCGCCAGCACCACGATCCCGAGCGCCATCGCCAGGCTGAGCACCAGCAGCCCGGACGCGGCCTGGCTCGTGCTCGCGCCCTGGGCGGCCAGGCCCGAGAGCACCACCGCGAACGAGGAGGAGAAGCCGACGAGCGCCGTGACGATCCCGGCCAGCACCGCCCCGAGGGTGTGGCCGCCCTGAGCCGGGCTCTCCGCCGCTGTGGCCGTCAGAGCGTCTGCCGGTGGCGCTGGACCAGGTCGACCAGGTAGGTGCCGTAACCGGACTTCAGCAGCTTCGTCGCCCGCTCCTCGAGCTCGTCGTCGGTGAGGAAGCCCTGCCGCCAGGCCGCCTCCTCCGGCGCGCCGACCTTGAGCCCCTGCCGGGCCTCGATCGTGCGGACGAAGTTGTTGGCGTCGTTCATCGACTCGAACGTCCCCGTGTCCAGCCAGGCCGTCCCGCGGGGCAGCACGCCGACCTGCAGCTTGCCGGCCTCCAGGTAGTGCCGGTTCACGTCGGTGATCTCGTACTCCCCGCGCGGCGAGGGGGCCAGACCCCGGGCCACGGGCACCACATCGTTGTCGTAGAAGTAGAGGCCGGGCACGGCGTAGTTCGACCGCGGCTGCGCCGGCTTCTCCTCCAACGAGATCGCCCGGCCGTCGGCGTCGAACTCGACCACGCCGTACGCGCTCGGTTCGGCCACCCAGTAGGCGAAGACCGCGCCACCATCGACGGTGGCGAAGCGCTGCAGCTGCGTACCCAGCCCGGGGCCGTAGAAGATGTTGTCGCCCAGCACCAGGGCGACGTGGTCGTTGCCGATGAAGTCGGCCCCGATCACGAACGCCTGGGCCAGACCGTCCGGCGAGGGCTGCGTGGCGTAGCTGATCGAGATGCCGAACTGCGACCCGTCGCCCAGCAGCCGCTCGAAGCCGGGCGCGTCGTGCGGGGTGGTGATCACCAGCACGTCGCGGACGCCGGCGAAGATCAGCGTGGACAGCGGGTAGTAGATCATCGGCTTGTCGTAGACCGGGACGAGCTGCTTGCTGATGCCCAGCGTGACCGGGTGCAGCCGGGTGCCGGAACCGCCGGCCAGGATGATGCCTCGCATGGGGCCCGAGTCTGTCATCCGGCTGCGCGAGACGCACGAACGCGCCGGCAACGTGCCGCCCGTCTCCTAGGATGTCGGCCATGGCGACCCCCTCCGGCCCCCCTGCGTCCCGACGTCACCACAGAGCCGCGCTGCTGCCGGCGGATCGGCTGAGCCGATGACCGCCTACCTGGTGACCGGCGGAGCGGGCTTCATCGGCTCGAACTTCGTCCGTCACGTGCTCGACCACACCGACGACACGGTGACGGTGCTGGACCTGCTCACCTACGCCGGCAACCCCCGCTCGGTCGAGGGTCTGCCGCCGGACCGCTTCACCTTCGTCCAGGGCGACATCTGCGACGCCCGGCTGGTCGAGCAGCTGGTGGCCAACTGCGACGTGGTGGTGCACTTCGCGGCCGAGTCGCACAACGACAACTCGTTGCTGGACCCGTCGCCCTTCCTCACCACCAACCTGATCGGCACCTACACCCTGCTCGAAGCGGTCCGGCACTCCGAGACCCGCTACCACCACATCTCCACCGACGAGGTCTACGGCGACCTGGAGCTGGACGACCCGGAGCGCTTCACCGAGTCGACGCCGTACAACCCGTCGAGCCCCTACTCCTCGACCAAGGCGGGCTCGGACCTGCTGGTCCGCGCCTGGGTCCGCTCGTTCGGCGTCCAGGCCACCATCAGCAACTGCTCCAACAACTACGGGCCGTTCCAGCACGTCGAGAAGTTCATCCCGCGCCAGATCACCAACGTCCTCGACGGGGGCCGGCCCAAGCTGTACGGCGCCGGCACCAATGTCCGGGACTGGATCCACGCCGACGACCACAGCTCGGCCGTCCTGAGGATCCTCGACGACGGCCGGATCGGGGAGACCTATCTGATCGGGGCGGACGGGGAGCTCAACAACCGCGACGTCGTCGAGACGATCCTGGAGCTGCTGGGCCAGCCACGCGACGCCTACGACCACGTGAACGACCGACCGGGACACGACCTCCGCTACGCCATCGACTCGACCAAGCTGCGCACCGAGCTGGGCTGGGCGCCGGCCTACCCCGACTTCAGGGCCGGCCTGGCCGCCACCATCGAGTGGTACCGGACTCACCAGGAGTGGTGGCGTCCGCAGAAGGCCGAGACCGAGGCCAAGTACGCGACCCAGGGCCAGTGACGCCGGTGGCTGCCTTGAGCGTCACCCCCACCGCGATCGACGGCCTGCTGGTGGTCGCGCTGGACGTCCGCGCCGACAACCGCGGCTGGTTCAAGGAGAACTGGCAGCGCCGCAAGATGACCGACCTCGGCGTCCCCGACTTCGGGCCGGTGCAGAACAACGTCTCGTTCAACACCGCGGCCGGCGCCACCCGGGGCATCCACGCCGAGCCGTGGGACAAGTTCGTCTCGCTGGCCCGGGGGCGGATCTTCGGCGCCTGGGTCGACCTGCGTCCGGGCCCTGGCTTCGGCACCTGCGTGACCCTCGAGCTGGGACCCGAGACGGCGGTCTTCGTGCCGCGCGGGGTCGGCAACGCGTTCCAGACCCTCGAGGACGAGACGGCCTACTCCTACCTGGTCAACGACCACTGGAGCCTGGCGGCCAAGGACTCCTACACCTTCGTCAACCTGGCTGACGAGACGCTGGCCATCGGCTGGCCGATCCCACTGGAGCAGGCCGAGCTCTCCGACGCCGACCGGGCGCACCCGCGGCTGGCCGACGTGGTGCCCATGCGTCCGCGCCGCACGCTCGTGGTCGGGGCCGGCGGCCAGCTGGGACGGGCGCTGCTGGAGGCCTGGCCCGAGGCGACGGGGGTCACCCGGGCGGCGCTGGACCTCGCGGACCCGGCCTCGGTCGCGGCGTTCGACTTCTCCCCGTACGGGGTGGTCGTGAACGCCGCCGCCTACACCGCGGTCGACGCGGCGGAGACCGACGAGGGGCGCGCGGCCGCCTGGGCCGCCAACGTGAGCGGGGTGGCTGCGCTGGTCACCGCGGCCCGCGAGCACCGCTGCACCCTGGTGCACGTGTCCTCGGACTACGTCTTCGACGGCACAGCCACCGAGCACGCCGAGGACGAGCCGTTCTCACCGCTCGGGGTCTACGGCCAGACGAAGGCGGCGGGCGACGCGCTGGTCGCCACCCTGCCGGCTCACTACGTCCTGCGGACCAGCTGGGTGATCGGTGCGGGCAAGAACTTCGTCTCCACCATGGCCTCGCTTGCCGACCGCGGCATCGCGCCCGGCGTCGTCGACGACCAGTACGGCCGGCTCACCTTCACCGCCGAGATCGCCCGCGCCGTCGACCACCTGCTGAGCATCGGGGCCCCGTACGGGACTTACAACATCAGCGGCGGCGGCGAGGTGATGAGCTGGGCCGACGTCGCGACCGCGGTGTTCACCGCCCACGGCCGGCCCGTCTCAGACGTGACCCGGGTGACCACGGCGGAGTACCGTGCCGGCAAGACCCTCGCGCCGCGCCCCCGGCACAGCGCCCTGAACCTGGCCAAGATCGAGGCCACCGGCTTCGTCCCGGCTCCGGTCGCCGACTCGCTGGCCGCCTACCTCGACTGAAGCGTCCGCGCTCGGCCTCTCCTACCCTCTGCTGCGGACCCCGAGGGCGGCGAGGATCAGCAGCACCCCGGCACCCACGACGCCGGTGAAGCCCAGCTGCGGGCCTCCGCGGTCCACCAGCTGGCCCAGGACGGAGGCCCCGAGAGCGAGCCCGGCGGCCAGCCCGGTGGAGTTCCAGCCCAGCGCCTCGGTCAGCCGAGCCTGGGGTACGAGCGCGCGGGTCACGCCCACCGAGGCGATCATGGTCGGGGCGATGGCCATCCCGCTGACCGTCAGCAGCACGGCGACCAGCGCCGGTGCCCCGACCAGGGGCAACGGCACCAGGGACAGGGCGAGCGCGGCTGCGCCGACGCGGAACCGGAACGCGGGGGGCCGGCGCCAGGTGATCGTGCCCACCACCACCCCGGCGACCAGCGAGCCCACGGCCCAGGCCATCAGGAACGCGCCGGCGTAGGGAAGGAGCCCGGACTCGGTGGCGTAGGCGACCACCACGACCTCCATCCCGCCGAAGATCGCGCCCAGCGCCACCGAGGCGAACACCATCGGCAGCAGCGCCGTCGGGCTCAGCCGGGCCGGTGCCGCCGCGGCTGCGCGACGGGGGTGCCGGGGCGGCTCGGTGCTCCGACGGCTGGCCAGGACGAACGAGCCCACCAACCCCAGCGCCGCGCTCGTGCCCAGCGCGGCGACCGGGTGCACGGCCGTGGCCAGGAAGGTCACCAGGACGGGCCCGACGATGAAGATCACCTCGTCCAGCACCGCCTCGACCGCGAAGGCGGTCTCCAGCAGCGGCGAGCCCTGCAGCCGGTGGTTCCACCGGGCCCGGACGGCGGCCCCGGAGGAGTTGAAGCCCAGGCCGACGACCGCCGCGGCCAGCAGCGTCAGGGCCAGCGGCCAGCCGGCCAGCACGCTCGCCGCCAGCAGCGCCAGGCCGGTGGTGAAGGTGAGGCTGGTGGTGACCAGCACGCGGGCCTGGCCTACCCGGTCGATGGTCCGTCCCCAGAGCGGCGCGCTCACCGCTCCGGCGGCGGTGCTGATGCCGGCGACCAGACCCGCCCGGCCGAACGAGCCGGTGCTCAGCGAGACCAGCAGCACGATGCCGATGGTGGTCATCGAGATGGGCATCCGGGCCACGAAACCGGCCAGGCTGAACGCTCGCGCCGGCGCGTCCGTCAGCACCGTGCGGTAGGCGGTCAGGCCGGCGGGCACGTTTTTCCTCCTCTGACAAGATTCTCGGGTGACCGAGACCGAGCCTGGCGCCCCGACCGTACAGGGCGCGGGCGACTTCGACCCTGCCGCCGTCCTCGACCCCTACGACGCGGTCCTGCTCGTCTCCTTCGGTGGTCCCGAGCAGCCTGAGGACGTGGTGCCGTTCCTCGAGAACGTCACCCGCGGCCGCGGGATCCCGCGGGAACGGCTGGTCGAGGTCGGTCAGCACTACTTCCTCTTCGGCGGCCGGAGCCCGATCAACGAGCAGTGCCGCGCCCTGCTCGGCGCGCTGCGCACCGAGCTCGACGGCCGTGGCATCGCCACTCCGCTCTACTGGGGCAACCGCAACTGGGACCCGTACCTGAGCGATGAGGTGGCCGCCCTCGCCGCCGCCGGGCACCGCCGGGTGCTGGCCGTGCTGACCAGCGCGTACCCGTCCTACAGCTCGTGCCGTCAGTACCGCGAGAACCTCTACGACGCCGTCCAGGGCGGCGCCGCGGAGCTCGGCGTGACCGTGGACAAGATCCGGCACTACTCCGACCACCCGGGCTTCGTCGCCGCGTCCGTGGACGCCACGCTGGCCGCGCTGGACTCCCTCGGCGAGCCGGGGGAGGGCGCCCGGCTGGTCTTCGTCACCCACTCGATCCCCAGCACCATGGCGGCCAGCTCCGGACCGCCGCCGCGCAGCGAGGCCGGGGCCTACGTCGACTGGCACCTCGCCGTGGCCGCCGAGGTCACCCGGCAGGTGAGCGAGCGCCTCGGTCGCCCCTACGCCGGCGACCTCGCCTTCTGCTCCCGCTCCGGGCCGCCGAGCCAGCCCTGGGCCGAGCCGGACGTCAACGACCACCTCGCCGAGCTGAAGGCCGCCGGCGTGCCCGCCGTGGTCGTTGTCCCGATCGGCTTCATCTCCGACCACATGGAGGTCATCTACGACCTCGACACCGAGGCGGCCGAGACCGCGGCCGAGCTGGGTCTGCCGTTCGCCCGCGCGGCGACGGCGGGCACCCACCCGGCCTTCGTCGCCGGTCTCGTCGACCTGCTGACCGAGCGCGCCGCCGCGACCCGGGAGGAGCAGCCGGACCGGCCGGTGGTCCGGGGCGGCGTCGTCGGCTGGTACGACTGCCAGCCCGACTGCTGCCTCAACGCGCGGCAGCCCGACCGGCGCGCGCTGTGCCAGGTGCCGACGGACGCGTCGGCGCTGGCGCCAGCGGTGCCCGGGGCCGCGGTCGTCGGAGCGGCCGGATGAGCGCGGAGACGAACCCCTGGCACAACCTGCAGGATTTTGTGGCCCTGCCCCGGCTGACCGACCTGGTCACCGGTCCGGGCGGTGAGGTGGTGGTCGCCACCGCCACCCTGGACGCCGACGCCACCGGCTACCGGTCCGCCTGGTGGCAGCTCGACGTCACCGGGGCGACGCCACCCCGGGTGCTGACCCGCTCGGTCGAGGGCGAGGGTGCCGCCGCGTACCTGCCGGACGGCCGGTTCCTGTTCACCTCCAAGCGGGCGGTGCCGGCCGGGCCTGCGGTGAGCGGATCCGCGACCGAGGAGCGGCGGGCCCTGTGGTGCCTGCCCGCGGGCGGCGGCGAGGCCTACGAGCTCACCAGCCGGGACGGCGGCTGGAGCTCGGTGACCACAGCCCGGGACAGCGCCCGCGTGGTGCTCGGCGCCGACCTGATGCCGGCCGCGACCACGGTGGCCGATGACGAAGCCGTCCGCGCGGCCCGCCGCGACCGCAAGATCACCGCCCTGCTGCACGAAGCCGGTCCGGTGCGCCACTGGGACCACGACCTCGGGCCGGGGGAGCCGCGGCTGCTGACCGCGGACCTGGGTGACGTCGCCGCCCCGGGCCGGAGCGGGCCGGGGCTGGAGCCCGACCGGCTGCAGGTGCTCGCGATCCCGGGCCGGGCGCTGGACTCCACGCCGCACCTCGACGCGTCGGGTCGGTGGGCGGTGGTGACCTGGTCGCTCCCGGTGTCGCGCGGCGGGCTCCGCACCTCGGTCGCGCTGCTCGACCTCGAGCAGCCGGGAGCCGAGCCGCGCATCCTGGCCGCCGCCGACGAGGAGCACGACTTCCACAGCGCCCGCCTCTCCGCCGACGGCCGGCAGGTGGTCTGCGTCCGCCGGTGGCGCGGGACGGCCGAGGAGCCGGCCGACCAGCGGCTCTACCTGGTCGACGTCGCAACCGGTGAGGGCGCGGTGCTGGCCGCCGACTGGGACCGGTGGCCGAGCCCGGAGACGTTCTCGGCCGACGGCTCGGTGGTCTACGTCACCGTCGACGAGAACGGCCAGGCGCCGGTCTACGCGGTCGAGGTGGCCGATGGCCGCCGTCGCCGCCGGCTGACCGATCTCGGCGCCCACACCTCGGTCCGGCTGTCCCACGACGGCAAGGCCCTCTACGCGCTGCGCAGCGACTACACCGACCCCGGCTCGGTGGTCGCGATCGACCTCGGGGCCGGAGCGGTCACGGTGCTGCCCCGACCGGTCGAGTACCCGATCCTGCCGGGTCGGATGGAGAACATCGAGGTGTTCGCGGCGGACGGTACCCGGGTCCGCGGCTACCTGCTGACCCCGACCACCGCCGCCCGCAGCTCCCCGGCCCCGCTCGTGCTGTGGGCTCACGGCGGACCGTTCTCCTCCTGGAACTGCTGGTCGTGGCGGTGGTGCCCCTGGCTGCTGGTGGCGCAGGGCTACGCGGTCCTGCTGCCCGACCCGGCTCTGTCCACCGGCTACGGCCAGGCGATGATCGCCCGCGGCTGGACCGACTGGGGCGGTACCCCCTACACCGACCTGATGACGATCACCGACCTCGTGGTGCAGCGTCCCGACATCGACGCCGGGCGGACGGCTGCCATGGGCGGCTCCTTCGGTGGTTACCTGATGAACTGGTTCGCCGGCCACACCGACCGCTTCGGCTGCCTGGTCAGCCACGCGAGCCTGTGGGACCTGGAGAGCTTCCTGCGCACGACCGACAGCCCGTGGGCCTGGGAGACCGAGCTCACGCCCGGGATGCGGGCGAGCAGCTCACCGTCGGCCCACGCCGACCAGATCCGCACCCCGATGCTGGTGGTGCACGGCGACCGCGACTACCGGGTGCCGATCTCGGAGGGGCTGGGCCTGTGGCGGGCCCTGGTGACGGGGTTCGACGGGCCGCCCGAGGAGCTGCCGCACCGGTTCCTGTACTTCCCCGAGGAGAACCACTGGGTGCTCTCGCCGCAGCACGCGGTGGTCTGGTACGAGGCCGTGCTGAGCTTCCTGGACACCCACCTCAGGGGCGGGAATTTCACGCGTCCGGCTGCGTTGTAGGGGGCGCGAGAGCCGCAGGCCCGCGCCGAGTGGGTTCGGTGTGATAGGCATGCGCTCGCGAATCGCGTACAACCGTGTGGCGAGCAACGAAAGCTGGGCGGTCCACGCCCCGGAAGGAATGAGATGGCGACTGACTACGACGCCCCTCGCAAGACCGACGAAGAGCTGAACGAAGACAGCATCGAAGAGCTGAAGACCCGACGCAACGACAAGAACTCCGGCAAGGTCGACGAGGACGAGGCGGAGGCCGCCGAGGCCTTCGAGCTCCCCGGCGCCGACCTGTCGCACGAGGAGCTCACCGTCCGGGTGCTGCCCCGGCAGTCCGACGAGTTCACCTGTGCCGGCTGCTTCCTGGTCCGGCACCGCAGCCAGATCGCCGAGGAGCGGGCGAACGGCGACGAGTTCTGCTTCGACTGCGCCGGCTAGCAGTGACCACCGACTAGGTCACGATTGCGTAGAGTTCCTGGCCTCCGGGCCCGGACGCATGATCAACTTGGCTTGCACGTCTGAGTCCCCGCGGCTCAGGGTGCAGGCCAGTTCTCATTTCCGGGCCGATGATCATCCGTCGACCGGAGGCAGCCTGCCCCGCCGCGACACCTTGGGATGTGCCGGACTGATTGGGGGCAGTCGGTCCGGACAGAGAACCGCCTCGCGTCCTCAGGGACGCGAGGCGGTGATCCGAGCCCGGTCCCGCAAAGACGGTGGTCCTCCGGTTCGGTCTCAGAACTTGATCTTGACCTTGCCACCGTCCGGGGTGTGCTGACCGATCCGGGCCGCCCACCGCCTGGCCGCCGTCCGCTTCACCAGCAGCTGGGTGACGCCGACGCCGACCCCACTCGCCAGCGCCCAGCTGACCGCCTCGACGTTACTGATCTCCGGGTCTGTCGGCGCGGGCGGCTTGTCGCCGGTCACCGCCTTCCAGCCGGTCGCGACCAGCCGTTGCGCGACGATCGTGGTCACGGCGCCGATGACGCCGACGTAGAGCTTCCAGAGCAGCTTCTCTGACGCACCCATGGGTGTCGCCTTCCGGTCGTTGATCCGGCGTCGGTGCGCCGCTCAGGGCGATCCTAGTGTCCTGCGCCGGCGGCCTCGGGCCGCGTAGGTTTACCCGCATGCACTTCCGCGAACGCCTGACCGTGCCGGTGGCCTGGTGGGTGCTGGCTGCCCTGTTCGCGGTGTCGTTGCTGGCCGCCATCGGCTTCTACCTCGGGCCGGCTTGGGGGATCGGCGTCGGCGTCCTCAGCATGGGGGTCGCCGCGCTGGTGTTCACCACGACGGCGGTGGTGGTGGCCGTCGACGACACCGAGCTCCGGGTCGGCCGGGCGGTGATCGAACGCTCCTACCTCGCCTCCGTCGAGGTGCTGGACCGGGCCGCGACGGACCGGCGGGCCGGGGTCGAGGCTGACGCCCGCGCGCACCTGGTGCTCAAGCCGTACGTCGCGACGTCGGTGGCGATCGTGCTGGACGACCCGGACGACCCGGTGCCGTACTGGCTGGTCTCCACCCGGCACCCCGCCCGGCTCGCCGCCGCGCTCGTCACCTCGGCCGGGACAGGGTCTGGGACGGAGTCCCCGGCGGGGGCCGGAGCGGGCTCGCCGGCGTGAGCGACGTCGAGGTCTTGTTCCGACGGCTGCACGCGGACGCGGAGCTGCCGGTCTACGCCCACCCCGGGGACGCGGGGGCCGACCTGCGCTGCGTCGAGGCCTTCAGCCTCGCCCCCGGCGAGCGACGCCTGGTGGGCACGGGTGTGGCGCTGGCACTGCCGGAGGGCTACGCCGGTTTCGTGCACCCCCGGTCGGGACTGGCCGCGCGCTTCGGGGTCACCGTGCTGAACGCCCCGGGGACCGTCGACGCCGGCTACCGCGGAGAGATCCTGGTCTGCCTGCTGAACACCGACCGCGACCGCGCAGTGGCCTTCGCGGCCGGTGACCGCATCGCGCAGCTCGTCGTCTCGGCCGTCCGCCGGGCCGAGTTCGTGGTGGTCGAGGAGCTGCCGGGGTCGGTCCGGGGAATTGGCGGTCACGGGTCGACCGGGGGAATACTGGCGCGGTGATCTTCCGCCGCAACAAGAAGCGCGTCGACGAGGCCGAGGACAGCGACCTGGTCGCCGACGCCGAAGCCGCCGACGAGGCGTCCGACCCCGAAGGCTCCGACGAGGTGGACCCTGCGTCGGAGGAGAGCGGTGAGGACCAGCTCGACGTCGACGGCCTGGACGCAGGCGAGTGGCGGGGCGAGGGTCCCCACGACGTCAGCGAGGTCGACGACCTGACCGGGACGTCGGAGGCCCCACGGATCGACCTGGGCGCGATGATCATCACCGGTTTCCCGGGCGCGGAGCTCCGGCTGCAGATGTCGGAGGAGACCCAGCAGATCGTCTCGGCGATGCTGCTGCACGGCGAGTCCGCGCTCGAGGTCGGTGCCTACGCCGCCCCCCGCAGCGGCGGGCTCTGGAGCGAGCTCCGGGACGAGATCATGGGCAGCGCGGTCGAGATGGGGGGGACGGCCTCGCTCGCCGAGGGCCCGTTCGGGGTCGAGCTGCGCCGCTACATCCCGGTGACCACTCCCGAGGGCGAGCAGGGCTACCAGCCGTCGCGGATGTGGGTGGCCGAGGGCCCGCGCTGGTTGCTGCGCGGGATCGTCTACGGCCAGGCTGCGCTCGAGGAGGGACTGGAGTCCCCCGTCGCGGAGCTGTTGAACGCCTTCCGAGCGATCGTCGTCCGCCGTGGCGACGAGGCGATGGCCCCCGGCGACCTGCTGCCGCTGACCATGCCGCAGAACCTGGTCGGCGAGGACAAGGTCGACGACGAGGCCACCGCCTGAGCCTCGCGTCCTCTGGTTCCGCGGCGGGCTGACAGACGTTGCCCGCGGTGGGATGCTGGAGGTTCCACGTGTCACCGATCCACCACCCAGACCTTCGAGGAGCACCGTGTCCACCGCCGCCAAGCCGATCAAGGAGAGCAGGCTCCAGCGTGCCCTCCGCCGGCTCGGGTCCTCCAACGCCGAGCTCGAGTCCGAGGAGCTGCAGCAGCAGGTGCGCCAGGAGGGCGCGGTCCCGATCCTGACGTGTGAGGACCGCCAGCAGGTCGCACTGACCGGCACGGTCGCCACGGTGACCATCACCCCGCGCGCCGGGCACCCGGCCCTGGAGGTCGAGCTCCGCGACGGCTCCGGCGCCGTCACCCTGCTCTGGCTCGGCCGCCGTCAGATCCCCGGCATCGACCCCGGTCGCACCATCAAGATCTGGGGCCGGATCAGCTGCCACGAGGGCAAGCGCCTGGTCTACAACCCCCGTTACGAGCTGCTCGACGGCCCTGCAGCCTGACCCGGCCCCCCAGGCCGACCCCGCACCCGCGCCGCCCTGCCCCCGAACCTCCTGCGGCCGGTCACCCTTCCTGACGGTCACTTCACAGCCCTACGGCCCGCAACACACCCTTGGGAGCGGCGCGCCGAGGATCCACGGGCTGTGAAGTGACCGTCAGGCTGGTGGTGCCGCCCCGCTGGCCGAGGTCGGTCGCCCGGAGGGCGGCCGCGGCCGGGGCTAGATGGTCTGGACCCGCGGCGGGGTGAGCTTGGCCACGGCGACGGTGCCCTGGCGGGGGGAGAGCATGTCGGCCAGCTGCTGCTCGTAGTCCTGTGCGGTCACGAAGAGCAGCTCGTCGCCGCCCTCGAGGGCGCCGTCGGAGTCGGGGGCCTGGGCGTGGCCGTCGCGGATGATGGCCACCAGGACGACGTCGCCGGGCCAGTCGAGCTCGGCGATCCGGATGCCGACGGTGGGGGAGTCGTTGGGCAGGGTCATCTCGACCAGGTTGGCCGCACCCTCGTGGAAGGTGAGCAACCGGACCAGGTCGCCGACGGTGACGGCCTCCTCGACCAGGGCCGACATCAGCCGGGGGGTCGAGACGGCGACGTCCACGCCCCAGACCTCGTTGAAGAGCCACTCGTTCTTCGGGTGGTTCACCCGGCCGACCGTGCGGGGCACGCCGAACTCGGTCTTGCAGAGCAGCGACATCACGAGGTTGGCCTTGTCGTCCCCGGTGGCGGCGATGGCCACGTCACAGGTGTCGATGCCGGCCTCCTCCAGCGAGGAGAGCTCGCACGCGTCCGCCAGCAGCCACTCGGCCTCGGGCAGCGTGTCGGACTTGATGGCGCGCGGGTTCTTGTCGATCAGCAGCACCTCGTGGCCGTTCTCGACGAGCTCGCCGGCGATCGATCGGCCGACGTTGCCGGCTCCGGCGATGGCCACCCGCATGTGTGCTCCTAGCTGGGATCAGGGACGAGACGTTGGGAGGGGCGGTCAGTCGGTCTTGGCCGGGGGGCTGCCCAGGACGGCCTCGACCTCGGCCAGCCGGGCGTCGGCCACCGCGGCGTAGGCCAGGTCACCGTCCTGGAAGACGGTCTTCGGCTTGGGCACCATGCCCGAGCCCAGCCGGAACAGGAACGGGATCCGGGCCTCCGTCGCCTCCTCCATCTGGGCGAGGGTGCGGCCGACCCACCCGCGGTCGACGTGCACCTCCATCAGCCGGACCGAGCCCGAAGGGTCGCGCCAGTGCGGTTCGGAGCCGGCGGGCAACAGCCGACGCAGCACCTGGTCGGCGGTCCAGCGGACCGTGGCGACCGTGGGGATGCCCAGCCGCTCGTAGACCTCGGCGCGTCCCGGGTCATAGATCCGGGCCACGACGTTGGTGACGTTGAAGTTCTCGCGCACCACCCGCGCGGACAAGATGTTGGAGTTGTCCCCGCTGGAGACCGCGGCGAAGCCGTCCGCACCCTCGATGCCCGCCTCGACCAGCACCTCGCGGTCGAAGCCGACCCCCTTGACGCACCGGCCGACGAAGTCCGGACCCAGCCGGCGGAACGCGTCGGCGTCGATGTCCACGACCGCGACGGTGTGACCCCGCTTCTCCAGGCTCCTGGCCAGGCTGGAGCCGACGCGGCCGCAGCCCATGATCACGATGTGCACCCGAGGGAGTCTAGTGACCCGGGCGGGCGCGGTGTGCGCGGTCAGGCCGCGGTCACTCCGCGGTCACGCCGCACCCGCCTCGACGCTGCGGGACGGTGCCACGGGTTGTGAGAGTCTGTCTGCGTGGCCACCCTGTCGGACATCGGCAAGCGTCTGCTGGTCGGTCGTAAGCTGCGCAGCAGCCAGATGGGCGAGACGCTGCTGCCCAAGCGGATCGCGCTCCCCGTCTTCGCCTCCGACGCGCTGTCCTCGGTGGCGTACGCGCCGGACGAGATCCTGCTGACGCTGTCCCTCGCGGGGCTGGCGGCCTACTCGTTCTCGTGGAAGATCGCGATCGCGGTCGCCGTGGTGATGCTCGTCGTGGTCGCCTCCTACCGGCAGAACGTGCACGCCTACCCCTCGGGCGGTGGCGACTACGAGGTCGCGACCACCAACCTCGGCGCCAACGCCGGACTCACGGTGGGCAGCGCGCTGCTGGTCGACTACGTGCTCACCGTCGCCGTCTCGATCTCCTCCGGAGTCTCCAACGCCAAATCCGTCCCGTTCCTGCACTTCCTGGACGGCCATGAGGCCCTGGCCGCCTCGGTCGCGGTCGTCGTGCTGATGGCGCTGAACCTGCGCGGGGTGCGCGAGTCCGGCGGGGTGTTCGCCGTCCCGACCTACTGCTTCATGTTCGGCATCATCGTCATGGTCGCCTACGGGCTGTTCCGCATCCTGGTGCTGAAGCAGCCGCTGGTGGCCGAGAGCGCCCAGTACGGCATCGCGCCGGACCCCAAGTACGCGGCGTTCTCCGGCTTCGCCATGGTCGCGCTGCTCGCCCGGACGTTCTCCTCGGGCTGTGCCGCGCTGACCGGGGTGGAGGCGATCAGCAACGGCGTGCCGGCCTTCCAGAAGCCGAAGAGCAAGAACGCGGCCACCACGCTCGCGCTGCTCGGCGGGGTCGCGGTCACCATGGTGATCGGGGTCGTCGTGCTGGCCCACCTCACCGGGCTCAAGCTGATCGACGCGGGCCGCTCGTACTACACGCTGAACGGTGCCCGGGTCGACGTGATCGAGAAGACCGGCATCGCGCAGCTGGCCGACGTGGTGTTCTCCGGCTTCCGGCCGGGCTTCTACTTCGTGATCGCCTCGACCTTCATCATCTTGTTCCTGGCCGCGAACACCGCGTTCAACGGCTTCCCCGTGCTGGGCTCGATCCTGGCCCGGGACGGGTACCTGCCGCGGCAGCTGCACACCCGCGGCGACCGGCTCGCCTACAGCAACGGCATCCTCGTCCTGGCGGTGATGGCCATCGTGCTGATCGTGGCCTTCAAGGCCGACGTCACCAGCCTGATCCAGCTGTACGTCGTCGGGGTGTTCGTCTCGTTCACGGTCAGCCAGCTGGGCATGCTCCGGCACTGGACGCGGCTGCTCAAGAGCGAGACGGACCCGGCCACCCGGCGCCGGATGCGTCGCTCGCGCGTGATCAACGCGGTCGGGCTCACGATGACCGGCACGGTCCTGGTCATCGTGCTGCTCAGCAAGTTCCTGCAGGGCGCCTACATCGCCATCATCGCGATGGCCGCGATCTTCGTGCTGATGAAGGCGATCCGCCGGCACTACGACAGCGTGGCCGAGGAGACGGCCTGGGACTCCAGCCAGGACCGGATGCTGCCCAGCCGCGTGCGGGCGATCGTGCTGGTCTCCAAGCTGCACCGGCCGACGCTGCGGGCGCTGGCCTTCGCCAAGGCGGCCCGGCCGAGCTCGTTGGAGGCGATTACCGTCGACGTGGACGAGGAGGAGACCGCTCGGCTCGTCGACGCGTGGGAGCAGGCGGGCATCCCCGTCCCGCTCAAGGTCGTCGCCTCGCCGTACCGGGAGGTGACCAACCCGATCCTGGACTACGTGAAGAACGTGCGCACCGAGAGCCCGCGCGACGTCGTCACCGTCTACATCCCCGAGTACGTGGTCGGTCACTGGTGGGAGCAGATCCTGCACAACCAGAGCGCGCTGCGACTGAAGGGCCGGCTGCTCTTCACCCCCGGCGTGATGGTCACCTCGGTGCCCTACCTGCTGGCCTCCTCGGGCAAGGCCAAGGAACGGTTGGAGCGGGAAAGCCTCACCGGCAACGCCCGCCGCCGGTGAGCCCGTCGACGACCCCGACCCGCACGGGCGGCCGGCTGCTCGGTCCGGTGGACGTCGGCCCGGTCGCGCATGGCGGGCACTGCGTGGCCCGGCTCGACCCCGAGCCCGGCCAGGAGCGGGGCCGGGTGCTGTTCGTCCGGCACACCCTGCCCGGTGAGCGGGTGCTCGTCCGGGTCACCGACGACAGCCACGCCTCGTTCTGGCGGGCGGACGCCGTGGAGGTCGTAAGGCCCAGCCCGGACCGGGTCGAGCCGACCTGCCCGGTCGCCGGGCCCGGGCTGTGCGGCGGCTGCGACTTCCAGCACGTGGACCTGGACGCCCAGCGCCGGCTGAAGACGGCCGTGGTGGCCGAGCAGCTGCAGCGCCTGGCCGACATCGACTGGAGGGGCGAGGTGGTCGGCGTCAGCACGCCGGAGACCGTCGACGGGCTGCACTGGCGGACGCGGATGCGCTACCACGTCGACGACGAGGGACGGGCGGCCCTGCGCGGCCATCGCTCCCACGAGCTGGTCGTGCTGCCCGCCGACGGCTGCCCGATCGCGGACCGGCGGACCCCGACCGTGGTCGGGCAGCGCTGGCCGACCGGCAGCGAGCTGGTCACCGCCGCCGCACCCGGGCAGAACGCGTTGCTGCTCGACGGGCGGGTGCAGCAGGGATCGGCCGAGCTGACCGAGCAGGCCGCCGGACGCAGCTGGACGGTGGCGGCCGACGGCTTCTGGCAGGTGCACCCGGCCGCCGCGGCCACGCTGGTGGCCGCCGTGCTCGAGGGCCTGGAGCCTCGTCAGGGCGAGCGGGCCTTCGACCTCTACTGCGGGGTCGGGCTGTTCGCCGGCGCGTTGGCCGACGCGGGCTGTGAGGTGTGGGGCCTCGAGCTCGGCCACCGGGCCATCCTGACCGCCCGTCAGAACCTGGGCGACGTGTCCGAGCGGGTGCACCTGCGCGCCGACCGGGTGGAGCGCGGTCTCGCCCGCCTGCCCCGGCGCGCCGACCTGGTGGTGCTCGACCCGCCGCGCAGCGGGGCCGGGAAGCAGGTGATGGCGGCGTTGCTCGACCGTCACCCCCGCGCCGTGGCCTACGTCGCGTGCGACCCGGCGGCCCTGGCGCGCGACCTGGGCACCGCCGCGCGCCTCGGGTACGCCGCCGTCGACATCCGGGGGTTCGACCTGTTCCCGATGACCCAGCACGTGGAGTGCGTGGCGATCCTGGCCCCCCAGGGGCCGAACTGACCTCGTCGGCCCGCCAGACTGGGCCGATGAGTCGACCGTGGCGACTGGGCCTGGCCGCCCTGCTGGTCCTCGTGGCCCTGCTCGCCGTGCCCGTCGCCCTGGACGGGGCCACCACGCACTACCTGCTGCCCTCGCGGGAGGGGCCGGCCACCAGCCACACGGCCGTCTTCGGGCCCGGAGTGGTCGCCGCGGCGCTGTCCGCTGCGGTCGCCCTGGCGACGCTGGCCTGGCTCCTGGTGAACCTGCTGAGCCGGGCCGGCCGGCCGACGCGTTGGCCCTGGGTGCTCGTCGGCGGCCTGGTGGTCCTCGACCTGGTCGTCGTGGCCGCGGTCGGGGCGCTGCCGCACCCGGCCTTCTAGGGGCGGTGCCGCCCGAGCAAGGGCACCCTTGCCTGGTCGACGCCGTCGCGATGAGGGAGGCTGGACACAGGTCACGGGCACGCGTCAGCGTGATATCTTGACGTCAAGATACTTTGCTTGCGAGGAGGCATGATGGGTGACGGCACGAGTGTCGACAGCTTCGGTGCGAGGGCGACGCTGGAGGTGGGGGAGCGGTCGTACGAGATCTTCCGGCTGGACGCCGTCGAGGGCTCGGACCTCCTGCCGTACAGCCTGAAGATCCTGCTGGAGAACTTGCTGCGGACCGAGGACGGCGCGAACATCACCGCCGACCAGATCCGTGAGCTGGCCGGCTGGGACGCGACGGCCGACCCGAGCCATGAGATCCAGTTCACCCCGGCGCGGGTGATCATGCAGGACTTCACCGGCGTGCCGTGCGTGGTCGACCTGGCCACCATGCGCGAGGCGATGGCCGACCTCGGCGGCGACGCGAGCCTCATCAACCCGCTCGCCCCGGCCGAGCTGGTGATCGACCACTCCGTCATCGCCGACGTCTTCGGCACCTCCGACGCCTTCGCCCGCAACGTCGAGATCGAGTACGGCCGCAACCGGGAGCGCTACCAGTTCCTGCGCTGGGGTCAGACCGCGTTCGACGACTTCAAGGTCGTGCCGCCCGGCACCGGCATCGTGCACCAGGTCAACATCGAGCACCTTGCCCGGGTGATCTTCCCGCGCACCGTGTCGACAGATGGCGGCGACGGCGTCACCTACGCCTACCCCGACACCTGTGTCGGCACCGACTCGCACACCACGATGGTCAACGGCCTGGGCGTCGTCGGCTGGGGCGTCGGCGGGATCGAGGCGGAGGCGGCCATGCTCGGTCAGCCCGTCTCGATGCTGATCCCGCGGGTCGTCGGATTCAAGCTGTCCGGGGTGATGCCCGAGGGCGCGACCGCCACGGACCTGGTGCTGACCATCACCGAGATGCTGCGCCAGCACAAGGTGGTGGGCAAGTTCGTCGAGTTCTACGGGCCGGGTGTCTCCGCGGTGCCCCTGGCCAACCGGGCGACCATCGGCAACATGAGCCCCGAGTACGGCTCGACCATCGCCGTCTTCCCGATCGACAGCCTGACGACGGACTACCTGCGGCTGACCGGGCGCAGCGAGGAGCAGATCGCCCTCGTCGAGAGCTACGCCAAGACCCAGGGACTGTGGCACGACGACGACCGCGAGCCCGTGTACTCCGAGTACCTCGAGCTGGACCTCTCCACGGTCGTCCCGAGCATCGCCGGGCCCAAGCGTCCGCAGGACCGCGTCGTGCTCGCCCACGCCAAGCAGGGCTTCCGCGAGGCGCTCACCGCGTACGTGCCGGACGACCTGACCGGGGTCGACGAGTCCTCGGCCGAGAGCTTCCCGGCCTCGGACAGCCCGAGCCACTCCGGCGAGGCCGCCGAGGACCCGCAGGAGTTCGGCGAGGCCGTCGCTGCCGATATCGGCCGGCCCTCCAAGCCCACCCGGGTCACCCTCGAGGACGGCAGCTCCTTCGAGCTCGACCACGGCGCGGTGACCATCGCCTCGATCACCTCCTGCACCAACACCTCCAACCCGAGCGTGATGATCGGCGCGGCCCTGGTGGCCAAGAAGGCGGTTGAGCGCGGGCTGAGCCGCAAGCCCTGGGTCAAGACCACGCTCGCCCCGGGCTCGAAGGTCGTGACCGACTACTACGACCGCTCCGGCCTCACCCCGTACCTGGACAAGATCGGCTTCAACCTGGTCGGCTACGGCTGCACCACCTGCATCGGCAACTCCGGTCCGCTGATCCCCGAGGTCAGCGCCGCCGTCAACCAGAGCGACCTCGCGGTGGTCGCGGTGCTCTCGGGCAACCGCAACTTCGAGGGCCGGATCAACCCGGACATCAAGATGAACTACCTGGCCTCTCCGCCGCTGGTGGTGGCGTACGCCCTCGCGGGCACGATGGACATCGACCTGATGTCGGACCCGCTCGGTACCGATGAGAAGGGCGAGCCCGTCTACCTGCGCGACGTCTGGCCCACCGAGGCCGAGATCTCTGAGGTCGTCGGCTCCGCGATCGGCCAGGAGATGTTCCTCGAGTCCTACGCGGACGTGTTCGCGGGCGACCAGCAGTGGCAGTCGCTGCCCACGCCGGAGGGCCAGGTCTTCGCCTGGGACCCGGACTCGACGTACGTGCGCAAGCCTCCGTACTTCGACGGGATGCCCGCCGAGCCGCAGCCGGTGACCGACATCAGTGGCGCACGGGTGCTGTTGCTGCTGGGTGACTCGATCACGACCGACCACATCTCCCCGGCCGGCTCGATCAAGGCCGACGGCCCGGCCGGTGCCTACCTGAGCGAGCACGGGGTGGCCCGGGGTGACTTCAACTCCTACGGGTCCCGCCGGGGCAACCACGAGGTGATGATCCGGGGCACCTTCGCCAACATCCGGCTGCGCAACCAGCTGGCGCCGGGCACCGAGGGCGGCTTCACCCGGGACTTCACCCTCGACGGCGGCCCGGTCAGCACGATCTACGAGGCCTCCGAGCACTACCTGGCCGAGGGGACCCCGCTGGTCATCCTCACCGGCGTCGAGTACGGCTCGGGCTCCTCGCGCGACTGGGCGGCCAAGGGCACGGCCCTGCTGGGGGTCAAGGCGGTCATCGCCCAGTCCTACGAGCGCATCCACCGCTCGAACCTGATCGGGATGGGCGTGCTGCCGCTCCAGTTCCCCGAGGGGGCCAGCGCGGCGTCGCTCGGGCTCACCGGGGAGGAGACGATCTCGATCACGGGCGTCACCGCGCTCAATGACGGGGCCACCCCGACGACCGTGACCGTGAAGGCGGGGGACGTCGTCTTCGAGGCGACGGTCCGGATCGACACCCCGGGCGAGGCGGACTACTACCGCAACGGCGGGATCATGCAGTACGTGCTGAGGTCGCTGCTCAAGCGCTGAGGCTCGTCCCGGAGCTGAGCGGGCCGGCTCGGCTCAGAGCCTGCTCAGCACCACGACCAAGAGGCCGAAGGCGGCGAGGCCGAGGCCGACCCGGCTGCCGCCGCCGTTCCCTGCGCTGACCAGCGCGTCGTCCGGGTCGTCGGGGTTCACCAGCACCTCGACCTCGCGGCCGACCGGGTCGGTGACCGCGTAGTAGCGGTTCCAGAAGGTGGCCTCCCGGCCGTCGCGCCGGTAGGTCACCTGGTAGCGGATCTTGCCGTCGTCGAGCCTGCTGGTCACGACCCGGCCGGGATAGCTTGGCCACTCGGCGCGGCGGCGGCGGTCGCGCAGCAGCAGGACGAGCCCGAGGACCATCAGCAGCAGCCCGACGGCGAGCTCGACCAGGGCCAGTCCGGGCATCAGGTGCGAGAGGGGCACCGGCTGATCGTACGGGCCCGCGGGCCCGCGGGCCGGCGGGTGTCGGCGTAGGTCAGTCCTGCGCCAGGCGGACGGGCTGCTGCCAGACCTGCTGGAGAGCACGGTCAAGGGGCTCGACCGTCGGCCGCAGAGCGGAGCCACCCGCGTCCCATGCGGTGACCAGCATGGTGCCCAGGGCCGCGTCGATGGCGAGGGCGGCGGCCGCGCCGAAGAGGATGTCGGCGACGAGCTCGGGCCGGTCCAGGGCCAGCCGGCCGGCCAGGTCGTGCGCCGCGATCTGCTCGTGCACGGCGTCGGCCTCGATGTGCTCGTCGAAGAACCGGGTGGTCGACTCGTCGAGGCCGAGGCGGCGCAGCCCGTTGCCGTAGCGCCTCATCGGCTGCGACGAGGTCATCTCCAGCGCCGCGAGGTGGCCGACGGCCGCGCCGACCAGGCGCCGGTGCAGGCCGAACAGGGTCATCGTGTTGGCCCAGGCCAGGGTCAGGGCCGGGACGTCGTCGACGTAACGGCCGTAGCGGTCGTCCAGCCCGAGGCCGCGCATCGCGTCGGCGAAGAGAGCCGCGTGCATCCACTCCGGCCGCCCGCCGCCGTACTCGTCGGCCTGGATCTCCACCAGGGCGGCCTTGGGTGCACCGGCCAGCCGGGGGATCGCCCAGGTGTGGGGGTCGGCCTCCTTGAGGTGGTAGACGGAGCGGTGCACCAGGTACTCGGCGTACTGCTCACGGGTGCCGCTCCGGGCCAGCCGACGGGACAGGCTCGGCCCGTCGTCGGCGCGGACAACGGCGCCCAGGGCGTCCGGCACGTCGGCCGGGTCCGGCAGCTCGGGCAGGCGGTCGGCGACCAGCGTCCGCAGGGCCTGTTCGGTCGCGTCCTCGAGCACGGCGGCCAGCGCCACCAGGTCGGGGTGCCACTCCCAGTGGTCGTCGACGCCTGGCCAACCCTGGTGGTGCAGCTCGTGCAGGACCAGCAACGTGAGCTGCAGGTCGTCGTCGGCCAGGACGTCCGGTGACCCGGCCACCAGCCGGCGTGCCGCCGCCGCCAGCCGTGGTGCAGGCGTGGGGTCCTCGCCCAGCACGTAGAGCAGCTGAGCGCTCAGCGGGCCCCGCGCCTGTGGGGTACCGCCCGCTCGGCCCGCGGTCGACTCCGACGGCGATGTGCGTCGTTGCATGGTGGAGTTCCTACCCTCTGTCCAGCCGGCGAACCGCGCCCGGTCGGCGCGGACAGGGGCCCGAAACAGGCCGGGCGCGTTTGCCGCGTCGGCCCTCGGGTACCTCCCCGACGTGACTTCTGGTGGCGGGCGGGACCGGGATGCGCAGATCACGATCTACCCTGGCGGGCCGGCGCTGGTCCGCGGGGAGGTCGAGATCGTGCAGCCCGACGGGACGCCGCTACCCCGACGCCGGCGCACGGTGGCCCTGTGCCGCTGCGGCCACAGCGGGCTGATGCCCTTCTGTGACGGCACCCACAAGGTCGTCTGGCAGCCGGGCCGAGAGACCGCTGCGGCGCGCCGGGTAGCCGCTGAGGAGTGACCGAGCGGTCCCTCCGGCTGGGCCTGGGCGACCCCGACCGTCAGCCCTGAGCCGATCCTGAGGAAGCCACGAGGTGGCTCCACAACTGAGGTCCTCCTGAGCGAGGTCTGCGTGCTTGACACCGGTGTCACTGAGGCTGTCGCGGCAATGTTCTCAGCACGGACGCAGCGTCCGACCGGACCAGATCCGGACCGAACACCCAGCCTCAGGAGCCCCCCGATGTCCAACACCTCCGCCGCCCGCCCCACCGCCCGCGCCGCCAAGATCGCCAAGCTCGCCGTCATCCCCGTGGCCCTGATCGCCTCCGGGATCGTCGTCTCGCAGGCTTCCTACTCCGCCTACTCGGCCACCACCACCAACCCGACCAGCAACTGGTCCTCGGGCACCGTCAACCTGACCGACGACGACAGCAACGCCGCGATGTTCTCCGCCACCAACCTCAAGCCCGGCTCCACCGGCAGCAAGTGCATCGTGGTCACCTCGACCGGCTCGCTGGCCTCCTCGGTCAAGCTGTACGCCACCAACGCCACCACCACGAAGGCGCTCGCCTCCTCGATCAACCTCACGATCACCCAGGGCACCGGCGGCAGCTTCGGCTCCTGCTCCGGCTTCACCGCCGCTGCGACCAGCTCCAGCGTCTTCAGCGGCACCGCCGACAGCTTCGGCTCGACGGCCACCAGCTACGCCACCGGCGTCGGCGCGTGGACCCCGACCGGCACCGCGAACGAGTCCCGCACCTACAAGATCGACTACACCCTCGCCGCCAACGCGCCCGACTCCACCCAGGGCGGCACCGCGGCCATGGCTCTCACCTGGGAGGCCCAGAACAGCTGATGCCGGTCCGGCCAACCGCACGACCCGCACGACCGGTACGACCGGCAGGACCCGCACGACCCGCACGACCCGCAGAACCCGCACGAACCGCCGCACCACCCCTCGCGCTGACGCCGACGCCAATCCTCCGGCCACGCTGACGTAGGGTGGTCAGCGAACACGGGAGTCCGGTGTAGCCGGGCTGAGAGGAAGGTTCTCCAACCTTCGACCGTCGAACCTGATCTGGGTCATGCCAGCGCAGGGAGGCCCTCTTGACCATTCCCCGTGTCCTCAGGAGAGGACATCTGATGAGCACCACCTCCACCGACGAGACCGCGACCGTTCCCCCCCGCGCTCCGCGCACCTGGCGCTGGCGGGTGGTGGACATTGTCGTGGCCAGCGTGATCGGCGTCGCCCTCGGCGTGGTCTTCTTCGTCTGGGGCTTTGCCTACACCGGCCTGGAGGCGCCGCTCAAGGCCCTGCTGCCCGGGGCCAGCGCCTTCACCGAGGGGGTCTGGCTGGTCGGCGCGGTGCTCGGCGGGCTGCTGGTCCGCAAGCCGGGCGCGGCGATCTACGTCGAGCTGCTCGCCGCGGTCGTCGAGGCGCTGATCGGCGGCCAGTGGGGCCTGCTGACCCTGGTCTCCGGCCTGGTCCAGGGCCTCGGGGCCGAGATCGTCTTCGCGATCTTCGGCTACCGCGTCTTCCGGCTCCCGGTGGCCTGGCTGGCCGGGGCGGGGGCCGGAGCCGGTCTCGCGGTGTTCGAGCTGAACGCCTACTACGCCGGCAGCGGCTCACTCTTCGCGACGGTGTTCACCGTGAGCGCGATCCTCGGCGGGGCCGTGCTCGCCGGCACCCTCTCCTGGCTGGCGGTCCGGGCTCTGGCCGGCACCGGCGCGCTGAGCCGTTTCGCCGCCGGTCGGAACACGCGGCAGCTGGTCTAGGTGCCGGCTCGGGTCGTCGCGCAGGGCTGGGGTTGGCGGCACGCCGGGCGCCGGGCCTGGGCCCTCCGCGACCTCGACCTGGTGGTCGAGCCGGAGGAGCGGGTGCTGCTGCTCGGTGCTTCCGGGGCCGGCAAGTCCACTTTGGTGCACGCTCTGGCCGGCGTCCTCGGCGGTGAGGAGGCCGGTGAGGAGCAGGGTCGGCTGACCCTCGACGGGCTGGACCCGCGGCTGGCTCGCGGCCGGGCCGGCCTGGTGCTGCAGGACCCCGACTCGCAGGTCATCCTGGCCCGCGTCGGAGACGACGTCGCATTCGGGTGTGAGAACCTCGGCGTCCCGCGCGAGCAGATCTGGACCCGCGTCCATGACGCGTTGGACGCGGTCGGGCTGGCTCTGCGGCTCGACCACCCCACGGTCAGGCTCTCGGGCGGGCAGCAGCAGCGGCTGGCCCTGGCCGGCGTCCTCGCGATGCAGCCGGGCCTGCTGCTGCTGGACGAGCCGACGGCCAACCTCGACCCGGACGGTGTCCGCAAGGTCCGCGACGCCGTCGAGCGGGTGCTGCGGCGCACCGCGGCCACGCTGGTCGTGGTGGAGCACCGCATCGCGACCTGGCTGCCGCTGGTCGACCGCGTCGTCGTGCTCGGTCCGGCCGGGGTGCTGGCGGACGGGTCGCCGGCTGAGGTGCTGGCCGCTCGCGGTCGTGAGCTCGCCGCCGGAGGAGTGTGGGTGCCCGGGCACCCGCCGTCGGTACCGACCCGGAAGCCGGCCCGCGACGCGGAGACGCTGCTGAGCGCCGAGGATCTGACGGTGGGCCGCGAAGGACGCGTGGTCCGCAGCGAGCTGGAGGTCGCGCTGACGGCGGGCTCGTCGGTCGCGCTGACCGGGGCCAACGGCGTCGGCAAGTCGACGCTGGCCCTGACGCTGGCCGGGCTGCTGCCCCCCCTGGCGGGTCGGGTCCGGGCCGCCCCGCTGCTCGCCGCGGGCGCGGGACCGGACCCGCACCGGTGGCGCTCGCGCGAGCTGGTCGAGCGCGTCGGCGTCGTGTTTCAGGAGCCGGAGCACCAGTTCCTGACCAGCTCCGTCCAGGCCGAGCTCGAGGTGGGCCTGCGCGCCACCCGACGGCTGGACGAGGCCGGTCGGCGGCGGGCGGGTGAGCTGCTCGAGCGGCTGCGGCTGAGCCGGTTGGCCCGGGCGAACCCGTTCACCTTGTCGGGTGGGGAGAAGCGGCGGCTGTCGGTGGCCACGGTGCTCGCCACCTCGCCGTCCCTGCTGGTGCTGGACGAGCCGACCTTCGGCCAGGACGCGCTCACCTGGGCCGAGCTGGTCCGGCTGCTCGGTGACCTGTTGGACGAGGGCCGGACGGTGCTGTCGGTCACCCACGACCTCGACTTCGTCACCGCGGTGGCCGACACCGAGCTCGCCCTGCTGCCGGCCGGTGGCCTCCGGACGGGCCAGCCCACATGAGCCGAGACCGATGAGCGGTCAGCAATGAGCCTGTTGACCTTCGAGCCCGGCCCGCAACGCATCTTCACGGTGAACCCGGTGGCCAAGATCGCCGGCTTGGCCGTGCTGACGGTGTGCCTGCTGCTCAGCCTCGACTGGCTGTCCGCGGCCGTCGCGGTGGCCGGTGAGCTGGTGCTCTTCTGGGCGGCCGGCCTGCGCTCGAGCGGGCTGTGGCGGCGCACCGTGACCGTCTGGCTGGCCGCGCCGCTGGCCGGGGTGACCATGGCTCTGTACGGCCGCGCCTCGGGCGCCAGCTACCTGGAGCTCGGCTTCGTCCACGTCACCCAGGGCTCGCTGGCGATCGGGCTGGCCACCATGCTGCGCCTGGTGGCGATCGCGCTCCCGGCCGTGGTGCTGTTCGCCACGATCGACCCGACCGACCTGGCCGACGGGCTCGCCCAGCGGCTCGGGCTGCCGAGCCGTTTCGTCCTCGGGGGACTGGCGGGCCTGCGGCTGGTCGGGCTGTTCGTCTCCGACTGGCGCTCCCTCGAGCTGGCCCGGCGCGCCCGCGGGGTCGCTGACTCCGGACGCCTCCGGAGGCTGGTCGGCCAGGCGCTCGCCCTGCTGGTGCTGGCCGTCCGCCGGGGCACCAGGCTGTCCACCGCGATGGAGGCCCGGGGCTTCGATGGTCCTACGCCGCGCACCTGGGCCCGGCCGTCCCCGTTCGGGCCGGCGGAATGGCTCACGGTCGGCTGCGGCGTCGCCCTTGCCGCCCTCAGCCTGGCCGCCGCCCTGTCGGGCGGCACCTGGTCCTTTGTCCTGCGCTGACCCCACCTCCTCCACCACCCCTCCCCGAGTTGTCAGAAGCCAGTTGCCCCATGGGACAACTGGCTTCTGACAAGTCGGCTCCGAGCCCCTGCACATCGCCCTAGTGACCGGTGACGTCCTGCACGGCGGCGGTGACCTTCTCCACCACGTTCGGCTTGGGGTCGGTGCCGTAGAGGCGCGGGTCCGGCTGGGTGGGCGGGGGCATCGGGGCCGAGGTGGTCGGCCCGTCGTGGTAGGTGAACTCGCCCTTGCCGTCCGGGGTCGGGCCCGAGGCCCAGCTGCCCTCGGCGGCCGCCTTGCCGTCGGAGAAGTTGAGGTACTGGTAGGCCACCTCGGAGTGCTCGAGCTTCTGCGGGAAGTTGCTCGGTACCGGCAGCTGCTCCAGGCCCCCGGCCTGCAGCTCCGCGATGGCGGCGAGCCACTGGTTCTGGTGCATGGTGTCGCGGGCGACGAGGAAGCTCAGCAGGTCCTTGACGCCCTTGTCGTCGGTCATGTGGAACAGGCGCGCGGCCTGCACCCGGCCCTGCATCTCACCGTTGGCGTTGGCGTAGAAGTCGGCGAGCAGGTTGCCGCTGGCGGTGATGTAGCTGCCCTGCCAGGGGTTGCCGTTGCTGTCGACCGCGCGGGTGCCGGCGCCGGCGACGATGGCGTGCTGCACGTCGGTGCCGCCGATCACCGCCGCCATCACCGGATCGGAGTCGACCGTCGCCTGCTGGTCGGCATTCGGGTCCTTCTCGAGCAGCTGGGCGATCATGATCGCCAGCATCTCGACGTGGCCGAACTCCTCCGAGCCGATCCCGAACAGCAGGGCACGCCACTTGCCCGGGATGCGGGTGTTCCAAGCCTGGAAGCCGTACTGCATGGCGATGGTGATCTCGCCGGACGGGCCGCCGAGCACCTCCTGCAGCTTCCGGGCGTAGAGGGCATCGGTCTTGTCGGGTTTGGCCTTGAACTGCAGCTCTTGCTTGGGGAAGAACCTGGAACTCCTGGACGGAGTGGTGGGCGGGACACCGGTCCCAGCGCGACCACGCAAGGGCTCAACGCGGTCTGGTCCTCTGCTGGGGTCCCCGACCCCAGCCGGCCGAAACGACGCTCAGGTGCGACTCAGGGGGCGCTGACCACGAAGGAGTCGAGCTTCAGGGTGACCGGTGCGGTCGCCGAGCTGGAGAGGTAGGGGCCGATCGCGACCGACCCGGCCGCCTGCAGTCCGGCCGTCGAGTCGGTCGCCGAGCGGGCCCAGGTCGTCGGCTCCGGCGTCCCCACCTTCCACACCTTGGCCCGGACGGTGGTCGGGGAGGTCCCCGTCGTCTGCACCCGGACGTTCAGGGTGTCCCCGGGCGCGTAGGTCAGGCCGGCCGCCGTCGTCTCGGCAGCGAGCGACACGTCGCTGCCGGTCGCCGGTGTCCGGACGAGGGCGAGGCCGACGGCGCCGCTGCTGAGGATGCGCGTCTTGGCCGCGTACCCGCCCTGGCCGGTGACCCGCCGGCCGTAGGTGCTGACGTAGAGGCCGCTGCCGGTCGGCACGGCGTCCGTGCCGAAGGCCAGCCGGGCGTCCGTACCTGCCGCCGAGACCGAGCTCAGCGAGGCCAGGGGACCGCTGCCGACGGGAAGCTTGACGGTGCCCACGCCGTTGACGACCGCGTAGTTGGACGCGGACCCGCTCGTCGTCCACGCGCCGCCGGTCGGCGCGCTGCCGAGGCCGCCGGTGACCGTACGGGTGAACTGGTCGTCCACGTAGGTGGTGGTCGCCGGGGCGGTGGGAGCGACGTTCGCCGTCCGCTGCGCGGTGGCCCCGCCGTTGTCGGTGACGGTCAGGGTGACCGGGTAGCTGCCGGGGGTGGCGTAGCTGTGGCCGGGTGCGACGCCGGTACCCGTGGAACCGTCGCCGAAGTTCCAGGCGTAGGAGGCGATCGTGCCGTCGGGGTCGCTCGAGCCGGCCGCGTCGAACGTGCAGCTCAGGGCGGGGCAGCTGGAGGTGAAGGACGCGACGGGGGCGACGTTGGTGGGGGCTGGACGGCGGGTGAGGGTGAACGAGTCCGCCAGCGTGCCGCCGGCCGCCCTGACGAACGAGGCGCGCAGGGTGTCGGCCGTGGCGTGCACGTCCAGGAAGCCGTAGGTCGGGTTGCTGTTCAGCCCCGAGGACGAGGCGAAGTAGCGCGTCTCGGGGTCGGCCGCGTCGACGTCGTAGAGGAGCTGCCCGCCGGTGCCGACGACCATCGCCACGGTGCCGGCGCCGGCGGCGAAGCTCGAGTCGGCATCGGCCACGCAACCGGGGTTGTAGGTACCGGGGGTGAAGGTGGCGCAGCTGGTCGACAGCGCGAGCTGGTGGGTGCGCTGGTAGCTGTGCTCGTGGCCGGACAGGACCAGGTCGACCTTCTTGCTGAGCAGCAGGTTGAAGAGGTCGGAGCCGGAGTCGCAGGCGTACTTGCCGACGGTCACGCAGGGCTTGTGCATCCCGACGACCACCCACGGCACGCCGGAGCTGCGGGCGCTGTCGATGGCCTGGGCGGTCCACTGGTAGCGGGCCGAGCCGGCCGAGTAGTCCCAGGTGCCGTCCGGGTAGGTCAGCCCCGGCGAGATCATGATCATCCGCACGAGCGGGCGGCCGGCCGGCACGTCGACGTAGTACTGCTGGCCGTAGGTGCCGACGGCGCCGGGCAGCTGGTTGGGCAGGCAGGCGGAGAAGTCGTTGATGTTGCCGTTGAGGCCGTTGGACTCGTGGTTGCCGGACAGCAGCTCGAACGGGTAGCCCGTCCCGATCTTCGACGTCACGAAGTCGCACCAGCCCTGCTCGCCGCCGACCGCGCCGTAGGACATGTCCCCGAGCGCGAGAGTGGCGTCACCGCCGGTGGCGGCCAGAGCGGTGAGGACGGACCCGGTGTTGGTGGTCTGGGCGAAGTCACCGGCCGCCGTGAAGTGCACCTCGGGCACGGCCGGGGCGGCGGAGACCGACGTCCCGAGCAGCAGCAGGAACACGGCTCCGACCAGAGCTCGGAGCAGGACCCGGCGACGCATGGCCGACAACCTAACGCCTGCCGGTCCCCGGGAACGCCGTCGTTACCCGATCGCAGCCCAGCGGCGACGCGGGCCGACGGTGCTCCCGGCCTCCACGGCCCGGGCCAGCGCCGTCAGCTCGTGCTCGGTCCAGCGGCGGAGCGCCAACCGCTGAACCGGCCCGGGCAGCCAGGTCAGACGGCCGGCGACCGGCGCCGCGGAGAGGTGGGCGAGGACGCCGTGAGCGCCTGGTTCCACCTCGAGGCACCACTCGAGGACCGAGCCGTCGGGCAGCCGGGTGCGCCAGCAGGTGGTGCGGTCGGTGAGCGGCAGGTGGGCGCGCCACCGGGCGACCGGGACGACCGGGTCGGGGCCGGTGACGGGATGCTGCTGGGCGGCGTGCCCCAGGAGCCGCTCGGTGCTGCAGCGCACGAGGCTGTGACTCGTCACGGTTCCCCGATCCGGGCCTGCGCCCTGGTAGCTGCCGACCTCGCTCTGGCTACCCCGCCTGCGGCCGCTCAACCGCACGTGGCAGTCTGAGGGCGCCCTGAGGATTGACCAACATTTCCGCCGATCGTGTCGAACGTGGTCGACCGGCGTGTGAATCTTCAGCAGTCCGAGGACCGTACTGCCGCATCCTGTCGGGCTCCTGTGAGCCCGAAGGAACGGCGCCGCGTCCTTCCTTGCCCCCGACGACCGCGGCGTGACGGCTGCGGTCGACCCGGAACGGGGAAGCGGTCCGACGTTGGGGGACGAGCGGGCCGCTTCCCTCTGTTCCCCCTCACGTCGTCGTGCAGCTCGGCTGTGGCGTGTCCGTTGCTCGGTCCTGGCCTGTCAGTGAGTTGTCAGTGGCACCTCGTATCGTCCCTGCTGTCCGGATAGCCGTCCGGGAGGCCGAAGGGGAGGAGGTGTCGATGACCAAGGCGTTGGCCAAGACGCTCGCGGCGCTGCTCGCGGCCATGGCGGGCGCAGTGCTCGCCCTGAACGGCTCCCGCGTCCTGCACGCGTCCACCCGGGTGCTGGTGGCCAGCGTGGTCACCTCGGCGGCGCTGGCGGCCATCACCACCATCGGGTCGGCCTGGGGGGAGTGGCGAGGGCGGCGGCTGGCCGAGCGTCGCGAGCTCGCCGCCATCTCGCTGGAGGCGGTCGCCTGGGCGATCGTGGACCAGGTGGGGCACGGTCTGGACTACCGAGACCTCGGCGTGGCCGCGTACCGGCTCCGGCGACGGTGGTGGTGGCCCTTCGGCACCCGCCTCGTCCGGGTCGAGCGCGTGCGGCCGTCGCGGCGGCCCGTGGCCTCCCACGTCAGCTGGCGCCCCGGCAAGGGGGTGATCGGTGCCTGCGTGGCCAAGGGTGAGGTCGTCGCCGTCGACGTCGCCCAGATGTACCGCGACCTCGGCTCGCCGACCGAGCAGGAGTGGGAGTCCGTGCCCGCGGAGATCAGACAGGGCCTCAGCTACGCCGAGTACCTCGACGTACGCGACAAGTACGCCGTGGTGGTCGCGGCACCGATCATCGACGACGCGGGCCCGAGCGCCACCGTGGTCGGTTGCGTCGCCCTGGACGGCCCGGAGGGACGGTTCGCCGACCTCCAGAGCGACGAGGTCCTCGGCCTGCTCAACTTCACCGCCTCGACTCTGCTCCACCAGGTCCGATGACCGGTACCATCGAGAGCAAGTCCAGGAGAGGGAGAGCCATGGCGCCCGGCAACATCGCGAAGGCACGCGCATCGATCGTGACCAAGCCCGTCGTGCAGTCACGGTCAGCCACCCGCAAGCTCGTGTCGTCGTTGCGACGACTCGGAGCCGACGACGAGACGGTGGCCAAGGTCACCGGCCAGCCGCCGGTCCAGCCCGCCGGCTGAGGGCCGACCTCCCCGTCAGGCGAGCCGCTCCCGGATCAGCTCCGCGTAGGCCGCCATCTCGCCGTCGGCGTAGCGGGTCCGCGGCCAGAAGAAGCCTCGCAGCCCGTCCCCTTTGCTGCGCGGCACCACGTGCACATGGAGATGCGGTACGGACTGGCTGACGACGTTGTTGACCGCGACGAACGTCCCCTGCGCCCCGACCGCCTCGCCGAGAGCCCGGGCGACCCGCTGGGCGGCGCTCATGAGCGGCACCATCAACGCGGTCGGCAGCTCGAGCAGGGTGTCGACGTGCTGCACCGGCGAGACGAGCACGTGGCCCTTGAACACCGGGTGGTGGTCCAGGAACGCGACCACCTGCTCGTCGCGGAGGACGACGGCGGCTTCGATCTCGTCGCGGACGATCTGGCAGACGATGTCGGTCACGGGCTGATGGTAATGAACACGGTGCGGGGGGTCACTCCGCTACAATAGAACACATGTACGAACGATGGCAACGGCGATGACCGCGTTCACGCCTGCGGGCTGGCCCGACGGGGTCCGGCCGCCGGGTGCGCCCGACTGGGAGGCCACGGCGACCGCGTTCCTGTTCGACTGCTGCCCGGCGGACTTCCGGGCGTACGCCGTGCTGCGCCGACACCCGCCGGTGCTGGCCCGCTTCGCCGTCCACTTCGTGGCGGGGCAGGCCAGAGCCGCTCAGGAGGGCTTGGCGGCGGTCCGGACCAGCCTGCAGGGTCTGGTCGCGGTCGAGGTGGTCGAGTCGGCGGCCGAAGCCTGGCTCGAGCAGTCCGCGCGGCTGGCCCGGACGACGCGCGCCGTAAATCTGGTGGAGGAGGCGCTCCGAGGCCAGGTCTTCCGGCCGAGGCTGTGACCGTGCTGTGGCGCGCGTGGGCGGGTGAGCGACCACCCCCGGAGCGACCAGCACGTAAACTCGACCCATGTCACGCGCCTACGGACTGCTGAGCTCCCTTCACAGCCCCGAGGACCTACGAGCGCTCGACGGTGACCAGCTGGAGCAGCTGAGCTCGGAGATCCGGGCGTTCCTGATCCAGAACGTCAGCCAGACCGGCGGCCACCTCGGGCCCAACCTGGGCGTGGTCGAGCTGACCATCGCGATGCACCGCGTCTTCACCTCCCCCCGCGACCCGATGGTCTTCGACACCGGCCACCAGAGCTACGTGCACAAGATCCTGACCGGACGGCAGGCCTTGTTCCCGACGTTGCGCCAACGCGGCGGGCTGTCGGGCTACCCGAGCCAGGTCGAGTCCGAGCACGACTGGGTCGAGAACTCCCACGCCTCCACGGCCCTGTCCTACGCCGAGGGTCTGGCCAAGGCCAAGCGGCTGCAGCGCCAGCCCGGGACGGTCGTCGCTCTCGTCGGCGACGGGTCGCTCACCGGCGGGATGGCCTGGGAGGCGCTCAACAACATCGCAGCGTCGGACGACCTGCCGCTGGTCATCGTGGTCAACGACAACGGCCGTTCCTACACCCCGACGGTCGGCGGTCTGGCCAAGCACCTGACCGGGCTGCGGACGAACCCGCGCTACGAGCAGGTGCTCGACCTGGTCAAGCGCAGCGTCAGCAAGGCCCCGCTGGTGGGCACGGCGGCCTACGACGTGCTGCACGGGATCAAGAGCGGGCTGAAGGACGTGCTCGCGCCCCAGGGCATGTTCTCCGACCTGGGCCTGAAGTACGTGGGGCCGATCGATGGCCACGACGAGGCGGCCGTCGAGCGGGCGCTGGCGCAGGCGAAGCAGTACGGCGGCCCGGTGCTGCTGCACTGCCTCACCCACAAGGGGCACGGCTTCGCCGCGGCGGAGAACCACGAGGAGGACCATTTCCACGCCGTGGGCAAGATCGACGCCACTACCGGGGTGGCGCTGGGCGCCAAGGGCGGCCAGACCTGGACCGAGGTCTTCTCCACCGAGCTGGTCCGACTCGGTGAGGCCGACGAGCGGATCGTGGCCCTCACCGCGGCGATGACCTACCCCACCGGACTGCACCGTTTCGCCGCCGCCTTCCCGGAGCGCTTCTTCGACGTCGGCATCGCCGAGCAGCACGCCGTGACCTCGGCCGCCGGGATGGCGATGGGCGGGCTGCACCCCGTGATCGCGCTGTACGCGACGTTCCTCAACCGCGCGTTCGACCAGCTGCTGCTGGACGTGGCCATGCACCGCTGCGGGGTCACCTTCGTCCTCGACCGCGCCGGCGTCACCGGTCCGGACGGAGCCAGCCACCACGGCATGTGGGACATGTCGCTGGCCCAGCTGGTGCCCGGGCTGCACCTGGCCGCGCCTCGCGACGCCACCCGGCTCCGCGAGGCCCTGGCCCGCGCGGTGACCATCGACGACGCCCCGAGCGTGGTCCGCTACTCCAAGGACCCGGTGCCCGAGGAGCTGCCGGCCGCGGACCACCGCGACGGCGTCGACGTGCTGGTCCGGACCGACCAGCCGCGGGTGCTGGTGGTCGGTATCGGACAGCTGGTGGGGACGGCCGTCGCGGTGGGTCAACGGCTCTCCGACCAGGGCATCGGCGTCACGGTCGTCGACCCGGTCTGGGTGCTGCCGGTCAACCCGGCCCTGGTCGAGCTGGCGGCCGAGCACGAGCTGGTGATCACCATCGAGGACAACGGCGTGGTGGGCGGCTGCGGCTCCCGGCTGGCGCAGGAGCTGCGGTTCGCCGACGTGCGCACCCCGCTGCGAGAGTTCGGCATCGCCCAGGAGTTCCTGACCCACGGCAGCCGGTCGGAGCTGCTGGAGGAGCTCGGCCTGACTGCGCAGTCGATCGCCCGGTACGCCGTCGAGGCCACGCTGAGCCGGGAGAGCGACCCGGACCAGGAGGCTGATCCCGAGCCTCAGGGTCGGGCCGGCGAGCCTCACGAGCCGGCGGTCGACGGCCGCTGAGCCTGATGCCTCCGACCGAGGACGAGCTGCCGCCGGTCGACCCGGTGGCGAGGCCGCTGCCCGGACGAGCGGTCCTCGACCAGTTCTGGGCGGACCTGACGTTCCTCCACTGGCGGGTCGACCCGGACCAGACGGCAGCGCTGCTGCCCTCCGGCACCCGGCCCGACCTCTTCGACGGCTCCGCCTGGGTGGGGTTGATCCCGTTCCGGATGCGTGGGGCGGGCTTCGGACGCGGCCACCCGCTGCCGTACGTGGGATCCTTCGCTGAGACCAACGTCCGGCTCTACGCGGTCGACGGCGCCGGTCGTCGTGGCGTCGTCTTCGCCTCGCTCGAGTCCGAGCGGCTCGCCTTCGTGCTGGGCGCGCGGCTGGCTCTTGGCCTCAACTACACCTGGTCCCGGATGAGGGTCGACCGGCGCGGGGACGAGCTGACCTACACCAGCCGACGACGCTGGCCCGCTCCGCGGGGAGCCCGCAGCCGGGTCGTCGTCCGGGTCGGTACGGACACGGTGGTCGACGACCCGCTGGCCGACTTCCTCACCGCCCGCTGGGCGCTGCACACCCGAGCCTGGGGTGCAACCCGGTACCTGCCCAACACCCACAGCCGGTGGCCGCTGGTCCGCGCCCAGGTGCTCGAGCTCGAGGACGACCTGCTCGCCGTCGCCGGCTTTCCCGGGCTGGCGGCCCAACCGCCAGACTCGGTGCTCTTCTCCCGCGGCGTCCAGACCCAGTTCGGGCTACCCCTGCCGCGGCCCTGAGCCCACCGAGGCGACGCCCGGAGGCAGGAACCGGCGGCCGAGGACACGCTCGGAGACGCCCTCGCGGTCCAGGTACGGGGTGAGCCCGCCGAGGTGGAACGGCCAGCCGGCGCCGAGGATCAGGCAGAGGTCGACGTCCATCGGCGCGGCGACCACGCCCTCGGCGAGCATCAGCCCGACCTCCTCGGCCAGCGCGTCGAGCGCCCGCTCCCGGACCTGCTCGGCGGTGCTGGGAGAGTCCCCGACGGAGAACAGCGCAGCCGTCTCGTCCGAGACGTAGGGCAGACCTTCCGGCGTCCAGTCGTAGATGCCCGGCTTCGTCGCCGCGACCAGGGCCTGGAGGTTCGGCGACACCGGGAACCGGTCGCCGAACGCCTCGTGCAGCGACTCCCCGACGTGCAGTGCGATGGCCGGACCGACGAGCTGCAGCAGCACCATCGGCGACATCGGCAGCCCGAGCGGACGCAGCGCCGCGTCCGCCACCGTCACCGGCGTGCCCTCGTCGACGGCCGTGAAGAGCACGCTGGTCAGCCGGGTCAGCAGGCGGTTGACCACGAACGCCGGCGCGTCGGTGACCAGGACGGCGTTCTTCCTCAGGCTCTTGGCCACGGCGAGCGCGGTGGCCAGCGTGGCGTCGTCGGTTCGTGCGGCCCGGACGACCTCCAGCAGCGGCAGCACCGCGACCGGGTTGAAGAAGTGGAAGCCGACCACTCTCTCCGGGTGGTCGAGCTCGGCGGCCATCTGGCTGACCGAGAGCGAGGAGGTGTTCGTCGCCAGCACGCAGTCCGGGCTCACGTGGAGCTCCAGATCGGCGAAGACGGCCTGTTTGACCCCGAGCTCCTCGAAGACGGCCTCGATCACGAAATCGCAGTCGGCGTAGTCGGCCAGGTCGGTGGTGCCGGAGACCAGCGCCCGCAGCCGGTTCGCCCGGTCGGGAGAGATCCGGTGCTTGCCCAGCAGCTTGTCGATCTCGGCGTGCAGGTAGCCCAGGCCGCGCTGCACCCGTTCGGCGTCCAGGTCGGAGATGACCACCGGCACCTCGAGCCGCCGCAGGAAGAGCAGCGCCAGCTGGCTGGCCATCAGGCCGGCGCCCACCACCCCCACCTTGGTCACGGGGCGGGCGAGCGCCTTGTCCGGCGCCCCGGCGGGCTTGCGGGCCCGCTTCTGGACCAGGTCGAAGGCGTACAGCCCGGCCCGCAGCTCCGGGCTCATGATCGCCTCAGCGAGCGCCTCGTCCTCGGCGGCGAAGGCGTCGGTCCTCTCGGCCGTCTTCGCTGCCTCGATCAGGTCCAGCGCCCGGTACGGTCCCGGCGCCGCCCCGGCCACCTTGGCGTCGGCGAAGGCCCGGCCACGGGCGACGGCCGCGTCCCACGCCTCGCCGCGGTCGACCTCGGGTCGTTCGACGGTGAGCGAACCCTCCACGACCTGCCCAGCCCAGTCGAGCGAGCGCTCGAGGAAGTCGGCGCCCTCGAAGAGCGCGTCGGCGATGCCGAGCCCGTGAGCCTGGGCTCCGGTCAGCGTCGTGTTCTGGTTGAGGGCGTTCTCGACGATGACGCTGACGGCGCGGTCGGCCCCGACCAGGTGGGGCAGCAGGTAGGCGCCGCCCCAGCCAGGGAACATGCCGAGGAAGCACTCCGGCAGCCCGATGCCGGCGGCCGCCGCGGAGACCGTGCGGTAGTCGCAGTGCAGCGCCACCTCCAGGCCGCCGCCCAGCGCCAGGCCGTTGACGAAGGCGAAGGTAGGCACCCTGGCCCCGTCGTCACGAACCGCACGGTGCAGCAGGTCGAAGACCCCGTGCCCGATCTGGGCGATGGACCGGGCCTGCTCGCGCTCGGTGATCCGGGGCAGCCCGCTGAGGTCCGCGCCGGCCGCCAGGACGAACGGCTTACCCGTCACGGCGATCGCGGCGACGTCCTCACGGGCGGTCGCCGCCTCGATCGCGAGCTTGAGCTCGCCCAGGCCGCGCGGGCCGAGGGTGTTGGGCCTGGTGTGGTCGGCGCCGTTGTCGAGGGTGATTAACACCGCGGTCCGACCGGCGTGCGGCAGCAGCACGTCCCGGCTGTGGGCGTGCGTCACCACCTCACCGGCGGCCACATCGGAGGCCTCGTCGATCAGCCGGTCCAGCTCGGAGGACTGCATCAGTGGTCTCCCGCGTCCGACGACTCGGGGGAGTGGTGGGGGTTCTCCCAGATCACCGTGCCGCCCATGCCCAGGCCGATGCACATGGTGGTGATGCCGTACCGCACCTCGGGACGCTCACGGAACTGCCGGGCCAGGTGGATCATCAGCCGGACGCCGGAGCTGGCCAGCGGGTGGCCGAGGGCGATCGCCCCGCCGTACGGGTTGACCCGAGGATCCTCGGCGTCAATGCCGAAGTGGTCGAGGAAGGCCAGCACCTGGACCGCGAACGCCTCGTTGATCTCGAACGCGCCGATGTCCTCGATGCTCAGTCCGGACCGAGCCAGCGCTCTCTCGGTCGCCGGGATCGGGCCGACGCCCATCACCTCGGCGTCGACGCCGGCGAAGGCGAAGCCGACCAGCCGCATCGCCACGGGCAGTCCCAGCTCGGCGGCGGTGTCCTCGGCGGCGAGCAGGCAGGCGGTGGCCCCGTCGTTCAGTCCGGCGGCGTTCCCGGCGGTGACCCGACCGTGGGGCCGGAAGGGGGTCCGCAGGCCGGCGAGGGTCTCGGTGGTCGTGCCCGGCCGCGGTGGCTCGTCGACGGTGGCCAGCCCCCAGCCGTGCTCGCTGCTGCGGGTGGCCACGGTGACCAGCGACTCCTGGATGACGCCGTCCGCGTACGCCTGGCCGACGCGTTGCTGGCTGAGGGCGGCGAAGGCGTCCACCCGGTCGCGGGTGATGGCCGGGTAGCGGTCGTGCAGGTTCTCCGCCGTCGAGCCCATGACCAGCGCGGACTGGTCGACGATCTTCTCCGCGACGATCCGGGGGTTCGGGTCGATCCCCTGACCCATCGGGTGCCGTCCCATGTGCTCCACGCCGCCCGCGATGGCGACGTCGTAGGCCCCGAACGCGATCCCGGACGCAGTGGTGGTCACCGCGGTCATCGCGCCGGCGCACATCCGGTCGATCGCGAAGCCGGGCACCGACTTGGGCAGCCCGGCCAGCAGCGCGGCGGTCCGGCCGATGGTCAGGCCCTGGTCACCGACCTGGGTGGTGGCCGCGACCGCCACCTCGTCGACCCGTTCGGGCGGCAGCTCGGGGTGGCGTCGCATCAGCTCCCGGATGCAGTTCACGACCAGGTCGTCGGCGCGGGTCTCGGCGTAGAGCGACCCCGCCTTTCCGAAGGGGGTTCGAACGCCGTCGACGAAGACGACCTCACGGGATCCACGTGGCATGTCGGCCATATTACTCATGAGTAACTTAGGCGCCAGCCAGTCAGCCGGCCCTCCGCGGTCAGGGGACCGGCAGGTCCTCCGGCGGGGGTCCGGCCAGCAGCGGCGTGAGCAACGGCACGGTCAGCTCCCGCTGCCAGAGGCGGGCGCCGGAGGCGGCCAGGGCGGCGTCCACGGACTCCTCCGTCACCGGTTGCGGGGGCCGCCAGGCCAGGCGTCGCAGGTGGTCCGGGGTCAGCAGGTTCTCCACCGGCAGCCCGAGCTCGCCGGCCTTGATGGTCAGCGCCTCCCGGACGGCGGTCAGCCGGGCCGCAGCCTCGGGGTCGCGCGCGGCCCAGAGCCGGGCCTGGGGCGGCCCGTCGTGCGGTACGTGCAGCGGCGGCATGGCCTGGTCCGGCTGGGCGGTGACGGCCTCGAGGGCCTGGATCCAGCTGCTCTCGTAGCGCTTGGCCTGGCGCCGGCTGAAGGCGGGGATCTGACGCAGCGCGACCCGGTCCGGCACCCGGGCGGCGGCCAGCTCGCTGATGGCCAGGTCCGGCAGGATCTTTCCCGGCGCACGGTCGGTCGAGCGGGCGATCTCGTCCCGGGCGGACCAGAGCCCGGCCACGTAGCCGAGGCCGCGACGGCTGCGGACGCGGTGGATGCCGGAGGTGCGTCGCCACGGGTCGACCCGGGGCTCGGGCGGGATGCTGGCGCCGGCGACCAGGGCGGCGAACTCCTGCCGGGCCCACTCGTCCTTGCCCGTCTCCACCAGCTCGGCGGCCAGCTTGTCGCGCAGCTCCACGAGCAGCTCGACGTCCAGGGCGGCGTAGGTCAGCCACTCGGCGGGCAGCGGGCGGCTCGACCAGTCCGAGGCCGAGTGCTCCTTGAGCAGCCGCACGCCGAAGAACAGCTCGATCATGGTGCCGAGCGCCACTCGCGGGTAGCCGAGCAGGCGCGCGGCGAGCTCGGTGTCGAACAGGGTGCGGGGCAGCATCTGGACCTCGTAGAGGCACGGGAGGTCCTGGCTGGCCGCGTGGATGACCCACTGCGCTCCGTCGATCGCGGCCCCGAGGGCCGACAGGTCGGCGGGCGCACCGAAGGCGATGGGGTCCACCAGGTGGGTGCCCGAGCCGGCGCGCCGGAGCTGGATCAGGTAGGCCCGCTGGCTGTAGCGGAAGCCGTGGGCTCGCTCCGCGTCGACGGCGACCGGACCGGTGCCGCCGGCGAGGGCGGCGATGGTGGCGGCCAGACCCTCGGCCGTGGTGACGACCTCGGGCGTGCCGTCCGCCGGCTCGGTGAGCAGCGGAACCTCGACCTCGGCCTCGTCCGTGCTGAGGTCATGGGGAACGGCCACTGCGGTCGGATCCTGCTCGGTCTGGGTCAGCTCGGTCGGGGTCAACGTCTCCGGGGGCTTCGGCTCGGCGGGTTGCGCCGGGAAGGCATCGGGACCACGCCGGCGGGCAGCGGGGGAAGTCCCGCCGTCGTACACAGTAGTTCAGCCCAGGCGGCGAGGTGGGCGCCGAGACCGCTCCCGTCGTCGAGCTGGGGCGTCCAGGACGCGCGCACCTCGATCTCGGCCCGCGGCGCCTCCTCGGCCATGCCACCGAAGGACTCACTCGCCACGGAGGTGACCGTGCCGCTCGGGGCTCCGTACTCGGCGCCGTGTGCGGCCAGCGCCTCCAGCAGCCACGACCAGCCCACCCGGGCGAGCAGCGGGTCGGTCACCATCTCCGGGTCGACGTCGGCGCGGGCGAAGGTCACGCAGCGGAAGGTGCCCTCCCAGGCCGCGTTGCCGGCCGGGTCGTGCAACAGGACCAGCCGGCCGCTGCCCACCTCCTCACCGCCCACCACCACCTCGGCGGTGACGGCCGCCGCGAAGGGGGAGATCCGGGTCGGCGCCGGCATCTCCTCCACCACCAGCTCGGGCCGCCAGGGCGCCGTCATGAGCTCCTGCACGGCCCGCCGAAAGGCGTCCGGAGCAGGAACCACATCGCTACGGGCCGCCACCCGATGAGACTATGCTCAGCCTCCCGACCGACCGCGCCGACGCGCCGACGCGCCGGTTTCGCCGGCCGTGACAGGATTCGGGGCGTGCTCCTCGACCCCGGCTCCGCCCGCCTGAGCCCGGCGTCGTCGCCTTTCCTCGCCGCGGCCCGGCGCCAGCAGCTCCAGGACCGGGTGCCGGTCTGGTTCATGCGGCAGGCCGGTCGCTCGCTGCCCGAGTACCGCCGCGTGCGCGAGGGCATTCCCATGCTCGAGAGCTGCGCGCGGCCCGATCTCGTGGCCGAGATCACCCTGCAACCACTGCGCCGCTACGGTGTGGACGCGGCCATCTTCTACTCCGACATCATGGTGCCGCTGCTCGCGGTCGGGGTGGAGCTGGACATCGTGCCCGGCCGCGGACCCGTGATGGCCCACCGGTTCGCCGGCGAGGCCGATCTCGCCGCCCTGCGGCCGGTCGAGCCCACCGACGTCGGCTACGTCACCGAAGCGGTGCAGATCCTGGTCCGCGAGCTGGGGGAGGTGCCGCTGATCGGCTTCGCCGGAGCGCCCTTCACCCTGGCCAGCTACCTGGTCGAGGGCGGGCCGAGCAAGGACTACGCCCGGACGAAGTCGCTGATGGTCGGCGATCCCGAGCTGTGGGACGCCCTGTGCCGCCGGCTCGCAGACATCTCCGCCGGCTTCCTCGCCGCCCAGGTCGCGGCGGGCGCGAGTGCGGTCCAGCTCTTCGACTCCTGGGCCGGCAGCCTCTCCGCCGAGGACTACGGCCGCTACGCCCAGCCGTACGCGGCCCGGGTGCTGCAGCGGATGGCCGAGCTGGGTGTGCCGCGGATCCACTTCGGCGTGGGCACCGCCGAGCTGCTGCCGCTGATGGGCGCGGCCGGCGCCGACGTCGTCGGGGTGGACTGGCGGCTGCCGCTGTCCGAGGCCAGCCGGCGGATCGGGCCCGCCTACGCGGTGCAGGGCAACCTCGACCCCGCGCTGCTCGGCGCCCCGTGGCCGGTGCTCGCCGAGCGGGTCCGTGCGGTGGTCCGCTCGGGCGCCCTCGCGCCGGGCCACATCTTCAACCTGGGTCACGGGGTGCCGCCGGACGCCGACCCGGCCGTGCTCGGACGAATCGTCGACCTGGTGCACGAGGAGGGGCCGAAGCTGCGGCGCGAGGCCGGCGCGCAGCCCGCGGACGGGCGAGGGTCGCCGTGACCAGCGTCGTCGTGGTGGGCGGCGGGGTCACCGGACTCGCCGCGGCTCGCCGCCTGGCGTTGGCCGGCGCCGGCGTCACCGTGCTGGAGCAGTCGCCCCGCTGGGGCGGCAAGCTCGACCGGACGGTTCTCGGCGAAGCCGGCGTCGAGCTCGGGCTGGACACGGGGGCGGAGTCGATGCTGGCCCGGCGCCCGGAAGCCGTTGCGCTGGTGGCCGAGCTGGGGCTGACCCCGCAGCAGGTGCACCCGACCTCCGCCAAGCCCCAGCTGCTGGTCGGCGGCCGGCTCGTGGCCATGCCGCCGTCGCTGCAGGGCGTTCCGGTCGACGTCCCGGCGCTGGCCGGGCTGCTGTCGCCCGAGGGCCTGGCCTACGCCGCGGCCGAGCCGGAACGGCCGGCGCCGCCCCTGACCGGTGACCTGGCCATCGGGGCGTACGTCGACGAGCGCTTCGGCGCCGAGGTCACCGACCGGCTCCTCGAACCTCTGCTCGGTGGCGTCTACGCCGGACGTCCGCGCGAGCTGTCCTTCGCCGCCGTGGCGCCCGACCTCTTCGCGCGGGCCCGGGCCGGCGGCTCGCTGCTCGAACACGCGCGGGCCGGGCTGCGTCCCGGCGTCACGACGCCGGTGTTCGCCGGGCTGGTCGGCGGGGTGTCCGGCCTGGTCACGGCGCTGGTGACGGACCTGGAGCGGCGCGGGGTGGGGCTCCGGCCCGGGTCGGCCGTACGAGAGCTCCGACGCGACGCCGACGGGTCCTGGCGGCTGGTGACGGGCTCGGCGGCGGAGCCGCAGACCCTCACCGCGGACGCGGTGCTGCTGGCCGTCCCCGCCGGCCCCGCCGGCCGGCTGGCTGCTGGCCTGGTGCCGTCGGCGGCGGCGTACGGTGCCATTCCGTACGCGTCCGTGGCGGTGGTGACGCTGGTCGTCCGCGGCCTGGCGACGACGAGCTCCGGCGTGCTGGTGCCGCCCGGCCAGCTGCCCACGATCAAGGCGCTGACCCACTCCTCGGTCAAGTGGGACTGGGTCCGGCGCCAGACCGAGCAGGTGTGGGGGAGCGGGGTCGCCGTGGTCCGGGCCAGCGTCGGGCGCTCCGGTGAGGCTGAGCTGCTGCAGCTCGGTGACCGCGCGCTGACGGGGCGGACGTTCGCCGAGGCGCGGACGCTGCCCGGCTGGTCCGGGGTCACGCTGCTCGGGGCCAGGCTGACCCGGTGGGGCGGTGGCCTGCCGCAGTACCTGGTCGGCCACCGCGAGCTCGTCGCGGCGCTGCTCGGGGAGCTGGCGGGGCTGCCGGGTCTCGCCGTGGCCGGAGCGGCGCTCGACGGGGTGGGAATCGCCGCCTGTCTGGCGTCTGCGGACGCGGCGGCGACCAAGATCATCGCTGATCTTGGTCGCGCCGACCATGATCAACAGGTCAGTGAGCACGATCAACTGGAAGGAAGCAGGAGATGAAGGCGCGGGAGATCAACGACACCATCCGCTACACCATGTGGTCGGTGTTCCGCCGGACCGGCACGGTCGAGGGTCCTGCGGCGGACCACGCCGTCGACGCTGTGCGGGCGGTCGAGAAGGTGGGCGCGGAGGCCGACCTCGTGGTCCGCGGCTGGTACGACGTCGCCGGCCTGCGCGCCGACGCCGACCTGATGGTCTGGTGGCACGCGCCGTCCTCGGACACCTTGCAGGACGCCTACCACGCCCTGCGCGGCTCCTCGTTGGGCGCGCACCTCGAGCCGGTCTGGTCGCAGCTGGCGTTGCACCGGCCGGCGGAGTTCAACAAGGGGCACGTGCCGGCCTTCATGGCCGATGAGGAGGCGCAGTCCTACCTCTGCGTCTACCCCTTCGTCCGCTCCTACGAGTGGTACCTGCTGCCGGACGCCGAGCGGCGTCAGATGCTCGCCGAGCACGGCATGCTGGCCCGGCCCTACCCCGACGTCCGGGCGAACACCGTCTCCTCGTTCGCTCTGGGGGACTACGAGTGGATCCTGGCCTTCGAGGCACCCGAGCTGCACCGCATCGTCGACCTGATGCGGGCCCTGCGTGCCGCCGAGGCCCGGCGGCACACCCGCGAAGAAGTTCCCTTCTACACCGGACGCCGCCGCGACCTCGCCGACATCGTCGCCCTCTGGTAGTCGTTCCCTGAGCCTGTCGGGGCTCAGCCCGCGGCCGGCTCCAGCTTCAGGCTGACCGAGTTGATGCAGTAGCGCTGGCCGGTGGGGGTGCCGTAGCCGTCGTCGAAGACGTGGCCCAGGTGGCTGTCGCAGGTGGCGCAGCGCACCTCGACCCGCTTCATGAACATGGAGCGGTCCTCGATGTAGCGGACGCGGTCCTCGGCCAGCGGTGCGTAGAAGGACGGCCAGCCGCAGTGCGAGTCGAACTTGGTGGTGCTGCGGAACAGCTCGGCCCCGCAGGCCCGGCAGGAGTAGACCCCCTCGGTCTTGGTGTCGGTGTACTCACCGGTGAAGGCCCGCTCGGTACCCGCCTCGCGCAGCACGTGGTACTCCTGGCGGCTCAGCTGGGCGCGCCACTGGTCCTCGGACTTGACCACCTTGCCGACCTGTCCGGCGGGGTTGTTGCTCGTCACGTCAGTCATGTTTCCTCCTCGGATGTCTGCACAGGCAACGTCGGTCCCGCGGCCCGTTGTTCCGGTTGTCGTTCACTATGCTCGCCCCATGCCGACCCCTGCGCTGGAGATCGAGGTGGGCGGCCGCACGGTCCGGGTCACCAGCCCGGACAAGCTGTACTTTCCCGAGGTCGGACTGACCAAGCGCGACGTGGTCGAGTACGTGCTGGCGGTAGGGGACGGCATCTTCTACGCCCTGCGCGACCGGCCCGTCACCATGGAGCGCTGGCCGGGCGGCTACCGCCCGGACGTGACGCTGAGCACCCGCACCGACTCCCACCACGAGGCGTTCTACCAGAAGCGGGCGCCGGCGCGGGGCATGCCGGAGTGGGTGGAGACGATGACCGTCGCGTTCCCGTCCGGGCGGACGGCGGACGAGGTCTGTGCCACCGAGCTGGCCACGGTGGTCTGGATGGCCAACCTGGGCACGCTGCGCTACCACCCGTGGCCGGTCACCCGCGCCGACGCCGACCGGGTCGACCAGCTGCGGATCGACCTGGACCCCCAGCCCGGCACCACCTTCGCCGACGCCGTCCGGGCCGCGTACGAGCTGCGTGCGGTGCTGGCTGAGGTGGGTCTGACCGGCCACTGCAAGACCAGCGGCGGCCGGGGCGTCCACGTCTTCGTTCCGGTCGAGCCCGAGCACGGCTTCGTCGAGGCCCGGCACGCCGTGATCGCCGTCGGCCGCGAGCTGGCCCGCCGGATGCCGGACCACGTGACGGTGAACTGGTGGAAGGAGGAGCGCGGGGAGCGGATCTTCGTCGACTTCAACCAGATGGCGCGCGACCGGACCATCGCCTCGGCCTACTCGATCCGGCCCACGCCGACCGCCGTGGTGTCGGCCCCGCTCACCTGGGACGAGCTGGCTGAGGCCCACCCCGAGGACTTCACCATCCCCACGATGCTGGCCCGTTTCGCTGAGGTCGGCGACGTCTGGGCGTCCATGTACGACAGCCCGCCCGGCCGGCTGGACGGTGCGCTCGAGCTGTACGAGAGGGACGTGCGCGACCTGGGCACGGGTCGGTACGGCGGCGCAGAGATGCCCTACCCGCCCGACTACCCGAAGATGCCGGGCGAACCGGCGCGGGTCCAGCCCAGCCGGATGACCGCCGCGACCCGGGAGAGCGAACAGCTGGACGAGGCGGAGCCGCCGGAGGCCGGGCGTCGGGACTGACGGGGAGCGGTCACCGCAGGACCGCCCGGAACCCGACGCAGACTCTCGCGTCATCCTCTGGTCAGGGCCTGCAGGTGTGCAGCGCCTGTGAGCGCCGCTACGCCCACGGGCGTAGGGCGGCTACGCCGGCGGGCGCAGCCGCCGGTCAGCAGCTGAGCCGATGTGTGAACGCGCTGCCGCGACCAGGATGGTGACCACGACCGGTCGGACGGACCGAGAACCGGTTCGACCGACCCGACCCACCCCCGTCGCCGCTGACCAGCGGCCCCTCCCGAGAGGTCCCGACCGCATGCCTCCTCACGATGGTCACGTTCCCTACGGCATGGGCGGCGGCCTGTCCCTGCTGCCCTTCTTCGGCGGCTTCGGGATGCTGCTCGCGCTCGCCGCGCTGACGCTGTTCGTCCTCCACCGCCAGGGCAGGCTCCAGCTGCCGGCCTTCGGCACCCACCGCTCGCCCGAGGAGGCCGCCAAGGTCATCCTGGCCGAGCGCTTCGCCCGCGGCGACATCAGCACCGAGGACTTCATGGAACGGTCCAGTATCCTCAACTGGACGCCCGGGAGCCAGGCGATCCCGGTCCGCGCCCGAGGCTGGCGCCGTCGAGCAGGGCGGTGCGCGTGACAGACCTGAGGAGATCCTGAGTCGATCGTGAGCAGAACCAGATCGAGCGACGACGCCGAGAGGCCAGGCTGGACGCGCGGGGGCAGCCAGCTCCGCGAGTACCCCAGGAGCCCTCATGACCCTCGAGCGGGCCGCACACGGTCCGGACGGCGAGTCCGCCAGCACCCGTGACTTCGACTACGCGGTCGGGGACGACGTCCGCCAGTTCGAGGAGCGGATCCGACGCGAGATCGCCGCGCGCATCCGGGAGACGGCGCGGCGGGACGCGTTGGCGTCCTGGACCGAGAAGCAGGCCTACGAGCGGGCGGCGAGGGTGGCCGAGAACCTGCTGTAGCCCTCCCGGGCGGGGCCCGCAACACTGGGGGCACCACGCTGGAGGCGCCCGTCCCCACCGGACCCGACGAGGAGAGGTGGCCAGGATGGACGTGCGGGTCGGTCTGCAGCTCTACTCGGTCCGCCGGGCCCTGGCCGGCGATCCTTGGGGCACGTTGACCCAGCTCGCCGAGGCGGGGTTCACCCGGCTCGAGGCGGCGAACCACCGCGCGAGGGAGGACCCCGGCGTCGGCTTCGGGGTCCGGGCGCCCGAGCTCCGCCACCAGCTCGACCAGCTGGGCCTGTCCATCGTCGGCTGCCACCTCAACCCGCTGCACCTCGACATCCTGCCGCGGGCGCTGGACTACCAGGCCGAGCTGGGGAACACCCAGGTCGGCTGCGACATCGAGTTCTACCCCTACGGGGACCGGGACTTCGTCCTGCGGCGCTGCGAGGTCTTCAACCAGGTGGGCGCCTTGGCCCGGGAGCGCGGCATGCGGTTCTACTACCACAACCACTTCCAGGAGTTCCAGCGCTGCGGGGACGACTACGTCTACGACCTGATCCTGCAGCACACGGACCCGGCCCTGGTCTTCCTCGAGCTCGACACCTACTGGATGTACCGCGGCGGCCAGAACCCGGTGGACTGGATGAGGCGCTTTCCCGAGCGGGTCATCCTGCTGCACCAGAAGGACTTCCCCGAGCACTCGCCGCAGCCGCTCGACCTCTTCGACGGCGTCGTGTCGCGGACGGAGGACATCGACATGGGGGTCTTCGACGAGCGCAAGGACACCCGCTGCTTCACCGAGATCGGGACCGGGATGCTGCCCATCCAGGACATCGTCGACGCCGCGGCGGCGCTGCCCCACCTGGACTACCTGTTCCTCGAGCAGGACCACAGCACGCTCCCGGAGCTCGAGTCCATCCGGCGCAGCCACGACGCCTTCTCCGCCTCGTTCACCGGCATCGTCTGGCCCCGAGCCGGCCGGGCCTAGGCCGATACCGCCCGACCCAGGAACGCCACCAGCCGGTTGATGGCCGGCGCGTCGTCGGCGACGGGTCGGGCGGCGTCGAACCGTCCGGGGCGGGCGTCGTCGCTCAGCTGGCCCCGGACGAAGGTGAGCGCGTGCTCAGCCACGTCCTCGGGCATCGCGACGGGCTGTCCGGTCGCGACAGCGAGGTCCCAGCCGTGGGCCAGCAGGTCGTAGAGCCGGATCTGCAGCCGTTCCGCACCGGTCGCGGAACCCATCGGACCGGCGAAGGTGCGCTCGAGCGTGCCCGGCGCCGCGAACGCCGTCTGGAGGGACGCCGCTGAGGTCCGGAAGGCCGCGACCGGGTCGGCGTCCTCGGGGGCCTCTCCTGGCCGCGGCGGTCGCTGCCCGGCGAGCAGGGCGACGAAGACCCGGTTCATCCCGCTCAGGTGCCCGACCAGCCGGCGGACCGTCCACTCCGAGCACGGGGTCGGCGCCGACCACTGCTCCGGCCGGACGCCGGCCACCAGGGCGTCGACGGAAGCGACGGCACGGGTCAGCTGGTCGAGGAGGTCATGGCGTTCGGGGGCTGCGGTCACCGGTCAGTCCCGGCTTCGGTAGCTGGTGAAGAGAGTCCCGTCCTCGCCGCCCAGGACGAAGGTCGGGTCGAACGACCGCGGCGGGTCCAGGGCGTCGCCGCTGGTCGAACGCATCCCCTGACCGCCGACCGCCACCGGAGCCAGGGTCAGCGACAGCTCGTCCACCAGCCCGGCGGCGAGCAGGTCGCGGTGCAGGCCCGGGCCGCCCTCGCACAGCAGTCGTGACCAGCCCCGGGCTCCGAGCACCTGCAGCGCCGCCGCGAGCTCGACCGTCGAGCCCGACTCGACGACCTCGATGCCGGCGTCCCGAAGAGGAGCAAGATCATCTTCAGGCTTGCCGGAGGTGGTGATGATCATGACAGGGCCGCCTTCTCCCTGCTCTGGTTGGGCGATCACGGGATCGAGCTGCGCCCGGCCGGAGATGATCACCAGCGCGGGGTAGGGCGCCAGGCCCAGCCGTTCCCGCAGCTCGGACTGCCAGGGCTGCAGGTCGATGGAGCGGTAGCTCTCCTCCCGGACGGTGCTGGCGCCCACCACGACGGCGTCGGCGAGTGCCCGGTGGAGGGCGAAGACGTAGGAGTCGCTTGCGGTGCCGAGGCCGCCGGAGCGGCCGTCAGGCCCCTGGACCGAGCCGTCGAGGGAGGACACGAAGTTCGTCCGCAGCCGCCGACGGCCGTCGCCGGGATAGCGGTAGAGCCGGACGAGGTCGTCATCGCTGAGCTCGCCTCGGGCGGAGGGGTCGTCGACGGAGTAGAGCAGCTGGATCGAGGGCCTGGGCACCGCCTCACCCTGGCACAATCACCGCATGGCGAAGAAGAGCTCGAAGGCCGGACCCGTACCCGTCACCCAACCGCTGAGCGAGCTGTTGCGGCTGCCCGCGGGGACGGTGCACCTCGGCGAGCTGGACAGCGCGGCGACGACGGGCTTCGAGGGTGGCAAGTCCGACGCCGAGGCCCGGACGGCGGCCCTGGAGCCTGAGCTCTCGGACCTGCAGGAGCGGCTGTACGCGGCCGGCCGCTCGGGAGAGGTCGACGCGCCCAAGGTGCTCGTCGTGCTGCAGGGCATGGACACCTCCGGCAAAGGTGGCGTGATCCGGCACGCGATCGGGATGGTCGACCCGCAAGGCGTGCACATCAAGGCGTTCAAGGCCCCGAACGAGGAGGAGCGGGCCCACCCGTACCTGTGGCGGATCGAGCGCGAGCTGCCGGCCCCCGGCATGATCGGCATCTTCGACCGCTCCCAGTACGAGGACGTGTTGACCGTCCGGGTCAACTCGCTGGTGAAGGAGTCGGTCTGGTCGAAGCGCTACGAGGAGATCAACGCCTGGGAGGACGGGCTCGTCGCTGCGGGCACCACGGTGATCAAGTGCTTCCTGCACATCTCCAGCGCCACCCAGAAGGAGCGGCTCGCCGCCCGGCTCGACGACCCGACGAAGTTCTGGAAGTACAACCCGGGCGACGTCGACGAGCGCAGCAAGTGGCTCGCCTACGTCGAGGCCTACGAGGCCGTGCTGGAGCGCTGCAGCACCCAGCGCGCACCCTGGTTCGTCGTCCCCTCGGACCGGAAGTGGTACCGCAACTGGGCCGTGGCCCAGCTGCTGGTCGAGCACCTGCGCGCCCTCGACCTCGCGTGGCCCCCCGCCGGCTTCGACGTCGCCGCTGAGAAGGTCCGCCTCGCGGCGACCTGACCACCCGTAGCGAGCAGCGGCGTCAGGCGCTGACCACCGAGAGATGGCGGGCGGGCAGCTCCTCGACCTCGGTATCCGCGTCTTCGCCGAGCTCGACGAGCTCCATGGCCGCGACGACGTAGCGGACCAGGGCGACCTCGGCGATCTCGGGCTCGGCACCCATCGGATCGGCGACGGCGACGGCGCCGGCCTCGTAGGCCAGTTCGGCCTGATGGGTGAAGAGCAGCCCCGGGGCGAGGAACCAGCTGCCGACGGCGATGTGGCGACGGCCCTGGCCGCGCAGCGTTCGGATGGCCTCGGCCGTCGTGGGGCCGGAGGCGACGGCGAACGCGGTGACGCACGGCAGCCGGTGGTGGGTGGCCCACTGGCGGGCGCGGCGCGCGACGATGGCGTTGCTGCGGACATCGTGGCTGCCGGCGGCGGAGAAGACGAGGCCGTCGAGCTCGCTGATCCGGCGTGACCGCAGGGCGTCGCGCAGCCGGCGGTCGATCACCGAGAGCAGCGACGCCTCGGGTCCGATCGGCCGGGACGCGAGAACCCGGAGACCGGGGTGCGCCGCACGGACGGCGGCTACCACGGCCGGCACCTCGAGCGCGGCGTGGAACGCGTCGGACAGCAGCAGCGGGACCAGCACGACCTCGCTCGCCCCGCGCAGCGCCAGCTGGGACACCACCTGCGGCGCGCTGGGCGTGCCGTGGTCGAGGAACGCGACCTCGATATCCAGCGTCGGCCGGATCTCCAGCAGCGCGGCCTTGATCCGCTGGCTGACGCGGGCGACCCGGGGATCGCTGCTGCCGTAGCCGAGGAGCACGAGTGCTGGTGCGGTCATGGGCGGAGCCTCTCGGGAGTGAGGAGCGATTCCAGGCGACGCGCTTGGCTCATCGGGCGCGGGAGCCGGTCGTCCGGAATCGGGACGAACGACTGAGATCGGGCGGAGCTCAGGGCCCTGGAGCGCGGAGCGCGACCATCGAGCGCGGTCATGGGCGGAGCCTCTCGGGAGTGGTGGCGTTGCTTGAGGTGGTGACGCTGCCGGAGATCGCGGAGGCGCCGGCCATGCCGGCGCCGAGGGTCCAGCCGTCGGCCTCGTCGACGAGAAGGAACGCGCCGGTGGTCCGGTGCTCGCGGTACGGGTCGACGGGCAGGGCCGCGGCCAGCGCCACCCGGACGCGGCCGATGTCGTTCAGCCCCAGCCGGGTCGCCGGCTGCCAGGTCGGCACCCCGGTGTCGCCGAGGTCCAGCGCGCCGTCGATGTCGCGGACGATGGCCTTCGTCAGCGAGGTCCCGTGCTGCACGAGCACGCGGGCGCCCACCGTGAGTTCGCGCTCGGCCAGCCAGCAGACCGTGCCGGTCAGCTCCCGCACCGGCGCCGGCGGGGCGTCGGTGGCGGCGAAGATGTCTCCGCGGGAGGCGTCGATGTCGTGGTCCAGGCGCAGCGTCACCGACTGCCCGGCGACCGCGACCTGCAGCGGGCCGTCGGCGGTGTCGATGGCCACCACCGTGGTGTGCGAGCCGCGGGGGAGCACCACGACCTCGTCGCCCACGCGCACCCGACCCGACTCGACCTTGCCCGCGTAACCGCGGTAGTCGCCGTCCACGGCGGGCGCCGAGGCGGCCCAGGGGGCCAGCGCCGCCTGCTGCGGCCGGATCACGTACTGGACGGGGAAGCGGAAGTCCGCGCCGACCGCGACCGGGGTGTCGTCCACGGTCTCCAGGTAGCCGAGCACCGTCGGGCCCTCGTACCAGGGCGTCCGGGACGACCGGCGGACGACGTTGTCGCCTTCGGTCGCCGAGACCGGGATGCAGTGGCTGTCGCCGACGCCGAGGCTGCGGGCCAGGACCGCGAAGTCGGTGGCGATCCGGTCGAACACCTCCTGGGAGTAGTCGACCAGGTCGATCTTGTTGACCACCAGCACCACGTGCGGCACCCGCAGCAGCGAGGCGACGGCCAGGTGCCGGCGCGTCTGCTCGACGACGCCCTTGCGCGCGTCCACCAGCAGCACGATCACGTCCGCGGTGGACGAGCCGGTGACGGTGTTACGGGTGTACTGCACGTGCCCGGGGCAGTCGGCCAGGATGAACTTGCGCGCCGGGGTGTGGAAGTAGCGGTAGGCGACGTCGATGGTGATGCCCTGCTCGCGTTCGGCGCGCAGGCCGTCGGTGAGCAGCGCCAGGTCGGCGGTGGCCAGACCCTTGCGGCGGCTGACCTGCTCGACGTGGTCGAGGGTGTCGGTGAGCACGGAGTCGGTGTCGAAGAGCAGCCGGCCCACCAGGGTGGACTTGCCGTCGTCGACGGAGCCGGCGGTGGCCAGCCGCAGCAGCGTCCGACGGCCGCTGCCGCTGGGGGTGACCCAGCGGCCGACGCGGGGACGCAGCCCCGGACCGCCCTGAGCTTGTCGAAGGCCGGGAACCGTGGTCATCAGAAGTAGCCCTCTCGCTTGCGGTCCTCCATGGCGGCCTCGCTGAGCCGGTCGTCGGCCCGCGTCGCTCCGCGCTCGGTCAGCACACTGAGGCCGACCTCGGTGATCACGTCGGCCACGGTGGTGGCGTCGGACAGCACGGCCGCGGTGCAGCTCATGTCGCCGACCGTGCGGTAGCGCACCGAACGGCGCTCCACCTCGTCGACGTCGGTGACCGGCGTGACCGGGGTGACCGCGATCCACATGCCGTCCCGCAGCATCACCTCGCGCTCGTGGGCGTAGTAGATCGACGGCAGCGCGATCTTCTCGGCCTCGATGTAGTCCCAGACGTCGAGCTCGGTCCAGTTCGAGAGCGGGAACACCCGGACGTGCTCGCCGGGCAGGTGCCGGCCGTTGTAGAGCGACCAGAGCTCGGGGCGCTGGTTGCGCGGGTCCCACTGGCCGAACTCGTCGCGCAGGGAGTAGACGCGCTCCTTGGCCCGGGCCCGCTCCTCGTCACGTCGCCCGCCGCCGAAAACCGCATCGTGCTTGCCGTTGGTGATCCCGTCGAGCAGCGGCACGGTCTGCAGCGGGTTGCGCTGGCCGTCCGGGCGTTCGCGCAGCCGGCCGTCGTCGATGTAGTCCTGGACCGAGGCCACCGCGAGTCTCGCGCCGTAGAAGGCCGTGGCCTGGTCGCGGTAGTCCAGCACCTCGGGGAAGTTGTGGCCGGTGTCCACGTGGAGCAGGGTGAACGGGATCGGCGCCGGCCAGAACGCCTTCGCCGCCAGGTGCAGCATGACGACAGAGTCCTTGCCGCCGGAGAAGAGCATCACCGGCGCCCGGAAGGTCGCCGCGACCTCGCGGATGATGTGGATGGACTCGGACTCCAGCGCCTGCAGCTCGCTCAGCGGCCGCAGGACATCGGGGGCCAGACCCGCTTCGGGGGCGGGGTTCGTCATCGCTGGTCCTCTCGGCTGCGGGTCGCCCCAAGGGCGGACAGCAGGGCGTCGGCCTGCTCGACGGCGGCGTCGAGGTCGATCTGTGCGGTGTCCAGCACCAGCTCGGGACTCGCCGGTGCTTCGTAGGGGTCGTCGACCCCGGTCATGCCGCTGATCTCACCGGCCCGGGCGCGGGCGTAGAGACCCTTGACGTCGCGGTCCTCGGCCACCGAGAGCGCCGTGGAGACGTAGACCTCCGCGAAGGGCACGCCGGCCTGCGCGTGCGCGGCCCGGACGCCGTCGCGGGCAGCCGCGTAGGGGGCGATCACCGGCACCAGCACGACCACGCCGTGACCGGCCAGCAGCCGCGCGACCCAGCCGATCCGCGCGACGTTGATGTCCCGGTCGGTGCGGCTGAAGCCCAGACCGGCGGACAGGTGCGGCCGGACCTCGTCGCCGTCCAGGACCTGGACGCGGTGTCCGTCGGCGCGCAGCCGCTCCGCCAGAGCGTGCGCGATGGTCGACTTGCCCGCCGACGGCAGACCGGTGAACCAGAGGGTGGCCCCGGGCCGGGTCTCGACACCCGATGCGGGGGCGGCCGTCGCGGTCGTGGCGCTCACAGGTGGATCCCACACTCGGTCTTGCCCAGGCCGGCCCAGCGGCCGGAGCGGACGTCGCCGCCCACGCTGCGCCGGGTGCACGGCTCGCAGCCGATGGAGGCGTAGCCGTCGTCGAGGAGCGGGTTGACCATCAGGGCGTTGGTCTCGATGTAGTCGGCCACGTCGGCGTCACTCCAGGTGGCGATGGGTGCGACCTTGATCAGGTGCCGACGGGCGTCCCAGGACACGATGGGGGTGTTCGCGCGGGACGCGGAGTCGGCGCGGCGGAGGCCGGTGGCCCAGGCGGCGTACGGCTCGAGCGCCCGGCCCAGCGGGGCGACCTTGCGCAAGGCGCAGCACTGGTCGGGGTCGCGGGCGAAGAGGTCACGACCCCAGGTCGCGTCCTGCTCGGCAGGAGTCTGCTCGGCGGTGACGTTGATCAGGTTGACGTGGTGAACGGCCGCGACGGCGTCGCGGGTGCCGATGGTCTCCACGAAGTGGTAGCCGGTGTCGAGAAAGACGACGTCGATCCCCGGGGCCACGCGCTCGGCGAGGGAGACCATCACGGTGTCGGCCATCGAGGAGGTGACGACCAGGCCGGAGCCGAACTGCTCGTAGGCCCAGCCCATGATCTCCAGCGCGGTCGCGCCCTCGAGGTCGTGGTTGGCCTGGACCGCCACGTCGGACAGGTCGAGGGTGGTGCTCATGGGTGAGCCTCCTGCGTCTGGCCCCGGCCCGTCACCAGACCGAGGAACGTGACGGAGAACGCCCGCAGGCAGCTCCGGCATTCCCAGCCTTGCTCCCGCGGGAACAACGTCTCCTCCGCGCAGTACGGGCAGTGCATGACGGCCTGGCGTTCTTGATGGCCGGCCCCCGGGGGTGGGGCGGCGGTCATGACAGCACCGACTCGTCGGCGCGGGCCACCCACTGGGCGAAGCGCTCCCCGTCGCCGCGCTCGGCGACGAAGGTCTTCGCCAGGCGCTCGACGTAGCCGGGCAGCTCGTCGGCGGTCACCTTGTGGCCGCGCAGCTTGCGGCCGAAGCCGGCGTCCATGCCGAGTCCGCCACCCAGGTGGACCTGGAAGCCCTCGACCTGCTGGCCGCCCGGGCCGGGGACGAGCTGACCCTTGAGCCCGATGTCGGCGACCTGGATCCGGGCGCAGGAGTTGGGGCAGCCGTTCAGGTGCACGGTGATCGGGGACTCGATGGCGCCGAGCCGGGTCTCGAGCTCGTCGACCAGGCGGACGGCCCGGGCCTTGGTCTCCACGATGGCCAGCTTGCAGAACTCGATCCCGGTGCAGGCCATCACGGAACGGCGCCAGCCATCGGGCCGGGCGGAGAGACCGACGGTCTCGCAGGCGGCCTGCAGGGACTCCAGCCGGTCCTCCTCGAGGTCCAGGACGAGCAGCTTCTGCATCGGCGTCGTCCGGATCCGGGTGGACCCGTGGGCCTCGGCGATCTCGGCCAGCCGGAGCAGGTCGGCGCCGTTGGTGCGACCGGCCGCGGCGGCCAGGCCGACGAACCAGCGACCGTCCTTCTGCCGGTTCACCCCGACGTGGTCACCGGTCACCGTGGGCACCGCGGGCGCAGGTCCCTCGACCAGCGCGCGGTGCAGGTACTCGTCCTCGAGGACCTGCCGGAACTTTTCCGGGCCCCAGTCGGCCACCAGGAACTTGATCCGGGCCCGGGTACGCAGCCGGCGGTAGCCGTAGTCGCGGAACAGCCCACAGACCCCGGCCCAGACCTCGGCCACCTCCTCGCGGGGGACCCAGGCGCCGAGCCGGACGGCCAGCATCGGGTTGGTGGAGAGCCCGCCCCCGACCCACAGGTCGAAGCCGGGACCGTGCTCGGGGTGCTCGACGCCGACGAAGGCGATGTCGTTGACCTCGGGCACCACGTCCTGGCCGGGCACGCCGGTGATGGCGGTCTTGAACTTGCGCGGCAGGTTCGCGTACTGCGGGTCGCCGATGTAGCGCTCCGCGATGTCGCGGATGGCCGGCGTGGGGTCGATGATCTCGTCCGCGGCGATGCCCGCGACCGGCGAGCCCAGGATGACCCGCGGACAGTCACCGCAGGCCTCGGTGGTGCTGAGTCCGACGGCCTCGAGCCGGCGCCAGATCTCGGGCACGTCCTCGATCCGGATCCAGTGCAGCTGCACGTTCTGCCGGTCGGTCACATCGGCCGTGCCGCGCGCGAAGTCCACCGAGATCTGGCCGATCACGCGCAGCTGCTCGGTGGTCAGCGCGCCACCGTCGATCCGGACCCGCAGCATGAAGTACTCGTCGTCCAGCTCGTGCGGCTCCAGGGTGGCGGTCTTGCCGCCGTCGATCCCCGGCTTGCGCTGGGTGTAGAGGCCGTACCAGCGGAACCGTCCGCGGAGGTCACCCGGGTCGATCGAGGCGAAGCCGCGGTGGGCGTAGATGTTCTCGATCCGGGCCCGGACGTTGAGGGGCGAGTCGTCCTTCTTGGACTGCTCGTTCGCGTTCAGGGGCTCCCGGTAACCGAGGGCCCACTGGCCCTCACCCTTGACCCGTCGCGTCTTGGCGCGCGGCGCAGTCGAAGCGCGGGCTGCGGGTGAGGCGGGGCTGTCGGGGCTCATCGATGTCTTTCCGTCGGGGTGGCGCGGCTCGTGCGTCTGGGGCACGGGCCTCGGCCGTTGCAGGCTCTCAGCGGCAACCGCGTCGACAGATCATGGAGGCGGTCAGGCTGAGGTCGATGAAGCGTCGAGCCGTCAGCCCCGACGGTCGTCCCGCTGCTGCGCGCACCGGACGGGGACGGGCGCGCAGGAACTCGGACGTGGGCACCCTGCCAGAGTCGGCCGTCCGACTCCCCGGATCAAATTGAAATCTCAGTTGATGAGAATCGTGTCCGCTGATTGAGACGGTGAGCGGGGCCGATCACCGGTTGCCCGTATGCACGGTGATGGCGGCGTTCAGCAGGGCGAGGTGGCTGAGGGCTTGGGGCAGGTTGCCGAGGAAGGCGCCGGACTCCGGCTCGATCATCTCCGCGAGCAGACCGACGTCGTTCGGGGCCGCCATCAGCTCCTCCATCAACTCAGCGGCCTCCTGCTCGCGGCCGACGAGCTGCAGGGCCGAGACCATCCAGTACGAGCAGGCGACGAAGACCCCTTCCTCGTCGGCGGCCCCGGAGTAGCGGTAGAGGTGCGGTCCTGCGCCGAGCTCGCGGCGCACGGCGTCGAGGGTGGCCGACATGCGCTCGCCGCGGTCGAAGCCGCTGATCGCGTGCAGCAGGATCGAGGCGTCGAGCTTGCCGCTACCCGGGTACCACTCGTAGCCGCCGAGCTCCTCAGACCAGGCGTGACGGTCGACCCAGGCGCGGATCTCCTCGGCCTCGCTGCGCCAGCGGTCGGCCGATCCGGGCAGCTGGCCGATCTCGGACAGGTGTGCCGCCTGGTGCAGGGCCTGCCAGCAGCCGAGCTTGGAGGTGGTGAAGTGCTGGAGCTCGGGCAGCTCCCACATACCGGAGTCGCGGCTGCGCCAGCGGTCGCAGGCCCGGTCGGCGATCAGGGTCAGCAGCCGGCCGCTCTCGTCGTCGAGGACGTTGCCGTGGTCGACGTAGAGCTGGACGATGCTGAAGACGTCGCCGAACACCCCCAGCTGCAGCTGGTCACGGGCCCCGTTGCCCCGGACGACGGGGCCGAGGCCGCGCCATCCGGGTGAGTCCCGTTGGGTGGGCTGGTCGGTCGCGAGACCACCGCCCAGGGTGTAGAAGACCGCCGGCTCGTCGGAGAACTCCCGCATGGTGCGGAGCAGCCAGCTGATCGCGCTGTGGGTCTCCTCGCGGACGCCGAACCGGAACAGGGCCGTCAGGGCGTACGCCGTGTCCCGGATCCAGGCGAAGCGGTAGTCCCAGTTCTTGCCGCCGGCGAGCGACTCCGGCAGCGAGGTGGTGGCGGCCGCGGCGAGCGCGCCGGTCGGGGCGTAGATCAGCTGCTTCAACACCATCGCGCTGCGCTCGACCGCCGGCTGCCACGGCCCGTCCCAGGAGAAGGTGCCGCTCCAGGCACGCCAGTTCGCAACGGTGCGGTCGATCCCCTCGTCGATCGCCTCCGGCTCGACGAGGGTGAGCGCCTCGCGCTCGGTGGCGACCAGGCCCAGCAGGTGCCGGGAGCCCGGAGAGGTGCGGAAGGTCGCGCCAATCCGGCGGTCGTCGACCTCGACACCGGCGTCCGCGAGCGTGCGGACGGCCAGCGTCAGCCCGTCCACGCGGAGGACCTTGCCGTGCACGGTGCTGTGCACCCAGGGCGACGCCTGGTTGAAGAAGGTGCCCGGGGCGACCTCGGCGCGCAGCTCCACCTCGCCGTCCACGCCCTCGATCCGGCGCCCCAGCTCAGCCCACGGCAGCCGCCCGGCGACGCCGGTGTTCAGGGAGTCGGTCACCCGGACCGAGCCGGTGGCGGTGGTGAAGGTGGTCTCGAGGACGTTCGTCCCCGGGACGTACCGGCGGCCGGCGGAGAACGCCGTCGTCGGGCAGAGCCCGATGTTACCGCCGTTCTCGGCGTCGAGCAGGGCTCCGAAGGCCGCGACGGAGCTGACGTCGGGCAGCGGTAGCCAGTCGATCCGCCCGTCGCGGGCGACCAGCGCGATCGTGCGGCCGTCGCCGATGGTGGCGTAGGTCCGCAGGTCGGCGTACCCGTCGGCGTCGCGTTCGTCGACCGGCCCCTCGACCGGACCGCCGCCGGCCCAGGTGAGGTCGAGCGATCCGACGCGGGCCAGGGTGGCAGGATGCTCGGACATGATGCTGAACAACCTACGGCTAGGTGCGCCCCCGCTCACTCCCCGCGGGGGACCGGCGGGCCGCCGGCCGTGGTGCGCTTCGGCAGGGCGAAGACCAGCAGCAGCGCGGCCAGGGCGAAGGCGCAGCTCACGGCCATGGCCTTGGCGGCCGCGTCGACGAAGCCGGTGGCCAGGGCGTCCGCCCCGGGACCACGGACGACGAGCGAGCCGAAGAGGACGCTGCCGATGATCGCGATGCCCACCGCACTGCCGACCCGCTGCACGGTGGAGACCACGCCGCTGGCGGCACCGGCCTCGGAGCGGTCGACCGTGGCGATGATGAACTGCGCGTTGGGCGCGATGAACGCGCCGTTGCCGAGCCCGGCGACGAACAACGGCAGCAGCAGGTCCCAGTGGCTCAGGTCGGACGGCGAGGTGTTCCGCAGCAGCAGCCACACCCAGACCAGGCCGATGAGCAGCATCGCGGTGCCGATGACCAGCACGTTGCGGCCGAGCCGCTCGCTCAGCCGGTTGCTCGAGGACGACGCGATGATGCTGCCGATGGCGAAGGGGATCGAGACGACGCCCGACTGCAGCGCGGTGTGGCCCAGCCCGCTCTGCCACAGCAGCGAGATGGTGAAGAAGATGCTGGTGAACGCCGCGAAGTAGACCAGGGCCAGCACCACGCCGCCGGTGAACGCCGCGTGGCTGAACAGGTGCGGCGGCACGAGCGCGCTGCCGCCCCGCCGGGTGTAGCCGATCTCCCAGAGGGCGAAGCCCACGAGCAGCACGGCCGCGCCCGCCAGCGTCAGGTAGGTCCACAGCGGCCACCCCTTGTCCTGGCCCTCGATCAGCGGCACCAGCAGGGCGACCAGTCCGGCGCTGAGCAGCAGCAGCCCGACCAGGTCGATCCCGGTGGGTGCGGACGTCGGCACCTCGTCCCGGGACGGCAGCAGCAGCGCGGCCGCGATCAGGGTGGCGACGCCGATCGGCAGGTTGACCCCGAAGACGAGCCGCCAACCGCTGGTGTTGCCGAACGCCTCGATGATCAGGCCGCCGACGATGGGACCGAGGGCCGACGAGACACCGAGGACCGCACCCATCACCGCGAACGCCTTGCCGCGGGCCCGGCCGGGGAACAGCAGCTGGATGAACGCCGTCACCGCGGGCACGAAGATGCCGCCGGCCAGCCCCTGCACGATCCGGAACACGACCAGCTGGGTGTCGGACTGGGCCAGCCCGCAGGCCGCGCTGGCCAGGGTGAACAGCGCCACGCCGGTGAAGAAGACCCACTTGTGGCCCAGCCGGTCCCCGAGCCGGCCGGCCGGGATCAGGGCCAGGCCGAAGGCCAGCGCGTAGCCCGAGATGATCCAGGAGAGCGTCGACTCCGACGCGTCCAGGCTGGTGCGGATGGTGGGCAGGGCGACGTTGACGATCGTCGTGTCCAGCAGGGCGATGAACATGCCGGCCAGCAGCACGGCCAGGGCCTGCCAGGAACGGCGGGGATCGACGCGTGAGCGGCGCGGGGCGGCGGTGGTCGGCGCCACCCGGGTCTGGTTGGTCATCGGATGTCCTTCGGGAGTGCAGCGGTGGGAAGGGTCTCGGGGGAGAGGGCGCGGGCCCGTTCGTCGGCGACGACGTCGGGCATGTCGGCGAGCAGCTGGTGGTGCCACCGGATCTCGGCGGTGAGGCGGTGCTCACGGTGCGCCATGGCGTGCGCCTCGCCGGTGCTCAGGTAGGGCCGGGCGCGTTCGTTGTTGCGCCGGGTCTCGGCCAGCAGTGCCTGCAGGGCCTCCAGCCGGCCCGCCACCACGCCGGCGAGCTCGTCGAGCCGGTCAGGGTCGGGACGGCTGAGCGCGAGGTCGAACGGGTCCGGCTTGAACGCGACGTGCTCAGCCGTGCTGCGCCGCAGCTCGGCCAGCGACGTCCGACCGGCGTCGGTGATGCCGTACACCTGACGCTCGGGGTAGGAGCCTGGACGCTCGGTGCGCACCTCGGCGACCAGTCCCTCGGCCGCCAGCCGCTTGATCGCCCCGTAGAGCGCGCCGACCGAGATGTCGGTCCAGAGGTGGACGTGCTCCTGCTCGGCCAGCAGCCGCAGCTGGTGGCCGTGCACCTCGCCGTGGCGCTCGAGGGTGTCGAGCACGAAGAGGCGGATGGACGACACCGGACTACTCTCGCGTCAGTAGTCGCTTGTGTCAAACTGCAACAGCTCGGGTACGCATCCCTGGAGTGGCTCCACCGGGAACCCAGGGCAGCCCGGGTCCGACTCGTCGAGACCGGGGGAGCAACGAGAGAGGGATGACGATGACCACGCAGAACAACCGAGCCGCGAGCGGCGTCAAGGCCGGCCGGGCGCCGGTGCAGCGAGGGTCGGTCCTGGTCGGGCTGGTCTTCCTGCTCGTCGGGGTGCTCGGCCTCGTGCCCGGCGTGACGACCGGCTACTCCCAGCTGCAGTTCGCCTCGCACATGTCCGGGGCCCAGCTCTTCGGCGTCTTCCAAGTGTCGGTGCTGCACAACGTGGTGCACCTGGTCTTCGGTGTCGCCGGGCTGGTCCTCGCCCGGACGCCGCTGGCCGCGCGCAACTTCCTGCTCTACGGCGGACTCGTCTACCTCGCGCTGTTCCTGTACGGCATCGTCGTGGAGTACCAGTCGGCCGCCAACTTCGTCCCCTTCGACGACGCGGACAACGTGCTGCACCTGGTCCTGGCCGTCGGCATGGTCACCCTGTCCTTCGTCCTCGACGCCGGGCGCGGGTGGCGTCGGACCCTGGGGGAGGGCAGGGCGCAGGTCTGAGGGGCGACGCTCAGAACAGCGGCTCCTGGACCTCGGTCTCGGGCGAGTCGACGTCGCCCGGCACGATCCGCGCGCCGGTCAGCCGGCCGAGGTCGACCAGGTAGCGGCCGGCGTCGGGCCCGGGGCGGGTCCGGGCCAGCACGGCGGACCCGGCGCAGGCCTCCACCAGCAGGCCGTGACCGCCGCTGCGCAGGTCGGACGGGTACTCCACCCAGCTGCCCTGGGGCGGCATGCCGGCCAGCACCCCCATGTCGGACGGCGGGGTCCACGGCTCGTCCAGGGGCATGAGCCCAGGGCCGAGGCCGGCGCGGGCGAGCAGGGCCGACACCTGCTGCACCGTCTCGGCGTGCCGCGTCCGGACGCGCGCCCGCTCGGCCGGCCGGGCCAGCGCGGCGACCTTGGCGGCCCGGCGTCGGTGCTGCGGGACGTCGAGCTCGGCGGTGACCAGGTCCTCCGCCTCCCGGACCACCCGGCCGTCGGTCGTCGCGGCCACGTAGCTGGCGAGGACGGCGCCCTGCTCGTCGATCCGGCCCGTCCGGCGGTGCTCCGCCGCGGTGCCGACCTTGGTGAAGCCGTCCGCGAACGTCGCGAGGTACAGCAGGTGCGGTGCGGCCAGCACCGGCTCGAGCGCGGCCGGCACGTAGCCGCCGGTGTGGCCGTGGTGCACGAAGCGGAACTGGTCGCGCAGCGCGCAGTCGGCGCACTGGCGCGAGCCGACGGCCGGCCGGCGGCCGGGGCACGGCCGACGACCAGCCCCGTCGAGGTCGTACCAGCCGGTGCACCAGGGGCCGGCCGACACCGTGGTGAAACCCAGGCGTCGATCCTTCAGAGGCAGCCGGCGGTCCTACCCGTGTCGAGCTCCTGCACGCTGAGGTGGGCCTGCCGGTCTGGCCACGACACGCCGAGCACCAGCAGGACGGCGGACTCCGCGAGGTCGGGGCTGGGCACCCGCCCACTCTGCCGGGTGCCGCCGACACCCAAACGTGACCGTCCCCGAGTAGGGCCGGAGCTGCTTCAGGTATTACCGTCCCGTGGGGGCGGCCGGGGGTCCGACGCCGTACCGAACTCGACGATGGGACGTGACCTTGCGGTCTCGACGCTGGACAACAGGTGCCATGGTGTTCGTGGTGGCGGTGGGCTTCTCGGCCGTCGTCCCGGCGACGCGGACGGAGGCGGCGCCCCTCGGTCCGACGACCGGCAAGAGTGCGGACCGCGCCCTGGGCAACGGTCTCGGCCGGCTCGTGCAGCGGGCCGGTGCGACGAGCCGGCGGGCGGTCCCCGGACCTCACCTGGACCAGGACGCCCTCACCATCCGTGACGCGGACGGCCGGGTGCTCGTCGACCTCACGCCGCAGGCCGGCGTCGACCGCGCCGACTTCCGTCGCCGCGCCTCGGCCCTGGGTCTGCAGGTGCAGGCCGTCGACCGCAGCCGGGGCACCCTGGAGGGCTTCGTCGCCCTGGACGCGGTGTCCGCACTGGCCGCCCTGGACGGAACGGGGACGCTGGCCCAGGCCGTCAGGCCGCAGGTACGGGCCGGTGCCGTGACCTCCCAGGGGGTGGCGTTGCAGCAGGTGGACAAGGTCCAGGCCACCGGGGTGAAGGGTGCGGGCATCACCGTCGGCGCCCTCTCCGACTCCTACGACACCGCGACCACCGACGTCGGGGGCCAGCCGCTGACCATCCATGCGGCCGACGACGTCGCCTCGGGCGACCTCCCGGGTACCGGCAACGCGGACAGTCCCCAGCCGGTCGTCGTGCTGGAGGACACCCCGGATGACGAGAGCAGCCCCGTCTACGACGAGGGTCGCGGCATGCTGCAGATCGTCCACGACGTCGCGCCGGCCGCGAAGCTGTGCTTCGCCACGGCGTACACGGGTCTGGTGGGCTTTGCCGACAACGTGCGCCTGCTCGCCGACAAGTCGGGCCGCTGCGGCGCCGACGTCCTCGTCGACGACATCACCTACCTGGACGAGCCGATGTACTCCGACTCCGTCCTCAACGACGCGATCGACCACGTGGCCGCCGAGGGTGTCCAGTACTTCAGCGCCGCCGGCAACGCCGGTGAGCAGCAGGCCTGGTCGGGGACCAGCCACCTCGTCTCGCTCTCGCAGGGGCTGAAGGGGACGAACCTGGACTTCTCCGACGTCGACCCCTCCTACTACAGCGGCGGGCTGCAGGACATGCACGTGGGCACCGGCGTCGACGTGGCCCAGACGCTGCGGATCGGCGCGGCCGGCGGCTCGGTCGACCTGCAGTGGGACGACCCGACCGACCTCGACGGAGCGCGGTACGGGGCTCCGATCTTCACCGGCACCGGGGCGGTCACCGCGGACGACCCGGCGCCCGAGCTGTCCTTCACCGCCACCCGTGACCAGGTGGGCAAGACCGTCGAGTTCCGCACCGACGCCATCCCCTCGGGCAGCACCGACCTGGTCCTGACGGTCAGCGCGCCCGACGGCACCGAGCTCGGCACGGTCGACACCGGCTCGTCGCCGGAGGTGCTGGGCGCCAAGCTGACCCAGGCGGGGACCTACACGATCACGGTCTCCGGCTACGCCGACGCCACCGGCGACTTCACCGTCGACGTCCGGCCGGTCATCTCGGCGTCGAAGGTGAGCACCGACTACAACGCGCTGTTCTTCGACCAGGACGGCAACTTCCTTTTCGCCTCCGCCGACCTCAACACCCTCAGCGGGCGCCCGGCGGAGCTGGCCGCGCTCAGCGGTTTCGACGAGACGACCGACATCCAGATGGTCATCTCCCGCTCCGGCACCGGCAAGGTCGGCGCGACCCGGCTGCGGACCGTGCTGTTCGGGGACGCCTACCTCAACGAGTACGTGAACCCGCTCGCGCCGGCCATCTTCGGCCACCCTGCGGCCAAGGGCGCCACCGCGGTGGCCGCGTACGACCCGTTCCGGCCGTACCTGCCCGAGTACTACACCTCCGCCGGCGGCAACCTGGCCGTGTTCTTCGACTCCGAGGGGCAGCGCTACGACAAGCTCCAGCGTCGCCGGGTACCCCAGATCGCCAGCGCGGACGGCGGTAACACGACCTTCTTCGGCCAGGACAGCCCTCGGGACGCCGACTCGCGGCCGAACTTCTTCGGTACCAGCGCGGCGGCTCCGCACGCCGCGGCCATCGCGGCCCTGGTGCTGGAGAAGGCCGGCGGCCCCGAGTCGGTCCGGCCGACCGCGATGCGCACCCGGCTGGAGAAGTCCGCCTACCCCCACGACCTCGACCCGAACCACTCCGCCGGGACAGTGGGCGGCTTGACCGTCAGCGCGTCGGGTGCGCAGGGCTCGGAGTCCAGCCTGGTGGCCGGCTCGCTGTACGACCGGCGCTTCTTCACCATCAGCTACACCGGCAAGGTGCCGTTGCGGGCGATCCGCTTCTACGGCGAGGGCGCCAGCCCCACGGCGCTCGGGAACAGCGGCTCCACGTCGGCGGGCATCGTGTTCGACCCGCGGAAGTTCGACGGCCGGCCGTCGTTCTCCGGTGACGGCTTCCCCTTCACGGTCGGGGCCACCGCCGGCGGGCTCACGAGCAGCACCGTGAAGGCGACGTACTCCGCCCCCGGCGGCACCGCCAAGGGCCAGTACCACCGGATGCTGGTCACCTTCAGCAAAGGGATCAAGCGCGGCCAGACCCTCCAGTTCGGGGTCGACCGGGATCTCGTGGTCTCCGGCCTCGGCTCCTCACGCGAGGGCAACGGGGCCGACGAGCTGGGCGGGGAGACCTTCCTGCCGGCCGGTACGGGATCGCCGAAGGGCATGAAGTTCGCGGCCTACCCGACCAAGGGCAAGAAGATCACCGTGGTGCTGGTCAACAAGCTGGGCGCCGGCTACACCGCGCTGGACGGGTACGGGCTGGTCGACGCCCAGCGGGCCGTCACGCCCGAGGCCGGCTGAGGCCGGGAAGGGCTGTCCGGCGGGGCGCCTGAGGGCTAGCCTCGGAGCGGGAGGCGGCGATGAGGATCCAGGACATCTTGAGCGTCAAGGGTTCCGACGTGGTCTCCGTCCGGCCGGAGTCCTCGGTCGCCGACCTCGTCGCTCTGCTGGACCGTCGCAACCTGGGTGCCGTGGTGGTGTCCACGGACGGCCGGACGATCGCCGGCATCGTCTCCGAGCGCGACGTGATCCGGCGGCTGAGCCACGGCACCGACTTCCTGACGGGTTCGGTCGCGGCGATCATGACCACCGACGTCCACAGCTGCTCGGCGGCGGACACCGTCGAGCTGCTGATGAACGAGATGACCGACCGGCGGATCCGCCACCTGCCGGTGCTGGATGACCAGCACGAGCTGGCGGGCATCGTCAGCATCGGGGACCTGGTCAAGTCCCAGATCTCCCAGCTGCAGTTCGAGCGCGACCAGCTCGAGGGCTACGTCGCCGGCTGAGACCTGCGGGGCCGCGCCCGCGGTTCGGCGAGCACCAGGCAGAGCCAGGCTCGACGTTCTGCGAGCATGGGGGAGCCCTTCGGCCCATCGGCGAGCCGACCCCTCCGTCCTTCCAGGAGCCCGCTCGATGTCGCACGCGCCGGCCGCCCGTCCGCCCGCCTCGGGGCAGCTGCCGTCGAGCGCTGCGTCGCCGGCCCAGCCGCTGCGGTGGTGGGTCACACTGCCGATGATGCTGGGCAGCGGTGCCCTGATCGCGCTGCAGTCGGAGGTCAACGGCGACCTCGCCGGCCGGCTCGGCACCGGGCTGCGGGCGGTGGCGCTGGCGGCGGTGATCAGCTTCGGCGGCGGGCTGGTGGTGCTGACGGTGCTGGCCCTGGCCCGGCGGTCCATCGGACGCGGCGTGGTGGACCTGCTGCGGGCGGTCGTCGGACGCCGGGTGCCGCTCTGGCTGGTGGTCGGCGGGCTGGGTGGTGCGTTCTTCGTCGCGTCCCAGGGCATCGCGGCCAGGGCACTGGGCATCACGTTCTTCGTGCTCTGCTTCGTGGCCGGCCAGGCGGTGATGGCGCTGCTGGTCGACCACCGCGGCTGGGGTCCGAACGCACCGGCGCAGCTGAGCGCGGGTCGGCTGGTGGGTGCCGCCATGGCCGTGCTGGCGGTGGCCGTCTCCGGTGCCGGCATGCTCAGCGCGCTGCCGCTGACCGCGGTCTTCGTGGTCCTCGCCGCCCTCCCGCTGGTCGCCGGCGCGGCCAACAGCCTGCAGCAGGGGATGAACGGCCGGGTCGCCTCCCGGTTCGGCTCCTGGGTCACCACCTGGAACAACTTCTTCGTCGGCACCCTGGGGCTGCTGGTGTTCCTCCTGGTCACCCTGGCTCTGCCCGGCCGGGTCAGCGGGCTGCCCGCCCGGCCGTGGCTCTACCTCGGAGGGCTCTGCGGCATCGGCTTCATCTGGGCCTCCAGCGTCACCGTCCGGATCCACGGCGTGCTCGTGGTCGGCGTCTTCGCGGTGGCCGGCCAGGTGCTGACCGCCGCCGTCCTGAGCCTGCTCACCGACCCCTCCTCTCCGTCCTGGACCACCTGGCTCGCGGTGCTCATCAGCCTCGTCGGCGCGGCCGTCGTCGGCCTGAGCGGTCGCCACTCCGCGCCCTGAGCGTGTCAAGGCGCGTGGCGTGGCCCGCGAAGCGCCCGGGTCAGAGGTGGAAGCCGGTGCGGCGCTTGCCGGGCTCGGCGGGGGCGACCTCGACGCGGACGGTGACGCCGAAGCTGCTGGGCCGGTCGGCGGGCAGGGTGACGTGCAGGGCGTCGGGATCGACGGACCAGGCGAGCTCGCCCGAGTGGCCCAGCACGGTCACGTCCGCGACTGCGCCGCCGACCAGGCCGGCGTTGCTGCCGAAGCTGGCCACCCGGAGCTGTCCGTCGGCCGGCCAGTCGAGCGCGGTCGCGTACAGGAACTCGCCCTCGACGCCCTTGCGGGAGGTGAAGCGGAAGTCCGACGCGGTGTAGCGGGTGGCGGAGGAGTCGGTGAAGTAGCCGCTGCGCTGCTCGGTCGGCCCCTCGGCCGCGATCTGCCAGGGCCGGGTGCCGTAGATCGCCTCGCCGTGGACGCCCAGCCAGCGGCCGATCGTCTGCAGCAGCTGCTGCTCGGGCTCGGCGATGGTGCCGTCGGGCTTCGGTCCGAGGTTCAGGAGCAGCACGCCGTTCTTGCTGACCACGTCGACCAGCTCGGCGAGGATCTCGTCCGCGCTCTTGTAGTCGTGGTCCTCGATCCAGGACCACGAGTTCCGCGAGACCGAGGTGTCGTTCTGCCAGACCGTCGGGTGGATGCCGCCCAGCGCGCCCCGCTCGATGTCGTACACGGCGGTACCGGGCCGGAACGCCTCGTACTTGTACTGGATGACCACGCCGCGGTGCCAGCGGACGGCCTGGTTGTAGTAGTAGGCCGCGATCTTGCGCAGCCAGGGCTCGAAGGCCGGCTGCTCGATCCACCAGTCGAACCACAGCACCTGCGGCTCGAAGGTGTCGATGATCTCGATCGTGCGCAGGAACCAGTCGATCAGGAACTGGTCGTTGGGCTGCATGGCCTGGGACTGGGCCGGCCCGTAGAAGTCAGCCGTCGCGGGGTTCAGCACGTCGGAGGGGCTCAGCGTGCCGCCGTTCATGAACCACCAGTGCTCGGCCCGGTGGCTCGAGGCCCCGAAGACCATCGACTGGCGCCGGACCGACTCCGCCAGCTCACCCAGGACGTCGCGCTGCGGGCCCATCGCCGTGGCCTTCCAGCGGCTGCGGCCGGAGTCGTACATGGCGAAGCCGTCGTGGTGCTCGGCGACCGGGACCACGAACTGGGCGCCCGCCTCGCGGAAGAGCTGGGCCCAGGCGTCGGGGTCGTACGCGTCGGCGGTGAAGGAGGGGATGAAATCGGCGTAGCCGAACTCGTCCTGCGAGCCGTAGGTGGCGCGATGGTGCTCGAACTCGGGGCGGCCCTCCACGTACATGTGACGCGCGTACCACTCGTTGCCGAAGGCGGGCACGGAGTAGACGCCCCAGTGCAGGAAGATGCCGAACTTGGCCTCGGCGAACCAGCGCGGCACCTCATACGCCGCCAACGACTCCCAGGTGTCGCTGTACGGCCCGGTCTCGATCACGGCCGCGATCCGTTCCAGGTCCTGCTGGTCCGTCATGGGTTCTCCTCGTCGTCGAGCGTGCTGGGGAAGTCTAGGGCGCGGCACCGGTCCAAGGCAAACGTTTGCGCACCCTAGGATGAGTGCATGACCGAGTCGCCGAAGACCGTCCTGCGCCGCCGTCCGATCCGGGGGACCGGGGTCGCCCTGACCGAGCTGGGCTTCGGTGCCGCGGTGATCGGCAACCTGTACACCGCCACTCCCGAGGAGGTGGCGACCGAGGCCGTGACGGCAGCCTGGGACGGCGGTCTCCGCTACTTCGACACCGCACCGCACTATGGGCTGGGCCTGTCGGAGCGGCGGCTGGGCCGGGGGCTGCGCGGCCGCCCCCGCGCCGAGTGTGTCGTGTCGTCCAAGGTGGGTCGGCTGCTGGTGGCCAACGAGCACCCCACGGGCCGGGACGACGACATCTTCGAAGTGCCGGGCGACCTGCGCCGGGTCCGCGACTACAGCCGGGACGGCGTCCGGCGCTCGATCGAGGACACGCTGGCCCGCACCGGCCTGGACCGGCTGGACGTGGTCTACGTGCACGACCCGGACGAGTACTGGCCGCAGGCGGCCGACGAGGCGATGCCGGCCCTGGCCGAGCTCCGCGACGCGGGAGTGGTCGGGGCCATCGGGGCGGGGATGAACAGCACGGCCATGCTCACCAGGTTCCTGCGCGAGACCGCCGCGGACGTGGTGATGCTGGCCGGTCGCTACACCCTGCTCGACCAGTCCGGGCTCGACGACGTGCTGCCGGCCGCCACCGAGCTCGGCAAGTCCGTGGTGGCCGTCGGCGTCTTCAACTCCGGCCTGCTGGCCCGCGCCGAGCCGGCCGCCGGCGCCGCCTATGACTACGCGCCCGCGCCGCCTGCGCTGCTGGACCGGGCCCGTCGGATCGCCGCGGTCTGCGGACGGCACGCGACGACGCTTCCGGCTGCGGCCATCGCGTTCCCCTTGGCCCACCCGGCCGTCGTGAACGTCACGCTGGGCATGCGCACCGCCGGCGAGGTGAGGACCAACCTCGACCACTACGCCCGCGACGTCCCCGTCGGGGTCTGGGAGGAGCTGCGGTCCGAGGGCCTGCTGCGCCCCGACGCCCCCACCGCCGGCCACCGACCTGTCAGGGCCGGCGGTCGCCCGAGCAATCCTCGACGCTGACAAGTCGGGGGAGGGGTCACCAGGGGATGATGACCACCGCGGGGCCGTCGGCGAGCTCGTCGATGCGCACCTCGAGTCCGGCGTCGGAGCGGGTCACCGAGCCCGTCCCGTAGAGCACCTCGGCCCGGTCGAGGGCCGCCCTGTCCGCGGGCAGGGCGAGCGGGGTGGTGCCGATCTGGTCGACCAGCGCGACGAGGTGGTCGGGCGTGGAGAGCCAGCGCACCCAGGGGTCGTCTCCGGCCGGTGCGGCGGGGGAGTCCCAGCGCGAGGCGGAGCGGACGGTCGTGCCCACTGCGGCCATCCAGCGGCCGAGGGAGCGCAGCGACTCCTGCTGGATCGCCGGGATCTCGCCCTCGGCCGTCGGGCCGACGTTGAGCAGCAGCCGGCCGCCGCGGGAGACCACGTCGCCGAGGAGCCGCGCCAGCTGGTGACCGGACAGCACGACATCGGTGTCCTCGAGCTGGTTGTAGCCGAAGGAGAAGCCGAGGCCTCGGCACTGCTCCCAGTTCGTGCCGGTCTCGATGTCGGTGCCGTGCTCGTACTCACTGGTGCGGTAGTCCGCGTGCGTCTCGCCCCAGCGGTCGTTCACCACCCCGTCGGGGTTGGCGGCGTAGAAGTCGGTGAAGAGCTCGTGCAACGACCACGCGCCCGTGCGCTTGCCCGAGTCGGGCCAGTTGATGTCGTTCCACAGCACGTCGGGGGAGTACCGCTGCATCAGGTCGCGCACGTGCAGCAACGCGTAGGCGTTGTAGGCGGCGTCGTTCGGCCTCAGCCCGCTCACCTCGGCGCCGGTGGTGTGCGGGCCGAACGAGCTGACGCTCCAGTCGAGGCCGCCGGAGTAGTAGACCCCGAAGTGCATCCCCTCGGCCCGGACGGCGTCGGCAAGTGCGCCCACCAGGTCCTGCCGCGGGCCGCGGTGCACGGTGTTGCGGGTCCCGGTGCCCGGGGCGTCCCACAGCGCGATGCCGTCGTGGTGCTTGGTGGTCGGGATCACGTACGCGGCTCCGGCGTCGGCGAAGAGCTGCGCCCAGGCCGCCGGGTCGAACCTCGAAACCTTCCAGGCGTCCAGGAAGTCGTCGTAGGGTGCGTCCCCGTAGGTCTCCCGGTGGTGCTCGGCCGCGGGGCTGCCCGGGATCCGGATGGTGTTGCCGTACCACTCCGCGTAGGCGTTGTGGGCGAACCACTCTTCCTCGGGTACCGCCCCCAGCGCACCGCTGGGCTCGGCCCACGCCGGTACGGAGTAGGCGCCCCAGTGGATGAAGATGCCGAGCTTGGCCTCGGGCACCCAGGCCGGCAGCGGGCGTGAGACGTCTGCCCAGATGTCGGTCTCGGGCGGGGTCGTGGTCGGTGAGGTCATCGGGCTCCTTCGCCTCGGTGGAAACGGGTGGTCTGGATCGATACCTCGGCCGCGGCCTGGGTGCTCCAGCCGGGGGGCAGGGCGCGGACCCAGGCCTCGACGCCGGCGACGTGCACCGTGGCGGTCGCCCGGGCCAGCTCGACGTCGCCGTCCTCCAGCGCCCCGACGATGGCCTCGTGCTCGGCGACGGTGCGCTCGATGATCCCCGGCACCGACAGCCCCCGCCACGTCCGCATCCGCATCGTGGGGGCGGTCAGGCCGTCCAGCAGGGCCACCAGCAGCTCGTTGCCGGAGGCGCGGGCGATCGCGTGGTGGAACTCCCAGTCCAGCTCGACGGCCTCCCGGGCCTGTTCCTCGCTGAGCTCGGGCCGGATCAGCGTCCGCAGGTGGTCGAGCTCTGGACCGGTGATCCGGCTGGCGGCCATGGCGGTCGCCGAGGGCTCGAGGATGCGGCGGACACCGACCAGGTCGGCCATGGTGTCCTCGCGCTGGAGGTCCATGGCCAGGCCGAGCGCGTTGAGGAGCAGCTCGGGGCCGAGGTTGGTGATGTAGCTGGCGTCGCCCTGGCGGGTGTCGATCACCCCCAGCAGGGTGAGGGCGCGGACGGCTTCCCGCAGCGAGGTCCGGGACAGTCCGAGCTCGGCCGCGAGGTCGGACTCGGGCGGCAGCTTGTCCCCCGGAGCCAGCTCACCGGTCAGGATCATGTGCCGGATCCGGGTGATCGCGTCATCGGTCACGCTGGTCCGGGTCCGCCGTGAGGGAGCCCGGAACGGGGGCAGCGCGGCGTGCAGGGGCCAGCGGGAGACGGGGGGCTCCAACGCCGGGTCGAGGGTCATCGCCCGCCCAGACCGGAGAGCGCGATCCCGCGGACCAGGTACTTCTGCAGCGCCAGCACGAGCAGGACCGTGGGGACCATCGAGATCGTGGCGGCCGCCATCAGCAGCTCCCAGCGCTGACCCTGCTGGCCGAGAAAGAGCTGCAGCCCCAGCGGGACCGTCATCTGGTTGGTGTCGTTGATGATGATCAACGGCCACAGGAAGCTGTTCCAGAAGCTGATGAAGGTGAAGACAGCGAGCACGGCAAAGGCCGGAGCGGCGATGGGCACGATGATGCTGGTCAGGATGCGCACGTGGCCGGCGCCGTCGATCTTGGCCGCCTCCTCGAGCTCGATGGGGATGGTCAGGAAGAACTGACGCAGCAGGAAGGTTCCGAACGCGGTGAAGGCCCACGGCAAGATCAGCGCCTTGTAGGAGTTGACCCAGCCCAGCTGCTGCATGATCAAGAACATCGGGATGACGATCACCTCCTGCGGCACGATCAGCGTGCTGAGGTAGAGCACGAAGAGCTGCTCGCGCATCCGGAAGTGCAGCCGCGCAAAGGCGTACGCCGACATCGCCGAGGCCACCAGGGTGATCAAGGTGCCGACCCCGGCGACGAAGAGGGTGTTGAGGATGAAGCGACCGAACGGCAGGTAGTTCCAGGCCTCACGGAAGTTGCCGAACATGATGTGCTCGCCGAACGGCTTCGGGGGCACCGTGAAGACCTCCGCGCTGCCCTTCAACGCCGACAGCACCATCCAGATGAGCGGCAGCAGGAACACGATCGCGACCACGGTCAGCAGGCTCTGGGAGACCACCAGCGACGCCCGCCCGCGACGACGACGGGGTCGGTCCACCGGCGCAGGGCTGGTCTGTTCCGACGGTGGCAGGTCCCGCACCCCGACGGGGACGACGTCACTGGTCATAGTTGACCCACCTTCTCTGGCCGATGAACTGGAAGATGGTGATCACCAGGATGATCACGAAGAGCACCCAGGCGATGGCTGAGGCCAGGCCCAGCTTGAAGAACTGGAAACCCTGCTCGTACAGGTAGACCACCATCGTGGTGGTGCTGTTACCCGGTCCGCCGCCGGTCAGCACGTAGGCCTGCGTGAACACCTGGAACGACGAGATGAGGGTCAGCACCACGGCGAAGAAGATCGAGGGCGTGAGCAGCGGCAGGATGATCCGGAAGAAGCGGGCGAGGTTGCCGGCGCCGTCCAGGGACGCCTGCTCGCTCAGCGTCTGCGGCACGGCGTCCAGGGCGGCGGAGAAGACCAGCATGTTGTAGCCGAAGCCCTGCCAGATGCTCAACAGCACCACCGCAGACATCGCCCACGTCGTGGAGCCGAGGAAGTTCGGGGCCTGCCGGTGCAGCCAGGTCTGCGACAGTGAGTCGATCAGGCCGTTGGGGGAGAGGATGAGGGAGAAGATCGCTGCGTTGGCCACCACCGGGGTGACGGCCGGGATGAAGAAGAGGGTGCGGTAGAAGCCGCGGCCCTTGATCCGCGGACTGATCCAGACGGCCAGGCCGAGCGAGATCACGATGTTCAGCGGGACGTAGAGCACCACGAACAGCAAGGTGTTGCCGATCGCGGTCAGGAACTCGGGCTTGTGCAGCAGGGTCTGGAAGTTCTTCAGGCCGACGAACGTGTGCCGGCCCAGGACCGGCCAGTTGTAGAAGCTGAGGGCCAGGGACGCCAGGATCGGGAACGTGGTGAAGACCAGCAGCCCGATCAGGCTGGGGGACAGGAACCCTGCGGCAGCAGCGCCGTCCCCCCGGCGCCCGCGCCTGATCTGGGCCGCACTCGCGGTGCCAGCCGTGGAGATGGTGCTGACGGGTAGAGCCATGGACGAGGTCCTCTCACTGACGGCCGGAAAAGGCTGCCCCCCCGCCCCGAGCTCGTCGAGAGGCCGTCGACGAGCTCAGGGGCGAGGGGGTCGATCAGGAGTCGCCCTGCTGCTGGGTCTGGCTCAGCAGGTCATCGACGGTGCCCTGGCCGTTGTAGGTGGCCACGGCCTGCTTGGCGTAGACGGTGGTGACCTGCTGCCAGGTCTCGGTGGTCCTGAAGGGCACCGAGTTCTCCAGGGCGTAGTCCATGACGGGCTTCACGTCCTCGGTGTTGTTGCCCTTGTACCAGGACTCCTGCGCCGAGATCAGCGCCGGGTACGCCCTGCCCTGGGTACCGAGGTACTGCTCGGCCTCGCTGCCCGTGATGACACTGATTGCCTTGAACGCCTCGTCGGGGTTCTTGCAGCTCTGGGTGACGCCGAAGCCGGAGCCGTCGGACCAGGTCTTGGAACCGGTTGCGCCGGTCGGCATCGGGGCGATGCCGACCTTGAACTTGGCCTGGGCCCGGGCGTTGATCAGGTCCCAGGGTCCGTCGAGGGACATGTAGGCGTTGCCGGCGAGGAACTGGTTGGCCGACGCGCTGGAGGAGTTCGCGCTGGGAATCTGCGGGGAGACCTTGTCCTTGCTCACCAGGTCGGTGTACATCTGCACGCTGGCCTTCCACTCCGGGTTGTTCACGTCGAGCTTGCCGGCGTCGTTGACGGCGGCCTTGCCGGAGGAGCTCAGTACGAACGGCATCACGGCGCTGATGTCGCTCTGGGCCCAGAACCCGTACTTCGGGGCCTTGGTCAGGGCCTTGGCGTCGGCCAGGAACTCCTCCTGCGTCCAGCCCTGCTTGGGCTCTTTGAGGCCGGCGGCCTTGAAGGCGTCCTTGTTGTAGAAGACGACGAACGGACCGACGTCGTAGGGGAGCGCGACCTGCTTGCCGTCGTACTGCAGGCCCTGGGTGATGCTCGGCACGTAGTCGGCGGCTTTGACGCCTTCCTTGGCCATGTAGTCGTCCAGCGGCACCAGCAGGCTGCCGAACTGGGGGGCGCGCTGGCCCTGCAGGCCGATGATGCAGGCGGCACCACCGCTGGCCGCCTGGGTGGTGAGCTTGGTCCAGAAGTCGTTGAACGGCGTGGTCTCGAACTTGATCTTGATGTTCGGGTACTTCGCCGTGACCATGTCGCCGACGTGGAGCCAGGCGTTCTTCTCGACGTCCGAGCCCGACCACATGAACCAGGTCAGCTCGACGGGCTGGTCACCGGAGCCGGTGGAGCTGGTGCCCCCACCACCCCCGCTTCCGCTACCACAGGCAGCCAGCAGGACGGTGGCCGCGGCCGCCGACACGATCTTGGTGAGACGAGAGATTCGCACAGCACTCCTCGGCAGACAGCGTTGTCCTCGCCGACCGGGTGGGCGGCGCGAAGGTGACGTGGGACACACGTCAGACCTCGTAGGTCTGATCGTTGACCCGCTCCTGCCCCCGTGTCAAGGACTGACCCTCGAGCAATTTCTCTTCCAACGCTGCAGCCGGAGGGACCAAGAGCAAACGCTTGATCTTGACCTCGCTCCGAGGCAAGAATGGGGGCGCAAAGGTCCGAGGACTGCCGGTTTGGGGTGAACGCGGCATGGTCGGACCGTCGACCTCGACGAGGAGGACCCCCGATGGAGTACACCAAGCTCGGCCGTTCGGCGATGAGCGTGAGCCGCATCTGCCTGGGCACGATGCACTTCGGCCCGAAAGCCACGGAGGAGGAGTCGCACGCCATCCTGGACCGGGCGGTCGAGATGGGCATCACCTTCATCGACACCGCCAACGTCTACGGCGGGGACGCCGGCCGGGGGCGCTCGGAGGAGATCATCGGGAGCTGGCTCGCCGCCCGTCCGGGGGTGCGGGACGAGATCGTGCTGGCCACGAAGGTCTACCACCCGATGGGAGACCTGGGTGCCGCCCGGGCCGAGCAGGGATTCTCGGCCTACAAGGTGCGCAAGCACCTGGCCGACTCACTGCGCCGGCTGCGGACCGACCGCGTCGACCTCTACCAGATCCACCACATCGACGAGCAGGTCTCGGCGGAGGAGCTGTGGGGGACCTACGAGCGGGTCGTCGCCGACGGCTCGGTGCTCTACGCCGGCTCGAGCAACTACTCCGGCTGGGGCCTGGCGCGGGCCCAGCTGCAGGCGTGGCAGCGCGGCTTCACCGGCTTCGTCTCCGAGCAGACCCAGTACAACCTCCTCAGCCGGGTGCCGGAGATGGAGGTGCTGCCCGCGGCCCAGGCGTTCGGCGTCGGCGTGATCGTCTACATGCCGTTGGGCGGTGGCCTGCTGACGGGCAAGACGCAGTCCTTCGACGGGTCCCGGACCCGCCAGGTCGAGGAGGAGTACGGGATCTCCCTCGGCTCGGGCAACTCCCAGTTCGTCGACTTCTCGGCGCTCTGCCGCGAGATCGGGGAGCCGGAGCATGTCGTGGCCACCGCCTGGGTCCTGCAGCACCCGGCCGTCAGCTCGGCGATCGTCGGCGTCCGCACTCCTCAGCAGCTCGACGGCCTGGACCGGGCGGCCGCGCTGGCGCTGGACGAGTCCGCGATGGCCCGCCTGGACGACATCTTCGACATCAACCGGGGCCGCAAGATCGGCAAGGGTCGCTCGCCGCAGGCCCACTCCTGGTGAGCCGACCCCTCAGGGAGCGCTGAGGAAGCGGGTGGACTCCCGCAGCATCAACCGGGGAGCGGGGTCGGCGACCACGTGGTCCTCGACGGGGAGGGCGTGCAGCCGGTTGTACAGGGCCCGGACGGCCGCCTGGCCCAGCTGGTGCATCGGCATCTTCACCGCGGTCAACGGGGGCCAGGTGTTCTCGGCGGTCCAGGCGTCGTGCACGGCCACGACCGAGAGGTCGCCGGGGACGTCCAGGCCCAGCCGACGCGCCTCCTGCAGCGCTCCGATGGCCGCGTTCACGTTCGCCACCACGAGCGCGGTCGGGGCGGCGGGGCGGGTCATCACCCGGCGCAGCGCGTCGCGGCCCTGCTGCGCGGTGTAGCCGAGCGTGGTCATCCAGTTCCGGGCGGCGGGAACCCCGGCGGCCCGCATCGTGGCCAGGAAGCCGGCGCGTCGGCGGCGGGCGGTCCAGGTGTGCGGCAGCCCGCCCAGCAGGCCGATGTCGCGGTGCCCGAGCTCCAGCAGGTGCTGGGTGGCCATGCCGGCCCCGCGCTCGTCGTCGAGGACGACGCCGCTGGCGTGGCCCGCCTCGACCGAGTTGATGAACACCACCGGCAGGTCCGCGTCGACCAGCTCCTGCAGGTCCTCGAGCCGGCTGGTGTCCCCGACCTGGACGAGCATCCCGTCCACCCGTCCCTCCCCGACCAGCCGGCTCACCATCTCCCCGCCCGGCTTGAGGTCCTCGGATCGGCCGAGCAGCAGCATGTAGCCGCAGCGCGCCGCCTCCTCCTCCACGCCCAGCACCAGCTCGGTCAGGAAGGCGTTCGTCAGGTCGGGCGCCACCAGCGCGATGACGTCGGTGCGGGAGAACTTCAGCGCCCGACCGGCGAAGTTGGGCCGGTAGTTGAGCTCGCGCGCTGCCGCACGGATGCGTTCGCGGGTCTGCGGGCTGACCCGCGCCTCCGGGGCGTCGCTCAACACCCGCGACACCGCGCTGACGGAGACGCCGGCCCGCAGGGCCACGTCACTCAAGGTCGCCATCGGCAGGGGGCTCCGGAGCACAGCTGGTCGGTCCGGACGCCGCAGTGCGCCGGGAACGCTCACCCTACCGGGATGAGCGCCCGACACGTCGACCGAACGACGCTGCGCCTCGCCCCGGAAAGGGACGAGGCGCAGCAGGTCGAGCGGGTCAGCCGGTCAGCGCACCCGGACCAGGATGTCGCGGCCGCCGGTGACGGTCAGCGTGTCCAGCTTGCTGGTCTTGGCGGCCGTGACGGTCGAGCCCTCGTCGTCGTCGTCGTAGCTGAGCTCGGCGACCACGGCGTTGTTGCGGGGAGCCGACTTGATCGAGGAGATGACCTTGTTCAGCGACCCGTTTGCGCTGTCGGAGTCTCCACACTCGTCGTCGAACAGGCACCCCTCCTCGTCGAAGTCACCGAAGTCGCTCAGCGCCGCACCGCCGATCACCGACAGGCTCGCGACCTGGCCGCGGGCCTTCTTCGGCACGGTCATGCCGAGCGTCAGGAAGTGGGTACCGGTGCCCCGGTACTCCTTCATCCCGACGTGGATCTTCAGCGTGTCGCCCACCTGGAGGTTGAGCCGCTTCGCCTGGGTGAACTTGCCCCCGTTCACCGAGACCGACATGACGGTGATGTGACGCTGGCGGTACTTGGTCTTCATGGTGGAGGCGAAGCTGATGTTGTCGATGGTGACGGCTTCGTAGTCGTTGTTGACGAGCTGGTCGACCGCCGACGCGACGTCGATCGCCGGGGAAATCGTCACGTCGTCGCGCGAGGCCCACGAGTTGGCCCGGCTGAGCGAGAAGGGCTTCCCGCCGGCCCGCGTGCCGCTGATCGTCCAGTTGCTGCTCGCGATGCCGTCGTTCCACTCATCGAAGACGGCGTCCTGGCCGGCGAAGACGATGTAGGGCAGCAGGCCCGAGAGTGACTTCGGGTCGGAGACCTGCGTGGTCCCGGTGCGGGAGGCGCGGGTGTCCCGGTTCTCGGTCACGGTGGTCACCGTGGTGGTGTCCGGGGTCTTGGTCAGGTCAGCCCGGACGCCTTCGGTGCGGTCCTGGTCGAGCGTCCCGATCGGCGCGCCGAGGTTGGCCATCTTGAACGACCCGAAGGTGTTGTCCTGGACGATGGCCAGGGAGTCGGCGTTGTTCGCGGTGTAGCTGACCGGTCCGGCCAGGTCGATCGGGTGACCGAAGGCGAGGGCCTGGTCACCGCAGACCAGCGTGGTGGTGCCGGTCCCGAAGGCGTCGACGTCACCCGAGGAGATGCTGTAGGAGAAGTTGCCGCCGGCCTCCGGCCGTTCCGTGGGCGTGCCGCCCGCGGCGGACCCGGAGTGGCCTCCCGCCGCGTAGGCCTTGTAGGTCCGACCCGCACTGGTCAGGTCCGACTGCAGCCGGTCGACGCGACCGGAGGAGAGTCCGCTCACGCCCAAGGGGGTGACGATGGGCTGCAGCGTGCCCTTGGGGGTCGACGTGCCGGCCTTCGCCGCCAGCTGCTTGCGCGCCGCGGTCGACAGCTTGAGCCTGGCGTTGGTCTGCTGGGCGGGCCGCCGCGCGGCGGCTCCGCCGAGGTCGAGCAGGGGAGCCATGTCGGCGGCGGGGGTGAGTCCGCCGATGGGGGAGGGTGCCAGGGTGAAGCCGTACGAGACCGCGCCCAACAGCTTGCCGTCCACGTACACCGGTGAGCCCGACATGCCGGCCCAGATACCGGCTCCCTGGTCGATCACGTGCTCACCCGGGAGGTCGGAGACCTTGATCATGATCAGGTCGCGGCCGGCGCCGATGCCGTTCTTCATCACGCCCAGCACCTCGACCTTGAACGGTGAGGGTGTCGTCCCCGTCACCACCGTGAGGCCCTGACCGACCATGCCCGTCGTCACCGAGCCCACCGGCACGGTCTGCGGACAGTCGGGGACCACCCGCGGGGTGACGGGTGCGGCGTGGGCGGGGGCGGCAAGGGAGCCGCCCAGGACGGCCAGCAGCAGGGCGCTCCCTGCTGCGACGGTCCTGCGGCTCCGTAACCGAGCTCGGGTCATCGAGACACCTTCCAGATCTGGTCGACCAGTTCGTTCCGGCACGCGCCGGTGCCGGTCGACATCGGAAACCTAGAGGGGGACGGAGCGAGCGCGATACCTGAAACCGCTCTCAGCCTGGTCACAAGATCGTCACAAGTTTGTGAGGTGGCTCGAGTGACCCGCGCACACCGTTCAGTGCGTGCGGAGGCTGAGCCGACGGGTCAACTGCTCGGCCGCTCCGGTGACCGCCCGGACCAGCTCGGCTCGAGCCGGTCCATCCGTCGCATCGTCCGGGTAGGTGGCGGCGACGGCGGCGACGGGGTGGCCGGTGTGGTCCAGCGCCGCCCGCCCGACCGAGGAGAGGCCGCTGGTCACCGAGCCCTGCTCCACCGCATGACCCCGACGCCGGACGTCGACCAGCAGCCGACGCAGGGCCGTCGGGGTCGCCGGGCTCGACGCGGTAGCGGCACCAGCGGCCGACCCTGTGAGGGCGCTGGCGTCGGGGAAGAGGGCCCGCACCTGAGCCGTCGGGAGCGCCGCGAGCAGGGCCAGACCGCTGGCCGTCACCGGCGCCGGCAGGCGGACACCGACGTCGGTGACCAGAGCCGGCCGGCCGGGTGCCCGCTCCTCGATCACGTAGAGCACGTCGCGGCCCGAGAGGACCGCCAGGTGGGCGTTGACTCCCGTCCGGTCGACCAGCCGTCGGACCAGCGGACGGGCGATCCGGGCCAGCGGCGCCTGCCTCGAGTAGGCCGAGCCCAGCTCGTACGCGGCCACGCCGAGCCCGTAGGTACGGCTCTCGGGGAGGTAGCTGACGTACCCCTGGTCGGCCAGGACCGCGAGCAGCCGGTAGGTCGTGGAGCGGGCCAGCCCGAGGTCGGTGGCGATCCGGGACGCGGCGAGGGGCTCGGCCTGACCGCCGAGCAGGGTCAGCAGCTGGAGGGCCCGAGCAGCGGCGGGAGAGTCCGGCACGTGATCACTGTCTCACTGGCGGGACAGATTCCGGGCGGCGGACCTGGCGGCGGGGCTCCGGCCGGCGGTTCGATGGGAGGCATGGAGCAGCTCGAGATCGAGATCGGCACCGGCGGGGTCGCACCGGCGGACGTCGTCGCGGTGGCCCGGCACGATGCTCGGGTCACCCTTTCGGTGGACAGCCGCGCCGAGGTGGCCGCGAGCCGGAAGATCGTCGAGGCCCTGGCCGAGGACGTCAACCCGCACTACGGCGTCTCCACCGGGTTCGGCGCCCTGGCCACCCGGCACATCGCCGTCGGCCAGCGGCTCGCGTTGCAGCGCAGCCTGGTCCGCTCGCACGCGGCCGGTTCCGGCCCGGAGGTCGAGCGCGAGGTCGTCCGTGCCCTGATGGTGCTGCGGACCGCGACCCTGGCTACCGGCCGCACCGGCGTCCGGGTCGGGACCCTGACGGCCTACGTCGACCTGCTGAACTCGGGAGTGACGCCCGTGGTCCACGAGCACGGCAGTCTCGGCTGCTCCGGCGACCTCGCGCCGTTGGCCCACTGTGCCCTCGTGCTCACCGGTGAGGGCGAGGTGCGGGACGCGTCCGGCCGCCGGCGGCCCGCCGCGGAGGCGCTGGCTGAGGCGGGTCTGAGACCGGTCGTCCTCGCCGAGAAGGAGGGGCTGGCGCTGATCAACGGCACCGACGGGATGCTCGGCATGCTCGTCCTCGCCATCGCGGACCTCCGGGCCCTGCTGCGGGTGGCCGACATCACCGCGGCGATGAGCGTCGAGGCGCTGCTCGGCACTGACGACGTCTTCGCCGCCGACCTGCAGCGGCTGCGGCCCCATCCCGGCCAGGTGGCCTCGGCCGCCAACCTGCGCACCCTGCTCAGCGGCAGCCCGATCCGGGAGAGCCACCGGCTGGTGCCCGGACAGCCAGGCGGCTGCACCCGCGTCCAGGACGCGTACTCGCTGCGCTGCTCGCCCCAGGTGGCGGGGGCGGTCCGCGACACCGTCGACCACGCGGCACGGGTGGCGGACGTCGAGCTGTGCTCGGCGGTCGACAACCCGGTGGTCACCCTCGACGGTCGGGTCGAGTCCAACGGCAACTTCCACGGCGCGCCCGTCGGCTACGTGCTCGACTTCCTCGCCATCGCCGTCGCCGACCTCTCCTCGATCGCCGAGCGGAGGACCGACCGGCACCTGGACGCTGCCCGTAGCAACGGGCTGCCGCCCTTCCTCGCCCACGACCCCGGCGTCGACTCCGGGCTGATGATCGCCCAGTACACCCAGGCTGCGGTGGTCTCGGAGCTGAAGAGGCTGGCCGTCCCGGCCTCGGTCGACTCCATCCCCAGCTCGGCGATGCAGGAGGACCACGTCTCGATGGGCTGGTCCGCGGCCCGCAAGCTGCGCCGGGCCGTCGACGGGCTGACCCGGGTGCTGGGGATCGAGCTGATGGTCGCCGCCCGCGCCCTGGACCTGCGCTCGCCGCTGGTTCCCGCCCCCGCGACGGCGGCGGCGGTCGCCGCCCTCCGCGCCGCCGGGGTCGAGGGCCCCGGTCCCGACCGCTGGCTGGCCCCTGAGATCGAGACCTGCGTCCAGCTCGTCGCCACCGGCGGTCTGCTCGCCGCCGTCGAGGCCGTCACGGGCCCCCTGAAGTAACCGAACCCCGACCCACCACCAGCGAAGGAGATCCACCATGGAAGGCGCCCGACCTGTCCGCGCTCCCCGCGGCACCGCGCTGACCGCCCGGTCCTGGCAGACCGAGGCTCCGCTGCGGATGCTGATGAACAACCTCGACCCCGAGAACGCCGAGCGCCCCGACGACCTGGTGGTCTACGGCGGCACCGGTCGCGCCGCCCGGGACTGGCGCTCCTACGACGCGATGGTGCGTACGCTCACCACCCTCGCGCCGGACGAGACGATGCTGGTGCAGTCCGGCCGGCCTGTCGGGGTGATGCAGACCCACGAGTGGGCGCCCCGGGTGATCCTGGCCAACTCGAACCTGGTGGGGGACTGGGCCACCTGGCCGGAGTTCCGTCGGCTCGAGCAGCTGGGCCTCACCATGTACGGCCAGATGACGGCCGGTTCGTGGATCTACATCGGCACCCAGGGCATCGTCCAGGGCACGTACGAGACCTTCGCCGCCGTCGCCGAGCTCCGCTTCGGCGGCAGCCTGGCCGGCACGCTCACCCTGACCGGCGGCTGCGGCGGGATGGGCGGTGCGCAGCCGCTCGCGGTCACCATGAACGACGGTGTCTGCCTGATCGTGGACGTCGACCGCGCCCGGCTCGAACGGCGCCGCCAGCACCGCTACCTGGACGAGGTCGCCGACGACCTGGACTCTGCGGTCGCGCTGGCCCTCGCCGCCAAGGACGCTCGAGAGGCCCGCTCGATCGGGGTCGTCGGCAACTGTGCCGAGGTCTTCCCCGAGCTGCTGCGCCGCGGCGTGGCCATCGACATCGTCACCGACCAGACCAGCGCCCACGACCCGCTGGCCTACCTGCCGGTCGGGGTCGAGCTGGCCGACTGGGCCGAGATGGCGGCGGCCAAGCCGGCCGAGTTCACCGAGATGGCCCGGGACTCGATGGCCCGCCACGTCGAGGCGATGGTGGGCTTCCAGGACGCGGGCGCCGAGGTCTTCGACTACGGCAACTCGATCCGCGACGAGGCCCGCCAGGGTGGCTACGCCCGCGCGTTCGACTTCCCGGGCTTCGTCCCGGCCTACATCCGGCCGCTCTTCTGCGAGGGCCGTGGGCCGTTCCGCTGGGCTGCGCTGTCGGGCGACCCTCGCGACATCGACGTCACCGACCGGGCCGTGATGGACCTGTTCCCCGACCAGGACCGGTTGCAGAAGTGGATGCGCGGCGCGCGGGAGAAGATCGCGTTCCAGGGGCTGCCCGCCCGGATCTGCTGGCTCGGCCACGGCGAGCGGGACCGGGCCGGCCTGGCCTTCAACGACCTGGTGGCCTCCGGCGCGGTGAGCGCGCCGATCGTCATCGGCCGGGACCACCTGGACGCGGGTTCGGTGGCCAGCCCGTACCGGGAGACCGAGTCGATGCTCGACGGCTCCGACGCGATCGCGGACTGGCCGCTGCTGAACGCGCTGGTCAACACCGCCTCCGGCGCCACGTGGGTCTCGATCCACCACGGCGGCGGCGTCGGTATCGGCCGGTCGCTGCACGCCGGTCAGGTCTCGGTGGCCGACGGGACCCCGCTCGCGGCGCAGAAGCTGGCCCGGGTGCTGCGCAACGACCCGGAGATGGGCGTCATCCGGCACGTCGACGCCGGCTACGAGCGCGCCGAACAGGTCGCCGCCGACCACGGGGTGCGGATCCCGCTGCGGGAGGGCTGATGCCGCAGGCCTATTGGGTCGAGCACGCCTGGCTGCCGGACGGGTGCCGGGCCGGGGTGCGGCTGGTGGTGGCGAACGGTCGGTTCACCTCGGTCGAGGTCGGCCCTGCCGAGCCCGGCGACGAGATGCTGCACGGGGTCGCCCTGCCCGGCTTGGCCAACGGGCACAGCCACGCGTTCCACCGGGCGCTGCGCGGCCGGACCCACTCCGGGGGTGGGAGCTTCTGGACCTGGCGGGACCAGATGTACGCGGTCGCCCGCCGGCTCGACCCGGACCGCTACCTGGCGCTGGCCCGGGCCACCTTCGCGGAGATGGTGCTCGCCGGTTGGACGGCCGTGGGGGAGTTCCACTACCTGCACCACGGCCCGGACGGCCGCCCGTACGCCGACCCGAACGCGATGGGTGCGGCCCTGGTGCAGGCGGCGGCCGAGGCCGGGATCCGGCTCACCGTGCTCGACGTCTGCTACCTCAGCGGCGGTCTGGGGCCCGACGGCCACCTGCCGCTGGACGAGGTGCAGCGACGGTTCTCCGACGGCTCGGTCGACGGCTGGGCCGAACGGGTGGCGGACTTCGCACCCCGGGGCGACGTCGTCGTGGGCGCGGCCGCGCACTCGGTCCGGGCCGTTTCACCGCGCGCCCTAACCGAGCTGGCTGCAGTCCGGACCGACGGCCCGCTGCATGTCCACCTCAGCGAGCAACTTGCCGAGAACGCGGCCGCGCTGGCCTGCTACGGCGCCACCCCCACCCGGTTGCTGGCCGACGCGGGGCTGCTCGGCCCGCAGACCACGGCCGTGCACGCCACCCACCCCACCGACGGCGACGTGACTCTGCTCGGCGACGCGACGGTCACCGCCTGCTTCTGCCCGACCACCGAACGCGACCTGGCCGACGGCCTCGGCCCGGCGTCCGCGCTGGCCCGGGCCGGCAGCCCGGTCAGCCTGGGGTCGGACAGCCACGCCGTGGTCGACCCGTTCGAGGAGCTGCGGGGGCTTGAGCTGAACGAGCGGCTCTCCTCCGGCCGACGGGGCTGCTTCACTCCGGCCGAGCTGGTCACCGCGGGGTCCGCGAATGGCTACGCCAGCCTGGGCCGCGACGGGGACGGGCGGCTGGCCGTCGGTGCCTCGGCCGACTTCGTCGTGGTCCGCGGCGACTCCGTCCGGACCGTCGGGGCCGAGCCGGAGCAGATCATCTTCGCCGCGACGGGCGCCGACGTCGACCGGGTCGTCGTCGCCGGTGAGACGGTGGTCCGCGACGGACGGCACCGGCTGGGCGACCCCGCCCGGCTGCTCGCGGCCGCGCTGGGCGACCTGTGGGAGGAGCGGTGCTGAGCACCCTCGTCACCGGTATGGCCGAGCTCATCACCTGCGACGGCACCGGGCCGGACGGCCTCGGCCGGCGGGACCGCTCCGCGCTGGTGGCCGAGGACGGGCTGATCGGCTGGATCGGCCCCGCCTCGCAGGCCCCGGCGTGCGACCGGCGGATCGACCTCGAGGGCCGCAGCGTCGTCCCCGGGTTCGTCGACGCCCACACCCACCTCATCTTCGCCGGTGACCGGAGCGCGGAGTTCGTCGCCCGGATGGGGGGTGAGTCCTATGACGGCGGCGGCATCGCGAGCACCGTCGAAGCCACCCGGGCCGCGGGCGAGGACGAGCTGCGCCGGCTGCTCGCCCATCGGGTCGCCGAGCTGCGCCGCCAGGGCACGACGACGGTGGAGATCAAGAGCGGCTACGGCCTGAGCGTGACCGAGGAGGTCCGGGCCCTGCGGCTGGCCGGCGAGGTCACCAGCGAGACCACGTTCCTCGGCGCCCATGTCGTCCCGGCGGGCGCGGACCGCGCGGACTACCTCACCCTGGTCACGGGCGAGATGCTGGCCGCCGCCGCCCCGTACGCGCGCTGGGTGGACGTCTTCTGCGAGCCGGCCTCGCCGCACGCCTTCGACGAGGACGAGGCGCGAGCCGTGCTGACCGCCGGGGCCGCCGCCGGCCTGGGGCTGCGGGTGCACGGCAACCAGCTCGCCCCGGGTCCCGGCGTCCGGCTGGCCGTCGAGCTCGGCGCGGCCAGCGTCGACCACTGCACCCACCTGAGCGACGCCGACGTGGGGGCGCTCGCCGACGCCCGCGCCACCACGGTCGCCACCCTGTTGCCGGGTGTCGAGTTCAGCACCCGCTCTCCCTACCCCGACGCGGCCCGGCTGCTGGCGGCCGGCGTCCCGGTGGCCCTGGCCACGGACTGGAACCCCGGGACCTGCGCGTCGAGCTCGATGCCCTTCGTGATCGCTCTTGCCGTCCGCGAGCTGGGGATGACCCCGGCCCAGGCGCTGTTCGCCGCGACGGCGACCGCCGCGGCGTCGCTGCGCCGGACCGACGTCGGACGCCTCGTCGTCGGCGCCCCGGCCGATCTCACCGTCCTCGACGCCCCGAGCTTCACCCACCTGGCCTACCGGCCGGGGGTCCCCCTCGCGTCGGCGCTGGAGCTACCGGGCTGACTCCCTGAGAAATTCAGTCCAGTTCGAGCCGGCCACGGCCGTTCAGGCGGTGGGCCCGACCTCGGTCCCGAACTGGAATGAGTTTCTCAGGGCCGGACGCCGATAAGGTCAGGCGCCCGCGCGACGATAGGGGTCGACGGTGACCCCGCGGCCGAGCGATTCGTCGAAGTCGTAGACCCGCCGACCCTCGACGACGACGGTGCGGGCCCGGCTCATGATGTCCAGCGGGTCGCCGTCCCAGATCACCAGGTCGCCGTCCTTGCCCACCTCCAGCGAGCCGACCCGGGCGTCCAGGCCGAGGATCCGGGCCGGGTTGATGGTGAGCGCCCGCAGGGCGGCTCCGCGGTCCAGACCCTCCTTGACGGCCAGGATCGCCTGGTAGACGAGGAAGTTGATCGGGACGACCGGATGGTCGGTGGTGATGGCGATGGTCACGCCGGCGCGGTCGAGCAGGCCGGGATTGCGCAGGTCGCGGAGGTTGACCTCCACCTTGCTGCGCGAGGTGAACAGCGGCCCGATGATGACGGGGATGTGCCGCTCGGCCAGCACGTCGGCCAGCAGGTGGCCCTCCGTGCCGTGGTTGACCACCAGCCGGTAGCCGAACTCCTCCGCCAGCCGGATCGCGGTGGCGATGTCGTCGGACCGGTGGCAGTGCTGGCACCAGGGCAGCTCGCCGTCCAGCACCCGGACCAGCACCTCGGCGTTGGAGTCCCGGTCAAACGGCTTGCCCTCGGCCGCGGCGGCCGCTCGCCGAGCCGCGTAGTCCTGGGCGTCACGCAGGGCGTCCCGGATGACCGAGGCGACGCCCAGCCGGGTGGACGGGGTCTGCTTCTTCTCCCCGTACACCCGCTTCGGGTTCTCCCCGAGCGCCGACTTCACGCTGCACGGCTCGGCGAGGACCATCTCGTCGACCATCCGGCCCCACGTCTTGAGGGCGACGGTCTGGCCGCCGATCGGGTTGCCGGAGCCGGGCTTGACCACCACCGCGGTGATCCCGCCGGCCAGGGCGTCCCGGAAGCCTTCGTCGGCGGGGTTGATCCCGTCCAGAGCCCGGAAGCGCGCCCCAGCCGGGTCGGTCAGCTCGTTGCCGTCGGAGCCGGCCCAGCCAAGCCCCTCCTCGTGCACCCCGACGTGGGCGTGGGACTCGACGAAGCCCGGCAGCACCCACGAGCCCTCGGCCCGGATGACCTGCAACCCCTCGGGCACGTCGACGTCGGCGCCGACCGCGGCGACCACCCCGCCAAGGACTAGGACGGTGCCCGACTCGACCACCTCGCCCACCACCGGCACGATCCGCCCACCCACCACGGCGAGGTCACCGCCCCGGGGGAGTCGTCGGGGGGCGGGTTCGGTCTCGGGGTCGGGCTCGGACACGGTCACCGTCGCCACGCTACCCGCGGTCCTCGGGACCGGCCGAGCCGTCACATCCAGGGCGGCCAGCCCGTCGAAGGAGTACCAGCAACCGCAGCAGGAGAAGAGGTCGCCATGGGCACCACGAACAGCACCGGCTTCAGCGCCGCCGAGAAGGCCGCCATGAAGGCCCGAGCCGATGAGCTGCGGTCCTCGGGCCGCGTCGGCGCGAAGAAGGCGGACGAGGCCCAGGCATGCCTCGACGCGATCGCCGCCATGGCGGACGGGGACCGCGTGCTCGCGGAACGGGTGCACACCCTCGTCGGCGAGGCCGCGCCCGACCTGCGCCCGAAGACCTGGTACGGGTTCCCCGCCTACGTCGACGGGGACGGCAGGCTGGTGTGCTTCTTCAAGCCGGCCGCCAAGTTCGGCGTCCGGTACGCGACGCTCGGCTTCAGTGACGTGGCGCGGCTGGACGACGGAAACCTCTGGCCGACGGAGTACGCCGTGACCAGCGCTGCCGGCGCGGCGGCCACGACCATCGCGACGCTGCTGCGGAGGGCTGTGAAGACCGCCGCGAGCTGACCGCAACCCACGTGGATCGATCCTGACGCGACTACCCGTCAGGATCGATCCTGCTGACCCGAGCTCACGGAACCAGCGCGATCTTGCCCGATCTGCCGGCATCGGCCAGGGCGTACGCGGCCCCGGCGTCGGCGAGGCCGAAGGTGTCTGAGACCACCACCTCCGGGTGCAGGTCCCAGTAAGGGAGGCGCTCGACCAGCTCGCGCATGTGCTCGAGGCTGGTGACCCAGGACCCGATGATCGTGATCGACGGGTGGATCAACGTCGGGCTGACCTCGGGCACGGTCATCCCGTTGCCCTCACCCACGAGCACCACCCGGCCCCGCGCGCGGGTCACGGCGACGGCGGTGCCCCGTCCGGGTTCGCTGCCCGAGCAGTCGATGGCGACGTGCGCGCCGCCACCGAGCGCCGTCCGGGCGTCATCGACCCGGTCGGCAGCGAAGGCGGCGTCGACCGCGCCGAGCCGGACGGCGAGGTCCCGGCGCTCCGGACTGGGGTCGAAGCCGACGCGCGGGGTGGCCCCGAGCTTGCCGCCCAGCAGGCCGGCGGCCAGCCCGACCGGCCCCAGCCCGACCACGGCGAGGGCGTCCCGACCGCTGACCGCCGCGCGGAGCAGACCCTCGTACGCGGTGCCGAAGCCGCAGGCCACGCAGGCGCCGTCGAGGAAGGTGACGACGTCGGGCAGCACGATGCAGTCCCGCTCCTCGGCCAGGATCAGGTCGGCGTGGCCGCCGTCGCGCTGCCAGCCGTACGCCGCCCGCCGGGGCGACGAGCAGCTGATCTGGTACCCGCGGACACAGTCGTCGCACTGGCCGCAGCCGCTGATGTGGTAGAGGCAGACCCGGTCCCCGACGGCGATCCGGACCGCGCCCGGGCCGACCGCCACGACCTGACCGGCCGGCTCGTGGCCGGCGACGACGCCCTGGTACATCTCCGCCGGATCGCCCTGGAGGTGCTCGCGGTAGATCGCCCGGATGTCGGAGCCGCAGACCGTCGAGGCCCGCATCGCCAGCAGCACCTGGCCGGGTCCAGGCTCGGGGTCGGCCAGCTCGCGGAGCTCGGTGGTGGAATTGCCGGGCAGGTAGACGCCACGCATGTCGGGACCTCAGCTTCGTTGCTCGTGGGAAAAGACGGGACCCAGTATCGAGCCTGCCGACGGGACCTGGCCCGGCGCCCGCCGGTCAGACCGGTCCCGGCAGCCGGGCCTCGACCACCCACCCGCCGGCGCCGGTGGCGCCAGCACTGAACTGCCCGCCCACCCGGCGGATCCGCTGCCGCAGTCCAATGAGGCCCCGGCCGGTCCCGATGAGCGAGCCGCCGCGCTGCTCGCCGGCGTCGTTCTCGACCCGGACGGCCAGACCACGGTCGCAGTCGTCGACGCTGATCACGATCCGCACGTCGGCGCCCGGGGCGTAACGGAGCGCGTTGGTCAGGCTCTCCTGCACCACCCGGAAGGCCAGGTGCGCGACCGGCGCCGGGACCCGGTCGCGGTCGCCGTCAAACCGGCAGCTGACGCTCAGCCCGCTGCGGCTCGCGCGGGTGACCACCTCGTCCACGACGGAGAGGTCGGGAGCGCCCCCCTCGAGCCCGCCATCATCGAGACCGTCGCTGCGCGACAGCAGGTCGATGAGCCGTTCCAGGTCCAGGCTGCCCTGCCGCGCCGACTCCGAGATGGCGGCGAACGCGGCCCGGGCGCGCTCCGGCTCGGCGTCCACGAGGCGCTGCCCGGCGGCCGCCTGGATCACCATCACGCTGATGGCGTGCCCGACGATGTCGTGCAGCTCGCTGGCGATCCGCGTCCGCTCGTGCCTCAGGGCGATCTCGGCGAACAGCTCCCGCTCCTCCTCGAGCTCGAGCAGCCGCGCCGCCAGCTCATCGGCGGTCTCTCTGCGCAGCCGGAGCGCGGTGCCGGTGGCGAAAGGGGGCAGCGTGAAGATGATCGCCGCCACCCAGCTGTCCATCGCGGTCAGGACGGAGAACGCCAGCACGTAGGCGGCGCCGCAGGCGGCCACCACCCACGCCGCTCGCCTGGACCAGCCGAGCGCGAGCACGGCGAAGGCGACCGAGTAGATCGGCAGCGCCGAGTCGGGGAAGTAGCCGCCGACCGCGCTAGCGGCGAGCAGCAGGCCGAGCGCGGTCACCGAGGCGGTACGCGGTCTGCGCCAGCCCACCAGCGCCAGCCCGGCGCCCGCCACCAGCGCGGCGAACAGGTTGCCGGGCAGCGTCGTCGGCCATCCATGCAGCGCCGTCGGCAGCACCACGAGAAGGAGCACCGCCAGCGCGATCCCCGTCCGCTCGAGGGGGGCCAGCCTGGCCACAGCTAGCCCAGCACCGGGAGCTGGGCCAGGGCGCTGGCCTGGCCCCGGCTGACCTTCACCTCAAGCGAGCCGCCGAGGAACGTCGTGCGCTCGCGGGCCCGCGCCACCGCGGCCTTGAGGTCGGCTGAGCGGTCCACCGGCCCCCGGACCCGGATCTCGAGGGCGTGGTCGTCGAAGCGCAACCCGACGTCGATGCGGGAGCTGGGCTCGTCGGCCAGCACGTCGACCAGGTGCTCGACGATCCGGTAGGCCGACAGCTCGACCGTCGCGGGCAGGGAGCGTGGGTCACCGGTCACGCTCAGCCGGGAGTCCGCGCGGGTGTGCCGAGCCAGCACCGCGTCGAGATGGGTCACGGTGGGCGCCGGGGCGAGCGCGACGTCACCGCCTCGCAGCAGGCCGACGATCTCCCGCATCTCGTCAAGGGTCGCGCGTCCGTCGGTCTCGATCGACTCCAGCAGCGCGCGGGCCTGGCCGGGCTTCAGCTGCTGGCCCGACTCGGCCGCCGTCGCCAGCTGGCCGAGGCGTTCCTGCAGCAGCTCGTCGAGCTGCCGGGACAGCCGGGCCCGGTCGTCGGCGACCTCAAGGGCCACCCGCTCGTCCCGCAGCTGCCGCAGCTGGGCTGTCCGAGCGGTCAGCTCGGCGCTCAGGACCGTTCGGTGGCGTACCGCGCGGCCCACCGCGAAGACGATCAGCACGATCGGGAAGGCCAGGACGAACGCTCCGAAGCCGGTCGTCGAGTCGACCACCAGGACTGCGGCGGTCAGCAGGCTGGCGAGCACCAGCACCACCGCCGCCCGGCCGCGCTCCAGGGCAACCGCCCCGAGGTAGGCCAGGACGAACGCCAGCGGCAGTCCGGCGCCGCACCGGGTCACCCAACCGAAGACCCCGTCATGCAGCACCATCACGGCGAGGGCGATGCCGGTGGCCGCGACGACGCTGCGGCGCCACCACAGCACCGGCAGGGCGGCGAGGAGGAAGACCGGCAGCATCAACCAGGAGTGGGACGACATCGGATGCACCATGCTGCCGTCGGTGATGGCGGCGGCCAGCTGCTGGTCGGAGATGCGGACGTTCTCGACCATCAGCCAGACCGCCAGAGTGGTCAGGGCCCCCGCGATGACGCCGTCGACCGGACGGACGCCCTGGAAGACCCTGCGACAGCCCTCACGCATCGCTCGACCTCTCAGGCGTGGACATGCTCGGCGCTGCTCAGCGTAGGTTCCGCGGTGCTCCTCGCGCCACGCTGCACGAGAAGTCCGGTGCCGTAGCAGATCGCGGCCGCGGGCACCGAGATCGCGAGAGCGTTCAAGCCGCCGGTGGAGGAGTCGTGCACCAGCGTGAGGACCTGGTGAGCGAGGATGCCGACCAGGCCGACGACCTGGTGGCGCCGGCTGCCGGCGAAGCGCGCCACCGCGTAGGCCATCGCGACCGACAGGGGCAACGCGAACCCGCAGCGGGTGATCCAGCCGAACGCCGGCAGGCTGATGGCCAGCACGACCGTCGACACGCCGACCGCGGCCAGGATGTGGCGACGCCGCCAGAGGATCGGCAGGGCGGCGACGATGAAGACCGCGACGATCAGCGGTGAGTGCGAGTCGAGCGGGTGCGCCACGTCGGCGTTGGGGCCGGCGGTGACGTTCTCGACCCCGATGAAGACGCCGAGCGCGACCATGGCTGCGGTGAGCACGTAGTCCAGGGGCCTGATGTTCTTGGTGGTGTCCATCTCTGTTCCTCTCGAGCCGGAACCCGGTTGGCTCCGTTGCTCCTCTCACGCTCGCGGACCGGGCCTGTCGTCGGCGTCGGCAGCGAGGATGAGCTCGGGGCGTCGCGTCATCCTCGAGGAGGAGCCGCACGAGGTGGAGAACCGACAGAATGAGCGGGTGATCAGGGTCCTCATCGCCGACGACCAGGAGCTGGTCCGAACCGGCTTCCGGGTGATCTTGGAGTCCGAGGGCGATCTCGAGGTGGTCGCCGAGGCGACGAATGGCGTCGAGGCAGTCCGGCAGGCGGCCCTCGCGAAGCCGGACGTCGTGCTGATGGACATCCGGATGCCCGAGCTCGACGGCCTGGCCGCGACGGAGCAGATCCTCCGGCGGCCCAGCCCGCCGACTGTCGTCGTGCTCACTACCTTCGGCCAGAACGAGTACGTGTACCGGGCCCTCCGCGCCGGCGCCGCCGGCTTCCTGCTGAAGGACGCCCCCTCGTCCCGCCTGGTCGCCGCCGTCCGGGCCGCCGCCACCGGGGACTCCCTGATCGAGCCGTCCATCACCCAACGGCTGGTGGAGCGGTTCGCCGAGCCCGTCAGCACGCCCGGCATTCCGGCCCGGCTCGCGCCGCTCACGGCCCGCGAGCTCGACGTGCTCCGCCTGCTCGCCCGTGGCCTGTCCAACCAGGAGATCGCCATGGAGCTAGTGGTCGCGGAGACGACCGTCAAGACCCACGTCGCCCGGATCCTGACCAAGCTGGTCGTCCGCGACCGCGTGCAGGCTGTTGTCGTCGCCTACGAGACGGGATTCGTGCGCAGCCAACGTCCCCGCTGATCGACCGCCGTGACTCCGCGCCAGGGCCGATCTCGGCGACGCCATGGTGGGCGATACTGGTATCGAACAGTGACCTCTTCCGTGGCGGGGAGATCGACCCGCCTGGCGTGGCCCCCACACGTTCGTTTGTGAGCGTGAACACCTTCTTTCGGGTCCCGGTGCACGCGCTGGTGGTGTTACACCACCTGTTACACCGTCGTGGCCGTTGAGAGCATCGTCGAGAAGGCCTGGGCGCATGCCGTACCAAGCCCGAGCCAAAGGTCGCCTGGTCACCGCGGCGGATCTGCACTCTTGCCGTTGAGGCAGGTGCTCCGTCCGAGGATTACTCCGGCCCGATCCAGCCCGCCCCTTACGGCCGAGGATGGCGCGCGAGCCAACCACGATGACTTCAGGATGGCCGAGGATCTGGCAGGCCGTACGGATGGCGTGCTCCAGTTGCTCTCGCCGCATCAGCCGGCCAGTCGCAGCACGTCGCGGCGCACCTCGTCAGGAAGGAGGCCGGACAGAGGGGAGACCTCGCGCATCTCGATCGAGCCGCGATCGAGACCGGTCAGGACGCGATGGAGTCCTGGCAAGTCGCTGCTGTCGACCAGCTCGCGCCACCGTTGGAGGTTGCGCTCGTGCGGCTGACCGGTCATCCGATCTCGGAGGCTGTCCAGGTTGCGGTCCATTGTTGGCTGCCACTGCTCGAAGCTGCTGCGGTTGAGTTGCGTGGAGAGTCTGCGGTGGTGCTGCCATGACCGGGTCTCGGAGCGGGTGAGTTGGGAACGACGCGTCGACGGACGACCTCGAGGCGGCGGCCCACGCAGGACAGGAGCCGGTCGAGCTGCTCGTCGCTCAGGTGGACGCGATCCGACAGGAAGCCGCTGATGCTCGGTTGACGCACGCCGCTGAGCCGGGACAGTTCAGACTGGGTGGTACCCGTCTCGACCATCACCTCACGCAGTAACCTGCTTCGACTCGTCACCAGGAGCCTGTAGCGCCAGCTGCTAGAGCAGCGGATGGTAGGGGAGGCTGCTCCTGCTCCAGCGGTGGCCCTGGGCACCACAGACCAGATGTCAGCTACTCGTGCACCAGCCCCCCGGCCGGCTCGGTGTCGGCAGCGGGTTTGCGGGGCGCCGACTGGTTGCTGCTGACAGCTGAGGCGTGTGATGGTCAGCAGGTGGACGCCGATGCACAGGCCGCGATGGACGCAGCGGGGCGCGCCACGTTGGCTAACGTCGAGGCCCGTCCGGTGACTATTGACGCTGGCGTCGTCACGCGCCCGGCGTCGGCGGGCAGTGAAACCGCTCATAGCTTCCTCCGTCATCTTCGCGGCAAGGGGCCTGAGTGCGTCCCAGAACCCATCGGTCTTGGCGACGGTGTGGAGACGCTGCGCCACATCGACGGGGCGTCAGGCGGTGAGGGGTGGTTTCACCAGCATGGCGAGCAAGGCCTCGTCTCCGCAGCTCGGCTATTGCGCACCGTCCATGATGCTGGGCTCGATTGGACCCCACCTGCGGACGCAGTCTGGGGTGCACCTCCCGTGGCTGGCGACGACATCGGCTTCTGTCACGGGGACCCGGGTCCCTGGAACTTCGTCTGGCGGGACCAGGAAGCTGTCGGACTCATCGACTGGGACTACCTGCATCCGGCGCCCCGGGTGAACGATGTCGCTTATGCCCTCCACTGGTTCGGGCCGCTACGCCGCGACGAGTTCGTGCTCGACTGGCATCACTTCTCCGTGGTGCCCGACCGTCGCAGGCGCGTGCAGGCTTTCGCCGACGCTTACGGCAACCTTCGTCAGTTCGACATCGCCGACGCCGTCACGGCGGCCATCAGAGCAACCTCAGACCGGATGCTCGAGCTGGCTCAGGCGGGTCAGGAGCCGCAACGCTCGTGGGTGGCCGATGGTGCGTTGAATCGAAACGCCGCCGAGATTGCCTGGGTGCATACGCATCGGACCGCGTTCTCGTGACCCCGACCGGGATGGGCGTAAGCCGACCCTCGTGAGGCGCACGACCAGGGGAGGACGCTCGGGAGGGCTGGTGGAGGGCACGGCGGAGCCCGCAACGAGCGTCACCCGACATGGCGGCGTTCCACCCGAACCGGTCCGCCTTGCCGAGGCGGTGGCCAACGTCTCCACGAGCGGCCGCCTGCCTCCGCGTCTCGCTGCGAGGATCTGGCAGTCGTCGGTGGTACTTACTCCCCGTGACCTCCGCTACCGAGAATCGAAGCCGGGGCAGCTAAGCGGAACGACTCGATGGGTTGCGCCAGGAGGCCGAAGGCGGCGGCCAGGCGAGCGGTGATGTCGGTGGCCACCGGTTCGAGGACTGGGTCACCTGTGGTGGCGACCAGCAGCCGAGGGTTAGCGGCTTCGACGACGGTGACGTAGGCGGTTTCGGCGCGGACCACGATGGTGCTGGGAACCAACAGCCCGATCGACGGTTCGACCTCGAGCGCGGCGCGAAGCAGAGCTGGCGTGGACACTCCGAGCGCGGTCTGAGGCGGCATCTCTACGCCCAGCCGGTCGCCGAGAAGCCTGCTGACGTCGGTCTCGGTAAGGATCGTGACGTGTTGCTCCGCCAACGCGCTCCGCACCCGGTCGAGTACCTGAAGGTAGGGCTTGTGCACTACGACCGTAGGGCCATAACCCATCGATTCCTCCCGAGTGCGCCGGGGGCTTCCCCGACACCTGACGGCACGACCTTGGGGTAGCGAAGAAAAGTCTGCGGTTACCTGCTCGGGGGTTCAGGTAACCGCAGACTCGATCTGGTGTGTCGGAGACCATGCTCGGGGGTTCATGGCCTCCGACAACACGATGAGGTTAGAACGGCGGCCTGACTGGGTACAAGGGTTCAGTTATGTCCGGTAGCGGACATGTCCGCTACCGGACATTCGAGGCCTGTCAGATGGCGGCGCTGACGTCGACTGGCTGGTGAGGCGCCTCCGGGTCGCTAGGCGGTCTCCTCGTCGAGCTCAACCGTGCCGGTATCGCGGAGCCGCTGGGCTCGGCGGCGGTAGGTGCGGGCTCGGTCGCTGAGCCGGTCAGCCCGGGCACGCATCCGCTGGCTGTCGGGGAGGGCGGCAGCCGAGGAGCGCATGCGATGCGCGGTGGTCTCCTGGAGCTCAACGAGCCGCTCCTCCCGGTTGGCGCGGCCCGCGTTCCCCAGCCTTCACCGTGTGTTCCTTACCGTACATAAGACAAGGCGAAGCCCGCCTGGAGCGGTCTCCGGCGGTCGGTTGGACCGGAGTCACCGCAAGCGGTTCGGGGGGTGGAGAGCCTGCTCGGTGGCGTCACGGACGACCTGGTAGCAGGTACAGGCGTAGGACTCCAGCTGCGCCCGGTCCAAGACGGTGAGCACGCCACGGACGTAGGTGATGCAGCCGTCGGCGGCGAGGCTGCGAGCTTCTCCGCTGACCGAGGCCCGTCGCACGGCCAGCATCTGGGCGAGGAAGTGCTGCGTAAGCTCGAACGTGGGCGAGTGCATCCGATCCTGAGTGGTCAACAGCCAGCGGGCCGTGCGCTGGCGGACGGTGTGGACACGGTTGCAGCCGGCGTTGCGGACGAGCTGGATGAACAGGGCCTGGGTGTAGCGGCGCATCGTCGCGTACAGCGGACCGTCCACGGCGGCGGCGGCCCGACCGAACGCATCGGCGCTCAGGGTGACGGCACGACCGGCCACCTGAACCGACGCACGTTCGGTAGGGGCGCCCGCGCCGAGGTACACCGAGATCCCCGACATTCCTTCATCGCCCACGGTGGCCGCCTCGACAACATCTCCTTCGCCGAGGTCGGTGACGAGCGAGATCACCCCACTCAGGGGGAAGTGGACGGCTTCGACGCGCCGGCCCGGCTGGTACAAGACGGCGCCGAGGACCAGCTCGACCTCGGCAGCCTCCGCGAGCAGCTCGGCCAGCTCGGCATTCCCCAACCGGTCCAGCAGCATGTTGCCGCGGGCCGCCGCCAAGTCGACGCCCGTCACACCGGACCTCTCACGCCGACCGGGCGAACCAGCAACCTGGAGAAGCCGAGCTGCGGGACCGGCGGCGGCACCTCCAGAGCCACAGGAAGAACGGGAGAAGCAGCTCCCAGCCAGCCGCCCGCGGGCAGTGGCCGGTGAGAAGGCAGTGTGGCCGCAAACGGGGCACGAGATGCGTGGCGGGTGTTCATGGGGACCGAGTTTCTGGTTCGAGGACAAGACCGGGATAGTCGTACATCCCGGACGGCAAGTGTTTGACTGACCTCACACGAAGTACCTCCGGCAGTCCTCAGCCTATCGCCGGCACGCCAGCGGTCGAAGCTTCAGCGATTCCGCGGGTCCAGGTGGCCTGCTGGAAGGCGTCGGGGACGAGCTTCGTCGTCATTGCGGTCTCGGTGCGCCAGCCCAGCCTCCGGCCGGGAATCAGCTGGCTCGGAGGATCTGCGTACATACCTTCACCAGCGGCGCGTCGGGATCGTGAGGCTGTGGTACCGCACTCAGGGCGAGCTGGTCGACGACCCGGGGCCGAGGACGAGGCAGTAGGTCGACCCGCCGAACTGGAAGCAGCCCAACTCCTCGCCTTTGGCGAGGTGGTAGCCCAGGACGACCTGCGGCCTGGTAGACGGTGCCGCCCACGAGGTCATCGACAGACGGGTCGCCGGCCAGCATGTCCAGTAGTGAATACGACTGATTCTTGACCCATAACTGGTCCTGCCGCCGGACGTCGGCGCTGATCCCGTACGGTGTCGACTCGCACGGGCTGACGATGACCCTGTCGTCCCTGGGCGCGGCGACCGGTGGCTCGCCCTCGTGGAAGCGTCGTGTAAAGAAGTCATTCCAGGACATGAAACCTCAGTGCTCCGCGTCCGGGTCGTGTTCGTACTGCTCCATGCCGACCGCCTCTCGCGCGGCCTGGGCCATCCAGCCTGACTCCGAGTCGTTGAGCACGTAGAGGGACGCGGGGCCATCGAGGAATTCGCACCAGGCACGCAACACCTTCTTCAGCGCCGCGTTGACCTGCGGGTCGCGGAATGCGGCGAAGCCCGCAGTTGTGCCCATCGCCCAATCCAGGACAGCGTTGAGCGGCGTGATGACCATCGCCTCCGCGCTGAACTCGGCGCCGAGCGCAGAACACCATTCATCAGCCGGAGGAGCTGCGGCACGTTGTGGAGGTGCCGACGGCTCTAGGGCTTGCCTTGAGGCTCCTCACTGAGCATCCGCTCGACGTACATCCGAACCATCGGGTTGGCGTCGATCAGGTCTCCCAGGTCGATCAGCGCCGGGTGTAACGGTGCGTCGTCGTGCTCGACTCGCTGCTGCAGCGTCTCCAGCCAGGTCTCGAGCCAGCAGCGCTCAGATTGTGGCGGCCGACCGCCGTCGACGCGATGATGAGAGCCGATGACGAATCCTCCCGCTCGACCAGAAGATGCACAGGTCGCACCCGGTACCCGACCCTCGTGCGAAGCACGTTCAAGGGACGACCGTCGCGCGGAGCACGTTGAGTGGACGACGCTCGTGCGGAGCACGCAGAGCGACCGTTCTGCGAGAACGACCAACCAGGTGCTCACGTGCACGTGCGGGTCGGCGTCCAGCGCGACCAGTGCGGTAACGGCCAGCTGTGGAAGGCTCGAGACACAGTCGCTGGAAGCGCTCGGGCGCGCGACGCGTACCCGCGCTCGACCGGAGGGCAGTAGTCGCGAGCAGGACGCGACGACCCGTGGATTGCGAATCGCCGCACCCGACCTCGCAGCGACGGGGGCTACCTTCGTCGGGTGACAGCGGGAGGCGCGGAGGATCTGGGTATTTCGACCGACAGCGAAGTCCGAGATCAGGCACTAGCCTGGTCGAGACTCGCTTCGGACTACGAGCGTGCGAGGGCCCGTGAGGACTCGTTGGATCGGCTGACGGAGTGGCCGGCGCAACGCAGACTCCTCGGCGACGTCACCAGCAAGTCGGTGCTCGACGTGGGCTGCGGCAACGGCGGCAAGCTCATCGAACTCGTCGAGGACGGCGCCCTCAACTGTGTGGGCCTCGACATCAGCGACAACTTCCTCACACCAACAGCCGGTTTGAGCCTGGTTAAAGGCGACCTGTCTGAGCTCGGCTCCGTCTCTGAGTTGGCCGGCCGCACCTTCGACCGGATCTTGTTCCTTCAGTCCTTCGGCTACTCCACCGACCCTGTCCGCACCCTCCGATCGGCGCGGAAGATGCTGGCCAAGGACGGATTCATCCTCCTTAGCAGGACACAGCCCATCCGCTACGCCGTCGAGCGGGCCGAGAAAAACGGAACGTCACTCGGCGAGGAGTACTTTTCCAGCGCCGACTACTCCTACTCCAACGGCTGGAACGACCAGATCACACTTAGCAAGCGTCCCTACACGATCTCGGATCTGCTCAACGAGTTCAGCGCCGCCGGTCTATGGCTCGAGAGTGCCGCCGAGCCGCAGCTGCCAGAAGACGCCCGCCAGCGGTATCCCCACAAGCAAGCATGGATGAATAGGTACCTCGGCATCTTGATCTTCAAGCTCCGGCCCCTTCCTTGACCGGCTCGCAGCGCAATATGCGGACTACAAGTACCGCAGGCCGTCCCTCGTGGGAAGCACGTCAGAGACGGACCCTGGTGCGGGGGACGCGAGCCAGTGGCCGACCCTTCTGCGGTCGCTGGTTGGGTACCGCTGGTGGTTTGCGGGCTTGATTTTGACCGCGGGAGCGGACCAGGTCATCCCCGTGAGATGAACACACTTCTTGGGGGCTACGCCCCAGTCTCGACCGAAAGCCAAGATCTCACCACGCAACGAGACGCGCTCCGCGTCCTTGGTGTCGGTGACGACCGCATCTACGTCGACCACGGCCTGACCGGCACCAACCGCGACCGGCCCGGGCTCGAGCTTGCGCTCGCCGCGTGCCGTGCCGGTGACACTCTCGTGGTGACCAAGCTGGACCGGCTGGCCCGGTGGCCCGACGCCCGCGACATCTTGGCTGAGCTGACCGCAAAGAGCGTCCCGCTCAGCATGGGCGGCTCGGTCCACGACCCGTCCGACCCGGTCGGACGGCTGCTGTTTAACGTGTTGGCGATGGTCGCCGAGTTCGAGTCCGACCTGATCCGGATGCGAACCCGGGAAAGGATGCAGGTCGTAAGAGCTGAGGGCCACCTCCGGGGCAAGCAGCCGAAACTGACCGTCATCCAAGCGAAGCACCTGTCGAGCTGTCCGATCTCGGGACCTACAGCACCACTCGGCAAGTGACCCAGATGGGGCGTTCTGTCCGAGTAGAGGCAGATGTCGGTGACGAAGTGGTTGCTGTAGCTACATGGACCACTGCAAGCCCACAGTCTCGTCGTCGGAATGGCTCGAAGGCCCAGTCCGATCGCTGCAAGGGCGCGCTCAGGTTCCGACTCGGCGGATGGGACCGAAAGCGGCCATCCTCGTGCGGGAGCACGACCAGTGGACGACCCTCGTGCGGGGCACGCAAGGATTCGTCGCGCAATGCTCCGAGGTGTTGGGGCGAGGCCTCTACGGCAAGAGGTCGTACATCTGAGGGCGGGCCTTCATGGCGTGGATGACGAGTTCGTTGCCGCTGTCGAAGACGAGAACGACCGTCTCCAGGAGACGGCCGACGCTGTCGAAACCGAGCCGAAGTTGTCGAGCGGAGTGTCGTCGTCGAGGTCCTCGATCCAGAGGGGCCAGCTCGCAGCCTGGATGGCGTCGCGCTCTTGTACTCCGTGCTTGAGAGCGGACCTGTGGACCCTCACGCAGCCGATGTCGCCAATGCCTCGCGGATGACCTCGGATCGAGACTTTCCCTCACGTGTAGCTCGAGCGTCGAGTTCTGCGAGCTCGGTAGCCGTAAGCCGCAGAGCGACGACTTGCGACGGCTCGGCGCCTCGACCGGGTCTGCCGCGCCCACGCCTCTTCAGGTCCTGGGCGTTGTAGCCGGCGTCGGCCTCCGCAGCCCAGGCGGCAATCTGCTCCTCCGTGACGGGAACCCCGTTGATCGTCTCAGTCACATCCACCCTCATATCGTATTACGAAACCCGATCAACCGGCAGTCCTCCGTGCACCCTCGTAGGTCCCATGACGACTCCCGTGCGGAGCACGACCCAGTGGACGACCCTCGTGCGGGGCACGTTCAGTGGAGGACCGGCTACCGGGCACCCGTGGGTGGGCCGCCGATGTCTCACTCCCTGCGCTTACCCCTTCTAGTGAGAAAAGGACGTCTCCGTATGGGCTGGAGGAGAGGTTCGGTCTCGGTGGGCTCGTCGCGGCGTCAGCCATATCAGGCAGCCGAGAACGGCGCGTGCGCGTGTAGGGCGCCGCGCGGGGGCACTCAACGGGTACAGCGACACCACATCTAGGTAGTTACAACCGCGTGGTTTCCATATATGGTGCTCTGGTAGCTGGTTCGGCTGCCCAGCCAGGGCGGTTGTCGTAAGAGGGAACCCGGTGTGAGTCCGGGACTGCCCCGCAGCGGTGAGTGGGAACGAAAGCCGTCAGAAGCACTGGGGCACAAGTCCTGGGAAGCGACGGCCGGTAGGTCCGGCCCTGAGTTCAGGGTCTTGCCCACGAGTCCGAAGACCTGCCCGCTGCCGCCTCGGAGTGGTTCTGAGGTGTTCGTCGGCAGCCTCGTGGGAGGGCTGGACCGCGGACCCGACCCTCGGTCGGGCTGCTGCTCCATCCCTTTGGCGTACCTGGGTGTCGGCGTCGGTCTCGACGCGAGGGAGCACGACATGACCACCACCACCACCAGCACGAGCAGCACGACGGTTCGGGTGACGAAGCGGGACGGTTCGTTGGAGCCGTACGACGGCTACGAGGTCGCCCGCTCGATCGAGGCGGCCGCGCGGGGCTTGGACGACGCGGTGACGCGGGCGACGCAGATCGCCTCGGAGCTGGAGATCGTGCTGTTCGATCGGATGACGACCGAGCAGCTCGACGAGGCGGTGATCCAGGTCGCGCTGGGCAACGTGAAGGAGGACCCGGCCTTCGACACGATCGCCGCGAGACTGCTGGTGAAGACGCTGCACAAGGCAGTGTTCGGTCAGACCCACGACCTGTTCGGGGAGGCGGACGCGGACGCGGTCCGGCAGCTGCACCAGGAGTTCTTCGCCGGCTACGTCGAGCGCGGCGTCGCCCGCGGCCTGCTGGACACCCGGTTGTTCGAGGTGTTCGACCTCGACCGGCTTGCCGCGGCGCTCGACCCGACGCGCGACGACCTGCTGCGCTACGTCGGGGTGCAGACGATGCGGACCCGCTACTTCGTCACCGAGGCGCCCGACGCCCGCGGGGTGCGCCGCCCGCTCGAGGTGCCACAGTTCTTCTGGATGCGGGTGGCGATGGGCCTCGCGCTGAACGAGGACCACCCGACCGAGGCGGCGCTGCGCTTCTACGACTCGATGTCACGCCTGGAGTACCTCGCGGCCGGCTCGACGCTGGTCAACGCCGGCACCTCGTATGCGCAGCTGTCGAACTGCTTCGTGGTGCAGATGGAGGACGACATCGAGCACATCGGCAAGACCGTGCGCGACGTCATGTGGCTGACCAAGGGCACCGGCGGCATCGGGCTGTCGGTGAGCAGACTGCGATCCGAGGGATCGCCGATCCGGTCCAACGGCACCACCTCGACCGGTCCGATCCCGTTCATGCACACGATCGACTCGACGCTACGGGCGGTGTCGCGGGGTGGGAAGAAGTTCGGCGCGCTGTGCTTCTACATGGAGAACTGGCACCTCGACTTCGCCCAGTTCCTGGACCTGCGGCAGAACTCGGGCGACCCCTACCGCCGCACCCGGACCGCGAACACCGCGGTCTGGATCTCCGACGAGTTCATGCACCGCGTCGCCGCCGACGCCGACTGGTACCTGTTCGACCCCCTCGAGACCCCCGATCTCGTCGAGCTCTACGGGAAGGCGTTCTCGCGTCGCTACGCCGAGTACGTCGCGATGGCCGAGGCCGGTCAACTGCGCCGGTTCACCAAGATCCGCGCCCGCGAGCAGTACCAGGCGATCCTGATCTCGCTGCAGACGACGTCGCATCCATGGCTGACGTGGAAGGACACGATCAACACCCGCGCCCTGAACGACAACACCGGCACCATCCACCTGTCGAACCTGTGCACCGAGGTCTGCCTGCCGCAGGACCGCGACAACGTCGCCGTCTGCAACCTCGCCTCGATCAACCTCTCCACCCACCTCGTGCCGGCCCTCGACGCTGACCCCTCGGCACGTCCGACCATCGACTGGGACCGGCTGCGCACCTCGGCCCGCTCCGCGGTGCGGCAGCTCGACAACCTCATCGACATCACGCTGTCCTCGGTGCCGGAGTCGGAGCGCTCGAACGAGTGCAACCGCGCCGTCGGGCTCGGAGTCATGGGCTTCACCGACGTCGTCGAACGGCTCGGCTGGTCCTACGCCAGCGAGCAGGCGTACGCGCTGATCGACGAGTTGATGGAGTTCATCAGCTTCCATGCCATCGACGCCTCCGCCGACCTGGCCCGCGAGCGCGGCGCCTACCCGAACTTCGCCGGGTCCGGCTGGTCACGCGGCCGGGTGCCGGTCGACACCCTCGAGGCGCTCGAGGCCGACCGCGGCACGCCCGTGAAGGTCGACCGCACGAGCCGGTTGAACTGGGAGGCGCTGCGCATCAAGGTCGCCGGCGGGATGCGCAACGCCACCCTGCTGGCCATCGCGCCGACCGCGTCGATCGGGCTGGTCGCCGGGACCACCCCGGGCATCGACCCGCAGTTCAGCCAGATCTTCAGCAGGGCTACCGCGTCGGGGAAGTTCCTCGAGGTCAACCGCAACCTCGTCGCCGACCTCAACGCCCTCGGACTGTGGGAGCAGGTCCGCGACGACCTGCTCGCCCGCCAGGGCGACCTCACCGACATCGACGCCGTCCCCGCAGACCTGAAGGCCGTCTACCAGACGTCGTTCCAGCTCAGCCCGTACGCGTTCCTGCACGTCGCCGCGCGGGCGCAGAAGTGGATCGACCAGGCCATCAGCCGCAACATCTACCTCGCCGACCGCGACGTCTCCTCCATGGCCGACCTCTACGCCGCCGCCTGGGAGATGGGCGTCAAGACCACCTACTACCTGCACATGAAGCCCCGGCACACCGCCGAACAGTCGACCGTCAAGGTCAACAAGGCCGAGCAGATCCAGCCCACCACCGGCACGACTCCGACAAGACGCGGGTTTGGCGCCGCCCGGACCAGCGTTCCCGCCGCAGCCGCGGTCACCGCGGTGGCGCAGCCGGCCGCGCTGGTCCCCGTCCCGGCCTCGCCGGCTCTCGAACTCGATCCGGTCGGTGGAGCGGCGTGCCCGGTCGACCCGATGGAGCGGCTGCAGTGCGACTCCTGCCAGTAGCCCACGCCGCCTGCGAACAGCCTGTCGCCCCGACCTCCCAAGGACACTTCCATGACGACCACCGCACCCGCCCCGACCTCGACCCGTACGGGCATCCTCGGCTCCGGCATCACCGAGGGCCTGCTGCTCAAGCCCGTCACCTATCCCTGGGCCTACGACCTCTACAACCAGGCCGTGGCCAACACCTGGTTCCCCCACGAGGTCCAGCTCGGCGAGGACCTCGCCGACTTCGGGCGGATGAGCGAGGAGGAGCGCCACGCCCTCACCCACCTGATGAGCTACTTCAACCCCAACGAGCTGCTCGTCAACAAGGCCCTCGCCTTCGGCGTCTACCCCTACGTCAACGCCGCCGAGACCCACCTCTACCTCGCCAAGCAGATGTGGGAGGAGGCCAACCACTGCATGGCCTTCGAGTACGTCCTCGAGACCTTCCCCATCGACCGCACCGCCGCCTACGAGTCGCACGTCACCGTGGCCTCCATGGCTGCGAAAGAGGAGTTCGAGGTCCGCTACATCCGTCGGATGACCGAGCAGACTCTCGACATCACCACCGTCGAAGGCAAGCGCGACTTCGTGCGCAACCTCGTCGCCTACAACGTGATCCTCGAGGGGATCTGGTTCTACTCCGGCTTCATGGTCGCGCTGTCATTCCGCCAGCGGAACCTGCTGCGCAACTTCGCGTCGCTCATCGACTGGATCGTGCGCGACGAGAGCCTGCACCTGAAGTTCGGGATGAATCTGATCCTCACCGTCCTCGAGGAGAACCCCGAGGTCGCCGACGAGGACTTCGCCGACGAGATCCGCGCGATGATCATCGACGCCGTGACCATGGAAGAGGCTTACAACCGCGACCTGCTCCCGCACGGGATCCTCGGGCTCAACGCCGACTACATCAACACCTACGTGAAGTACCTCGCTGACCGCCGCCTCGAGGAGCTCGGCTTCGACCCCGCCTACGGCGTCGCGAACCCCGCGAAGTGGATGGCCACCGCCAACGACACCCTGCAGCTGGTCAACTTCTTCGAGTCCATCAACACCTCCTACGAAGTCGACGCCCGTGCCCACTAACTCGAGCATTGACGCGATCGCCATGGCAATCGCTGCAGGGGCGGAGGTCGAGGTGGTGCTGCGCGGTGTCGAGCTCGTCGGCGGCCCCGGGCACGTGAAGCCCTCGGCTCTCTGGTGGACCGGCAAGGTCGACGGGATGCTGCACCGCAACACCGTCGCCCAATTCGTCACCTTCATCGAGCACGACGGCAGCACCGTCGTCGTCGATCACGAGGGGCGCCGACTCGAGGTCGCCGTCACCGCCGCCGACCGGGTCGGGACGAAGAGCCTGCAAGCACGCGCCGACGGACGCTGGACCGGTGACCTGCTCACGCTGCCCACGATGTGAGGTGGCTGTCGTGAAACCGAACACGACCTCACCGGGTGGGACGAGGCCGGTGAGCCGCGGGTGCGTCTGACGATCTGCCGCGGCTGCTGCTGCGGCACCAAGAAGGCGCGCCCTGACGTCGACCACGCCGCTCAGCTCGCTCGCCTGTCTGAGCTCACCGACGAGCACGGCCTCGCCTGGAGGCAGTCGGAGTGCCTGGGCCCGTGCGAGGAGGCCAACGTGGTCGTCGTGCACCCCTCCCCGCAAGCGCGGGCGGCGGGCGCCCGTCCGGTGTGGTTCGGCCTGGTGGACAGCACACAGCTCGAGATCCTGTCTTCCTGGCTCACCGCCGGCGGCCCAGGCATGGCCCCACTGCCCGACCAGCTCGTAGCCCACATCGTTGATCGACCGGCGCGAGCTGCTCCCTGACCCTCCGCCTTGGGTGGCACGGATTGTCGCCGTTGGCCGACCCTCGTGTGGAGCACGTTCAGTGGACGACCGGCGTGCGGGGCACGTTCAGTGGACGACCGTCGTGCGGGGCACGATCAATGGAAGACCCCGTGCGGGCGCAGCTGGTGTGAACGAGCCGTTCCGGTGATCGGTGCTCGAGAGACCACTCGTGGGACTCAGCCAGAGCGCCGTGAGCATCACCTTCACCGGCACCATCGGTTCAATGCCTTACGTGACCGAGATCGGCCGTAGGGCGGCTTGTTCGGGAGCGGTGGGAGTGCTCGAGTGCCGGTCTTCAGCTCGACCCGAGGACGCCGGTGATCTTGGTCCAGAGGTTCTGTAGGGGTTGGTCGTTGGCGGTTTGCGTGTTCCCCTCGAGCTCGGGCAGCGGGGTGGCGATGCTGTCGGGGAGCAGGTTGCCGATGCCGTGTCCGGCGTCGGTGTAGGAGTAGAGGTGGTCGGTGTAGGTCGTGTGATGGGTCTTGCGCCGGCTGAGGATGGCTCGGCTCAGCAGGCAGGAGCGCCACACCTGGTCGGCTCCGCCGCAGACGATGATCATTGGGCCATGGATGCGTTCCACCGGTATCACTGCTTCTGGGTTGTCGCTCGGGGTGGGGTTGTTGAAGTCAGAGCTGTAGGGCAAGGGTTTGCCGTGGTAGGTCCAGGCGGCGCCGTCGCAGGGCTTCTGGCCGGTCGGGTAGCTGCAGTTGATGACGTTGGACGGCGAGCCTGCGATGACGCCGTGCACTAGGCCCGGATAGTAGACGGCGAGCAGCTGGGCGGCTTCTGAGCCACGGGAGGTGCCGGCAACCCACACTCGATCGGGGTCGACGCCGGGCTGGGAGCGCAGCCAGGTCAGGGCGTTGGCGAAATACTCGAGCGGGATCTTGGACAGGGTCTTCGGCAGTCCGGGTGCGCCGAAGTAGGCGATGCTGAGCGCGGACATGCCGTGCAAGGTGAACGCTGCCGCGGTGACCTGCTCGTCGTTGCCGCCCTCGGAGCCACCGATCAACAAGACGGCCGGGTGCCTGGTCTTCTTCTCGGCTGTTCTGGTGGCGTAAAGCCCGGAGAAGCCCTTCGCCGCGACGGTCGGCTGGATGTACTCGATCGTGGTGCCGGGGTGGACCAGCGTCCGGGTGAAGGCCGAGGTCGCGGTCTTTCCGGCCGCGGTGACCGTCGCGGTGAACGGGCTCGGAGTCCTGGGCCATCGGTAGCCGGCGGGGGTGGTGGTGGGCTGCATCGAGGTGACCAGCCCCATGGGGTCGGTGCCGGAGTACGTGCCGTTCGTCGCGGCGGCCGTAGTGACGTCGACTGTGCCGTGCTGGTCGGCGACATAGTCGGCGTGGCTCGCCCACACGGTCCCGGTTCCGTCTGTCGATGTGAGCTGCAGCGTCGCTATCTCGGCTGGGGCCAGCCCTGCGACCCGGATCGTCACAGGCCGGTCGAGGTCGGTCGCCGTCGGCTCGATGATGAGTTGCGGCTGGCGGTCCGCACGCGAAGGGTGGGAGCAGCCCGCCAGAGGAAGTGCCAGGATCGCGGGGACGACGGCTGCCACGACCACGAGCCGCTTCGTCGGGAGCACCAGACCAACGTAGCCGGAGATGGACTGCTGCCACCCCCCGTCGGCGCATTCGTCGCTTCTCCAAGAGGGGGGCGGGTCTACGCTGCCTGAGAGGCAACCGACGGGAGAAGCTCGTGGCTTGGTTGAAATCGCGAATTCGAAAGCTGACGCGGACCCTACTGAAACCCTATCGCCTCGTTCGCGATGGCCAGAGTGATCTTGACGAGGTCTATCCCGATCACCCGCCCAAGCTCTCCATCGAGCAGGCCGCTGTACAAGGCCTCGGCAGGCGGCGTCGGTCCGGCCGCTCCTGAGGTGCAGACCGTAACGGCCGGCAGCTCATCCTTCTCGGACGGTTCAGGCTCAACCGTCGCCAGGTGGGTTTCGTCGAGCTGAACAGTGGATCGGCACGCGACAAAGGACGGGTTGGTGCCAGCCGCACGGCACGACGACCCTCGTCGAGGTCGTGCTGACGCACCTCGGCCCGGTTCCCGGGCCGGGCTCGGCTGTGGCTGACCAGTGTGGCGCTGCCGTCGATGCCGAGGACGGAAGCGCCACGCTCGACCAGCGCACGGGCGTAGTGGCCCGCGCCGCATCCGGCGTCGAGGATCCGCTGCCCGGCGACGTCACCGATCAGGCTGAGCATCGTCGGTCGATCGACGTGAGAGTTCTACATGTCGGTCTCGACGTGGGCGGCGAAGTAGTCGCCGTCCGAGCCGTGGTGGGCGAAGTTGGTAGACACAAGTTGAGTGTGCCGGACCGTCACCGCGATTGGACCCTCGTGCGGGGCCACGTCAGGTGGGTCGGCAGTACGGTCCTCGGGTGAGTGCGGACTTGCCCAGGGACGGACGGGGCCTCGACGGTGGTCAAGCGTGCGTCCTCATCACGGGGGCGCCCGGCGCCGGCAAGTCCACGGTGTCGCGACTGGTCGCTCAGCAGCTCTCACGGTCGGCACTCCTCGACGCGTACTTCGTCAGCACGCTGGTCGTGAGCGGCTACGTCTGGCCTCTCGGTGAGCCGGCGGATGAGGCAGCCCGGCAAGTTCGGCTCCTCAACGCGAACCTGTGCGCTCTGTCGGGAAACTTCGCCGCTGCCGGATTCACTCCCGTCATCGACATCGTCCTACCGGACGGTGAGCAGCTCGAGACTTTCCGCCGAGCGCTGGTACCTCACCGTCTTCTGCTCGTCGTCCTAGATCCGGGTAGCGAGACGTGTCGGTACCGCAACCAGATCCGTTCGCCGGAGGAACAGTTCTTCTTCGAGGGGTACGACGAGCTGCGGGCCGCGATGCGCGGCGGGTTCGGCGACCTCGGCTGGTGGTTTGACACCTCCGCCCTCAGCGCTGAGGAGAGCGCCGAGCAAATCCTTCGAGAGGTTCTCGAGTGCGCCATCGTGAGGAGTTGAGTCGTGGGCAACGGCCGTCGTGTCCAGTCCAGGCGGTCGAGGACTGGGTGGCCAAGGACGCCCGGAGCAAGCACTGATCGATCGACGTCAACCTCTGTTCACCGGGCACCCGCAAAGGAGGCGGCACACGCTGGTGATTTTTGTCTCGCTCGTCGGGGCGGCGTCAATCGGGACAACCCTCGGCAGGCCGCTGGTTCCCTCTGCTGGTTGTTGGTGCAAGGTGGCGACATGAGCGATCCCACCTGGGTTGAACACGAGTCGACGCCGATGACGGTTGGAGAGCTGCGAAGCCGACTCGCCTCGCTGCCAGCCGACATGCTGGTGATGGCCGTGTGCCCCCAGAACGTGCCCGAGACGTCGCACACCATCATGAATGCGACAGGGTGCGAAGTTCGGTCGACTCTGTATCAACGCGGTCAGGACCGGCTACTGATCACGGCATCTGCACCCACCGCTCGATACCAGGGGTAAGACTCACACTGCCCGGGACTCCGACGGTTTCCTTGTACCGCAAACGGACGTCGCCCGGGGCACGTTCAGTGGGCGACCGTCGTGCGGAGCACGTCAGTGGGCGACCGTCGTGCGGAGCACGTCAGTGGGCGACCGTCGTGCGGAGCAC
>NZ_CAXTHT010000005.1:231092-257422 GCF_964244285.1 uncultured Friedmanniella sp.
GACGACCCTCGTGCGGAGCACGTCAGTGGACGACCCTCGTGCGGAGCACGTCAGTGGACGACCCTCGTGCGGAGCACGTCAGTAGCCGACCCTCGTGCGGAGCACGTCAGTAGCCGACCCTGGTGCGGAGCACGTCAGTAGCCGACCCTGGTGCGGAGCACGTCAGTAGCCGACCCTGGTGCGGAGCACGTCAGTGGACGACCCTCGTGCGGGGGCACGACCACTGGACGACCCTGCTGCGGAGCACGTGAGTGCCAACCCCGTACGGGACAGCCGCAGAGCCAGCGTCGGGCGGGACGCTGGTCTTCGGCGCGCCGGCGACACGACCTCCCGGGTCCGTCAACAGTCGGGGTACGTGACGGGGCCACAGCTCTGGTCTTGCTCGACCCGCTCCTGTGACGGCCTAGGATGCGAGCTAGACCAAGGGGGCTCACATGAAACTCGACTGGCCGCAGATCACGGCCTTGACGCTGGTGTTGTTTGCGCTCGGTTCAGGTTCTCCGGCCTGGGTTGTCGTGGCTCTCGCGCTGATGGCTTCGGTGACATGCCTTTATCCGCCTCTTGCCCGGAGAGTACGTGGGACCCGGATCCGTCAACCCTGAATCCGCAGGGTCAGATGGGCCTCGTTTCTGGACCCGGCTAAGTCTAGTAGCCGACCCTCGTGCGGGGCACGTCAGTGGACGACCCTCGTGCGGGGCACGTCAGTGGACGACCCTCGTGTGGGGCCACGAAGGTTTCTTGGGACGTGAGTGCTGGGTTATTGCGGTGTGGTTGTGGCTGGTCGGTAGTGGCTTTGGCTGTGCTGACAACCGCGTGGACGGTGGGGATAGTGAGGGCGGCGGCGGTGATGAGGATGCCCGCTGCAGCAGCGCCGGCGAGGACGAGGCGGGCGCCGGCAATCTCGGCGAGGAGGCCGGCGAGGCCGGTGCCGAGTGGTACCGCGATCACGCTGCCGAGGATCAGCAGGGAGGTGGCGCGGCCGACGAGGTGCTGGGGTAGCTGGTGTTGCACGGTGGTGGCCTGTAAGACGTTGTAGAGGGATATCTGGACGCCGCCGAGGACGCTGGCGGGGACGAGGAGGGTCAGGTTCGCGGGCCAGGCGAGTAGTGCGGGTAGTGGGATGAGTAGTGCGAAGACGGTAATGGCGGCTGTCATCGGTCGGCGCGGTTGCCAGCGGGAGCTGAGCAGGCCGCCGGCGACGCCGCCGATGGTGTAGCTGATGCCGATCACGGCCCAGGTGGTCGAGCCGGTGAGGTAGCGGTCGGCGATGTAAGGGCCGAGGACGAATAGCGGCGAGATCACACACAAGCTGATCAGGAGTCCGTGGGCGGCCCACACCCACAGCCATGTGCTGCCTCCCAGCTCGTGGAGGCCGCCGCGGATGTTGTGCAGCAGACCGCCCTGCCGCAGCGGTATGGCGGCGGCCCGGGGTAGTCCGCGGAGTGCGGCAGCGCTGGCTAGGAAGGTGGCGGCGTCGACGGCGACCGCGCAGCCTGGACCGGCGGTGGCGACCAGGAGACCGGCGGTGGCGACAGCGGCGACAGAGGTGGCGCTGCGGCTGGTGGCCAGCAGGGCGTTGGCCCGTTGTAGCCGTGGCGTGTCGATAACGGTCGGCAGGAGACCCTGACCGGCCGGGTTGAAGAACGCGGTTCCGGCGCCGGCGACGAGCTGGAGGATGACGAGCATCCACAGCTCTGCTGCGCCGGTCAGCAGTATTGCCGCGGTGGCGGCCTGTACGAGGCACCGGACCAGGTCGGTGGTCAGCATGACGGTGCGGCGGGAGAACCGGTCCCCGACAGCACCGCCGACCAGGACGAAGACCACGACCGGGACCCGGGACGCCAGGACTACCAGCGCCAACGCCGACGGCGACCCGGTCAGGTCCAGCACGGCGAAGGCCAACGCGAACGGGGTCAACGAGTCCCCGAACGACGACGCGGTGTACCCGAGGTAGTAGCGGCGGAACACCTGCAGCCGCAGCAGGCTGACCATCAGTCGTCGTCCGCGCCGCCCGGCTGATCGCCTGTGCGAGGCATCACCAGCACCTCGTGCTCTGGTTGACCCGGGAAGCGGAACAGAACCGCCGCTTCGGGCTCGTCCATCAGCAGCAGGACCTCATCGCCCAGCAACGAAGCGACCGTGCCCTCAACCAGGGACCGGGTCAGCATCACCCCGCACCCGTCGACGTTGACGACCATCACCTCCCCAACCCCGGCAAGCTCAGCCGGGGCCACTCGGCGCCGGTGACGACCAGCAGGGGCCAGCGCCGCGTAGATGGTGGTCAGGTCAGGAAAGTCGGACTGGTGGGGCCGGCACACGAAATCAGGTCCAGACCCAGACCAGGACACCACCCCGTCGAGGACCCGACACATCACCGCGACCTCCCCGTCCAGCCACGCGGACAAGGCCGCTAGGTCGGCCACCGGAACGAGGCCGGTGGCGCCACCTGTCGTGGGTTCTGCAGCTCGGAAACTCCAACGGGCCAGCCGGTAACGGTCGCTGCTCAGCACCACCAAACCGTCGTCAACCACCAGCTGGAGAGCGTCCAGAGACGCGTCGCCAGCCAGCAGGGCAACCCGGCCCAAGACGAACCGCACGTAGGTGGCGTCGACAAGCACGGATGCGGCCGACCCCACAGCTTCCAACCCTGCAGCCAACAGCACGAGGAGCTCTGCGCCCCGCCGCGCATCCGCCGTGCGTTCCGCAGCCAGGACACGGAGCCGCGCGGCCACCACCGAATCGTCCGCCTCGAGCAGGGACCGCATCTCCTCGACCGACAGTCCCAGCCCCCGCAGCGCCCCTACCAGTCGCGCGCGCCGCATCTGCACCGCGTCATAGAACCGGTACCCCGTCACCGGATCCACGTGCGCCGGCGGCAACACCCCGACCCCGTCGTAGTACCGCAACGCCGAAGCCGGCACCCCCACCGCGGCGGCGAAGGCGCCAATCGAGACCATCGAGTCCAACACTCCAGCAGGGTCCACCCTCAAGCCGCTCGAAGGTCAACTCAGCCAACAGCGATCAGCCGGTGCCGTAGTGGCAACGCTGACCGAGACGCCCGAGCAGGTCGTCGATGAGAAGCCGTAGAATAGCCAGTCCGTTCTCACCATCCTTCTACTTCCAGCGTTCGTAGACCTGTCCGAACTCGTTGTCCTCACAACGCGTGAAGCTCGACCGTTCGAGGGTGGCGATTGAGGCGAAGTTCCCTTCGTCGACGCCGGCCCAGACCCTACGGACTCGGCCAGTTTCGAAGGCCCAATGGACAGCGGCCCGCACTGCATCAGCCATTAGGCCCTGTCCTCGGCCTGATGGAGCCAACCCATAGCCCACCTCGACCCGGCCGTCTCGGTCTGGTTTGCCGTAGAAGGCCAGACCACCACAGATCAAGCCTGATCGGGGTCGCAGCGTGTACATGCCGAACCCGGGCGACCAGTTGCCCTGATCAACCACAGCGAGGAAGCGTTTGATCACCAACGCTGTGCCGGGCGTCGGATAGTCAGCTGCCCACGTCAAGCTGCGGGGGCCCGTCATCATCGTCTGGGCCTCCTCGGGCCACACCTCGCTGCAGACGGTGAGCTCTCCCGCCACCTCGGTCCGCTGTGCAGGCGAGGAACCTGTCACGCGCCGGCCTTGATTGGCGCGCAAAGGTCGAGGATCAGGCCTCCTGGGCCTTGCACGATGACCGAACGCATGCCGAAGTCCATATCGATCGGTCCCTGAACATCCGTAGCCCCAGCCCCTCGTGCACGCTCGGCGGCGTCGACGTCCTCGACCATGTGATGCAGGATCACCCCACCTACCACCGGCATCGCAATAGGTCCTGCCGTGCTCAACGTGACGGTCAGGTCGCCGGTATCTAGCTCCGCGAAACCGTCATACAGCTCACCAGTTGTCCGCAACCCCATGGTCGAGACGAGGAACTGTGCCGCTGCAGGAACGTCTTCGACGATCCCGCTGATGGAGTGCACGCCCATGTGCTCAACGTAACCGGTGATTCACTGGGCGGCGCCGTAAGACAACCCCCAACCGAGACGTTCGTTCGGTTGATAGCAGCGAATGAGCAGTAGGCGGCAGACTGGCCGCTCCTCACTGAAAGTCGGCGATGTGGTCGTGGGCCCACTCGGTCAGCGTCTTCGCCGGTCGGCCGATCAGGTGGTTGGGCGGTCGGGGCACGTCAGGTTCGTCGACGGTGTCTGCCCAGTAATCAAGCAGCATCTTCACGATGTCATCACCCACCCCGTACTGCGCCATCTCGACAGCGAACTCGTCGGGAGTCTGATCGGCGAAGGTGAGCTCCCGACCGAGGGCAGTACCGATCGCGTCGAGCTGTTCGACCCGGGTCAGCGCCTCGGGCCCGGTGAGGGCATAGATCTGGTTCTCGTGTCCCGGTTTGGTCAGGACCGCGGCCGCGGCGGCGGCCACGTCGGCCTCGTGGATCGGGGCCTGCGCCGAGGTCGGGTAGGGCCCCCGCACCCCAGCGGTGTAGCGAATCGGATGAGCCCAGCTGAGGAGGTTGTTGGCGAAGGTGCCGGGCCGCAGAATCGTCCAGGCCACACCAGTGGCCCGTACGTCCTGCTCGATCACCGTGTGGCGCAGCTGGCTGGCTGAGCCGTGGTCGCGGGCGTGGTCGGCCGCTGCGGCCAGCGACGACAACAGCACCAGGCGCAGTACGCCGTGGGCCGCGGCCTGCTGGGCAAAGGCTCCCGCCCCATCAGTGGGAAAGACGAACGCGGCGTCGATACCGTCGAAAACCCCGGCGGGCAGCTGGTTCAAGCTGCCCTCGACCAACTCGGCCTCCGGCGGCAGAGCGGCCCGAGCGGGGTCCCGGGTCAGAGCTCGCACCTGGTGGCCGGCCGCAAGGAGCTCGTTGACGAGGAGGCGGCCGACCCGCCCGGTTGCGCCGCTGACAAGAACAGTGCTGGTGGGGACAGTTTGGTGTGTGTTGGTCATGGCTGAACCCTCGGACTCATTGCGGCAAGATCCTTGCCGCCATCAGTCACACTCGTGAGTCATGGACAACCCGTCGGCCCGTTTGCTGCGCCTGCTGACCTTGCTGCAGACTCGATCCTGCTGGCCGGGCGCGGAGCTGTGCGACCGACTCGGGGTGAGCGCCCGAACTCTGCGGTACGACATCGCCAAGCTGCGTGGCCTTGGCTACCTGGTGCACGCCGATGCGGGGGTGGGCGGTGGCTACGCCCTCCAACCTGGCGGGACCCTGCCCCCACTCCAGCTCGACGATGACGAGGCAATCGCGATAGCGATCGGGCTGCGCTCGGCGGCCGGCGTCCCCGGCCTCGGCGATCCGGCGGCCGCCGCGCTGCTGAAACTGGAGCATGTGATGCCGTGGCGGCTGCGCGGTCGAGTCAACGCAGTCCGCACCTTCACCGCCTCTGTAGGCGAGAGCGAGCCGCGGACCGACCCCGACATGGTCGCCTTCCTCACCGGCGCCTGCCGCGACCGGCGGCGGGTCCGGTTCGACTACCCCGCCAGCAGCTCCTCCGACGGCGCGACCAGTCGTCGCGAGGTCGAGCCCTACCGGCTGGTGCAGATGGACCGGTCCTGGTACCTACAGGCGTTCGACCCGTCCCGGGACGACTGGCGCACCTTCCGGCTGGACCGGATGAGGGCCAAACGTCCCGAAGGCGCCCGATTCACCGCCCGCGAGGCACCACCCCCCACGACGCTGCGCACCAGCGCGGACGCTTACTACGCCCGTCACCGGGCCACCGTGCTGGTCGCCGCGCCCGCCGGAACCGTCGCCCAGCGATTACCAGCCCAGGTGCCGGTCGAACGTGTCGACGATCACCGATGCCGCGTCCATGCCACGGGACCGTCTCCCGAGGCGCTGGCCCTCAACCTGGTGATGATCGACCAGCCCTTCGCCGTCGAGGACGCCACGCCCAGCGTGTTTGCGGCCCTCCGAACGCTCGGCAACCGGATCGCCGCGGCAGGGATCAGGTGATCTGGGCACTCCCCACGCTGCGCAGCGCATGTAAGTGGGTGGTCCACAGTGGCAACTTCCATCTGGTCGCCTTATAGAACGCTGATCGGATCGGCCGCATATCCGCCGCAGGGATTCGCCAACAAGCTGCTCTCGGATGTCCACAAGACGACCCTCGTGCGGAGCACGACCGATGGCCGAGCTGTGACCAGGATTATTCGATGTAGAGGTCTGCTGCTGTCCCTGTGGTCGCACGACCAAGAAATAGATAGCGGGTTTGTCTTCCAGTGCCGCAATCGACGCGCTCGCCATCGTCGGGATCGTGTTTTACGTGACGACACGATCGGTCGGTCAGCAGGGCATCACGCGCCGCTGAAGGGGCGAGCGTGCTGGTGAAGCTGAGGAACGCTGGCCCACCAGAGTCGCAGTCGTAGGTTGTAACCTCGAACTCTCGGGCGTCGGGTAGGTGTGCCCGAGCGAACCGTTCCTCGCTCTCTAGGGTTCTCTGCCCCGCCCGAGAGCATGAGTAGGAGTACGCGAAGGGTAAACCGCCCCAGAACTGCCACACAGCGGTTACGGCGCCTAGCACTACCAAGACCACCACCAGAGCTAGCCGGTGTCGGAGCATCCATCGCTGCACTCTCACCAAGTCATCATCAGACGGATGGGTTTGCTTGGGGCCGCATCGACAGATTGAGGCCAGCCAGTTCAGCCCTGGAGCCCGTGACGCTCCTGCAGGTTGCGCCGCAAGCCGACCCTTATGCGGAGCACGACCCAGTGGCCGACCCTCATGCGGAGCACGACCCACTTGCCGACCCTCATGCGGAGCGCGCCAGTGGACGAGACGGTCCTCCGGAACGCGCTGCCGGCGCTCTGGTGGTCGTTGGTAGGTCCGGCAGCGAGGACGGGTCAGCGTCAGCTAGGGACGCTCGTGTACTTCGCGTGCCGGAGGTTGACGAGTCAACCTCCATCGGCCGAAGGTTCCTCGTGCGTCCAAGTACTCCTCCGGATTGGCTAGCCACCACTCGATCGCAGCTGCCGTCCGCGCTCTTCCAAGGAGACCGGCGCCCGGCCCTGTAGCGGGCTGGTCCCATTCTCGCCGTAGAACAGGGCGCTCCAACTGCCGGCTGATCCAACTCGTGACCCATGCAGCGCACTCCGCCGGAGTTGCCTGTAGGCCCGACACCCAGAGGTCGTTATGACTACTCGGCCCGTCGTACGCCCCCGGTTCGGTCGTCAACGTCGGCTCTGACTCCCAGCCCGATTGCAGCATGGGCGAGCCCTCGTCCGGACCGGGCTCGTAAGAGACCAGCAGCCAACCTCGCTGGGTAGTCAGCTTCGGCACCGCTAACCCAATGGCGACCCCGGGGCCGCTCGGTCCCGTGAGACGGTCGAAGACAGTGTCGCTTGGATCGACGCCGGGGAAGGCTCCGCCCTGGGCGGCCTCACGCATGGCCGCAATGAAGTCGCGCTCATGTAGCTCGTGCAAGTCGGGACCGTAGAACCAGACCACCGACCTGCCACCTCCGTCTACCACCGTCGGAATGTACTCGAACTGCACCGCTCAGCGGTCTCTTTTTTTGCCGGCTCCGGGTCGTTGAGACAGGCCGTAGCTGTGGTGTCGTCCGGGACGCGCGCTGAGCACCTACGGTGCGGAGCAGGTCAGTGACGATGGTCGTGCGGGGCGCACGCTGAGCCTCTCTCCCGCGAAGCACGACCGATGGCCGACGCCTCGTGCGGAGGCACGTCAGTGGCCGACCCTAATGGGGCCGGAGGAGGAGGATCCTATGAACACGGCGATGAACATTGGGAGTTGAAGCGCGACAGCACCTCCGGGACGGCTCGTCTCGCCCTGCCGTAGGCCTCAATTATGTCGTTCCCGCGCAACCCCACCTGCACGAGGCGAAGCGCCCGCCGAACGGATCACCGCCAGAATTTGCGATGAACAGGGCGACGAGAACCAGAAGCGCGACCAGTGCCACCAGCAGTAGTGCGCCCTGCACTCTCACCCGGCGCTTACTCGGGGTGACGCTGCGAACGGAGGCGGTCTCAGCCTAGTCGCACCATACTGCTCACCGATGGCGAGAGTGCCGTTCCCGGCTCGTCAGGACCGCCTGATAGGCCCCAGCAGGAGCCGTGCGGATCCCCACGCCAGTGACCGACCCTGGTGTAGGGGCACGACCACTTGCGGATTACCGTGCGCGAGATACCCAAGCTGATCGCTTATGGCAGCAAAGTCACACCGGCTCATCGCAAGTGGGGGAGGATGCTCGGATGAGCAGGAGTCCCGGGCCGTCGTGGGGCGGCGGTCAGCAGCTCGGGTACTGGGACCGTCCCGAGAACCAGCCCAGTCACCCAAACTTCTGGTCACCAGGTCCCACAGGCTCCCGCCTACCACGGGGTGTCCTCACCCGGACGGCGCGAGCCTCCTTCGTCAGCTTCCTCATGATCGCGTGCGCCCTGATCCTCAACGTCGTCACACTGGTGCTCGACCAGCAGGTCCACTGGTCAAGATTGCGAAGCTACTGGCATCTGGCGGCGCCGATCCTGTTTGCCCTACTCGCGTGGCGTTACCTTCGGTCCTGGCGACTGCTAAGTCGTAGCGCAGTGTCAACGGCGGGTGAAAGGGGCCCTCAGACGACGGCTGAAAACGGACCCCCTTTGGGGGCTGTCAGTCCTGGCCGGCGGCGGTGGGGACGCGGCCGAGGTCGCGGTTGCGGAGGCGGTAGCTGTCGCCTTTGAGGGCGATGATTTCGGCGTGGTGGACGAGGCGGTCGATCATGGCGGCGGCAACGACGTCGTCGCCGAACACCTCGCCCCAGCGTCCGAAGGGCTTGTTGCTGGTGACGATCAGCGAGGCCCGTTCGTAGCGGGCGGAGACGAGCTGGAAGAACAGGTTGGCGGCTTCGGGCTCGAACGGGATGTAGCCGACCTCGTCGATGACGAGGAGCGGGTAGCGCCCGAGACGGGTGAGCTCGGCTTGCAGGGTGCCGGCGTGGTGGGTGTCGGCGAGGCGGGTGACCCACTGCGACGCGGTGGCGAACAAGACGCGGTGCCCGGCTTGGCAGGCGCGGATGGCGAGGCCGGTGGCGAGGTGGGTCTTCCCGGTCCCGGGCGGACCGAGCAGCAGCACGTTGTCTTTCGCGGTGACGAAGTCGAGGGTCCCCAGGTGCGCGACGAGGTCGCGTTTCAGCCCGCGGGCGTGGTCGAAGTCGAACTCCTCGAGGCTCTTGCGCGACGGGAACCGGGCGGCGCGGATCCGGCCCTCGCCGCCGTGGGACTCTCGCGCGGAGACCTCGCGCTGCAGGCAGGCGATGAGGAACTCCTCGTGCGACCAGGCTTCTTCTCGGGCCCGTGGTGCGAGCCGCTCGACGGCATCGCGCAGGGTGGGTGCCTTCAACGCCCGGGTCAGGTAGGCCATCTCTGCGCTGACATCGCGGCTGCTGCTTGCGGTCGTGGTCGTCTTCGCCGCCATCACGCCACCTCGACGGCATCGAGGCTGAACGCGGCGTCGTAGTCGCTGAGCTGGCGCTGCTCGATCTGCTCGACCTGCGCCGTCGTGACCGGACCTCGCGTCTGGAGGTGGTGGCGCAGCTGTTGCGCGGCGAGAGCGTGGGCGGGGTCGGTGATCGTCTGGTGCGCGGCCCAGCAGCGGGCGTGCGTGCCGACGTGGCGGCCGTCGCAGGTGATGGTGACCGTCTCCAGGTCCGCCACGACGTCGACGCGGCGTCCGACCGCGGACGGTGCGACGGAGTAGTCGTTGCTCGCGACCCGGACGTAGTGGCCGCGTGGCAGCCGCAACGATGTCCGCCAGCCCGCCACGGGTGCGACGGGCGGCAAGGTCAGCATCGCGGCCAGGTCGGCCTCCAGCCGGTCCGCTGGGCGGCAGCCGAGGCGGCGGTGCTGGCGCCGGTTCGCCAACACCAGCCAGGCCTGGAGCTGGTTGTTGAAGTCGGCCGGGCTGGTGAACGTTCGCCCGGGCAGGAAGCTGGTCTCGAGGTAGCCGTTGGCCCGCTCGACCAGGCCCTTGGCCTCGGGATCACGCGGGCGGCACTGCACCACCTTGACCCCGAGCATGCCGCGGAACGCGTCGAACTCCTCGGTCAGCTTCGGCCGGCCCGCACGCCACGACCCGACCGCGGACTCGTTGTCCCAGACCAACGCCCGCGGCACGTGACCGAGCTGACTCAGCAGCCACCAGTGCCCGGCGATCAGGTCGGGACCCTGCCTCGACGGCAGCAGCAGGGCGCAGATCCAGCGCGAGTAGCCCGACACCATCACCAGCACCGGAGGCCGCCCGACCTGACCGGCGCCGAGCGGCACGTCGACCGGCGGGAACCACAAGTCGCACTGCATCAGCTCCCCGGCGAGATACGTCGTGCGCGACGCCGGGTCCGGTGGCGTGAACAGCGGACGCAAGACGCGGACCCGGTCCTTCAAGATCGTCAGCGAGTGCGACCAGCCGACCCGTTCGGCGATCACCGTCGCCGGCATCGTCGGCCACAACGCGAGCAGCTCGCGGATCTGCGGCTCGACCGCGTCGACCAGCGACCCCTTCCCGGCCCGCTCGTAGCGCGGCGGCTCGTCTGCTGCCAACGCCCGGCGGACCGCGTTGCGCGACACCCCGGTCTTGCGCACGATCGCCTTGATCGGCATCCCGTCAGCCCGATGCAGCCTGCGGATCTCGGCCCAGTCCTCCACCGTCAACACCCCTCATCATCAGCAGCGGGGTGCGTTTTCACCCGTCGTCTGGGGGTCAGTTTTCAGGCGTCGGCGACACGCAGCCCAGTCGAACAAGAATCGGCCTCCTCACGACTGACTGGCCGACACTCGTGCGGAGCACGACCGGTGAAGGACCTCGTCCGGAACATGCATGCCGACCTCGTGCGGGACGTTCGCAGGGCACGTTGCAGGCGAGTTGGGGCACCAGCACCGGCAAGATCAGCTCTGTCCGCTGTCTGACTGGGTCACGATGCGCTCCTAGGGCGTGGGTTCGAGCTCCCGCCAGTCGAGGACGGCCTCGCAGGTCGCCTCGTCGGTAAGGTGCCGGATCTGGTTGGTCACCCAAGCTGGGGTGTAGACCTACTGGCCGAGGGTCTTGTTGTACCGACAGAAGTCTGACTTGGTGGCGGCAGGATCGGCCGGGTATGCAATCGAAGCCGTGCCCAGTGGGGTAACCCCAGCGGGACCCAGGGGGTAGCTGGTTGGGCACAGCCCGCTCACCCGGGAGCCAACACGTCAGGTGCGCCGGGAAGTCAGCTCCGCCCCGTTTGGAAGCGGTTGATCCGGAAGGGTGACAGCCTGAGCAGCATGCCGAGGTGGGTGCGAGCCAGCGCTGCTGCCATCTTGGTCTTCGCCGGCGCCGAGGTCGTGTGCCGTTTGCTGCTGCACCTTCCTGATCACGTCGTCCTCGTCGTAGTTCTCAGCCTCACGTTCATGTCCTTCTATCTGGTTTCGGGTCGAGTTCCTAAGTCACAGACGCGTGAACCCGTCCCGTAGGCGCCGGCGACGGCGATGGTGTGTCCCTCGTGGAAACAGCGCTCGGTCGCGTGATCGGCCACGAGGTGGGACGGGTTGAGGTATGACTGCCGGTGTGAGACTGAAGTTGGCGACGGGTCCCTGGTGGGTGCAGGGTCTGGTGTACGGGTTGTTCTTCGGCACTGCGATGACGATTTTTTACGGCCTTCGAGACGACGGGTCGTGGGTTTTCGCAGTGGTGGGTGGTGCTGTCAGTGGCGTCCTCTTCGGCCTGCTGATGGGCGTGACGATGAGCAGGATCAACCGACGGATGCTGGCTGGGTTCGACGAGTTGACGGCAGCCGAGGCCAGAACGGTGGCGAAGGCTTCGTCGCGTGGCCCGGCGCCTGCTGATCCGCGGTTGCGCGAAGCCGTGAAGGCGCTGGTGCAACGACGGCGGTCCGAGGCGTTGCGGACCCGTCTCCGGTCAGTGGTGACCTTCGCCCTCGGTTCGGCGCTCTACGTCGTGCTCGCTGTCACCCGGACCTGGTGGTGGTGGCTGGCTGCGGCGCTCTTCCTCGGTTTTCTGATGCTGACGCTGATCACGCCCGCTCGTTTGGAGAAGCGACTGGCGGCGCTCAACGCAGACGAGGTGTCCGTCGTCGAGCCTGGCACGACTGGTCATGCGCAGCCCGGAGCCGATGCGTCTCAGATCTAGGGCCTGGGCGTTCGAGGTAGGGGGACATCTGTTGGCGGGTGTGGGCGAGGCGGTAGGAGTCGGTACGGGTTTCGATGATGTTGCCGCCGAAGGTGAGGCGGTCGACGATGGCGGCGCAGAGCCCGCGAGTCGGTGAAGGTCTTCGTCCAGCCGGAGAAGCTCTCGTTGCTAGCGATGGCGACGGAGTTCTTCTCCTCGCGTTCGGTGAGGACTTGGAGCAGCAGTTCAGCTCCGCGACGGTCCAACTCCATGTATCCGAGCTCGTCGATCAGGCGCAGGTTGACGCGGCCGTAGCGGGCGATGGTGCGGGCCAAGGTCTTGTCGTCGGCGGCTTCGACGAGCTCGTTCACAGACGAGTGGGCGGCGTGCATCGGACCCGGTAGCCATTTCCGCGGCGGCGGTGCCGAGCCCGATGAGGAGGTGGGACTTGCCGGTCCCAGAGTTTCCGACGAGGCAGAGGGGTTGGCCGCGGCGGACCCGGCGCCGGTGGCGAGGGTGTGGATGGTGGCCGGGTTGATGTGGGGGTTGGCGTCGAAGGGCACGACCGGGAGGACCAGGGTGGGGAAGGGCTTGGGGTGGCTAACGGCTCTGTACACGGTCTGCCTGCGGTGGAGCAGTTCGAGGCCTACCTTCGGTGCATGCGGACGGCAAGCACATTGGTGCGGGTGGCACCAAATGCGGAGGGCGGCTGGGACATTCGGGAGCCAGGCAGCAGCCGGCCGCTGGCCCAGGCCACCGACGAGGGTAAGGCGATGCTTCTTGCCCGGTCGCTGATGGTGAATGGCGGGACAGTGCAGATCCTTGACGCCGAGGGGTTCCTGGTTGAGACGCAGTCGGCTCCCGGACCGATGGACCGGCCGTGGTGGTACCTGCCGCCCAATCTGTTTCTTCGGTGGTATCCCGCCATCCTGCTACTGCAGGGCGTCCTCGGCATCGTCAACCGTAGGGACGGCGGGGTCGGGTTGTGGCTGTACTTGATGATGACTGCGGCGGCGATCTTCGGCGTCGTCTTGTTGGTCGTCTCTGTTCGCCGTGACCGACGACGCGCCCGATCTGGCTGAACGGCCGAGACCCTTGTCCGGAACTTGTCAGTCGACGACCCTTCTGCGGTCGCCGGTTGGGTACCGCTGGTGGTTTGCGGGCTTGCTGTTGACCGCGGGAGCGGACCAGGTCATGCCTGTGAGATGAACACACTTCTTGTGGGCTACGCCCGAGTCTCGACCGAAAGCCAAGATCTCACCGCTCAACGAGACGCGCTCCGCGTGCTTGGTGTCGGTGACGACCGCATCTACGTCGACCACGGCCTGACCGGCACCAACCGCGACCGGCCCGGGCTCGAGCTTGCGCTCGCCGCGTGCCGTGCCGGTGACACTCTCGTGGTGACCAAGCTGGACCGGCTCGCCCGGTCGTTGCCCGACGCCCGCGACATCTTGGCTGAGCTGACCGCCAAGAGCGTCCGGCTCAGCATGGGCGGGTCGGTCCACGACCCGTCCGACCCCGTCGGACGGCTGCTGTTCAACGTGTTGGCGATGGTCGCGGAGTTCGAGTCCGACCTGATCCGGATGCGAACGCGGGAAGGGATGCAGGTCGCCAGGGCCAAGGGCCACCTTCGGGGGAAGCAGCCGAAGCTGACCGTCAACCAAGCGAAGCACCTGGTCGAGCTGTCCGATCTCGGGACCTACAGCACCACTGAGCTGGCGGAGCTGTTCGGTATCGGGCGCTCCACTGTCTACCGGACTTTGCTCCGCGTCCGCCCGGCGCCCGCCGACCCCAACCGGCCGTTCGCCACCAACGCGGCTTGAGCTGCAGGAAGGGGCGCGGCCCGGACGTCGGCCGCGCCCGCCCGCGGATGTTCTACAAGCGAAAGGCTGATTGGGGACGGCCAGGGCGGATCAAAACCGAGCGACTGGCGGTCGGGGTCGTGCTTGGCTAGGCCGATGTTGCAGATCGTCCCAGTGGATGCCCGCGATGACGGCCGGTTCACCGTTTGGTACTCGGCGTTGCGCGCTGGTGCGACCGCCGGCCGCCACGCACCGATCGTCGTGTCGGCTACTGCCATGCGCTCCCAGCTGCTCCACCAGACACGCGCTGTCCGCCACGCCGTTGGCGCCTTCGACGGAGACCAGTGCTTGGGCACTGCGGTTCTCGAACGCGACACCCAGGACAACACTCACCTCGGCGAGCTCGACGTGAACGTCCCACCCGAGTACCGCCGACAAGGCATTGGCACCCTCCTCCTTCAACAGCTTTTGGGTATCGCGGCCGGGGTTGGACTCACCACCCTGCTCGGTGAGGTCAATGTGGTGGACGAGACGTCGCCTGGACTCGCCTTCACCGTCCGCCACGGATTCCACAGCGTCCACACCGAGAACCGGCTGGTCCTGGACCTCCCCGCTGTCACCCGAGCCGACTAGCCGGGCTCGCCCGCAGCAGCGACGCAGCTGAGCACGGGTACTCCGTCACCTCTTGGTTGGGCCCCACCCCTGCTGAGCATTTGGCAGCCCTGGCCCAGCTCAAGACGGGGATGAACGCCGAGGTTCCCGCCGGTGAGGTCGACGCCGACCCCGAAGTCGTCACCCTGACTGACCTAGCCGCCCGCGACCAGCGTCTCAAGGACCGCGGCTACCTGTCCCTGATCTCCCTCGTGACCACTCCGGAAGGAGATCCAGCCGGCTACAGCCAGCTCCTCGTCCACGGAGACGACCCCACCAACGCCAGCCAGGACGACACCTACGTGCTCACCCGGCACCGTGGGCACCGCATCGGCGCCTGGCTCAAGGTCGCGAACCTGGAGGCGTTGCAGACCGCGGTCCCAATAGCCCTCCACCTCCACACCTGGACCGACGAGACCAACGAAGCCATGCAGGCCATCAACACCCGGTTCGGGTTCCGCACCGTTGAGGTCATGCACGAGATGCAGCGCGGCGGCCGGTAGGACCGAAGACCACCGATCCACAAGCAGAAAACGTGGGCAGGTCATCAAACCCGTTGCGCAAGCCGACCGTCGTGCGGGGCCACGTCAGTGGACGACCCTCGTGGCGAGTACGGGGTCTGTAACGGGAACGGTGTTTCCGGCGGTTGTCATCAGTAGGTTTCTGCTGCCGGCCAGCGGTCGGCGAAGGTGGTCGCGAACGCGTTCAGGGCTGGCTTCCACCTCATGGTCCATCGTGTCTGGCCTTTCCCGGTCGGGTCCAGAGATCGGGTGACCAGGTAGAGGCACTTCATCGCGGCCTGCTCGGTCGGGAAATGCCCGCGGGCCTTCACAGCCCGGCGGTAGCGGGCGTTCAGGCTCTCGATGGCGTTGGTGGAGCAGAGGACGGTGCGGATCTCGACGTCGTAGTCGAGGAAGGGGATGAACTCGGCCCACGCGTTCTCCCACAACCTGATGATCGCCGGGTAGCGAGCGCCCCACACGTCGGCCACGTCGTCGAGGGCAGACCGGGCGGCGGCCCCGTTCGGCGCGGTGTAGATCAGCTTCACCTGCTTCTTCAGCGCGTCCCAGTGCCGCCTCGAGGCGAGGCGGAACGTGTTGCGGATCAAGTGGATGATGCACGTCTGGACCGTCGTCAACGGCCACACGTCGTTGACAACCTGCGGCAGGCCCTTCAGCCCCTCGCAGACCAGGAAGAACGTGTCCTGCACGCCGCGGTTCTTCAGGTCGGTGAGCACGGCGAACCAGAACTTGGTGCCCTCACCGCCGCTGCCGGCCCACAGGCCGTGGACGTCCTTCTCCCCGGACAACGAGACTCCGATCGCGGCGTAGATCGGCCGGTTCGCGACATGGCCGTCACGGACCTTGACCAAGATGGCGTCAATGAAGATGGCGGCGTAGACGCCGTTCAGTGGCCGGTTGGCCCACTCGGTCATCTCCTCCATCACCTTGTCGGTGATCCGGCTGACCGTCTCCTTGCTGACCGAGGCGCCGTAGATCTCGGGCGCTGTGGGCCGAGATCTCCCCGGTCGTCAACCCCTTGGAGTAGAGCGACAGCACGATCTCATCGACCCCGGTCAGCCGGCGCTGTCGCTTCTTCACGATCTGCGGCTCGAAGCTGCCGTCCCGATCCCGCGGCACCTCGATCTGCACCTGACCGGTCGCCTCGGTCAGGACCGTCTTTGGCCGCGTCCCGTTCCGGATGTTGGTGGAGTCCCGGTCCTCCGCAGCGCGGTGCTTGGAATGACCGAGGTGCTCGGTCATCTCCTCGTTGAGCGCGGTCTCGGGCACGCTCTTGGTGAACTGCTTGAGCAGCCCGCCCGGGCCGGTCAGGGACAGGCCCTGCTCCCGTGCCAGCCGGACCAGCTCGATGGCTGCCAGCTCCTCAGCGGAGGGCTCAGGCTTCTCCTTCGGCACAACATCCAGTGTCGTCATCACGGCACCTTCCTCGCTGACCTCAGTCAGCGGATTGGGCCGGAAACACCATTCCTGGGACATACATGCTTGTAGGGCCGCAGAGGTCGTGATCCGTTATGTGACTGGCGCCCTGCTGGGTTGCCGATGGACTGATCAGTCCGGCCAGTGGAGTCGAGGGGCTGCCAACCGGCCCGGCCTCAGTTGACGACCGGACCAACGTGCGGGGATCAACCGGGCGGGATTAGGGTGCCGCTAGGTCCAGCGCTCTTGAGAAGTCGAGTGAGGCATCGTGCCGGAGGTGTGGTGCAGCCCCGGTTCCGCGGGTCGTTGGCGTGGCCCTCAGCATCAGGTCTCATAGAAGTTGTCAGCTTCCCCGACGACCTTGTCAGCGGACCGGTGGGCTGGGGGCCGTACTGCGGCGGGTCGCTGCCGCGCCGCAGGGCCTTTCTCACCCCGATTCAGGGGTTGTTGAACCAGCCAGATGGCGTCAACGACGGTTCCGCGGCAAGCCGGGGCGCGTACTGGTCGTAGAACACCCGGGCGATCAGCTCGCGACGGCTGCGGACGCCCGCTTTGTCGAAAATCGATTTCAGATGATCTTGGATCGTGTAGGCCGACAAATGGAGCGACGCGGCGATCTCGGTCGTGCTCACGCCCTGCAGCACCAGCCCGACGACGGCCTGCTCGCGTGGGGTCAGTCCGAACGCCGCCACCACCAGGGGGATGACCTCGGGCGGACGTGCTTCTTCGACCGTGATCACGACGTCGGTACGGCTACCGTCCAGCGACCGCATCGGGCTCGCGTGGGCGACCACCCATCCTCCTGACCGCGAGCGGAGGCGCATCCGCGGTACCTGCGGGTAGCGGCCAGCGTGCTGGGCGCGCGCCGCCGCGGCGAGAGTGCTGAGCACCACCGGGAGCTGCTCCGCGCCCGCAGGCGCCAGCTCGAGCTCGGCCAGCCGGGCCTCGGCTCCCAGGCTGGCTTGGCAGATTGTTCCCTGTGCGTCGACCACGACGACGATCGGACCTGTACCTGAACCGAGCGTGGTGGTCGCGCCGGCGATCAGGCTCGAGCGGAAGCAGCGGGCGATCCGCGGCGCGAGATCGCTCATGTAGGACATCTCGGCCGGGGTGAACGGGTGCGGACCGGTGCGGAACAGAGCCATGAACCCCCACGTGTGCCCGTCGAGCCGGAGCGCGACGCGCATCTCGTCGTCGAAGCCGAAGACGTCGCGGAAGTACTCCTGGTGCCTGGCTGAGGCAGCAGGGCGCCCCTCGGTCTCGGTGTGGGTCGTGGTCACCCCACCCGGACGGCGGGCGGTGGACTGAAAGTCCCACCGTTCGCCCGCCTCGTACTCCCAGTAGGCCCACTGGTCGTCGGCGTCGCTGTGCAGTTCCCCGAACTTCAGCGCCGCGGTGATCAGCTCGGTGGCGGGATCCGCGGGAGCCAAGCACGCCGCCTGGAAGGGCAACGCCTGCTGGACGACCTGACTGATGCTGGTCGCCGCCGTCGAGACATCGAGCCCCGCGAGAGCCAGTGCGTCGAGCCGGCCGGCGGCTTGGTCGGCTCCGTTCGTCGTCATGGTTCGATTATGGAAAAAGTCAGGCCTGTGGGCCACCCCCAGATTTCTGGGGTCGCGGGTCCCCACGGAGCTGGGATGGTCGCGAGGCTTTGCGCTGGCCAGGGTTGAGCCCATGACTACGACACATCAGTTCGACCACGAAGCCACCACCGACCTCGCCTTTGCCGCTCTCGCCTCCGGTCCAACTGCACCTGGTGTGGTCCGCATCAACCCGACGACCTGGAGCGCCGGCTTCGGATACGACCAGGGCCAGCTGCGGGCGTTCCCCGCCCGGTTGCTCACCGTTGCCGGCCAGGGCTCGGTCAACGAACGAGGCGAGCTCCTGCACGAGGGCGACGTCGTCGCGCAGCTCTCGCTCAGCATGGCCAACGCCGAGACCGTCCTCGCGGCGGCGGGGATGGATCTCTCCGACGTCGTCCGGCTCGTCGTCTACAGCGTCGACGTCGACGCGACGCTCGCCGCATACGGCGCCATCGTCGAACGGCTCGCTTTGGTCGGCGCCACCCCGCCGGCGACCCTCCTCGGCGTCACCCGCCTCGCGATCCCCGGCATGGCTGTGGAGATCGAGCTGACCGCCGCCTCCTGACCCCTGTCCTACCTCGCCGCCCACTCGTCACGCACCCAGCCGAAGGACACCCACCACCATGACCAGCGCGACCCTCCCGACCACCGATCTCGCCCCCGCACCATCCACCTGGACCCTGGACGTCGGCGACCTCATCGCCGCCGTCAGCGGTCCCGTCCTCACCCCCGGCCAGCCCGGCTACAACGAGGAGGTCGCGGGCTTCAACCTCGCCCACCAGCCGAGTCCCGCCCTCGTCGTCGGCGCCACCGATGCCGGGGACGTTGCCGCAGCCGTCATCTTCGCCCGCGCCGCAGGCCTGCACGTGACGGTGCAGGCCACCGGGCACGGGCTGCTCGACGACCTCATTGGCACTCTGCTCGTCACCACCCACCGGATGGTGGCCGTCGCGGTCGACGCCACGGAACGAAAGGCGACCATCGGCGCCGGCGTCCGGTGGCGCGCCGTCATCGACGCGGCCGCTGCTCATGGCCTGGCGCCGCTCTGCGGTTCGGCCTCCGGTGTCGGGGCCGTCGGCTACACCCTGGGCGGGGGGACCGGGATACTCAGCCGCCGCTACGGCTTCGCCGCCGACCACGTCCGCTCGCTCGTCGTGGTGACCGGCGACGGCGTGGTGCACCAGGTCGACGCCGAGCACGAGGCGGACCTGTTCTGGTCGATCCGGGGCGGAAAGGTCGGGTTCGGTGTCGTCACCCAGATGGTCGTCGACCTGGTGCCCGTGGCCCGCTTCTACGGCGGCGGGCTGTTCTTCCCCGGTGCCGCGGCGGGCGAGGTCCTGCGGGCCTGGACGGCGTGGGCCGCGACGCTGCCCGAGGAGGTCACAACCTCGGTGGCGATGCTGCGGCTGCCCCCGGACCCGCAACTTCCGCCGCCGCTGCAGGGGGCGTTCGTGACGCACCTGCGCTACGCCGACCTCGGCACCCCCGAGGAGGCAGAAGCGCGCCTCGAGCCGATGCGCGCAGTCGCCCCGGTCCTGCTCGACACGACCGGCGAGCTCCCGTTCGCCGCCGTCGACGCCGTCCACCTGGACCCGCCGGTCCCGATGCCCACCCACGACCGCGGCTGCACCCTCAGCGCGCTACCCGAGGAAGCGGTCCAGGCCCTCGTCTCCACCAACGGCGAATGGTCCGACTCCCACCTCGCTCTGGTCGAGGTTCGGCTCATGGGCGGCGCCCTGGCCGAGGCCCCCGACGTCGCGAACGCGGTTCCCAGCCGGGATGCCGCGTACGGGGTCTACGTCCTCGGCGTCCCCGCCGGGCCGACCGCCGGCACCGTCCCGGCTCAGGTCGACCGGGTCGTCGACGCCCTCCGGCCGTGGCGGCACGGAGCACTACCCAACTTCCTCGGCCACCCCGGACCGGGCCACTGGGTCCGGATGTGGCCAGAGGCGACCAGGAACCGACTCATGGACGTCGCCCACCACTACGACCCGGCCGGCGTCTTCGCCGGCGCCCGACCCCTTGAGGCCTGACTTCGCCGCTGCGTCACCGCCTGGCCCCAGCAGTCCCTCACGTACAAGCCACCAGGCCACCATCAGCCCGTTCTCTCCCATCAACCAGAAAAGGTGCTCCACCATGCTCCGCGCTCGACCCTCCACCCCGCTGGGAGCCGCCGGCACGGGCTTGGCTGCCTCCACCCTTGCGCTCACCAGCCTGGTCGTCGCTACTCCCGCTGTCGCGACACCCCCACGACCCGCGGCCGCTGCCGCCAAGGCGGGGACGTCCGGCACGATCGTCTTCGTGAAGCACCACAACGTGTGGATCGCCCGCGGAGACGGCAGTCACGCCCACCGGATCACCAAGAACGGCACCGCGACCCGGCCCTACCGCTCACCCTCGGAGTCCGACCGAGGGGTGATCGCGGCCGCACGGGGGTCGTTGATCGTCCGGATGAACCAGCACGGCAAGGTGCTGAACCGCATCAACCCACCCCGGCTCTACAACTCCGCCGGGGACCCATGGACGGCACCATGAACGAGGTGGCCCTCTCGCCGAACGGCAAGACCATCGCCTGGATCTACGTGCGCTACAGCTGCCCGATCGGAGCCGACTGCCTGACCCGGTTCGCCACCGGCTACACCGCCGCAGGCCACCGGACCCAGGCCGGACGTCCGACGTTCTACCGGGCGCCGTCGTGGGTGACGAACCGGCGGACGCTCCAGACCGGCGGGTACCGCTCCCAGGTGATGCTGCAGGACCTACACGCGGGTGCGAAGCACTGGTTCGACGACAGCGGCTACGCGTTCCCTTCGACCGACCTCGCCGACGGAGAGCTGTCCCGTAACGGGCGCTGGCTGGCCGAGATCCGCGGCTACAAGGCAACGTCGACCATCATCTGGTACCGAGTCACCGGCAACGCCCGAACGGGTGAGCCGCCCGCCGTGCCCACCTACACCTGCTATACCAACGGCGAGGCCGAGCACGCCAGCCCGACCCGGTCGCCCGACTCCACCGCCCTCGCCTGGACCGGCAAGACCGGCCTCTGGATCAAACGCAACGCCGCCAGCTGCTCCACCAGCGCCCCCAAGCTCGTCATCACCGGAGGCTCCTCGCCCGACTGGTCACCCGCCGCCCTCGCCTGAAGCCCGTCTCGATCTCGATCCGCCGGCCTCGGAACCCACCAGGGCCGGCGGATCAGCCGTCGCCTCAGACCATCGGCCAAAGCCAGCTCGCGCAGAGCGTTCCAGAGCGGTGCCGGTTCAGGTCTGCGCCGACCCGGTCGATCAGCGACCGTCGTGCGGAGCACGTTCAGTGGTCGACCGTCTAGCGAGAGCGCTGCGGTCAGCAGTGTGGATCACCAATTAAGGTCGAGGTAGTCGTCCTGGCGCTGGTGGACCTGGACGACGTACGGGTAGTCGTCGCTCAGGTTGTGGTCGAGCAGTGCGACCTGCCAGCGGGCATTGAAGGCGCAGATCCAGGCTGCTGCGCCGGCTGCTGTGCGGCGTCCACTTTGGGTCAGCGGCTCGGCTCGGGCGGCGTCGTAGTCGCGCATGAAGTCGGCTACCTGCTCTGGGGTGGAGGTGCCGCCGGCGCTCGTTCCGCGTTGGCCGTAGCAGGCAGCGGCGAACCCAGCGATGACGGCTTCGGTGTCGGCTACTAGCTCCCAGTCGAAGGTGCCGACCAGTCGCCCGTCGGCGACGACGGTGTTCCCTGCGTACCAGTCTGCGTGCCCGACGACCACCGGGTCTGCGTCTCGGTGGGTGAGGACCTGATCCGAGGCTCGCCGGCCGAACTGGTTTAGCCACTCGTAGCCAGCTGTGGTGCTGCTGAAGTCGACGAGCGTGTCGTGCGGCACGGGCCATGGTCCGGCGGCGTAGTGGCACCACGACGGACCTGCGCCGGCCCGGCTGATGAGGTCCGGGTGGTGGCGCAGCAGCTCGATGTGTTGGGCGAGGCCGCTGGCAAGTAGTGCCCGGTTCGTAGGGTCGCGCCCGTCCGGAATTTCACCGCTAATCAAGGTCTGTGTGGTGATGACGTGCCCATCGATGCCGTCCGGTCCAGACAATGGAGTCGGGCAGGGGAATCCAGCGGCGCTAAGAACGCGGAGCGTCTCGGCCCTACCCGCAGGGGCTCGAAGTCAGCGGGAGGCCGGTGCGTCTTGATCACGACCGCTCGACCGTCGTCGAGATCCACACCCCAGACCGCGTCGATCCGGCCCGCACGGAAGCGGAGCCGCGCGATCTGACTGCCCAGCTGCTGGAGAAAGTAGCCGTCGAGGAGCGCGTAGATCTCCTCAGAGGTGACCGACCCGAACACCGCACACTCGGTACCACTAGGCGAAGCGAGGTTCGAGGCTGACGGCACGTGAACTACTTCCCTCCTCGAGACGATGTAGCTGCTATCGGACCAGAGCGTGAGGCAGGCGGCAAGCCACTCCGCTACGCCCTCGCCAGCGGCGAGTTGGACAGATCAGGTTGGAAACCGCATCCGCAGCCTTCGCCGCACGACGTTCCACGAATCCCTCGCGTGCCGCGTGACCAACGGCTACTGCGAGTTCCGCTCGACCACCGGCTACTGCGAGCTCCGCTCGACCACCCTCGTGCGGAGCACGTTCAGTGGACGACCCTCGTGCGGAGCACGACCGATGGACGGCCCTGCTGCGGTGCACGTCAGCAGATGCTTGTTGCTGGTCCGTCGACTACCAGGGCTTGGCCGTCGCTCAGCGCCCAGTAGGGCTGACCCTCGGTCTCGTACGCTGCGGCGACCCGAGATAGTAGAGCGGTCTCGGGATGCTGCGGGGAATCAAGGTGCGGAACCACAGGCCGATCGAGCACGCCAAGGCCGTCGTAGCGGACATCCCCGTAGCTGGCACGACACGTTTCGGGCGGGTCGCACAGCTCGAGCCCGGACAGGCTCGGAGCAAGGACACAGGGGCCCGCGCTGAACCCGGCATAGACGAACCGATCTGCAGCAAGGCCCTCAACGACGACGCGGTCTAGTCCCGACCTCGCGAACGCCATCCGCAGCGTGAAGACGTTGCCTCCACGGACCCAGACGAAACCAGGGGCACCGAACACTTTGCCGATGCTTCCGGGGTCGTAGTCGCGAAGGTCCAGATCGACAGCGTGCAGCCCAAGGGCAGCGAGTGCCTCAATCTGTGCTCGGTGTCGGTCTGGCGCCGGTCCTCGTCGAGACCGTCGAGCGCATTGGCCACTACCCACCCGCACTGATTACCGCGGACCAGCCACGCGAGTACCTCCGGGTGAGCGCCCAGTTGGTAGGACGACAAGTACAACCGCACTTACGCATCCTTCCAGCGCGCCTCCGGACCGCAGGCCGGCCGGTCCCGCAAGCCGGCCGACAGCACTGAACCACCGTTCATCGGTGCACCGTGGCGAAAGGCCTGCGGTAGGGGCCACTCGGTTGCTTCAATGTGAACTGTGCCCACTCTGCGCGACCTGCCGCTCACTGCTCGAACCTACGCTATAGCCGGCATCATCTTGATGTTCTTGGCGGCCGGCTGCGGCGCGCTCGCTTGGTCGCACTTTCACGAGAAGAACCTTGTCCGCGGTGTGCTGTGGCTTCTCCTCGCACCGCTGTGCGTCGTCGTGGGCGGGGTGAACTTGGGGAGGGCCCGCCGTACCCTGCTCGACCAGCGCAACGATCGGTGAACCCAAACTCATGTGGATGGAGACCCTCGTGCGGGGGCTCGTCGGTGGCCGACCCCCGTGCGGAGCACGACCAGTGGCCGACCTTTGGGCGGCTTTGGTTGGGCGGTGGGAAGCGTGAGTGCTTGTTGTTGACCACGGAAGCGAACCAGGTCATGCCGGTGGGATGAACACACTTCTCGTGGGTTATGCCCGGGTCTCGACCGAAAGCCAAGATCTCACCGCTCAACGAGACGCGCTCCGCGTCCTCGGTGTCGGCGACGACCGCATCTACGTTGATCACGGCCTGACCGGGACTAATCGTGACCGGCCCGGTCTCGAGCTCGCGCTGGCTGCGTGCCGTGCGGGTGACACTTTCGTGGTGACGAAATTGGACCGGCTGGCCAGGTCGTTGCCCGACGCGCGCGACATTTTGGCTGAGCTGACCGCGAGGAGTGTCCGGCTCAGCATGGGCGGGTCAGTGCACGACCCGTCCGATCCGGTCGGACGGCTGCTGTTCAACGTGTTGGCGATGGTTGCGGAGTTCGAGTCCGACCTGATTCGGATGCGTACCCGGGAAGGAATGCAGGTCGCGAAGGCGAAAGGCCACCTGCGCGGTAAGCAGCCGAAGCTGACCGTGAACTAGGCGAAGCATCTGGTCGAGTTGTCTGATCTCGGGACCTATAGCACCGCCGAACTGGCGGAACTGTTCGGTATCGGGCGTTTTACGGTCTACCGGACCCTGCTCCGGGTTCGGCCTGCGCCCGCCGACCCCAACCGACCCTTCGCGACCAGACCGGCCTGAGCTTCACCGCGGCGCGGCTACACCGGCCGCGTCCTCCCGCACCGATGCCTGGCGAAGGGAAGGGTGTGCAGGAGGCCGGGCCGGGGCGGTCGACAGAGCCACGACGGTCAGGGGTGTGGGTCGCTCGAAGATGCAGAAGGGGTGGCCGGCCGGGTCGGTAAGGACGACGAGGCCGAGGTGGGCTCGGTCTTGGATTGCTGGTTTGCCGGCGCCGAGCTCGATGAGCCTGGCCTCTGCTCGGGCTAGGTCATCGACGTAGATCTCGAGGTGCATCTGCATGTGGGGGCCGGGCCAGGCCGGCCGAGTCCAGCCGTTCAGCTCCCGGAAGAGGATGAGGAGGCCATCGACTCGGACACAGTCGAGATCAGGGAAGTCAGGGTCGGGGGTACCGCCGAAGGCGTCTGTGTAGAACTGCACCATGGGCTTCGCGTCGGAGCAGTCGATAGTGAGGGCGCCGATCGCCGTAGCGGGGTGGAGCGACATGGTCGTCAGCGTCCCACAGGGGACTGCTGACCTCCTGTAGCTACACACTCTGCCTTTGAGCGGGAAGAGCGTCGGCCCCCCTGGTAGCCGGCGCACCGTCAAGGGGAAGGTTGACCGGGAACGGTTAAGCACTTGATCGGTGGTCAGCAGAAGAGGTTGAGGAGTCGACGGCACTTGGGTGGGTCCCACGTGAGGCCGCGGCGCAAGCCCCACAACAGGTAGGACATCGACCTCACCACGACCCAGCTCCGAGCGCGTTCGGCGGGGACGCCGGCCTCGCGAACGAAGACGTCGAAGATTGTGGTGATGTCGGTGTCGGTGGCGAGCTCGTCGAGCCGTGACCACAGGACGCGGCCGAAGTCGTACTCGGGGTCACCGCACAGCAACACCGGATCAACGACCAGCCAAGGTGCCCGCCCTGCTTGCAGCACCTGCTCGCTGTGCAGGTCGCCGTCGACGGCAAGACCGGATGTTGAGGTGCGAGCCAGCTGGCCGGCCAACCGAACGGCGGTGTGAAGTTGAGCTCGAGGAGTTGGCCTGTCCAGCGCCAGCCAATCGTGCTCGGCCGTGACGACATGGTCGGCGGCGATCGCCGCTGTGGAAGTCGTTCCGGGCGGGGCTGGCACGGCCAACTCGCGAACCAGCGCCGCGATGACCGGGATGGCTGTGAATAGGGGCTCGGACTGCAGGCTGCGCGAGCCCAGCCGTTCCAGCAACATTGCCCGCGAGGCGAGGTCGACGTCGAACAGCCGGACCGTGCCGCGGCCGGCCCACCATCTGAGGGCTGCCGCCTCGTCGGTGACGTCGTCACCTGGAGGCGAGAGTCGCAGCACGGCCGGATTGTTGTCGCGGAGACAAACAGGGATCACCAAGGCGTTCGAGCCGTACAGCGGTTCGCCCTCGACAGTCAGGCTCCACCGCCGACACTGCTCGCTTACCAGGGCTGGCAGGTTGTCTAGCCACTCGCGCCCCAGCTGGTCCCGCCACCAACGAGGCATCTGCCGAAAGGGCTCAGGAACCTTGATCATCATAGGCATCGGTGAGAAGTCACTGACCGAGCAAAGCGCCTCTAACCGATTCCCACAACCAATACGATGCTCACGACATCACGATTACGGCCCCGAACGCCCACAGGCTGCCCGAGCAGCCCGCTACGCAGTATCCGACCCTCGTGCGGGGCACGTTCAGTGGACGACCGTCGTGCGGGGCACGTTCAGTGGACGACCGTCGTGCGGGGCACGTTCAGTGGACGACCGTCGTGCGGGGCCACGTCAGTGGACGACCGTCGTGCGGGGCCACGTCAGTGGACGACCGTCGTGCGGGGCC
>NZ_CAXTHT010000005.1:257522-315222 GCF_964244285.1 uncultured Friedmanniella sp.
CACGTCAGTGGACGACCCTCGTGCGGGGCCACGTCAGTGGACGACCCTCGTGCGGGGCCACGTCAGTGGACGACCCTCGTGCGGAGCACGTCAGTGGAGGAAGGCTCAGCGAGAAGCTTTGGAAGCGGTGGCCCATCAAGATGGATAGTGTGGAAGTCCGCCCTGCCCTACAGGCGCACCTGCCGGCCGCGGTTCAGGTGTGGCAGGCCGCCAACGTCGCTCGAGGTGTCGTCCCATCGCCTCAACGGGCCGACCGCATCCGACAGAAGCTCGAGGCGGCCGAAGCCATCGTGCTACTCGGCTGGGTCGACCCAGAGGTACGGGCGATGGTGCTGGCCGAACCGTGGCGTACCGACGCAGGAGCCGGCTCAGTCGTGCCAGGGCGAGGGCATGTGTCCATGGTCTTCGTCAACCCTGGCTACTGGAGTCAAGGGCTGGGGACGGCTCTACTCGCCGGACTGCATGCGAGCCTCGAGCAGCTCGGCTGGTTCCGCACGACGTTGTGGACCCGCGAGTCCAACAACCGCGCGCAACGGCTCTATCTCGGTTCCGGCTACCGACCGACAGGACGTACGGCTGACCTCGCCGCTGGCGAACGCATCCTCGAGCTCGATCGGTCGCCCATTCCCAGCCAGCACCGAGCTCAACGCGTACCGCAAGAGGGACGACCACCGGAGTGACGGCCCGGCCGGCGTCCACCGGCCCAGCAGCCTCGACCTGGCAGCCGCTGGCAGTCTCGTCGCATGGATGATCAACAGTCCGGCGGGCTGTGCGGACGCCGCTGGCGCACTCTGTGTCGTCTTGGTCGGCATGTCGCCTGCGAACGGGTTCAGCGCTATGGCGAAAGCCACGATGGTGAGGACGACAAGGAGGATCACTCCTACTACGATGATGTATGTTATTTTGACTCGATCTTGCATTGGTTGTGTTCTTTGCCGGTTACGACTTTAAGTTAAGGTTTTCACTATGCGGTCGTGCTGATAAATAGTCAATAGGATTAGGGGTTCGAGTGTCAGAGGTATCCCAGCAGGCCGGCTCCCTCCGACTTCGCGTTAGGTATAGCGACACGCAAAGACTTCCCCTATTCGGTCTGGTCGACAGACTGGGTGGCATCGAGTCGTTGATCCGGGAGGGCATAGCAATCGACTCTAACCGTGCAGATCCAAAGACCACGCAAGGCACAGAAACAGACATAGCGGAGATCTCGTACCATAGCCCGCTCGAGGTTGTGTTCATGGTCGGAACGAGCGTGACGGTCTCGGTGCTCGCGTTTAACAGGGTGATCGCAGCGCGGGCCAACGCCTTCAACAAGTTTGAGGAGGCGCGAGAGCAGCATGCTTCCATAAAATGCAACCATAGCGTTCTATGAAGACTTCACTCGATCGCTAGAGGTTCCGCAGCAGGAGCGACCAGGTCTGGATATCAAGCTGCGTAATGTCGTGAGTATTTCCATCGAAGAAGGAACCGCCGACGATCAATTCATCGACAATCCGTTCATTGTTCGGTTACCTTCTCCGGAAGGCTTCGACGACCTTCCACCTATCCAGATCTAAGGGCATGGGCATACCTCCCTACTACTGAGGAAGCCGGCCGAGCTGCGCCGTTGACAAACTAAACTCACGCCCCTGCTAAGTGCTTACGTGCTGCCACCGCCTTGCTAGTTCGGATCTATCCCGACTGGTGCTTCTCGGTAGTTCCAGTTCGCCTTTGAGACTGGCCTGTCGACATCTAGTCACGGTAGGCCATCCCTGACAACAGTCGCACGTGCGGTTTGGTCAGACCACGAACTGATGTCTTGTGTAGGTATTGCATAAGGGTGCGACTCTGATACATTGAGACCCATCAGAGTGGCGACGAGAGCCGGCATCACTGCTGGTTCTTTCTTTTGCTGCCTTATGCCCCCGCGCGCCGCTTATCAGAGTAGCGCATGGCAGTTCTGATTTTCTCACACTCGCACCATTCCATCAATAGCAATCGTGAGTCATAATGAGCGCATGCAAGTCAACACCATTAAACTGATCAGTAAGCGCATCAAGGTCCCGCAGCTCATCATCCCTCGTACGCTCTCCGTCCTAGAGGCTGAGCGTGCAGACTTCTAGGAAAAGCTACATCCGCGATATACAGGGAATGTACTACTGAGATCCCACTCTCAGAAACGCCTCGCATTGGTTAAGCCCGACATTTGTGTGTCTGTGGGCTTTTCTTATTGCCCATCCTGAATGTCAGCAGCAATCTCGATCTCCTCGCCGCACTGTGAGTCAATCTCCTCGATATTTATTTTCTCCAGCAGCGCAGGTCTAGCAATACCTAGGTCGAGAGCCTTTTTTACATTACCCATGGCGACCGTGCAGACAGAAACGGTATCGGTTGTGGTGGCGGGAGGTTGGTGATCAATGATGTTCCCGCCTAGCCCGAAGATTCCGGCGACCAGGGGACCGAGTACCGCTACTACCAGAGTCGTCCTAGAGCTCCGCTTCAACCGACTAATCTCAAGTCGCTGCGCCTCTTCTCTGCGTGTCGCGGCCTTCAATTGCTGCTTGGTAGAATCGTCGGCCATTACTCAGTACCGGTTCATGCGGTATTCGTAGCGCTCGGAGAACCTGGTATGGATGTCAAGAAGTATGTGCGCGATCGCGGCTAGGAAGCCAACCAGGCCCAGTCCTACTCCCGACAGTCGTATCCATACGACAGATTCGATCTGCGAAGGGTCGGTCAGAACAACTCGAGTCAAGTACCACGAGAGCGTGCCACCCGCAATTCCAAAAAACAACACGGCAAGGAGCTTGATCAGGCGCACAACAACTGCGGGGTACATGTGGTGAGACTAGCACCACCGACAACTCTTTGGGTAGGCCCACTTTCGGTACCGAAGCTCAGCGCTTGCATCAGTTCATTAGCAGCAAGCTAACAGGAATGCCATAAGCTCCGCTATGAGCCAGCCCGCTACTTCGGAATGAGTGTTGGGTCGGCTTCGGCGCGTGTAGCGCTTAGAGCGGCTTACAGATCGTCGCAGCGGCTTGGTGTCGATATCGCCGGTACCAACGCGCGTCCAGCCAGCAGGCGTGAGAACGTTGTGGGTCCTCGGCGGTTCTCTCATGAGTGCATCAGGTCCAGCATCTCGAGATACTCATCGCTCAATTCATCACCCCCGCACGAGCACGGCATTGCAGGAGTTGCTAGCTCCTTGCAGTCTTCACAGGTAAATCCGTTCATCGTCGCGTTCTCCATCATAGTTCCTATTACTTCTATACTATGCGCCCTTCGGTTCGCAACGGCGATACTATTTCCGTAGCGGAATGAGCAACGCTATAAGAGGTGCCTGACCCAATCCTCGGCCAGTAGCACCGTGAACATTCGACGTTCTGCCTCGTTGCCACTATCGATGACCCGGCGCGGCTCGCGCAGCCGGACCTCCTTTGGCCCGAGGAACACGACAAGAGACTCAGGGCTATGCTCCACCAGATCTAGCCGTCTCACGATCGACTTGGCCAGCTCGGCGTGGTGGGCGTCGAAACTCGCGAGGACATGAGGGCGGCGCTCGAGGTCGTGGGGCAGATGTTCGGTGACCTCGGTACGCCCGACAGCACGGAGGGCTGGCGTGACCGGGCCCTAGAGGCTCTCGCTGAAAGGGCAGCGTCCGCCGCGATCTTTGTGGTGGTAGAGGAAGGACAGGTCGTAGGCGTCGCGGCGGGCATCGTCGACCAGCGCCTCCCGAGCCCCCGATGACCGCAGGGACGCATCGGGTACGTCGAGTGGCTGGGAACGCTGCCGTCTCATCGCCGTCGCGGGATCGCGCGGCTAGCTTTACGGGCCCTGCTGAACTGGTTTGTGGAGCAAGACATCGCCGTCGTCGACGTCCACGCGAGCGAACAAGCCCGAGCGCTCTACCTCGATCTGGGCTTCACGGCCCCCATGCGACGGCGCTGAGATGGCCCGCGTAGCGCTGTCTACCGCCGAGCGGTTGGTGTACCAGATTCGGACACTCGTGCGGAGCACGTTCAGTGGACGACCCTCGTGCGGACGTCGTTAGCGCTCACGAGGAATGATGTCGAGCCCTGCGTCCGCTGTCAGAGGCCGCGCGAGCTTAAAGATGGTCGGGAGGAACGCGCGCAGTGCCAGGCCCTGTTGTCTCGGAGAGCCGGGGGTCTCGCTCTTGCGGTCCGCGGCTACTCGTTGCCAGCGCTCGTCTGGTCCGAGGGCCATGAACTTAGACGCTTCAGGGTCGGCTGGGGTGCGGTTCAGCACATCGACGACACTCGTCTCGCCCTGTCCCCATAGAGCCGCGCGACCAGAGTCCTTGTCGGCCTGTCGCGGTTGGCATCCTGCACTCCCGCGCCCGACCACACCGTCGTCGAAGGCAAGCAGTTCCAGGGGGAGATAGCTGGGTTGTCCGTTCTGCTGGGCATCCCACCAGGCACCCACCAGCAGGTACTGGTGGTCAGTCTCAGCCGCGGCTGAGTCGTAACTCCGGCTGGTGGCCGAGAACGTCTCCGCTGGAGCCGCGGTCGGGCCTGCGGCCGAGACAAAAGCGTGCGCTCCCACCGCAGTCGAACTACCTGGCGGCCGTTCAGGTTCAACTCGTCGACACCGCGTACGACCGCAGCATGGTCGCCCTAGGAGGCGCGCTACCTCACGCCACCGAGGTTCGGGAGCTTCTCGCACAACTCGCGGGCGGGCGTTACGAGCGACTTGTGACGCTGATCGTTTGTCTCGGTTTGAGGAAGGGCGAGGCGCTCGCCCTCCGTTGGTGCGACGTCGATGTGCGCCGAAGGAATTTGCGGATCAACGGAACGCTCACCCGCTTGGACGGCCGTCTCTGTCGGAGCGAACCCAAGTCGCCAAACTCGCGGCGATCCTTACCCCTATCCGACCAAGTCCTGCATCTCCTGGCGACGCAGCGGGACGCTCAGCACGAAGACCGGCTCCGGGCAGCCAATCTGTGGGTCGAGACCGACGCCGTGTTCACCACCGAAACTGGTCTGCCGTTGGATCCCCGCAACGTCTTAAGGGCCGTGACGGTAGCCGCTGGCCGCGCCGGACTAGCAAACGTCAGCGTCCACTCACTGCGGCACAGTGCCGCAACGGCGATGCTGGAGGCGGGTGTGCATCTCAAGGGAGTCAGCAGCCTGCTCGGCCACGCTGACGTTCGCATCACCGCCGAGACATACGCCCACCTCAGCGACGAGGTGGCACGCGCGGCTCTGCAAGGTCTGTCGCAGACGTTCGCCACAAGGGACTGAGTCAACGTTGGGGTCAACGTTGGGGTCAACGGGCCTCCCTCGCCGCTTGTCACCCTCCCCCGGGGTGACAAACCCGGCTTTGACCAGGCGCGATGCTGGTGGGCGATACTGGGATCGAACCAGTGACCTCTTCCGTGTCAGGGTGACGGCTTCTGGTGCTCACGCTCGGCTTGACATCTGCTGAGGGACGTGTGAGTAGGCACTATGCCGACAAGATTGTCCCAGTCTGCGACGAACTGTCATTCTTCGTCAGGGGAATCGTGAGGGATTGAGGGAACGATCGCCTTCGCAGCGTTGCGCCGGTTCTGGCATGTCGCGGGCGCACTGCGCGCAGCGCAACCGGCTCAGCTCTCAGCCGACTCCCGTCCGTCGAGCGTGTGGTGGATGATCGACCACCCGTAGCTGCCGTTGTTCCGAGGCGCGGGCTCGATGGTTGGACCGCACACGCAACTGCCGTCGTCGTCGACCTCATGCTCCAGCAGGTCGTTGAACGGGGTCACGTGGACGTGGTCGCCGTCCTCGGTGTGGGCGAGCCAGCCCTTGAAGCTGCCGTCGAGGATGCCGTTCACGGTGTCGATCAGATCGTTGTAGGTGCCGTCGAACCCGTCGATGATCGACTTCACGACCGGTCGGGACCCGTGTGGGAGCAGTCCACAGGATTCGCCGGCAACGCACCAGGCGTCGACGACATGCTGGCGGCCGGCGGCTGACATCTCGCCCGCGGTGCCGTCGGGGCTTCTCCATCCGCAGAGGCAGACGCCGTTGACGTGGCTGCGGAGCCGGTGACCGTGCTGAGCGGACCAGGCGTAGACGGCTCGGTAGGCATCCGGCCAGCTCATCGCGTGGCCGCCCACCAGAGCAGGCACAGCGGCAGGTACACCGTCACGCCGAGGAACAGGGCGCCAAACAGCGGGGCAGCGTCCCCGAGAGCTGACAGCCGCAGGTAGGTGCCGCACGTAACGAACACCCAAGCGCCCAGCCACGCCCACCTCACAGCGCAGCCTCCGGCAGCACGGTCCAGCAGGACGGGCAGCGGGTGATGTGCGAGTCGATGACGAGGCAGCGGCAGTTGCCGTGCGGGCACGTGCGGACCAAAGCCGGGTCGAACAGCGGAGCAGGGACTGATGCGCAGCGCCGGCAGTCGCAGGTGACCGACCGTGCAGACAGCAGCACCCGACCGATGACGAACGCCGACCAGACGCCCCACACGGACAGCAGACCGACGGCGAAGCCGATCACGACACACCACCGAATAGCGCGGCGACCCCGTGCTCGAACGCGACGTGGTCCCACAGCGGACCGTCGTCGACGCTGGTCACCGACCGCACCTGTCCGAGATCAGCCGGCAGGAACACCACGGTGACCGGGCAGTCGACGTACTCGGCGCAGTGCGGGCACGGCAGGTGGGCGGTGGTCGGCTCCACATAGCCGAGGCTGGTGGCGCTCATCAGTCCCGCCCCTTGCCGGTCACCAGCAGGTAGACCAGGTAGACGAGGAGGCCGACGGTCATCGCGAGGTCGCCGACGATGAACGGGACGATGGAGCCGTTCACGCCAACCCCATCTCATGCCGGTCGCGGAGCTTCGGGTGGGTTGTCATGTGCCACAGGCCGCAGCGGCACAGGTACGGCAGCTTCTGCGGGCTATTCGGGTACTTGGCGTTGAAGAACTTGCTAGCTGACGTGGCTCCGTCCCTGCGCAGGTAGCTGCGCTTGCCCGGGGTGCGGCAGAGGTCGGCGTTGGGTGCCTCGGTCAATGCGACGGTCATCTGTCGCCCTCGCAGACGGGGCAGATGTCGACGATGCGCTCGTCCCACGTGCCACCTTCGACGGTCACAGTGCCGGTGCCGCGGCAGGTCCAGCAGCCGTCGGTCTCGTCGTCGTACATCAGGAGACCAGCGGGATGATGCGGGCGGTCAGCTCGGCGGGCAGGATGCCGTTGTCCTGCAGGTCGGCGACCGTGTCCAGGTAGTCGTGGGCCTCATCAGCGGTGACGAACGATTTCTGTTCGACGCGCTGGTAGACCTCGACGATGACGGTGGGGTACGGCTTGACGGGGTGGCGGGGCATGGGATTCTCCGGGGTCATTCCGGCGGGGGTGCCGGTGCATAGGACCGTCCGCGCCGGCACCCCTACCGCCACAGGAGAAAGCCAGATCCGCCCTCTTCTCAGCAACTGTTTAGGCGCGACGAAGCCCCCGCACCGGTGAGGTGCGGGGGCTGTCGGCTGTAGGTCAGGCGCCGGGTCGGTAGTCGACCTGCTCCCCGTCGGCGATCTTCGGCTGCGGCTCGGAGGTCTCGTCGGAGTACCCATAGCCCTCACCGCCGACGGGCTCGCCGTTGTCGGACGGGTCGATGCCGTAGCCGTGCTGGCCGGACTCGAGGGCAGCCTGGCCGGCGAGACGCAACGGGTCGGTCTTCAGGTAGGCGGCGACAGCGCCCGCAGCCGGAGGGATGAGCGCCTTCAGGACCGCAACGAACGGGGCAGGCAGATGGGCGAGCACGGCAACACCGTCGGGGGTCTGGAAGTAGCCGAGCAGAGCGAGCAGGCCGTAGGCGCCAATGGCGACGACCGCTCCGATGACGACCTTCGGAGAGATGGGGGTGGACACAGGTGAGCTCCTGGGTAGTAGGTGCTGCCCACCGTTCGCGCCGGCCTCTAGCTGACAACCAGCCGGCTGTGGATCTCAGTCACTGACAGTCAACTGACAGACACGTTCAGTAACTGACCCCGATAGAGAGAAGGAAGGAGAGATTGACTGACTGAGGGACTGACTGAGTGTCACCACTCCTGCTCGTCCAGGGAGCGGTCAGCCTGCCGTGTCAGCTCCGCCCGCACCTCCGCGATGTCGACGGTGCCCAGCGTGTCGGCTAGGTGGGCAAGCTTCCCCCTCGACGACCGCAGCTGCTTCTTGCGTTGGGAACGCACCGGAACAGCCGACCTGCGGACCAGCTGACGGCGCAGCCGGTTCAGTTCCGCCACCGACCGGCCCAGCTCCTCGGCCAGGACACCAGCAGCCTTTGGGTCCACCGCCTCGACCAGCACCTGCTCAGCAGTAGCAGCACCACGGCCCACCAGCCGCACCAGCCGCTCGACCGCCTCCCGGTCATCGCCGCGGGCACGGTGCGGCAGCACGACGATCGCATCCGCCAGCTCCGACTGCGACAACTCAACGCCCGGACGGGCCACCACCAGGTACGAGCTCGTCCCGCGATTGTGCGGTACCGCGACCGGCACCCGGTGCAGCTCGGCTTTGCCCTCATCGGCGAGATGGTGAGCGGCCCGACGGACCGCGGACAGCTCCGCCGTCGTCGGTGGCCGGCCCAGCTGCTCCTCGAGGGCGCGCTTCACCCCGACCGCTGGCTCCAGCTCCAGCCGGGCGAGCAGCAGCTGCGTCCAGCGACCAGTCCGATGAGGCACCCCGGCACCCTAACCAGAGCACGGCGCAGCGGCTGAGGTTTCGGACCGTCTAGGTCATGCCAGCTGCCCTCGACCGCGCGTTCCTCGACGCGTTCCTCGACGGCATCGACCCGCCGAAGGTGGAGGCGGTAGTCCCCGGCTGGAAGCCTCAGCCGAAGCAGCTCATCGCCCAGGACCTTGCCGACGACCCGGACATCTTCGAGATGCTGTACGGCGGTGCAGCCGGAGGAGGCAAGAGCTTTTGGATCCGCAACGACGCCGTCCGGTTCGCACTGCGGCACTCCGGAGCGCACGTCGGCATCGTCCGCCGCACCATGCCGATGCTCAAGCAGACCCACCTCGGGCCCCTCCGCGACATCTGCCGCGACCTCGCCGTACACAACCGCACAGAGTCGACATGGACGTTCTCCAACGGCTCCGTGATCCGCTTCATCAGCCTCCAGCACGACGGCGACGAGCAGAACTACAAGTCCGTCGAGTTCGACCGGCTCTACTTCGACGAGGTCACCGAGCTTGCCGAAGCGCAGTACACCTACATGCTGTCCCGGCTCCGCTCACAGCACGGTCACCCAGTAACCGCCATCTGCGTGTCGAACCCTGAGGGTGTCGGGTACGCGTGGGTCAAAAGGCGGTTCGTCAGCCCGAAGCCCGCCGACCTCGCCGAGAACCAGGAGCAGCCGAAGGAGTTTGTTCCCTGGAGGCCACCCCTGCCCGGCGGTGGAGGTTTCGCCCGGTCCCGCGTGTTCGTCCCGGCGACCGTCTACGACAATCCGGCGCTGCTTGCTGCGAACCCGAACTACATCCTCCAGCTCCAGTCCATCCCCGACGCTCGCAAGCGCAAGGCCCTGCTCGACGGCGACTGGGAAGCGATGGACCAAGTACAGGGAGCGCTCTGGTCGCTGTCGCAGATCGAGCCCGATCGGGTGGCGCACGCTGCCGACCTGTACCGCGTCGTCGTAGCCATCGACCCCGCCGGTACCACGGGGCCGTACGCCGACGAGACCGGCATCATCGCGGCCGGTCGTGGCTACGACGGGCACGGCTACGTCCTCGCGGACGCGTCCGGCAAGTTTGACCCCGGAGCGTGGGCACGACAGGCACTCGACCTGTACATCCAGCTCCAGGCTGACGCGATCGTGGTCGAGAAAACTGCCGGCGCTGGCTCCGACAGCCTCATCTACGTCCTCACGACCGAAGCGCAGGCGATGGTCCGCGAGGGAAAGCTGACGATGCTGCCGCGCTTCGTGCCCGTCCACGCGACCCGCGGCAAGGCCACCCGAGCCGACCCGGCCGCGCAGCTGTACCGCAACCATGCCGTCCACCACGTCGGAGAGTTCCCCGAGCTCGAGGAGCAGTTGACCACCTGGGTGCCGTCGTCCAGCAACAGCCCCGACCGCCTTGACGCGCTCGTCTGGGCACTCGAAGGCGTCTCCGGAGCCCACGACGGAGAACTAGCTCCGACCCGTCGTCGAAGGCGCTTTGCCCGCACCTGAGCTGCCTGACCCGGCACCGCGGACCCGGACCGTCCAACTGAGCACCACCACTCAGAGGACGGCTTTCGCGCATGGTTGAGCAGAACCCCGACATCGCTATCGCGTTGGCGTCCGTACAGTCACGCATCGGCCCGGCCTCCCAGGCACGCAGTTTCTACGACGGCGACCAGCCCGACGTCTACGACGCGAAGAAGTGGCGCAACCAGTTCGGACCGAACGTCGCGCAGCCCCGCGACAACATGTGCCCACTCGTCGTTGACACCGTCGTCTCCCGCCTTCAGCCGAAGGAGTTCATCGCCCGAAGCAAGGACGCGACGGATGAAACCGGAGCTACGGGGGCCAACGACATCGCCAAGCGGTCCCGTTGGGACCAGACCGCACCCGAAGTCCACCGCTCTGCTGGAAAAGTCGGCAAGGCCGCTGTGCTAGTTGGCGTGAACTCTCGTGGGCAGGCCGTGTTCTACCCGAAGCAGGGCGACGAGGTCCACTTCCAGTACGACCCGGAGAGTCCCGGCACTGTCGCCTGGACCGGGTTCGTGTGGACGGTCGGAGGGGCTGTGCGGGTCAACCTGTACTACCCGACGTACACCGAGCGCTGGATCACGAACAACAACACCTGGGGCGCGAAGCTGCCGCAGCAGGCGACCGCGTTCCGGCCGTTCGACGACGACGGCAAAGACTCGGTCCTGTCGAACCCAATGGGCCGCGTGCCATGGTTCGAGTTCGCCCTGGACAAGTCCGACTTGTCTCCGGTGTTCAAGCTCCAGCCGGCCCTCGACATGGCCCTGTGCGACCTGCTCATCCTCAGCCGGGCCGCGGGGGCACCGCAGCGCTACGTCACGGGTGCCGCCCCGGTCGACGAGAGCGCACCCGCACCGGCTCCTGGCCTCGGGCAGTTTGCCGCCCCTGTCCCGCCGCCTCTGAACCCTCCAGCTCCGGACCTGAACTTGACGCTGGCAGAGAACTACCTCGACGGCAAGCCCGGCAAGGACGAGATCGACGGCCTCCACATCGAGACCGGACCCGACCAGACGTGGTTCCTCGACGACCCGCAGGCGAAGGCCGGCAGCCTTCCCGCAGCCGAGCTCGAGGGCACCATCAAGCTGCTCGACAACCTCCGCACCGCTGTCCTGCGCGACACGTCCATCCCGCCCCACCTGGCAATGATGACGACCGGAGACTTCCCGTCCGGCAAAGCACTCAAGACCGCTGAGGCGCAGTTCGTCGCGAAGGTGCTCGCCCGCATGATCGCGTGGGGCAACAGCTGGGAAGACGCGTTCGCGTTCGCCGTCCAGGCCGAGTTGTCGCACAACAGCCGCGGCGAGTTCATCGGCCTGGCTGAGATGCCGGCGCTCGAGCTGACGTGGGAGGACCCGCACACGCAGGAGGGGCTCACCGAGGAGGCACGTCTGGATGCCCTCATCCAGATCGGCGCACCGGTGAGCGTGATCTTGGCCGACTCGATGGACTACAGCCCGGCTCGCGCTGCCGAGATCGAAAAGCTGGTCCGCGAGGAGGCAGACCGCAAGAGCGAGGCCTCGGCGACGGTCTTCGCCCGTGGTGGCCTTGACATGGCGGCCTGACGGTGGCCGACGACCCGGAGAAGGAGCTGGCCGAGCGGGAAGCTTTGACCGTAGCGCGGGTCGTGTTGGGTCTTGCGGACGTCGTTCGACAGCTGCGGTCGGACTACCTCTCTCTTGACTCAGACGCTGCCCGCCGCACGACTCTCGGGCTTGCCGTGACGAAGCGGTGGGTGGCTCGGAGTAGCGCCTACCAGCACACCGTGAGCCTGCTCGATGTCGGACTGGGGCGAGTTGCCCGGCTCGTCGGCGACTCGGTTGTCCAACTGCGGACTCACGCGACCCAGGCCGGGGCGGCCCAGGCTGCGTCGTTGGCGGAGTCGCTCGGAGGGGACGGGTCACAGCTGAGTGAAGCGCGAGTTGCCGCCATGGTCGCTGAGCTCGACAGGGGACCGCTCGACGCCATCCTCACCAGACACGCACGCGAGACATCTGCTGCTGCTGGTCAGGTTCTGCTCGAGTCGGTTGCCACCCGCCGTGACGTCCGCAGCACGGCGAAGCTCCTCGGCCAGGTCCTCGACGTTCCCCGTTGGCAGGCCCTCAGCATCGCCCGCACCGAGCAGTACCGGGCGTACCGGGAAGCTCAACGTCAGACGTGGCTCGCCGACGAAGGCGTGACCGGGTGGACGTGGGTGGCGAACCTTGACCGACGCACCTGCGGCTTCTGCTGGAGCCAGCACGGCCTCGAGTTCCTGCTCGAGGAGAAGCCGGCCGCACACGTCAGCTGCCGGTGCCGAATGGTTCCGGTGACCGCTCGGACCCGAGGCCGGCGTACCGGAGAGCAGAGGTTCGCCGAGCTGAGCGAAGCCGCCCAGAACGCTGTGCTCGGACCCGCAGCCGCGGAAGCATACCGAGACGGCCTGTTCACCCTGGCCGATGTTGCTGGGCACATCGAGCACCCGCACTGGGGGCGCACGGGACGCGTCCGGTCGCTGCGTGAGCTCCTCGGAGACGACGTGCGCGCCACCTACCTTGCCGCTGTCCGCAACCGCTGAGAGCTGCTTGCGTGCCCCTCAGCACTGGGGACGGTCCCTTCTAAGAGGAGCGGCACGATGCCACCTCTGATCAGGAGGGCGGCACGATGCCACCGACTGCTACTGGAGCAGCACCGACAACCGAGACCATCCCGAGCGCGACCGACGTCACCGTCGAGACCGCGGCCGTGGAGGCGACGGAAGTTGTTACACCCGACGAAAGCGCACCTGTGGAGACCGCGGCCGCGGTCCCGACTGGAGCTGCTGACGACGTAACCGAGCCCGCAGCCGTGACTGACCCGGAGGACAAGCCTCTGGGAGAAGGCGGACAGAAGGCTCTCAGCGCAGAGCGTGAGGCTCACAGCGAGCTCAAGCGAGAGTTCGCCGCGTTCCGCGAAACCGCAGTGTCGAAGGTTGACCACGACGCTGTCGCCACCGAGCGGGACGCGCTCAAGTCAGAACTCGACACGCTCCGTGCGGCCGAGCACACCCGTAACGCCACCGAGGCCATCAAGGCCGCTGCTGTCGCTGCCGGTGCCCGCAAGCCCGGCCTGATCGCCCGGCTCGCAGACCTGGGCGCGTTCGACGCCGACAAGGGCAACGCCGAAGAGCTCGTCAGGGCCGTCAAGGACGACCCCGAGTACGCCGACCTGTTCGGGCCCGTGGCTCAGCCCGGACTCGGCACGCAGGACGGTCCGAACATCGCCGACCTGAAACGGCCCTACTTCACCAAGAAGCAGGTCGACGACATGGACACCGCGCAGTACGCGGCCAACCGCGAGCACATCTTCGCGTCCATGAAGACCTGGTGACCCAACCGCAAGACCCGCACCACTCCACCCAGTAAGCAGCAACCTTCCACTCACAGAGAGAGCAACCCTCAATGTCCACCAACACTTTCGTCCCCACCATCTGGTCGAAGGAGATCGCCCTCGGCGTCAAGCGTGCGCTCGTCGCCGCTCAGCCCGGAGTCGTGAACCACGACTACGAGGGTGATGTCGCCAACCAGGGCGACTCCGTCCACATCAACGGTCTCGAGCCGGTCACCGTCAAGGACTACGACCGCACCGCCGGCCTCGGAGCCCCCGAGCGTCTGACCACCAACCGGACCACGCTGACCATCGACCAGGCGAAGTCGTTCGATTTCCTCGTCGATGACATCGAGAAGGTTCAGACCAACCCGAAGTACCTGGCCTCGGCCACCGACGACTCCGCCTACCGGATCGCCCTCGTCGAGGACGACTTCGTGCTGGGTGTCATGGTCGCCGGCGCCGGTAACGCCACCGGTGCGAACAAGATCACCGTGACCGGTGCCCAGGGCATCGACGCGGCCGAGGACTTCTACGACAAGATCCTCATCCCGCTGCGTACCCGGCTGAACAAGGCCGAGTGCCCGACTGCCGCTCGGTTCGTCCTCGTCGACGCCGACGCTGAGGCGAAGCTCCTGCTCGACAAGCGCTTCGTCGCCTCGGGTGCGGACGCTGCCGACGACCGTCTGCAGAACGGTGTCATCGGTAAGGCCGCCGGCTTCACCGTCATCCTGACGAACGCTCCGGCCATCGCCGGCAAGGCTGTCGCCGGTGTCGGGAACGCCACCACGGTCGCCGACCAGATCGTCAAGGTGCGCGGCATGGAGTCGGAGAACTGGTTCGGTACCCGCGTGTCCGGCCTGCGGGTCTACGGCGCGAAGGTGACCCGTCCGGCGAACCTGGCCGTGGCCACCTGGGCGAACAAGTCCTGAGCCTGACGCCAAAGCCCCGCCCCTCTTTGGAGGGGCGGGGCTTTGGCGCGCCCGGATATCCGTGACCGGTCCGACGACGACCGGACAGTCGTAGACATGACCGCCCTCGACGCTGCTGCCTCCGCAGAGCTGGACCTGCTGCTCCAGCCAACCTCCGAGCCTGCACTGACGGCCGACGAGCGAGTCAGAGTGCAGACGATTGCGGCCTCTTACGGGCTCGCCATGGCGCTGTACCGCGGCTGGACAGCGAAGTGCGCGAAGGCTGCCCCGGGAGTCGACGTGAAAGCTGGTGATGTCTCGCAGTCGGCGTCTCAGGTGTACGCACACTGCATCGCGCAGAGGGACCACTGGGCTGTTCAGGCGGGCGTGGCAACCGTGGCCGCGACGACCCGGGCAGGGTTCCGCTCAGTGCCCTCGCGGAGGGCCTGAACATGGCCGGCATCTTCGACCCGGACACCCAGCTGGCGGGGCTGCGCAAGGTCGTTCTCCAGTTCATGCCCGAAAGCGCCCAGGTCCTGCGGAGTACTTCTGAGCCCGACGGTGAGGGAGGTCAGACCGGTACGGAGTCGGTGATTGCCACCGTGCCGTGTTCCAGGTCTGCGCTGACCGGCCGCGACCTGGCGACTGCGGCCGCCCTGTCAGCTTCGTCCACCTACAAGGTGACTGTGCCTTATGGGACGAACGTCACGTCCGGAGACGCTTTCGTCGTCGGGGGTGTCCGCTACGAGGTCGACCTCGTGCCGGACAACAGCTACGCCGCCCAGATTTCTTGCCTGTGCTCGGTGGCTGGCTGATGGCCCGCCGTGCTGCCGTCGTAATGGCGGAGGACAACTTCGAGCACTTCGAGAACGCGATCCGGCTCGGCGTCGTCCAGGAGGTCGCCCGCGCCGTGAACGCGACCCGCAACCGGGCCCGGCAGATCATCATCCGCGACGATGCCATCATCACCGGTGACCTGTGGCGCAGCATTACCGTCGAGCTGACCGCTGCCGGCACCCACGGCGAGGTTTACTCCCCGCTCGAGTACGCCTCCTACGTTCACGACGGCACCGAGTACATGGAGGCCCGTCCGTTCCTCACCGAAGCCATCCGCGACATCACCCCGGAGGCGCAGCTGAGACTTGCCCGCATCCTCGAGGGGGTGTCGCGGTGAACGCCTATCGGTGTGCGGCCGGCTGGGCGGTGACGACCCTGCTCGCCGACCCGGAGGTGACCGCGGTCGTCGGAGACCGAGTGTACGAAGGCCTGGCGCCCAAGTCGGCAGCGGCCTACCCACTGCTGACCGTCCAGTCGTACGGCGACCCCGTCGACACCAACTACCAAGGCTCCCGCGCCCTCACCACCGTCGAAGTCATCGTCCGGGTCTGGGACTCCGTCCCCGACAGCAAGCCGTCCAGCGCCGGACGCATCGCCCCGGCAGCTGACCGCATCGACGCGCTGCTGTCACCTGTCTACAACGTGGTCCGACCCGGTGGCGTCATCTGCTCCTCGGAGCGCATCGCCGAGGTTGCGAGCACCGAGTTCCGCGACGGCAACGTCGTCCGGGCGCTCGGTGGACGGTTCACCGTCGTCGTCGGAGCCTTGCCTGAGTGAGACCTCAGCGGACCGTCTGAGACAGCGACATCCCACTACCTGCAAGGAGCAGCACATGTCCGCACGTTCGTACGTCGAGCAGAGGGCGCAGTACGGCAAGGAAGCCACTGCCGGCACTGCTGTTCCCGCCACCAGCCGTCCGTCCACCGGGAAGCTCGAGTTCAACCCCAAGCAGGACACCGAGCGTGACCGCAGCTCCGGAGAGTACGTAGACAATCTCGTCTATGTGAAGCGCGAAACCTCCGAAGGCTCTCTCGAGGGCGTCGCCTGCTACAACGGCCTCACAGACCAGCTGGCCCTCGCGTTCGGCGCCCCTACCACCACCGTCGTCGTCGCCGACAAGGCGTTCAAGCACGAGTATGTGCTCAGCGCGAGCCGGCCCACGTGGACCGTCCAGGTCGGTGACGCAGTCAGCGCCTTCGAGGTCGCCGGTGTCATCGCCAAGTCCGTCGAGTTCGAGCTGGGCAACAACTCCGGCGACAGCTCGTTCAAGATGGAGCTCGAAGGTGGTGCCATCACCGACGGCATCACCCGGACCGCCGGGTCGACCAAGCTGCCCGCCCGGCCCGTCCTCGGCGGAACCGCCAAGGTGTACGTCGACCCGACGTTCGAGGAGCTGGGCACGACCCTCCTGGCCGGCGGACTGAAGGAGACCATCAAGTTTGGTGACCTGGCCGACCTCATCCGACTCGTCGGCGGGTACACCACGGTGAACACCGCAATCGACGGAACCGTGGAGCTCCTGTCGGTGGCTGACACCGCCGGCCGGTCGTTCCTCGCATCGCTGCGGACCTCGACCCCGCGCTACGTCCGCATTGAGACTACCGGCCTGGTGCTCGACGGGGCTGTCAAGGAGAAGCTGACCTTCGACTTCTGCGTGAACGGCGAGAGCCACGAGCGCGGCGAGGAGGACGCGGTGTACGCGGCCACCAACGGTCTGCGCATCGTCGTCGACGCCAACGGGTTCAGCCACAAGGTGACACTGGTCAACTCGGTCGCCTGAGACCCGGCTTGCCAGACGCGGCTTCGCCGTAACGGTGACGGACGCACCCCAACCCGGGGGTGCGTCCGTTCTCCCGTAAGGACCCCCATGAAGCGCTCCGCCATCGCGACCGGCCGTCGGGCCGAAGAGCTCCTGACCCGCAAGATCGTCATCGACTTCGACGGCGACGACTCCATCGAGGTCGAAGTGCGCACGACTGCGTTCCAGGCCGCCAGCAAGAGCCTCGAGAACATCGCCGACTTCGACGATGAGGACGAGGCGAAGCCGGTCATCGCCAAGTTCCTCGCCGCGGTCATCAAGTCCTGGGACGAGGTCCTCGACGAGGACGACAGTCCGCTCGAGCCGACCCAGGAGGTGCTGGAGACGTTCGAGCTGCTCCAGCTGCTCGTCCTGGTCGCCGCCATCACCGAGGCGCTGACCCCGGACCCAAAAGGCCCGGAGCGCTTGACACCGCAGGACCGGAAGCCGAGCTCGAAGTCCTCAAGGCCCTCCACGAAGTCGGCGACCAAGCCCCGGAAGAGCTGAGGCGGCTCACCCCCGCATGGCTGCCCTGGATCGGGGCCTGCGGGGGGAACGCCTACTACGCCTCCCAGCTGATCGAGGATCCGCTCGGCCTCTATTGGCTGACTGCGGCTCAGACGTACGGACAGTACGAAGCGTGGCGGCAGAAGCGGTCGCAGTGAGCCGACCGGGGGTCTGAGACGTGTACGCAGCGAGGTTGCGAGTAGTCGTCGACGGCACAGCAGCAGGGGCTCTCAGTGCCCTTGCTGCTGCTCGCGTGTCTGCCCGCACGACCGCGAAGGTCATGAATAAGACGCTGCTGGGCTCGTTGAAGGCGGCCGCTGCCGGCTTCGCCGTCCTGGGTGCGCAGGCCGCAGCTGGTGGGGCGGTCGCCCTGACGAATGCGCTGCTGCCGCTCCTTGGTACCGCGGGGCTGCTGCCCGGTGTGCTGTTCGCCGGTGCTGCCGCGGCGGGCACCCTCAAGCTGGCTCTGTTCGGCCTCGGCGACGCCCTGAAGGAGAGCGACCCGAAGAAGCTCAAGGTCGAGCTGTCCAAGCTGTCTCCGGCCGCACGCGAATTCGTCAAGGCGATCAACAGCCTGAAGCCGGCGTTCCGCACCCTCGCGCTTTCGGTGCAGCAGTCGCTGTTCGACGGCCTCGGCGGCTCCGTGAAGACCCTCGCCGGCGCCTACCTGCCGTTGCTGCAGAAGCACTTGACCGCGCTCGCCTCCACGTTCCGCGTCACCACCCAGGACGTCATCAAGTTCCTCGTCACCGGGCAGTCGCTGCGCGACTTCGAGACGATCATGCTGAACGTCCGGCACGCATTCGCGAACCTGCGTCCGGCCGTCGTCTCCGTCGTCCAGATCATGCGCGACCTGACCGTCGTCGCGTCCGGCTTCCTGCCCGGGCTGGCCACCGGCGTGACCGGCGTGACCGAGAAGTTGCGCGACATGGTGGCCGCCGGCCGGGCCAGCGGCGGGATCGCGGACTGGATCCAGGACGGCATCACGGCCACCAAGGTCCTCGGTCAGACCCTCGGCAACGTCGTCGGCATTCTCCACTCGGTCTTCGCCGCCAGCGGTGGTGCCGGCTTGCTGACCACGTTCGCTCAGGTCACGGGTGCCGCCGACACGTTCCTGAAGACGGCAGCCGGCGAGGCTGCATTGAAGTCCTTCTTCGACTCCGCCGCCCAGGCCGGACAGGTGCTCCTCCCCGTCCTCACTCAGGCGGTGCTGGCAGTCGGGCAGCTGTCTCCGCTGCTCATCTCGGTGGCGACCGGAGCTGGCCCTGGCGTCGTTGCTCTCCTGGCCGCGATCACGTCGAAGGCGTCGTTGCTGGGTCCGGCAGCCCGCATCCTCGGCGAATCGCTGGGGACGGTCCTGGTGACCGTGGCGCAGATGGCACCCCAACTTCTCGGACTGCTCGGTGCGATCGTCTCTGCGGCGGGCCCGTTCATGGTCAGCTTCGCCCAGATAGCGTCGGTGCTCACCTCGGCTGTCATCCCGGCAGCGCTGGCCCTCCTGCCGGTCCTCACGCAGGTCGGCAGCGCGGTCTCCGAAACCTTGACCGCCGGGCTTTCCCAGCTCGGACCGGTCCTGTCCCGTGTCAACTTCCGGCCGCTCGTGGGCGCCCTGCTCGGGATCCTCCCCGTCGCGTCCCGGGTGGGTTCTGCGCTGGCTCAGCAGGGACCGGCCCTGGTGAACAAGCTCATTCCGGCGATCGTCAAGACGGCGGCTGCGGCGGGTCCGCTCATCGTGTCGGTGACCAAGCTGGCACTCGCCTTGGCGTCGTCGCTGATGCCGCACGTGACCGTGCTGGCGTCGTTCCTGTCCGGAACTGTCATCCCGGCACTGCGGTCCGTGACCGACTTCATGACTCGGCACTCCGACGGCGTGCTAGTGGCCGCTGCCTCGGTCGGCATCATCGTGGCCGGGTTCAAGGCGTTCCAGGCGGCCACTGTTGCGCTGGGTGCTGCGCAGACGGTCCTGGGCGCCATCCAGACTGCTGCTGCTGCCCAGGCCACCGCCCAGGCTGCTGCGACCTCTGCTGCTGGTGCTGCCGCTACCGCCTCCGCGGCAGCGCAGGTCGCGGCAGCTCGCCTGGTTCAGGCGCAGGTCGCTGTCTCGAACGCTCAGGCGGCTTTGCAGGCGGCTCGTCAGCGTGCTGTCGCCGTGGCCGTGTCTGCGTCGTCCACCGCCCAGCAGCGGTCCGCGGCCACTCTGGGCGTCCAGACCGCCCAGGCGAACCTGAACACCGCGTCGGCTCGAGCGAACCAGCTGGCGCTGGCTTCGCAGACCGCAGCTCAGGACGCGGCTGCGGCCAGCTCCCGGGCAGGCGCTCTTGCTCAGGCTGCCCAGCGTCGCACGCTGCTCCAGTCGACGGCTGCGGTCGTCACGAACGCTGCCACGTGGGTGGCGAACATGGCTGTCGCGGCCGCTTCGGCGGTCGCCTCAGCGGCCGCGACAGCCGCCTCGTGGGTGGCAACCGCTGCGACCACCGTTGCCTCGTGGGTGGCTACGGCAGCTTCTGCGGTTGCGAACGCCGCCACGACGGCAGCAGCCTGGGTCGCGTCCGGGGCTCGCATCGCCGGTCAGTTCATCGCCACCGCGGCAGCTGCCGCGGCTTCGGCAGCTCGCACAGCAGCTGTATGGGTCGCCTCCGGAGCTCGGACCATCGCCATCCAGGTGGCGCAGGGTGCCGCGTTCGTCGCGTCCCGCGCGGTGATGCTGGCCGGCGCCGCGGCGACCGGGGTCATGACCGCTGCCCAGTGGCTGCTGAACGCCGCCATGACCGCGAACCCGATCGGGCTAATCATCGTGGCCATCGGGGCGCTAATTGCGATTGGTGTGTATCTATTGAAGCACAATGAAAAATTCCGCGCTCTCACACTAGCCGTTTGGGGAGCTATAAAGACTGCGGTCGGGGCGGTAGTCAATTGGCTGAAGGCGGCTGTGCCAACGGCGCTGGAATTTGTGAAGAACGCTTTCTTCCGCTTCAACCCCTTGGGTATCGTCCTCTCCCATTGGAGCCAGATTGTCGGGTTCGTCCGCAGTTCGGTCGACAAGGTGATCGGCTTCGTTGCCGGGCTGGGTGCTCGGGTGAAGGGCGCCCTGTCGAACGCGGGTCGGTGGCTCTACGACAGTGGAAAGGCGATCCTTCAGGGCCTCATCGACGGCATCGTCAACACGGCTTCCCACGTGAAGGACGCGGTAGTCGGCGTCCTGTCCGACATCCGCAACCTGTTCCCGTTCTCCCCGGCGAAGGAGGGCCCGTTCTCCGGATCCGGCTACACGACACATTCCGGGCTCGCTCTGATGCGTGACCTCGGGAAAGGTGCTGAGGCTGGGGTGCCGGCGTTGAAGGGCGCCCTATCCACGGCTCTGGCGAAAGTTCAGCCAAGCCTGGCGATGTCGGCGAACGTCGGCTCTCTCGACTACACCTCCCCGGTCCGGAGCCTGACGGCTTCCGGGAGTTCGAGCAGCACGGTCAACAACTACACGATCGCGATCCCGGCGACGGTGAAGGCAGCCGACGCAGTCCCGGTTGCTGACCAGGTGCGGGCGGTGCTCGCGGAGATCAACCGTGGCGGTCGCGTGACCGTCCGACAGCAGAGGGGGCACTGAGGTGGGGTTCAGCATCACCGAGCCGGTGTCCGGGCTCACGGTCGTCCTGCGTCCGGTCGCGGGCGACATCACCATCGACGAGGGGTATGAGACGGCCGTCCACCGGTCCCTGCGCGGCAACAGCGTCTGGGTGACCGAGGGCGACCCGCAGATCCCGACGATCACCATCCCTGAGGTGATGTTCCGCAGCCAGTCCGAGCTCGCGGTGCTGCGGCAGATCCGCAAGCTCAGCCGCCGGGTCGTCCTAACCGACGACATGGGCGTCGAGTGGCCGTGCCGGTTCACCGGGTCATTCACCTACCGCAGCGTCGACGTGCCCGACCGCGAGGTGCTGCCCCTGTTCTACGCGAAGCTGTCGCTGGTCGGGGTCGCCTGATGTACCCGGTGAGTGCAGCCCTGAAGGCTGCCCTGGAGGGGCCAGGACCGGACCGGGTTCAGGTGTACGGGGAGCTGTGGTCTCTGAAGACGGGCACCAAGCTCGCGGGCGTGGCCGTCGAGGGCGGCTCTATCACCCAGGACCGCTCAGCAGCTATCCGGAGGTCGTGCACCGTCACGCTCGCGTCGTTGGACGGCCTCACCCCTGAGGAGGGTGTCACCGGCCACAACCGCAGCTACGGAGAAGGCACCTACGGCTCCGGCACGTACGGGGACTACCGCCGACGGTACCTGCGAGGGCTGCTGCTGCCGCTGACCACGCAGCTGCGTCTGTTCCAGCGCTGCCTGCTGCCCGGCACCACCACCTGGGAGACGATTCCGCTCGGCCGTTTCACCGTCACCGACCCGACCTTCGTCGACGGGGACGATGGGCAGACGGTCCGCATCACCGGCTACGACGCGGCCGCCGACATTGCGGCTGCCCGGTGGGAGCGGGCGTTCGTCGTCGCTGACGGCACTTCGGTGGCTGACGCACTGCAGGCGCTGCTGTCGAACCGGCTGCCGGGAATCTCGCTGGCGACCCCGTCGTCGGGCGGGGATGTGACCGGGCAGCTCATCTACGCCCCCGGCTACGGCCAAGGCGGGGACCCGTGGCAGGACGCGCAGGCGCTGGCTGCCTCGGCCGGCTGGGGGCTGTACATCGACCGGAACGGGAACGCCGTCGCTGAGAAGGCGGCCTCTGCTACCACAGGTACCGCTGACTGGGAGCTGCGTGACACCGGCACCGCCCAGCGGTTCGAGCAGACCCCCTCAGGTGCCGACCTGGTCAACACGGTCGTCGTCTACGCGGAGTCGTCCGGGTCGAAGCCGGTGACCGCCACCGTCCAGGACCTGAACGGGCCTTACGGGGTGAACACGATTGGGCGGGTGGTGGCGATCGAGTACCGCTCGTCGTCGATCAAGACGCTGGCCCAGGCTCAGAACGCTGGCATTGCTCAGCTGCGCAAACGCAACGTGCTTACCGAGACGATCCAGATCACGTGTGCCCCAGCGCCGCACGCTGAGGTGGGCGATCTGGCCGCAGCCACCTCCGATGTTCTCGAGCTGGACGACGACCTCTACCAGGTGAACCAGCTCGTCTTCGACCTCGACTGGAAGACCCCGACTCGCGTCACGGTGAGCAGGAGGATGTGATGGACGAGTTCGTCTGGGAGCTGGGCCGGCCGGAGCGTGAGAGAGCTGAGGTGGCGGTGGTTCGGATGGCGACGGTGATCGCGGTCCGGTCGTCCCCGCCTGCGGTCCAGTTGACGCTCACCGACACGGCGTGGGTCCGCTACCTGGCCGGTTACAGCCCGACGGTCGACGATGACGTGCTGGTGGTTCAGCAGGGCCCGGGCATGTGGGCGGTGCTCGGCAAACTTGCCTGACAGCTGACGGCTTCCCGTGCGGCGGTCCGGACGGTAGAGGGCATGCGCGCCCTACGACACGTCGGCTTTGCCCTGCTGAGGTTCAACCTCGAACTCGGCACCGCACTGGCCGCGGTCCTGTGGAGCGTCTACACCCTCATTGCCGGCCCGTCGTCAAAGGCGATCGGGCAGGCTCTTCCGCTTTGCTGGCAGTACTTCTGGGTCTCCTACTACGGCCTGGGTGCTCTCCTCATCGCCGTGAGCGTGCTGTCGCGGACCGAACGGGAGCCGTTCCGGCTGTTCATCCTTGAGCAGGTCGGCCTGCTGTTCGGTGCGGCCGGAGCGGCGTACTTCGGGCTCGCCGGAACGAGCGTGTCCGGCTTCGACTCGCCGGCCGTTTCCGGCTACTTCGGCTTCGCCCTGGGACTGCTGCTGCTCGGCTCGTACCGCGGGTACGAGCGTCTTCGCCACGAGTCAGCCCAGTCTCAGCTCGCTCAGGTTGGTCGCGATGACTGAGCTCGTCCGCCGCTGCGCACCGCTGGTGCTGCTGGTCTTCCTCTTCGCCGTCTCCGCATCTGCCGTACTTGTCGGTGCGGGCCAGCTCGTGTTCGACGCGCCCTCGCGAGCCATCGGTGAGGCGTTCAGCCACGATGCCGCTACCGCCTGGTCGTGGATCTACCTGGCCGGTGGGGCGGCTGTGCTGGTCTCCCTGCTGTGGAAGCGGCCGGTTCTGCTGCTGTTCGGGAGCAGCCTCATGGCCCTGACGGAAGCGTTCTATGCGGCTGCCATTCTCAAGAGTGGCGGGCTGCCTACTGCGACTGGGTTCGCGCAGACCGTGGTACTTGCTGTCGTCTTCGCTCTCGTGGCCTTTTTCACGGGGAGGCGGTCATGATCGGCTGGCTTCAGGAGGCGGGCATTCCGACGTTGGTCGTCGGTGCCGTGCTCTCCGCCATCGCGGCACTGTTCAAGCTGCTGAAGGACCGTCGCCGTACAGCCGTCGACAACGGGGCTGCGAGCGACCAGCGCATTCTCGGGTCGACGGAGACTCTGGTTCGGCTGGCCAACCAGCAGCGGGACGATGCTGTCGCTGACGCGAAGTCTGCCCGCGACGAGCTGAAGGGTGTCCGCGACGAGCTGCGCGTGAAGGACGAGGATTTCGAGCAGCTGAAGGACGCTCTCACCGAGGCAAACCGTCTGCTGCGAGCTACCCAGCAGCAACTTGCCGAGGTAACCGCCGCATTCGAGGCTCTGCGTCATCGGTACGACACCACGGGCTCATAACGGAATGGGATCAGTCTTGCGTGGGGCTGGGCTTTTCGGAGTCCGGCCCCTTGCGGTTTCGGCGGGGCGCCGAGGTGTTCCGGCATGACAAGAACCCCCGATTGTCGCGTCTGTTCTCTCAGCGACGCCCAGCTCGCTCACCTGACCACCATGTCCCAGCTGGACGCTTGGCCAGTAGCCGAGCAGATGCTGGGCGGCCGGCTGTACCGAGACGCCTACCGCACCCACGCCCGCCACTACACCTCTGACGCCGCGACGGCCGGGCTGCCGTTCGTCGAAGAGCCGACCGTGCTCACCGCTATCGACCGGGAGGTGGAGCGGGCAGAGGAGACGCAGGCCGACTGGTTCCGGCAGCAGGACATCAACGTCCCACCAGGCTTCGTCGCCGGCACCATCAAGGTGGGTGACCACTGGTTGCGGGTGAAGCCGGTCGAGGATGAGGCCGAGGTTGAGGTTCGGCAGGCCACCCCGATCGAGGTCCGGATCAAGGTTCCGGCCCGTCTGCCCAGTCGCAAAGTCACTGACAGGGAGTGCGTCTTCGAGTTCGGGGACTGCCAGATCGGGTGGTGGTTCGACCCCGACACCGGTCTCTGGCACCCGACCCACGACCCCCGAGCCATGGACGTGGCTATACAGATCGCCACTGACGCGGAAGCTGAGCACGGCGTGCAGCACGTGGTGAACCTCGGCGACCATCTGGACCTCCCGTCACTGTCCAAGCACGACAGCGCAGCTGCTGTGCTCGCCTTCGGAGCTCTGAACCGCAGCCTTCAGACGGCCTACGAGTTCGACGCCAAGCTAGCCGCGGTCACTCCGAACGCTGACCACGTCTTCGTCGGCGGCAACCACGACGCCCGCTTTACGCGGCACTTGACCGGGACGAACTCGCCCCTCATCGGGGTCCGGCGGGCCACACCGTCCGGTGCGGACCTCGGAGAGCCTGTGCTCACAGTCGAGTACCTGACGCGTCAGGCTGAGACCGGCTGGCGTAGCTGCGGTGAGTGGCCCGCAGCTCAGCACTGGATCGGCTCGAACCTGTTTCACCACGGGGACTGCTGCCGGCCGACGAACAACCAGACGAGCGACAAGTACCTGGCGCAGTACCCGACGAACAGCACGCACTACGGGCACATTCACCGCGCCGGCTACACGGAGAAGCTGGTCCTCGTCGATGGAGTTTGGCGCCTCATCGTGTCGGGATCCCCGGGTGCTCTGTGTCGGGTGGATGGTGCTGTCCCGAGCGCCCGGGGAGCCGTCCTGCCGACGGGTGCGCCGGCCAGGAGGCAGGAGGCCTGGTCCCAGGGGGTGGCAATCCTGTGGGTCGATCCGAACGACAGGAACGCAACGCCGGGCGTTGAGCACATCCGCATCATGAACGGCCAGGCGATCTGGCGCGGCCGTTTGTACGTGGCCCAGGTCGACATGGACGGCAACCCTCTCTAAGACATCAGCCCCTCGCTTGCGGCCGCCCTCCCCGGACAGTTCCGATGGAGGGCGCAGCTGCGTCCGAGGACCTGAAGGAGCAGCCCGGTGGGAGTCACCAACAGCACCAACCAGGTGGACCGCCACGCTGCTCAGCACAACACCAGCGAGGCTGTGGAGGCTGCTCACGAGGCACGCCTGGACGCTGTCGAGAAGCGCGTCACGAAGGTGGAGACGTCGAAGGCTGGCCCGAAGGGAGAGAAGGGCGCAGACGGCAAGGATGGCGCTGCTGGTTCGGTCGGTCCTGCCGGTACTGCGGGAACTGATGGGATCGACGGCCGCAACGGTGTCGTCGCCCACATCAAGAACGCCTCCGACGCCGATGTGACCGCTCCGACGGTGAAGTTCGGCGCTGGTCTGACCGCGGTGAACGACGGCGACACGGTCACGGTGACGTCTGCTGGTGGCGGCGGTGACATGCACCTGGACGTACGCAAGGCTCCGACCAGCTACACGAAGGGCGCGGTCCGCATCGTCGGCAGCAAGACCTACATCGCGTTGAAGGACACCAACCAGCAGCCGGGTGCGTCGTCGACGCAGGGTGGTGACGATGACACGTACGGCGAGGACATGCCGACGGTGGCCGAGTGGAAGGCGCTGCCAGGCGGTTCGGACACCTCCGCCGTTCACTACAACACCACCAGCCCGTGGAAGAAGAACGATCTTGACCTGGTGGGCTCGAAGTTGTGGCTGTGCTTGAAGGACACGCCGTTCGCCCCGTCGGCTATTCGTGACACCGAGTGGACGTTGCTGGCTGATGGTGCCGCTGGTGGCGGCTCGGGCGGTTTGACGGTCTCCGACCACAAGCCGGCTGCGGGTGACGGCAGCGACGGTGACGTGTGGCTGTTGAAGTCGGCACCGATGGCGTTCTACGTGAAGGACTCCGGTGTGTGGCGGGGTGGCTACACCCAGCAGCCGCCGGCCGCGAGCGGGACCAACATCGGCCTCGGCACGACTCGCGCGGTCGGTACCAGCAACTATCCGGTCGACCTGGCTGCGAGCAGCCCGTCACTGTGGAACGCGGCCCGGTTCAGCGGCGCCAGGACTGGATACAACCACCTCGAGTCGCTTCGGTTCCCGTTCCGAGGCTGCCCGGTCGGGGCACTTGCCTGCGTAGACGGACGGGCCAGCACCGACAGCGGCGACGCTGGTACCGGCACACTACTGATGGTCACCCCCGGCAGCACCGAGGGAGTCATCGTTGGCAACAACTACCGGATGTCTGACTGGGCCGTCGGTAAGGGCAGCGCACTGCTGTTCGGCGGCTACAGCTTGATCCGGGTTCACGACGACGGCACTGCGGTCTCGGCCGCGTTTGGCAGCACTGGCCTCAACGGCATTTATGGAGCAGTGGCCGACAGTGGACGGTGCTGGGTGCTCAACTACTCCCCGCTGAACACGGCCGACAGCGGATACTCCTGGCAGCAGGTGTGCTACCAGAACGCCGACGTGGTGGGCCCCTCGTGGACCGCGAACAACTTCGGCCTCCACACCATCGCCGGCGTCGACAACACCAAGTCCAGCGCGACCCTTCAGGTTCTAGGAATGTTCAGCGGCGGCGGATGGGTTTGGGCCGCCGTGTACCAGACGAGCAGCAGTTCGTACGTGTGGTGCGTCAAGCCAGACGACACGACGACCAACTTCACGCTGGTCGGAACCGCACCGGGTTTCAACCACTCCCAGATGGGCATCACTCCCGACGGTGAACTGTGCTGGATCGTCTCAGCGGCAGGGGCTGCCGATGGGGGAAAGCCCTCCTGTTGGGGCGTGACGATGATCCGGGCTAACCCGTCGACCCGCGAGATGACCAGCGTTACCGGCCTCGTCCCGGCCAGTTTCGACGACGGCGGCTTCCCGCAGACTCTCAACGGCGGTCAGATCGTGTTCGCGCCGCTGGGCAACAACAAGTTCGCTTTCGGGGGAGTCGTCTGGTCCTCTCAACTGGACAAAACGATCACCACCGTGGGCACCGACAGGGACTGCCGTCGCCCGGTCATCTACGTGGCCGATCTGAACGGCGCTCACCCGACGTCGACGATGGTGTTCGACGGTGCCGGCTATACCGCACCGGAAGTGAGGAACAACGCGTTCGTCAGCTTCAAGGCAGGCCCTTACGACTACTACTTGACTCAGCAGGTCCTGAACACGCAGTGCGACATCTTCGGCATCACCCGGACCCCGTCGGGGTTCGCTGCCTACATTCGTAACGGCAACGCCGCTCCCGACGCATCTCAGACCGACCCGCAGCCCAGCCTAACGGTCGCCCTGCGCGCGACCGCGATCGGAGTGACCCTGTGACCACCGATGCCCCCGAGACTGTTGCGGTGACGTTCACTCGCGACGATTCCTGCCCGATCTGTGGTGCCGTGCTCACCGTCACCTACGAGGCGACTGACGCTGGCGTGAGGGCGGTCGACATCCCTACCGAAGTGTCCGACCACGCTCGCCAGCACGTCGTCGACGCCATCGCTGCCGCACAGGCTGAGACGCTCGAGGCCGGGGAGCCGCAGGTACCCGCTGATCCCGTAGTCGCGCAGAATCTCACCGAACGCATCGCCGAGCTCGAGGCCAAGCTGGCTACTTATGCCGCCGCCAAGGCTGACCTGGACGCCATCATCGAGGCGCTGGGCGGGCTGTGAGTCGTAGTGCCAGAACCGGTTGACAGACCCGCCACCGCCGTAGAATGAGGCATGAGGTGGTTCTCACGGGTGAGCTGGGGCTTGATCTGCTTCCTCGCTGGCGGAGTCTTTGTCAGCTGGCTGGGCGACGGGCTAGATCCCGTCTGTGGGCCGCAGGGCTGTTCGGGCGAGGTGCTGCCCCTACTTCACCAGTACGGCCCGCCGGTACTGCGGTGGCTGTCGAACCCGTACCGCGACGGTCTCCTCCTGGTCACGGCTTTCCTGCTTTACTTCGGCTGCCTTGTGTTGGCCTACGTCATCGCCAGTCGAGACGAACCTCACGTCCCGGAATTGCTGGGCGGGGTTGTGGTGCTTTGGCTTGCTCTCGCGCAGGCGGCGATGCTCGTGGTCGGTCCAGCGCCTGCCGCGGACTCGGTAGGGCTTCCAGCGCTCACGCTCCTTACTTGTCTCGTGGCCCTCGCGGTCATCCTGATCATGGATTGGCGCTACCAGACCCCACACTGGAAATGGTTCTATCGCTACCTCGGTAGTCACTTTATGAACGACTGCCGCTTCTTCGCCGCGGAGACTCGACGGCTCTACCACTCGGAGCCGGTTCAGAGCCGCTTGGTGAAGGTGCGCCTTCGTCTTGGGCGCTTCTGACCGTTCAGTAGCTGTCGCGGGGTAGGTCGGTGGGTCTCGGCCTTACGGGCGCGAGCTGCTCGAGCGGCAGCCACTCCTGGACGATGCGACCGGCCGGCTCCAGGTAGATGACGAGAGCGGTGTAGCGGTACGAGTGCCGGCGCCACTCGAGCACGTATCCCTGGACGGGTGGGGTGAGCCGGTCCCTGCTCTTGATCCAGCAGTGGCGGGTGGTGGTCGGTCGTGGCCAGTGCTTGTCGCTGTTCGACTGGCCCATCAGCCAACAGTAGAACAGGCGTTCGATAACCTCAGGACCTGGTGTGCCGCTACCCTGGGTTGATGCTGCTGCGTTGGGTGAGAGTCGCGCTCGGTTGGCTCTTCGGCATCGTTGTTGTCGGCATCGCGATCAACCTGGTCTCGACCGGCCTCGACTCCAAGTGCGGAGGAGACGGCTGCGCAGTCCGGTGGACAGGGGTGTTCACATCAGCCGGGGCATGGCTGAGCAGCGGCTGGGGCCGGCTGGCGAGCGCCTCCGTTCTACCCGTGGCGCTCGCGGTCGCCATCATTCTTCGCGACGACCGGAACAGGCAGCTGGAGTCGAGGGCTCTCCAAGACTTGGGTGTTGTTCTAGCGCTGCTCGGACCGATTGTTGCGGTCGGATTGAGAATCTCGCACCTATCAGACCCAATGGTTTGGAGGAGTCACCTCAGCGAACTTCTATGTGGTGCTGGCGTTCTCTTGTGGTTGATGCTGCTCGCCGGCAACGCCATGCGGAACCACCGGTCGCGGTCGCGACTGGAGCGGGTACTCCGCAGCGGTGGTCGCGAGGGTTCGTCGTCGCGCTCCTCTGGCTACCCCGGTCGCACGTACTTCGTCGAGTAGCCGAGGCTCTTCTCGAACGCGAAGCGGGTCCAATCGGAGCATGCCGAACCGGTAGCTCAACCCCAGAGTTGTCGCCCTGCTGCGGACAACGTTCCCAACAGCTCTCGCCGCCTGCGACAAGGGCGTCAATCCAAAGTGACATGTGGCAACCAGGGAACCGATGGCGGGACAACAACAGGATTCAGACCAGGCCGAGGTGATCTCTTAGACAGCCGCCGGATGTGATGCTGATCACACAGTCCTACTACTACTGTTTGCCTGCTGCGCTCTCACGGTCACCTATGTCCAGCACCCCCGCTGGCGCAGACTCCCAGGAGACCGCACCATGTCCATGTTCCAGAAGGCCACCCGCAAGCGTTCCCGCTCCCGCACCGTATTCAGCGGTCCGTCCGGAGCCGGCAAGACGATGTGGGCCCTCGTGTCCGCAACCATTCTCGCCGGCGGCACCGTCACTCACGACGGCGTCAAGTACCGCGCCAACATCGCGGACGGCAGCATTGCGTTTGTCGACACCGAGAAGGGCTCGGCCAGCCTCTACGCAGACCAGTTCAACTTCGACGTCCTCGAGATCGCTGCCCCCTACCACCCCGAGCGTCTCCGCGAGGTCTTCCGCGAGGCCGCAGCCGCCGGCTACAAGGCCATCGTGGTCGACTCCCTCACCCATTTCTGGTCTGGTCCGGGCGGTGTCCTCGAGGTAGTCGAGGCGGCTGGTCGAGGCAACTCTTTCAGCGGCTGGAACACCGGCAAGCCGGTCCAGTTCGCGTTCTACCAGCTGGTCAAGGACGCCCCTCTGCACGTCATCTGCACCGCCCGATCGAAGGTGAACACAGTTCAGGAGGGCCGGCAGGTCATCAAGAAGGGCGTCAAGTCGGTTCAGAGCGAGGACCTCGTCTACGAGTTCGACATTGCCGTCGAGCTGGACCTCGAGCACAGCGCAGCCTGCGAGAAGACCCGATTTTCCGAGCTCGCCAACCGCGTCTTCCGCGGACCAGACGCAGCAGCGTTTGCCGCCGAGATGCTGGCCGCACTGAACGCCGACGCGGTCGAGACGGCGCGCCCCGACCAGATCTCGACCATCATGGAGCTCGCTGACGAGCTTCAGTTCGACAGCGCCACTCTCGAGGCTGGGCTCCGTGGGGCGGTGGGCGTTTCTCAGGTGACGTTCCTGACTCCGGAGCAGGCGGACGTGGTCATCGGTCGGCTTCAGGCGGCTTTGGCCAAGAAGGTCGCGGCGACGAAGGCTGCTGAGGCTGCCGAGCTGGAGAAGGCGTCGCAGCCCGCGGCCGGCGTCGCTCCCGTGGCCGACCCTCTGGGCGACTACGACGCGAACGCTCCGGCCGCATGAGCACCTCAGTCGAGTGGGGCGACGCTGACTGCGCAGTGCCCGGCTGTGAGGAGGTGACGGTCGGGCACGAGTCGCCGGTGATGCCGGGTCTGACGGAGGACGGCGAGCTGGTGCGGGTGACGCTCCAGTGGTGCCCTAAGCACGCGGTCGGGTTTGACCTGGTACTCGCCGGGTTCACCGACAACCTGCCGGAGCTTCCCCGACGGCGGCACGGAGCCGTGGAGAGGCGCCTCGGCTACTCGCAGGCGGTGGAGGGGTTCATCTCCGCCTGACGTACGACTGCTGAACGGTCCGTCCCCATCGCGGGGGCGGGCCGGTTTGGGCGCTACGGCTGAATTCGGACGTACGGGATGGCGAGGTCGGTCAGGACCGCCTCGAGCAGTCCCGCGGGATCACTACCTTCGCGTCGCTCGAGCCGCTTGACGGCCTTGTCCCACAGGTCGGGCGGGACGATGTAGGCGGTCTCGTGGATGGTCCGGCCAGCGTCGAGCATGGTACGGGCGAGGTTCGTCTGGAGCTTCTTCGCGGCGTCGCGTTCGATCTCGCGCGCCGGCGGCCCGCACCAGACGCACTCCTCGTAAGCGCCCTTGTGTTGACGCCCGTTCCTCGGCGAGACATGGCCCTGCCTGCAATCGTCGACAGCGGAGGTCTGGGTAGGCGCGTCAGTCATGGCCGGACGCTATCGTCGTTCGCCTGCTGCCGTGCCCGGTTCGGCGTCATCGGAGGCGTTTGCGCTGTCCGGGGCCGCCCTCACTGTGACTTGGGCAGGCGGTTGTAGTTCGGGGGAACAAGCTCCCGCCTGTAGGAAGCCCTGGCCCTCTCCGCGCATCTCCCGCGGTGCTGTGTGCCGGGGCTTCCGCCATTTCTCCGGCGGGGTCAGACGGCGAGTGAGTCTGCGAACGCCCCGCCGCAAGTGGGGCAGTGGCCGGTCTGCTGGAGGTGGTCTTCGTCGAGCATCGTCCCCGTCGACAGGGTGACCGTGACCGGGGTCGCCGCCCGGTGGTGCCTGCTGATGCGTTTCCGCGGGTCCGCCTGCTGGGTCCAGCCGACGTAGTGACGGATGGGCGTGGCGGACTCGAAGCCGCCTCGGGCGAAGACGGGTGAAGGGCCGGCGTAGTTGCGGCTGACAGACCTGACGATGACGGGCGGGTCGTAACACAGGGTGTAGATGGTGCCCGGAATCTCCAGGTAGGGGAGGCCATGTTTGGCCTCGAGGTCGAGGACCCACTGCGGTTTCGCCATGGCGACAGCGTAGGGATTTCCTCCGACAGATTCGGTGGTTCGCCAGCCATTGCCGTATGCCACGAAGCGCGCACGGTGACGGGTGGCCGCACTCCTGCGACCCTCACCCCCCGAGAGGACCACCCCATGACCACCCGAGACGCTCAGTACGACGAGCTCCACGAAGCCCACGAGGCGGTGGAGGAGGCTCGACTGGCGTACAAGGCGGCAGCGGACCGCCGTCGTGCCGCCGCCCTGTCGCTGGGCATCACCTACCGGCAGTTGTCCGCGGAGCTGGGTATCGCCCCGAGCACCGCGTCGGCGATGTTGAAGGCTGCCCGGGTCGGGAAGCTAGACCCGACCGTCCACAGCCGCAAGCGGAAGGCGAGCTCCACGCCCGTCCCGACGCTGAACCTGGTGACCGGCGCCGAGTCGGCCGACCCTTCCGCGGAGCTCGACGAGCCGCGAATGGTGGGGGCCACGTTCTGACCCCACCCGGAGAGCCCCCAGTCGCACACCGCGGCTGGGGGCTCTGCCGTTCCTGACGCGGGCGCGGCGGTAGCGCCCGCTGGCGTTCAGAGCCCCCCGCTTGTGCCAGGTTGCGCGAGGGGGTTAGCGGCTTACAGGGCAAAATCTGGGCGTGGCATACGAACGGCTAAAGGAGACGTAGCTCACACGGCGGATCGGCCTGAAGTGGTTGTCGTGGCATACGAAGCCGACACGGTACTTACCAGAGGTCACCCCCGGCCTCACCATGAAGGAGACCCCATGACCACCCACACCGTAGATTTCGACCGGTTCACTGTCACCTCGGCCACCGCCGCATCGAACGTCCGCACGATCGTCAACCGTTTCCCCGGCCGCTGCTTCGTCTGCCAGCAGGACATCGAGGCGGGAGCCGGCTTCGCCACTATCGGCGGCATCGAGTCTTGGACCACCCACCACGCGTTGGGCACCTGCACCGTTCCGGAGGTGCCGCAGCTGGTTGCTGGGGGAGCGAAGTTTCCACGCCATAGCCCGGAGGGAAGGGCTCACAACCTCGCCTGGAACGCCCTGGTCGACTACCGCATGCGCGTCGTGAAGACAGCTCGGGTCCTCGCGGTGTTCGGACAGAACAACGCTGCCGCCCTTGCCGCCTACGACGAGGCGGACGCCGCTTTGGATGCGGCATGAACACCCGCGACTGGGACACGGTCGGCTTCGTCGTCCAGCAGCCCGTCTATGCCGGCAGCGTCGTCCGCAACCCACGCAAGACCCGGGAGCTGCAGCCGATGGTCGACGCCGGCTTCCACCGACGCCACCAGGCCGTCCAGGGCAGCAGCACCTACAACCCGGACAACCCCTGGGACCTCGACTGACCCACCCCGTGTGTTCGCCGCGACCACCCCCTGAGCGCCACAGGCCTGCGCATCCGTATCTACCTGATACGGATGCGCAGCTGTCGTGTCCGGCCGCTGCGGCAAGATCAACAGCGTGACCGACAAGTAGCCGAACTCGGGACTTTGGTCCCTACCCGCACCCGGCTCGCGGTCGGTAGCGTTCTTCTCGCACCTGGTGGCGCAGGAACCGTCGCCGGGCTCCGCTTGCCTCCCGTCCTGGGGAGAGTGGGCCGTTCGGTTCGCCGGACTCTGAAGCCCTCGCTGGGCTCACCCCGGCGAGGGCTTCCCCGCGTCTGGACCATTGCCGACGACGGGCCGGCGGACACGGTAGGGACTACGCCGGGGGCGACCCCATGGTGAGCCAAGAGCGACAGGGCCTCAGCCCCCCTGACTTCAACGAGACGCGGCAGGTCGTCCGTCTTGGCAAAATGCGCGGATAGCCAAATTGGTAGAGGCTCCACCGGGTAGCTCTCGGTGGATGAGGTCAGGGCCATTGACCTTTGCTGGTTCGAGTCCAGCTCTGTGCACGGTCCTGTGGTAGCCGTTCGAGTCGGCCGTCCCTCCGGGGAGCAAGGCAGCCAGGCGGCAGGACGCCGTGAAGGTCCAACCCCGGTGAAAAGCCGGGCACCCAAGCACAAGCCCCCTGGTCACAGCGACTTGGGGGCTTTCTGCTGTCTCCGGTTGCTCAGTTGTCTGTCAGTCAACTGACAGTGACTGACCCAAATCTCAGTTGACTGACAGTCATCTCAGTTGTCTGTCAGTAACTGACCTGGAGAGAGAGAAGGACTGAGAGATTGACTTGACTGACTGACTGAGGTTTGCCCTCGACCGGCCTCAACGAGTCACGACCGCACCACCTCGACCTGGTTGCGCTCATGGTTGAGCCCGCAACGGTCCCCGTCGAGCACCTCATCTATGCTCACGAGCCGCCCCCGGAGTCGCAGTCCGGGGGCGGCTCAACTCTTACTGAAGAACCTACTTGTGCTCGGCGCCCGGGCGCACACGGTCCCCGTCAGCCGGCAACTGCGAATCGGGAACACCCCGACCGGCCGGGTCTGGGAGGGCCCGCATGATGGAGGTTTTCACCCGACCGACTGCACCACGTACGCCCTACGCGACCGTGCCGCACTTTTACGCCAACCCACGCTTCATCCGGTTGACCCCAACCGCTCAGCACTCCCTCATCCGGCTGTGGCTGGAGGCTTCCCGCCACGGTTGGACCCGCATCCCTCGAGACGGACTCAGCCTCCTCTACTGGCTGGACGAGACGTACAGCGACCGTGCAGTCCAGCGGTGGACCGACGATGTCGAAGAGCTCCGGATGAATGGGTTCTTTCTTGCCACCGAGACCGACACGTTCGGCAAGCTGGCTGACTGGGAGAGCTTTGGCGCAGTCCAGAACAGCAACGAGCGTCGCGCGGCCACCAGCCGCTCCTCCGCCCTGGTCCGCTGGCACAACGCCGGCAAGCACGCCGGCACCGCCAACTCCGACTGCTCACTCTGCTCCGGGGCGGGAGACGCCCAGTGACCACCAACAACACCCCGTCGACCTCGATGACGTGGCTCTCCCTGCACACCAAGATTCTCAGCGACGCCCGGTTCATGCGCCTCAGCGACTCCGCCCGGCTCGCGTTCCTGCTGCTGTTGCCTCTCACCGCAGCGCAGGGCCTCAATGGTCTCGTCCCGTCCGACGCCGGAGACGTCCAGTTCGTCATCCGGCTCAAGGGCGGGGAGGACGCGACTGCTCAGGCCATTGCCGAGTTGCTCTCCTGCGGTCTGCTCGTCACCACCGACGACGACGAGCAGCTGCTCATCAGCGGCTGGTCGAAGAACCAGCGCCCCGACAAGGGTGGCTCCGAGACCCGCCCCGCGTCTTCCTCCCGCGGTCAGCTCATCCGCTACCACAACGAGGGGAAGCACGCGGAGAAGCCGCAGGAGAAGTGCGAGCTCTGCCAGCAGGCGCCGCCCGCCGTCAAGGCGGCCCGCAAGTCTCTCACGAAGGCAGCTACCAACGACGAGCCGACCATGACGGAGATGCTGGCCGACTTCCGCACTGTCACTATCCCCGAGTTCCTGTCCGCCAGCGGTTCCCCGTTCGAGGGCTACATCAGGGCGCTCGGAGAGGCCGAGACCCTGGCAGCTGTAGCCGAAGAGCTCAAGCTCTCCGACAAACCCCTCGGAGCCCTGCGTAACGAGGTCCTCGCACACGCCCTCCGCAACCTTGTCGACGAGAGCATCAGTTACCCAGCCATCACCCGGGCGAACAAGGCGGCGAAGGCCCTCGGAGACGACGGTCACAAGTGGTGGGTTCACGCGTGCGTTGCGTCCGCCAGCCGGAAGTTCGCCGACGAGGACCACATCATCAACTCCCTCACCGGAACCGCCCAGCGGGCACGCTCGAAGGGGCTGTCGGCATGAGCAGCATGTTCGAGTCCGGCTTCGGGCCGGCACCCGACGAGAACCCCTGGGACGTCGACGGTCCCGTCGTCGAGCTGCAGGTCCTGTCCGGAGAGGTCGAGGCGCCGTCCGGCCTCGGGCCCAGCCCCATCACCGCGGCCATCGCTGTCGCGGGACGAAACCCCGGAGAGGACGTGGTGTTCGACCACACCGGCACCCTCATCGCCCGCCCGTCCCCAGAGCAGCAGGCCATCGAGCAGGAGCGGAACCGGCGTCGGGCGAAGGAGGTCGTCGACGCAGAGCTCGCCACCAAGGTCCCGATGCGTACCGGCCGCATCAAGGTTCGCGACCTGGCAGCTCAGGCCGTCGCCGAGCTGGAGGCCCGGAGGGAGCACGGCGTCGTAGGGCTGAAGACTGGCGTCGAGTCGTTCGACAAGCTCGCAGCTCCGATGTTCCAGCCGGGTCGAGTCATCGGGGTCGCCGCATCGACCAAGACCGGCAAGACGACCATCCTCGGTCAGTGGCTCGTCAACTTCGCAGCTCAGAACATCCCCACCCTCGTCTTTACCTTTGAGGACGAGCCGACTGACACCGTTAACCGGTGGAACTCGAACGTCGCCACGGGCAACATTGGCGACATCCGCGCCGGTTTCATCAAGGACGGGGTCAAGGAGGACGTCCCCGAGGACTACGACAAGGGCATGGAGTACCTGTCCGGTCTCGATATCGAGGTTTCGCCGACCCAGGCGTCATGCTCGCAGATGGGCTACGAGGTCGGAGACTGGACGCAAACCTGGCCTGCGGGGACACCCGCCGGTGTGGTCGTCGTCGACCAGCTTTCCCACGTCGTTCCTGACGACCCGGCTGCGTTTAAGGCTCGCTTCCCCGGCTACACGCCTCCGCCGCACCCGGACAACACGGTGAAGCTGCTCGAGTGGCAGACCGCGATGCTTCAACGGATTGCCCGCAGGTGGAACGTCATGGTTATCCTTGCCCTCCAGCGCAACGAGAACGACAAAGACTGGGAGGAGCCGACGGTCCGCTCCATCCGGGACAGCCGCGGCATTGTCCACAAGCTCGACGCCTTGGTTATTCCGTGGCGGCCCGAGCGGCTGGTCAACCCGGAGCCGGGCCCCGGCCAGCCTGAGACGGTGCCGAACACCGACGAGCGCATGTGGATGTGCGTTCCCGTCGCGCGCCACATTGCCGGCGGGTTCAAGGTCGAGGTCGAGTGGCAGGGCCAGCACAGCCGCGTCGCTGACCTCGGCGCCGGCATGGGGACCAAGTGGCAGAAGCCTGACGCCGTCTCAAAGGAGCAGCTGAGCGGGATGGCTGCCTACGCAGAGGTGAAGGCGAAATGGCAGCGCTACGTCGACGGAGTCCAGGACGCTGCGAACTCGGGTGAAAAGGCACCGGAAGCTCCCGCCAAGCTTAAGTCTGTCGGAACCGTTGGGGCTAAGTGGAAGCTGCGAGTTGCTCAGCATCGGGAGCTCGAGTCCTCCGGAAAGGGCTTCGGGGGCGGTGGCGGAGACGCAGTCCGTAGGAACCTCGATCAGGCGGCCCGAGAGTCGGGGCTTGCCTTCTGACCACCCCCGGCGCACGCACCGGACGGGCCCTCGCGGCTGGTCCGGTCGCTGCGTTTCCGGCAGCTTGCCGCACCCCTGGTCGCGCGGACGGTCAGAGCCATGGCGACCACCTACTACTCCTCCCGCTGGAAGACGCACTACGTCTGGTTCAACGGCGGACGCGTCCCCGTGCGCGACGCCGAGATTCTCGCCGCCGTCCAGCAGGAGTTCGGCCACAAGATCGTCCTGACCCAAGGCGGCCTGTCAGGTGCGGTGGCTGCCAGCGCCAAGACGCACTTCGGACTCGGGGCGTTCGACATCTCCGTCCGCGGGCTCACCAAGAGCCAAGTGTGGCACCTAGCGTCCCTGCTCATCAGCTGCGGAATCATCGCGTTCCCGAGAGGTTTCTGCGTCGACAGCTTCCAGGGCCGAACCGTCAGCAACATCCACGACGGCAACGAACACATCCACTGCGCCTCGAACGAGTCCTACGACTCGCTCCACCCGCAGGCGCAGGCTCAGGTCCGCGAGTGGAAGCGCGGTGGAGACGGACTCGTCGGCTCCCGCGGCTACACCGGCCCGTCGACCAAGCTCGGCTCCTGGGCGAAGAGCCCGCTCAATCCGAAGAACCAGCTGAAGAACGCGCCCACCAAGAAGCTGACCGAGACCTGGTACGTCGCCGTCGACGAGCTGATCGCCGTCAACTCGGCCCGTCAGGTCAAGCACGTCCGGAAGCGCGAGTTCAAGATCAACTCGGTCAAGCGGGTCTACCTGTTCGGTCGTTGGAACGCGGTCACGGTCGCCGGCAACTACTACGCGATCGGCTCGGCCAAGTCCCCGTACCTGACGAAGACGGCCCCGACCAAGCCGAAGCCGTCACCGAAGCCCGTCAAGCTACCTGCCACGACGAGCGGGCTGCGTCCGTCGGTGGCGAAGGCCTGGCCGGCCATGTGTGCCCGGTACGAGGGCGTCTGCTCGTGGATGTACCTCGATACTCGCGGTCTCGTCACCACCGGCACCGGGAACTTGATCGACAGTGTCGCAGCTACCCAGAAGCTCACCTGGTACACGAAGGCTGGGACCAAAGCCACCCCGGCCCAGGTCGCCGCGGAGTGGCGCCAGACCAAAGCGAGGCAGTCGCTGCGCAGCAAGGGAGGCTACGTCTACCGGACCTATGCGACCCTTCACCTGACCGCGGCCGATATCAACAAACTGCTGATGGCGAAGACCGCCGAGTTCCTGAAGACGTTCTCGACCGACTTCCCCCAGTTCGGCACCTGGCCGGCTGACGCCCAGCTCGCCGCGATGGACCTCATGTGGCAGAACGGACCGAAGTTCGGATCCGCGAAGAATGCTAAGGGTCAGTACGTCTGGGCGAACACCCGGGCCGCGTTCCTCGCGCAGGACTGGACGAAGGCTGCGAAGGCCGTCCCCGGCTCGGCCACGTCAGCTCGTCGTATCGCTCGGGTGCGGCTGCTGACCAACGCCGCCAAGGTGAAGGCGCTCAAGCTGGACTACGCGACCCTGTGGGACACGAAGACGCCGGTCAAGAAGAAAAGCCCGATCAAGATCGTCGCCCCGATCGTCGTCGTCGCTGCCGCCGGCGCCGGAGCAGCAGATGCCACCCCGGCCGTCCCCGTGAAGTCGCCGGTCGTCGTGTCGACTCCGAAGGCCACCCCGAAGCCGACCACGACTCCCAAGCCGACCACGGCGCCCACCACGAGTCCGGTCACCACGATCAAGCTGGCGCAGCTGCCCGGCAAGTTCGCCTCGAACATCAGCCTGATTCAGGGTGTCTACCCCTTCCAGTGGAACGGGAAGTCGGAGTTTCTGATCGCGCAGCAGTACCACAAGACCGACAGCCGCTGGCACTGGATCGACTCGAACGGCAAGCTCAAGTCGACGATGGTGCTGTCGGGTGGAGGTCACCCGTCGCAGGCTGCCGTGGATGTCGTCACCGTCGCCGGGAAGCCGCAGCTCCGGGTGTGGACGCCGTGGGGTCGCGACGCGTACACGGTCATCTACCGGGCAGGCACCGTCACGAAGAGCTCCTCCGGGGTGGCCAAGCTGCCGGGAGTCTCCGATGGCAGCCTGTGCGTGACCCTCGGCAAGCCTGGCGTCGCTGGCTACGCCACCAAGGCGACCACTGGCAGCACGTGGACGTTCCGCCGCTACAGCATCGCGGGGAAGCTCCTCGCTACCGTCACTACCCCCGACCTGGGCGTATTCCAGGGGTTCGGTTTCGACGCTGACCGGGTCTACGTGCTGACCGGGCAGACGGGCAAGAGCCGCGGTGTCCACGAGTTCCTGTGGGCGGGCTACACGTCGCTGAGCACGGTGCGTCCGGGTTCGCAGACGGAGCCGGAGTCGCTGTCGTGGCTGAACGGCCATCTCGTGTTCGGGATGCGTGAGGGCGGCAAGTCGCTGAAGCGCACGGTCACCCTGAACCGTGTTCCGGGGCTGTGACCTATGACCGGACAATCTTTGGTGAGACCAGTGAAGTGCGTCGGCCACAAAAAGGACGGTTCGCCGTGCGGTCTGCCTCCGATCAAGGGCGCGACGGTGTGTCGCGTCCACGGGGGGAACAGCCCGCAGGTGAGGGCGAAGGCGGCTCGGACGACGTTGACGGCGCGCATTCAGGGTCAGCTGGTGAAGGAGCTGGTGGAGCCGGTGACGGACCCGGTCGCCTACTACGCGCGGTTGGCTGGGGAGATGTGGGCGTTCAAGGAACTGGCGGCTCAGCAGATGGAGGAGCTGTCGTCGTGGGAGCTGACGTTGACTGGCCCGGGTGACTCGCTGTTGGGTGAGCAGGCTCGTGCGGTCATCGGGGTCTATCAGGCGGCGGTGGCGCAGTGTGACCGGACGCTGGGGAACATGGTCCGGCTGGGGCTGGATGCGAAGGCTTTGCAGGTGGCGCAGGAGCGGCCTTCGCGTGAGGCTGCTGCGACCGTGTTGGCGGCCGTTCAGGCTGCTGCTGCTGACCCGGAGGTGGGGATGACGCCGGCTCAGGTTCAGGCGTTCGGTGCCGCTGTCAGGAAGGCGCTCGAGGCTGCGTCCTGAGGCGAATTCTCACTGTGGCATACGAACGCTGTCGCCTACTGGATGAGCGTGAACTGCCCGCCGAGCGCTGCTGTCGCCTCCGGCTCCACCCGCTCCAGCTGCTCCGGTTCAGAGCTGCTCACAGGTAGCGGGTGCCGTCCGGGCTGATAATCGACCCCACATCCAACTCCAGACACAGCAGCCAGGCCGGCACCATCTCCGAGCTGAACACGTACGGGTTCAGCGACATGGAGCCGTCAGGGCGTCGGTCGGCGGTGCTGAGCTCGAACGGCTTCAGCGTTTGGTTGCCGAAGCGGTCGGTAATCTCAACCCGCCACTCGGACAGGTCGGCTACAGCCGCGTCGACAATCAGGTGCGGAGACCCGTCGATGTCAGAAGAGCGGTACCACTTGAACGGCAGCTGCCGGGGAGTCTCAGACATGGCGGCTACTTCTTGACCGTGACGTGGCCGGCGTAAGCAGTCACCGCAGACGTCGTGGCCGTGCCGTCGAACACCCACCGGAACCAGGTCGTCTTCTTCAGCCTGGCCGTGGCTGGAAGGAAGCCGCCGTTCTGCCCGTAGAAGCTCGTGACCGTCTTGATGGTCTTGTACTTGTGGCCTTTGGTGTGGGTCTGAAGCCGGACCTTCTTGCCCTCCTGGGCGCCGTACCAGGGACCCTCCCAGTTGGCGACATCAAGGAACGCTCCGTAGTAGAACTTCTTGTTCTTCTTGATCTTGCTCGGCAGACCGCCCACGTCAAGTCGGGACGCGCGCTTGAGGGTGAAGTTGGCGCCCAAGCTAACTGGGGTGCTGCCGTCCTCGAAGACGACCATCCCCTTACCCTTGCCGGCGTCGGAGTTGTACAGCCACTTCGGGACAAGCCGGACGGTGCCCGACCACTTGGTGGGGTCTGTGGCGGACGGCTCGAACGGTCCGGCAACGTCCATGTTGCCGTCGAACTCGACTGCCGCAGGGCCTTCGTTCTCGCAGTTGGCAGCGGTGGCGGTGACCTTCACATGCTTGATCTTCTTGATGCCGAGGACGACACCCGACGGGCTCACCTTTGCGTTGCTGAACGTGCAGACCGGGGCGGGCGGGTCGACGGGTGCGTCGTCTGCGTGGGCGGGGACTGCGGTGGCGCTGAGGAGCAGGGTGGCCACGGCGGTGGCGATGAGGCGGGCGGTGCGCAAGACAATTCCTTCGGCGGTCGGCTGGCGAAGCGGCCGGCAACGTTAACCCGGCTCTCAGGTTCTCCGCAGGGGAACGGTTGAAGCTGTGACCTGGACGGCGTGATGCACGCCACACGGAGCCGGACGATTGTCTCCCTCCCAGCTCTAGGCACGGGTGCGGTGGCAGCAACGGTCAGGTGAGCCGGACCCCTACCTATCCCGGCACAGGAGACACGACCCCCATGGACGAGCACGACCCCGTCAGAGTCCGCCTCTGCCACACAGCCACCAAGTACGACAACGAGGGCTTCGACCGTCGCACCATTTGCGAGCCCTCCGTCACCCTGGCCGACTTCCGTGCCCTCCTCGCCGGAGAGCAGATCGACTGCCCCGTCTGCTACGACGACCTCGACGGGAGCCTGCTGTGACCGCCGCAGCCCGCTTCCGGACGCTGCTCACGTCGCTGCTGCCCACTCGGGATGACGCCCAGGCCGGTGAGCGCCTAGTCGCCATCAAGGCTCGGCTCGACGCTGCCAACGAGTACGACGACCCGTGGCCTGGCTCGGAGTGGGGTCGTGCTGCGGCCGCTACCGAGACCTACGACGGTGAAACCGCGGTTGCCAACGCACCCGCCGACATCACGTTCCTGCTGGCTCGGGTCGCTCACGTCGAAGCGCAGCTGCGGCTCGCCCGCACCGACCTCGAGTCCGCTGCCGACACCATTGGCCAGCTGGAGGATGCGGTCAACACGGTCACTGCGGCCCAGTGGGCGGCTGCCGACGAAGCCGAGAATCTGCGCGGCCAGGTGGCCGAGCTGCTGCCGTGGGCCGCGCACGGGGTCGTCCGAGCCATCGCCAACGACAGCTGCCTCCCCGAGGGTCTGGTGCTGTGGCAAGCGGTCGATATGGGGCACCGCATCGAGGCCGGCGAGTTCGGAGAGACGGAGGCCTGACCATGGTCGTGCTGATGGTTGAGTCGATGCAGGAGACTGTCGTCGGGTTCCTCACCGTGGCGATGCTGAGCTGCCTCTACCTGCTGCTGTGCGTGCCGTTCGCCATCGCACACGTCATCGACCTGGTGACCGCGAACCCGCTCGCGCTGTACTGACCGACCCGCTACGACCCCTGGCCATCCCGGCTGGGGGTCCGTGCGTTGCATCACATCAGCGCGCAGCCATTGCTGACCCTGCCTTGGCGCGAACGGTGACCTCTGTAGCCGGAACCCCACCTACCGCCGGCTGCAGGAGACCACCACCATGATTGACACCGACAACGTGGCAGCGGCGCGGGCACTGCTCTCCAAGGCCACCCCCGGACCGTGGTACGTAGTGCGCAAGGATGAGAGGGCCGACGTGCGCGGACTGCCCGAGAACACCACGTACGACCACCGGGGAGACGCAGTCGCCCGAGACCCGCACAGTGAGTACGGGGCTTGCAGCCTGGAGGACGCCGAGCTCATCGCGCAGGCGCCGACCCTGCTGGCCGCGCTCGCCGACGAGGTGGAGCAGCTGCGGAAGGAGCTGGCAGAGTCCGAGAGGGCCCGCAAGGGTCACCACGTCAACAGCTGCACGCTCAACGGCACCTACCACGGCGAGGGCTGCCCGGAGCGGGTCGTGGTGACGTCGTGAGCATTACTGACCGCGTCGACGCCATCCGCGCCCGGCTCGTGGCCTCTGGGGTCGTAGACCCTCCGGCCACCGCTCCCTGGTGGATTCCTCGATACGACGGGAAGTCCATGACTGCTGCCATCTTCGACTGCTGGGACGACATGCGCGTCCTCACCATCGACGACGCAGACGGTGAGCTTGTCGATTTCATCGCCAACGCCCCGGCCGACCTGGCGTGGCTGCTCGAGGAAAACGCCCGCCTCACCGGGCAGGTCGCCGAGCTCGAGGCCGACAAGACCGACCTGCGTGCGTGCGCTGAGGACTACGCAGCCTTCGAGGCCGAGCGTGTCGCGCAGGTTAACTTCCTCAACAGCCTTCATACCAGGAGCACCGCGGTGACAGGGGAGAAGTCGTGAGCTGGACTGAGGTAGACGAGGCCCGCGCCTGGGTCGACTGGGCTAACACGACCCCGGGTGGCTGGCGCGCCCGACTCGATGAGCAGCTGGTCGTAGCTGAGGCCGAGCAGGTTCTCGGAGTCGACCACGCCGGCCTTCGGGTTGTCGAGGAGGCCGAGCGGCTTCTCGCGGAGCTGGAAGACGAGGACGAGTCGTGAGCACCGCCCTGACCGTCGACAACCGCGACCAGGCCATCACCGCAGCGCACGCCCAGTACGCCGGCTACCTGGTCGGAGCACTGTCCGAGCATCAGCGCATCCTGGCCGCAGCCAAGCGGTCGGAGGAGAAGGGACGCGACTATCCGGACCCGGTCCACGTCGCCAAACTGGAGGTCATCGTCCGGGCGCTCGAGGACCTGGCCGGAAAGTACGGGGTGGCGCTGTGAGCGTCGAGAACCCACAGGTCGACCCGGAGTTCAGAGCACTGCTTCGCCGTTTGGGCTACCCGGTAGCTGTGCCGCCGTCGCTCCTGAGGCGTTTGGTCCGGCGACTACTTCGGCTCTGACCCTCACCAACCGCAGCAACCCCGCATCTACCCGGTGCGGGGTGCTGTCACGTCGGCTTGGTTGTGCCGCTGGTAGAACTGCGCCTGGGCAGCCTTCATCGCCGCGTTACCGCGGTCGACGTCCTCCTCGGTCAGTGGGCGCCGGCCCAGGTGGGCCACGTTCAAGGTGTCGAGAGGGTTCCGTTCCAGTAAGTCGTCGTCGAGGGTCACCACCAGCCCGGCCAGGTGATCAGCGCAGACGATGCGCTCGCTACGGCCGTTCAGCGAGATGGTGTGCATCGCGGACAGGACGAAGGCGGGTGCCTGGTCGCAGCCGGACCAGCAACAGCGGAGAGTGTCAGGCATGGGTGTGGTCTCCTACAGCTCATCCCCGAGCCGGGACAGCGTACCGGTGTCCCGGCTCGCGCCTACGGTGTGAAGCATGAACGCTGACGAGTACGCGGACCGGTCCACCGCCGAGGCAGAGGCTCGCGGCATCGACCCGAACGGCCGCGACCTCACCTGGCTGGACGAGCCGGTGCCCGTGCCACGGCCGGAGCGCAGTCAGCAGGCCATCACGGATGCCTGGTTTGGAGACGAGGAACCAGCCGAGACCGCCCGACGTGACGCGCTACTGGCGAGCATCGCCCCCGCCGAGGGCTACACCGACGAAGACTTCTGATCCGATCGTACGATCCGGGCATGAGTGAGCAGGACGGACATGCCCCACAAGCGAGCGAACGCGAGCCGTCGCCCGATCCGCGGCCGGAGACTGCCCAACGCCCTGGTACGCGCGGGGCGCTGTCCCACCTAGACCACTCCGTCGACGTTCCGAAGTTCCGCCAGGAGATGTCAGCCGAATCTGGGTGGGCGGATCGAGACTCCGACGAGTCGTACCGGAAGTGGATGGCCACCCGCCGCATCCCCCCGATGGACGACGAAGACACCGATTGGGAGTCCGTCACCGCCGCTCCATGGCGGGTCTCACCAATCCCGCTGGAGCCGCCCGGGCAGCACCATCCGGAGGACGAGCCGGACACGTGTGCGGAGGCTGCCCTGCACGAGCTGGCCGGCGCCAAGATGAGCGGGGAGGAGCGGCAGCAGACGCTCGACCATGGGCTGCGGGCTGTTCATGAGCTGGTGCGTCAGCTGCGGGAGGCCCGACATTGGGCCCGGCTCGCGTGGCTGTTAGCGGACACGGAGGAGATGGTCGACCCGCCCGCCTGGCTGACCGGACCTCCAGAGGATGACCCGACGTGGCGGGGCGGTGCGAGTGGCCAACCGCACGTCGCGCGCACAGTGACCGGTATGAGCGACGACGAGCAACCCGTGGGCGAGTGGGCCGAGGACGAGAACGGCTACAGCCAGGAGTTCTCCGACTGGGCGAACCGGAGCATGGAGTCGTATCGTGCACGGCGTCTCGCCGCCTTCCAGGAGGACGTGGTCGAGGGCCTGCGTCAGAGTGGGCAAACAGGGCCCCTTCCTGACGACCTGCTCGAGGACAGGGCTGCTGACGAGTCGCTCGAGTTCGAGTTCGACGAGGACACCCAGATCAGGCCGGCTGACTTGGGTTCGGTCCTGCAGGGCCCGCCACCGTCAGCTGGGAAGGTCCGTCAGGCCAGTGAGGACGCGTACGGGTCGTGGAGCTGGCAGCACGCCGACGACGAGGAGCCGCCACAGGAGCCATCCTCCTGACGGCGATCGGCGGTAGGTACAGATACCGCCAAAGTCGCGAAAGGTAGGCCGACTTCCGCAACCTCGCCGCCAGGGGCCGTTTTCGTCGCGCTGGGGACGCGAAAACGAGGTTGAAACTGACGCGATAGGGGTCGCTGACCGTGATCCGCGTTCTTGAATCGGCACCGAAAAACAGGCCTGGGCCGGGTGTTAGCAGCGTCACATTGGGCTGGTCGATAGGCGCCAACGGTCCGGTACATGAGCCCCACTGCGCCGACTACGGCCACCCCAGAGTCTGCCCGCTTCGACCTCATCTACGCCGACCCGCCCTGGCGCTACGGCTTCTCAAGGTCCGCGTCCAGAGCTATCGAGAACCAGTACCCGACCATGACCCACGAGGACATCTGCGCACTTGAGGTGCCAGCCTCGGACAACGCAGTCCTCTACCTGTGGGCGGTAGCTCCCAAGCTGCCCGAGGCGCTCGAGGTGATGGCGGCTTGGGGCTTCACCTACAAGTCGTGCTCGATCTGGGACAAGCAGCGGCTGGGCATGGGCTACTGGTGGAGAGGTCAGCACGAGCTCCTGCTGGTGGGGGTCAAGGGCAAGTTCAGCCCTCCGGCCCAGCCCCTGCGCCGCTCGTCTGTGTTTTCGATCAAGTCGGGCCGGCACTCGGAGAAGCCAGCGGCGATTCGTGATTACATCGTCTCCGCGTTTCCCCACGCAAAGAGGCTGGAGATGTTCGCCCGTGTCGCCTCGCCCGGCTGGGCGGTGTGGGGCAACGAGGTCGAGCCCACCGTCGACGTGCCCGGCGCTGGCGAGTTCGTGCCGCTCGTCACGTCTGACGGTGCCGAGCAGCTGGACCTGTTCGGCTGACGGGTGCCTGCTTTCCGCTTATGGTCACCGCGTGGATTTCGACGACGACCTGACCATGGCGCAGACGCTGCTCGAACGGCTGGGTGGAGCGCTGACCGTGGACGACATCCTCATCCTCCGGGGAGCTGGTGTGTGGCACCGCATCCAGTGGGAGCTGGGTGCCGAGCGCGAAGAGGGGTTGTCGGGCCGACAACGGGCACCGTTCGTGACCCGGGAGCAGAAAGTGGCGCTCAAAGCCGCTGGGATGCCGTCACGGCCAGCGCGCAGGAAGGACCTGGGCACCCGCATTTACAGCCTCGACCCGGAGCCAGTCCAGGCACGGCTCAACCGAGCCGAAGTGGCCGCCGGCTACCTCCACGCTCTGCACGGGATACAGCCGGACGGCGAAGCAGCGAGCTTCTTCTCCGAAGGAGAGCCTGCACTGGGCCCGACGGCGATCATGACGGTATGGGACCGCATCGCCGCAGTGGACCCCGAGCTCGCGCTGACCGAACACGAGAAGCTTTGGACGCAGGGAGCCGACCTCACCCAGCCGTGGACCACCAACTGCGGGTAGCGGTCGTTAGTCGGCGCCCAACGCTTCAGCGAGCTCGGTCAACGCAGCCGCCACCCGCTGCGCTCGGACATCCGACTTCGCACCCGACAGCTTGAAGTAAGTCTGGAACACCTTCGAGGTCACCTCGGCACGGTCAGCCTGATCGCTGTGCGCCCGGAGGAACATGAACCAATCGAGGATGCGGATCCCTAGGACATCCAGGCCGTTCGACTGCCCGACGAAGTTGTCCATCAGACCTGTCACGCGTGCCAGCCGGCCGAAGTTGCCGCCCCCATCCCTAGCTGGCGAGTCGACAATCTGAGCATCAGAAGACGGGTACGGCTTCGCAGCCGCAGGTGAGGTGATCGACGAGTCGTCCTTCGTGCGGCGCAAGTGCGACCACCAGTAGTTGCGATACTCAGCAGCCCATCGGGCCGACACGACAAACGGCTCAGCCGCGACCGGCGAACCCGACAGGACGTTGTCCAAATACCAGGGCACCACCACCAGCAGGTCGTGTGGTGCGCACGCAGCCGGCGTCGTCTGGAAGCGAAACGAGGGGACGCCCTCTTTCGCCAGAAGGAACCAACCCTTCAGCTCGATACCGAGGGCGATAGCTGGCCCCTCCGCGCCGCCCTTCTTGGTGAGCAGCACGTCGGGGAACCGCTGGGACTGTCGAACGAAGACGTAGCCCAGCCACTCGTCGTACGGGTCCCACAGGGCGCGCTGCTGATTCAGCGCCTTGACGACCTGACCCTCGATGGAGGCACCGAGCAGCGTGTTCAGCGCAAATAGGTCGGTGGCCTCGACCCCAGCGATGTGGTTGTTGAACTCGAAGAACGACGGCAGGCCCAGCAGGACGGTCCGGAGGCGCAGCTGAAGTTGAGTTTTCGGGTCGTCCGGATCGAGGTCAGGCTCAGTGGGAAGCTGAGGCGAGTGCTGCGGCGCGTCGGTCATAACCGCATTCGATCATGTGAGGGTCGGCAGCTGCTGCTCCGCCGCCATCTCCTCGAGGTCGGGTTCAGCAGCTGCGGCTGCTTCGGCCAGACGCTCAGCAGCGATGTCGGCGAAGTTCTCGTCGAGCTCCGCTGCGAACGGCACCCGCCCCAACGCGACAGACGCCACCGAAGCCGACGCGAGCCCGCCGAACGGCTCCCACACGACGTCTCGGGGCTGGGTGACCGCCCGCACCTGCCTTTCCATGAACTCGAGCGGCTTCTGATTCAGGTGAGCTGAGCTGCCCTTACCCGGCTTGTAGACCCGCGGGGCTGCCCGACGCAGCGTGCCCTTCAGCCGCTCGTTGTCGTGAAGAGGGCCGCGCTGCCACACATTGGTTAGGCCGTGCTGGTGCGTCCAGTGGTAGCGGAGCCCGTCCCACTCTTTCGCCGTCACCGGGTCTTCACCGTTGACGCTGTAGAACGGCCAGCCGGACTTCCCGTGCGTGTTCGCATACTCGGCGAGCTTCTCCACCATGTCTCCTGGCGGCCAGTACCAGAGCCAGTCCTGCGTCAGATACTTGCGGGTGGCGGCGTTCTTGACGCCACAAGCCTCGTTGGCCAGGTACAGCGGAATGCCTGCCCGCTGCCACTCGTGCCTCAGCCACTGCTTGACTGGCAGGGGTCCGGATGGAGTGTCGATGGCGAACTTGCGCCGGTAGAGGACGGCAACCTCGGAGACGACGGGGAACTGACGGATGGTCTGTCCGTTGACGTTGCCGGCGATGTGCGCGATGCCCTTGTCCCACGTGACCGTCTGGACGTACTCCCAACCGTGCGCGGCGAGGAATGGGTGGACGGTCGCCCATCCGACTTCGGTGTTCCAGAACCACAGTGTGGTCGACGGGTGTGCGGCCTCACTCCACGCTTCGACGTGTGGGCGGTACCAATCGACGAGGCCGTCGGTGCTGACGGTGTCTCCGTGGAAGCCGCGGACTCCGTAGGCTCCGTCGCTGATGATGGTGGCGGGGGCCGGCCAGTCGGGGTAGGCGTCGAGGGCGTTGCCTCGGTGAAGGTGGTAGCTCACGTCGGGCCTCTCCATGTCTTGACAGTAGTGGCGACCAGGGACGGTGCCCACCATTGGCTCGCCCGCAGTCGCCTGCCCGTTGTCCTGGAGAGGGTGCACATGTCGGCGCTGCTGCGTCCTACCTGAGGAGCACGGCTAGCACGGCGGAGGCTATGACGGCAGCTGCCATCAGCCCCATGACGGTGAGGACGAAGCGCCGCTCCTGTCGTTCCCAGTCCTGCGGCGGCATCCGACCAGGTTAGCGGGACCGTTTGCCCCGAACGGCGACGCGCTCACGGTCATCGTCATGGTCCACATCGACACCTATCGCGTCACGCCCGGCCACCGCTTCGGCCGTGGCTGGCAGGCTGAGGCGGTCTTCTGGCCCGAGCTAGACGCGGTCCGGGCGTGGACCCGGTCGGGTGCTGAGCGGAAGATGCTTCGTCGAATGCAGAAGGCGGCCCTGCTGTGAGCGGCCAGGAGACCGAGACTGCCCGGCTGCGACGCAACCTCGCCCTGACCACGTTCCTGCTCGAGTCCGCAGCCGACGAGGCGCTGGCGCTGCTAAAGCTTTCCGAAAGGTGCGTCTGTGGCGCGATGGGTGGCGTCGGGCCGCAGCCGAGTCAGGACTTCGACGAGGAGCCGATCGAGTTCGTCCACGACTGCGGAGCCTGACGTGTTCCCATCCCTCACCGCAGGCACCCGCTATGCCCCGAATGCGGTCATCGCCCGCGGACCCATACAGGCCGGAGCCGCCCGCCGTTTCGAGGCAGCAGCCGTGAATCCGCCGACCTGGCTCACGGAGTCAGGCAAGATCAACAACGTGACCACACCGCGCATCTGGGTCGACTACACGATCTACGGACGCAGCCGCCTCGTGACCGCCCGGCTTCGCAAGACAGACCGCGAGCAGCTGTCCGTCGGCCAGGAGGTCATCGTCGAGGGCGACACGGTCGACGACGCTCGTGCGGTCATCACCGCCATCGACGGTCCCGACGTTCAGCTGCGGCTGCTCGACGAAGACGCGGGGCTCTGACGTGGACTGGAAGTTGCTGGCGAACAGCCGGACGATGAGCTACGAGGCGTGCGCGTGCTCATCTTGCGCCCGAGCCCACCGACCGCAGCTGCGGAGATTGGCGCGCCGGCGTGAGGCCCGCAACTGGCAGGAGGAGGCCGACGAGGAACTGAACGGGCAGGAGCCGGCAGACACCACCCGCCTCGACAAGTGGTTCGGCTCTGAGGGCGAAGCCGATCGTGACGACTTACGTCTCGGGCCGAACTGGGCAGCAGTAGCTGACCTGCGCCCGGGTCACTACGTCGACCGTCGCCCTGAAGTGCCCGACTACCCGGCAGGAGGGTACGAGACGGCCGAACCCGTCGACTCGGTCCTCTGGGCTGAGTGCGTCGAGTCGACCGAGCGTGCTCTACGAGACGCGGGGCTCTGATGTGCACCGCTGTCCCGTGCGGGCGACCGCACCTGCCGACACCTGCCGGCGCTGAGACCAACCGTCGCATCTACGTCGACCGGATCGTCTACGGCCACCTGGAGCCGCTGCTGCTGCTGGCATTCGACCGCCTGACTGCTGCCGAGCAGCAGTGGGTACTTCAGCAGTCGGAGGTGGTCGAGTGAAGCTCCTGTCCAGGCCTCGCAGCTACCGGCCCCCATACCTGGTGTCGCCGGCCGTAGTGGCTGCGATGAGCACCGACGCCGTACTCCCTAAGACCCCGCGGCTGCCCGCGGTCGACCCGGTGCGTGTCCTCGACTGGCCGGCCGACGTTGAGCTGCCAGCTGTGCCCGCGTTCGCCTGGGATGAGCCCGGCGCCGCAAGCTGACAAAACCGTTCCGGAAACGGTGCGGTTTTGGCACTATCACCGATGACAGTATCTTCGGTGACAGTGACCTGGGTCACCCTACGACCCGTAGGCTGGTTACCGCTCAACAGTCCTACGCTCCCGTTTCGGGCGTCCCTACGCTACAGATTCGGGCATCCCTACGCTACAGATTCGGGCCACTGTCGGAGCCTCTGCGGCCGGCACCTTGATCGCAGTGAGCGTGTTCTGTCCTGAGTGCATGAGATTGTCTGCGCCATGCCCAGGACTCGCAGCGTGACCGACATCATCACCACCCGACTGACCACCACCGACGGCGCCAAGCTGGTTTTCTGCGACCAGCTGTGCTGCGACCGGTGGCTGCTGTCGAATGTGTCGCACGTTCAGCCCCGGGTGGCCGACGGCCCTCGGCGCATCGTGGGCAGCTGCTGCCACTGCGCCTGGGATGGGGAACTGGTGGCGGCCCCAGCGGACGGCGATTGCAGATGGCATCAGCCTAACTCCTGTGAGGCGTTCGAGCCGCTGGCCAGCTATCACGTCGCCTACGCGGCCCGTCAGCTACGGGAGCTCGTCGGTGGGCCGCTGTCCCCACGCTGCTACCGCTACCTGACCGACCATGCCCGGGCCCTACGGGACTGCGGCAGGCTGGACGCCCGAGCCCTCGTCGAGTTCGCGCAAGGTGTGCGCATCGACTGGGACAGCTCCTGGTGACCCCGAGCCCTTAGAGAGGCCCTAATCGTTCGTGTGCCACAGTCAGAATTGGCACTCATCGTCCGCAGCCGGACCAGTAGAGCCCAGGTGCAACAGGTATCCCCTGCCCGCTGGTGAAGGCGGACAGGGGATGGGCTCACCTGGACGGTGAGGTGATCAGCTCGGGAGCTGGGTAGTCGCGGAAGACCCGCGTGTGGATGGTCGGTCGCCCTGCAGTCGGGGAGACGGACTCGGTGGCAGTAGTGCCGCTGCTCACGTCGAGCAGGACCAGCACCAGGAAGACAGCCGCAGGAACACGGCGGACGACCCGGTTCACGCGAGAACCCCCTCTACGACGAGGGAGTCACGCCAGTCTTCAGCCGGGCACACCGTGCAGTCGACGCCCACGTGGACGCGCTGCGCGATGGCCCGCTGTTCGTTGAGCTGCCGCAGAAGGCCGGACACCGCGGACGGGTGGTCCTGGGCCAGCTGGTAGCCGATGGCGTCCAGGGTCCGCTGCTGGCGGGCCGTGTCGAGGCCGTGGTGTTCGAGGTCGAGGAGCCTGCTCTGAACCGACAGTGCGCGTTCGGTCAGCTCGTCGACGGTGTACAAGTTGGTGCTCATGGGTGCCTCCGGAGGCGGTGAGTGTTTGCATCACGTTGTTCTCCGGGAGCGACCCGGCAACGTTCTGCCGGGCTCAGGTTGAGCTCGTACACACCACATTTGCTGCCGGCGGGAAGGTGAGAAGAGCTGTGAGTGTGACCCTTGTCACCCTCTGATGAGAGACCTACGCGAGCAGTCCGAGGACCGCCGTCTCGAGCTCGTTCAGCTCGCAATTCAGACCCTCGTTCATCACCAGCCGCACCACGATGTCGACCGCAGCGTCAGGCAGGCCCCGCTCCTCGCAGAAGAGGGTGGCCCCGACCAGCACCGTATGCTCGTACAGCGACTGGTCGGTGACCGCTCCGCACGTACATCCGCGGAACGGGTAGCCCCACAGGTCACCGGGGGCCATCTTCGGCTGGTGACCAGCGTCGTACGCGTAGTCGTCCAGATCCGCCTTCAGCGCGTCTGAGCTCACCCCAGGACCGCCTCCGAGGTAGTTAGCAGCACGACGACGTCGTCGCCGAGCCACGCCGGCAACAGGACCAGAGCCGCATCCCGCTGCCCGACCGTGATCTTGTCCCGGTTGAACAGGGCTCGAACCTCAGCCTCGAGAGCGCACCGGATGTTGTAGCGGAGGTGCCTGTCACGCATTGGATAGCTGGGGTCGCCGCGCCACTCTGCTGCGATGCGCCGGCAGTCCGCGGCCTCGTTTTCGTGGCACACAGCCATCGCTCGAGCGTGCCGCAGGTGTCGTGGGTCCCTCACCGGAGCACCGCTTTCGCCGACTCCAGCAGAGCCGGCGGCGACTGCGACCAGCCCTCGTCGAGCAGCCGGGTCGCCATCTCAGCCAGGTGCGGGTCACTCAGCTCGGCGACAGCCAGCCGGCACTCCGCCGTCAGCAGCCCGGAGCGCTTCTCCGCCAGGATGTTCTCCGCCACCGACACGAGGGAGGCGCGGTGGGCACGCTCCTTCTCGAGCGCCTTCCGGTACTCCCGCTGCCAGTGCGAGAGAGACTTCCGGTTGAGCTCAGCAGCAGCCGACTCTGTAGCCGTCAGGTAATGCTCGAAGGGCGCGACCGGCAGGCCGAGGTCTAGGGCAGTCTTCTGTAGCGTCCGGTAGCTGCTCTCGTCAACCACGCACGGCACCCAGCCGGCGCCGTCCCTCCAGTGGAGGCCTGCGGGATGACACTCACCGTCTACGTCGACGGTGACCTCTGCCTCTGCGGGGAAGGCCCGCGAGCGGTCCGAGCAGTCGCAGTGGTCCGAGTACACCGTCGGGGTACTCACGCTGCCACCGTCTTCGCCGTCTCCAGAAGGTCGGTTAGAGAGCTCTTCCAGCCAGGCACGAGACCCCAAGCGACGTCCTCTACAGAGGGACCGCAGTCAGCGAGCTGCTGACGTATTTCCCAGCCCATCAAGAGCAGCTCGGTCTGAAGCTCGGTTCGTCTTTCACGCAGGGCCTCGGCCAGAGCCTCCTCGGCTGCCAGCTCCTGAAGAGCCACCGTCAACTCGTCGGCGTAACGACATAGGACGACTCTCCGTGCGATGTCGTAGTGGTGCTTCACTCGGCGGTCACGCTTGAAGCTCACGCCGCTACCTCCCACTCCTGGTCGACGTCGTACGGAAACAGCGTCACGTGGCCGCGGGTGTCGTACACCGCAGCCGGGTCCTGGTCCCACGACAGCATGAACGGGGCGTCGGACACTTCGACGATTTGGCGGTACATGGTGGCGGTGCCGGGGACCGGCTCCCAACCCATCGTGCGCACGTCGCTCAGCACGACACTGCCTCCGCTGCTGCCAACAGCTCTTCCGGGGTCCCTGACCAGGTGCTGGACAACTTGAGGGCAACCTCTCGAATGTCCGACTCCTCGATCATCAGAGCGGTGCCGTAGCACTTGCGGTACTGAAGACACCTCTCTGACTCGTCGAGCCTCTCCATGTCCCTGTCGAGGTGCCGCTGAGTCCACGCCACCTCGGCGGCGTGGCTGTCTCTGCGGCTCTCCTCAATTCGGATGCTCTCGCTGACTGCCTGTCCAAGGAGATCGCGCACGTCCTGCCTCGAGAGCTTGCGGACAGCCGTCGCGGCGCTGGTTTGCTCCTCCCACCCCGGCACTGGGTTACAAGCTGCCCAGCCGTCACCGATTCGATGGAACCCGATAGGCGGGGACACGTCCGAGGGGGCGAAAAGGACGGGGCCCGTCGTCTGGTGCCCGCATGGGCAGCACCCAACGTTGAGATCGAAGAAGAGCTTGACGTCCGCGGGCGCAGGCGGTGGCCCAGGAAGGCAGCGCGAGTTCTGGTGAAGATTCACGTTCGCGAGGCTGCCAGGTAGCGGCTTTAGAACGGCCTTCGCGCCCGACCTGTTGGGTCCGTAGCTCGGGTACCCGTTCGAGTCGAGCACGCCAGGCATGACGCCGCGGGACTTGTGCTTGCCCATCACGCCACCTCTGACAGGAACCGCTCAGCGGCCGCCTCGGTGATGGCGTCGTGCGCCGGCGTCTGCGGGAACAGGGCGCCGAAGTCGACCGGCTCCTGCGGGAAGAACGCGTCGAGCTCGCAGTGGACCAGGCAGGAGGCGCAGAAGCTGCCGAAGTAGATGAACCGGGGGCAGGTGCCGCAGTCGCACGGGTAGGAGCGGTCGGTCAGCTCCAGCTCAGCGACAGGGAACGGACGGGTGGGGGCGGGAAGGTGCATGTGGGTCTCCGAGGGGTCAGACGGCAGGGGGTTGCCGTCCCCTCCCACCGTGTCCGCGCGACCCCGCAGCACCAGCAGATCTGTATCCCCCGATCGGGTGAATTTCCTCGGCGTTAGCCCGTCCGGAGTAGGTGCGCATACCGGTCAACGCGAGGCTTCCGTGACTGCTTGGGAGGACGCTTCGCAGCCGCCTTCACCGGAAGCGGGGCAGCCTCCACAACCACAGGAGTGGCAGCCGCGCGAGGCCGGGGGACAGGCGCCTCATTCCGTCCAATCGCCGCCAGCTCGGCCGGGTCAAACCGCAACCCGCCACCGATGCGACGCACCGGCACCTCTCCCGCCCGCACCTTCTTGTAGACGGTCCCCTTCTTGTAGCCGAGGAAAGCCGCAGCCTCGCCAACCCGCCACAACGGCTCACGCGTTTCAGTGGTCATGAGGCGCAAGGTGCTGGCCTACCTGCTGGGCGCAATCGCCATTGCCCTGTCCGTTCCCCGTGGCACAGTAGCGCGCATGGGTAGAAACGACGGGCCGACTCCGCAGAAATACCTGGCAACGGTGACCGTCAACGGCGAGCGGGTCCGGCGGCAACGAACCAAGCTCGGGAAGCTCGGCTGGCAGCTGCGCTACCGGGACCCGAGGAGCAGGGAGTACCAGCCGTCGACGACGTTCTGGGGAACCGAGGTCCAAGCCCAGCGGGCGCTCGACAAACTGGTCGCCGACGCGGCCGCGGCTGCTGCCCCGGTCGCGATCAAGTCCAAGTCGACGACGCTCGCCGAATGGGTGGACGAGTGGCTGGACTCCTACTCTTTCGCCGTCAAGCCGACCCGAGACGGCAGCGCCCCCGGTGTGCTGCGGCCCCGCGCCACCCAGAAGAAGGCCGAGGACATGTGCGACACCTACCTGCTGCCGAAGCTGGGGGACCGCAAATTGCGGACCATCACCCACGACGACCTGTACGAAACCATCGCGGGACTGCGAAAGCTCGACAAGGACGGCAAGCGGACCGGTGACCCGCTCACTGCCGCCACCAAGAACACGGTGGCCGGCGTCGCCCGGTCCCTGTTCCGCGACGCGGTAAGGGCCGGCTACCTGGGGGCGTCTCCGGCTGCGCTGCTACCGACCGTGTGGGACAAGGAGCCGACCAGGCGGGCTGCCCTCATTCCGTCAATCTCTGAGGTCGAGAAGCTGGCATCAGCGTTGGATCTGCTGTGGCCGCTGCCGAAGTGGGCCGCTGACCTGTACGGACCGAACGGGGAAGGTAACGGCGACCTGGTCCGCATCATCGCCTACACGGCTCTGCGCATCGAGGAGCTCACCGCCCTCGATGTGTCCGCGGTCAACCTGACCATGAAGACGATTCAGGTGAGGGACGTGGCCACCGAGTCGGGGGGACGACGGGAGTACCGGCAGGACGATGCCAAATCGGCTGCGTCGAAGCGGCCCCTGATCATCTTCGAGCAGGCGGAGGCCGCCATCGGTCGCCGCGACGCCGTCCGGCTCCGGGGACTGGAGCTGGAGGCGGGACGCGACGCCCGCCGGCAAGCCCGACGTAAGGCCTCGACCACCGACAAGAAGCGAGCCCCGAACCGGGACCTGGCCGACCGCTGGACGCTGCTGTGTCCCGGCGAGCAGGGCGGCTTCATGTCCTACGCGGTGTGGCGCAAGCACCTGGCCGCGGCCCGGCAGCTGTCGGGGGTCGACCTGACCGCGCACGAGCTGCGGCACGTCTGCGTCTCGATCATGTACGCGGCCGGGATGTCGGACGAGCAGATCCAGCGGCAGATCGGCCACAAGATCGGGAGCAGTCTGACCCGTCAGGTGTACCAGCACCTGTTTCTCGTCAACTACCGCATTATCGCCAAGCGCGTCTCGAAGAAGATCGCGGTTCTGACCGCGGCCGAGGCGGCCCGCGGCGAGTACGTGGAAGAGTCCGACGAGGAGCGCTGACAGCCCGTTTCGTGGCCCGCTAGGGGAAAAGTGAGGGAACAGGTGAGCGGTTCCGTATGCCACTGCCCGAGAAGAGCCCCTTGACTAGGGGTGATGATGGTGGGCGATACTGGGATCGAACCAGTGACCTCTTCCGTGTCAGGGAAGCGCGCTACCGCTGCGCCAATCGCCCGAGGTGGAGACGGGATTTGAACCCGTGTACACGGATTTGCAGTCCGTTGCCTCGCCTCTCGGCCACTCCACCTGGGGAACTTCCCCCCAGGGGACTGGGCGAGAATCGCTCCGAGCGGACGACGGGATTCGAACCCGCGACCCTCACCTTGGCAAGGTGATGC